>RHGE01000135.1 GCA_004296775.1 Marinilabiliaceae bacterium JC017
AAGTTACTGAAATAAAACATTTATAATTTGGTTACAAAATGAATTGTAACTTTTCGGTATAGCACCCCGCTTAGCTGTATAGTACTTACCAAAGAACAATCCCCACGTTCAGCGAAGCGTCTCGCTTCGTTGCCACCATCCGGCCTCCGGCCGTATATTAATTCGCACATTCGTTTGTTTTTTCGCGGCTATAATTCCCACGGCTTATACCAATTGAACTGTCAGAATAATGGTACCGGACGTATACTATTATGCCTCCAGTTCATTTACGATCACGCCTCGCCCAGAACTAACCCAGATAATTCAACGGTTGCATCACGAATAGAAGCACGAAAAATACGATACATCTATACTGGAATTAACTATTTCACTTTATTCTTCCGGCCAGAGGCCATGGTTTAAACGACAAAGCGGGACGCTTTGCCGAACAGAGATATTAAACATACGCTTTATGTCCGCATATGCAAGCGAAAAAGAGAACGTTTATTGAAGAAACAATAGTGCAAATTAGAAGGAATTTATTTTCTCTCCCGCGCCGCTGTAATGATACTTTAGTGCAAAATGGAAACCCCTCCCGCAAACAGCATTTGCAAATCGCATGAGCCAACCCACAACCAAAATTTGCAAAAGAGCTGTTTTTTGCCGATACACCCTGAATAATTTGATGATTTCATCTTATGTTTTGAGATAATTACATAGTTTAGGGGCAAATAATTTGACAAAAAAGAATCGAATTAGAGATGTTCTTGAGGGAAAAGGCATTAAACAAACTTGGTTAGCTGAGAAGCCAGGGAAGAGTTACAATAGGGTAAATTCCTTTGTACAAAACAGACAGCAACCAAGACTTGAAGGGCTTTTTGAAATTACCGAGATACTAGAAATTAAACCAAAAGATCTATTAAAAGAAATAGAATGACAAGTACAACACAAAGAGCCGAACTACAAGCTCAAATATGGAGAATAGCCAACGATGTTCGTGGCTCTGTTGATGGATGGGATTTTAAACAGTTTGTATTAGGAACTCTTTTCTATCGTTTTACTAGTGAAAATTTTACCAACTATATTGAGGGAGGAGATGAGAGTGTTGATTATGCCAATCTCCCTAATGACGTGATAACTCCTGAGATTAAAGATGATGCCATTAAAACCAAAGGATACTTTATCTATCCCAGTCAGCTTTTTGTGAATATTGCAAAAAATGCCAACACCAATGCCAATCTTAATACCGATTTAGCCGCTATTTTTTCAGCCATTGAAAGCTCTGCCAATGGCTATCCGTCGGAAGAGGATATTAAAGGATTGTTTGCCGACTTCGATACCACCAGTAATCGACTGGGGAATACGGTTGAAGATAAAAACAGCCGTTTGGCTGCTGTAATTAAGGGAGTAGCCGGACTAGGCTTTGGAGATTTTGAAGACAACCATATCGACCTTTTTGGTGATGCCTATGAGTTTTTGATCTCTAATTACGCAGCCAATGCAGGAAAATCGGGCGGGGAGTTTTTCACCCCTCAAAGTGTTTCGAAACTTATTGCACAACTGGCCATGCACAAACAGGAGACAGTGAATAAGATTTACGACCCTGCTGCCGGTTCGGGTTCTCTGCTGCTACAAGCTAAAAAACACTTCGAGGCTCATATTATTGAAGATGGTTTCTTTGGTCAGGAGATCAACCATACCACCTATAACCTGGCGCGCATGAATATGTTTCTGCACAACATTAACTACGACAAGTTTAATATTACTCTGGGTAATACATTAACCAATCCGCAGTTGAGAGATGATAAACCCTTTGATGCCATTGTATCTAATCCGCCCTACTCGGTAAAATGGATTGGTAGCGATGATCCTACCCTTATTAACGACGACCGTTTTGCCCCGGCCGGCGTGCTGGCCCCAAAATCGAAAGCCGACTTTGCCTTTGTGCTTCATGCCTTGAGTTATCTATCGGGTAAAGGCCGTGCAGCCATTGTCTGTTTCCCCGGTATCTTTTACCGAAATGGTGCCGAGCAGAAAATTAGAAAGTATTTGGTTGATAATAACTATGTAGAGACCGTTATCTCCCTGGCTCCCAATCTTTTTTTTGGTACTTCTATAGCGGTGAACATTCTTGTTCTTTCAAAAAGTAAAAGCGAAAACACCACCCAGTTTATTGATGCCAGTGGTGAGGATTTCTTTAGAAAAGAGACCAATAACAATGTCCTTACCGATGCCCATATTAAGAAGATTATGCAAATGTTCGACAGCAAAGAGAACGTGGAATATGTGGCAAAATCAATAGACAATAGCAAAATTGCTAAAAACGACTATAACCTCTCGGTAAGCTCCTATGTGGAACCGAAAGATACACGCGAGGTGATTGATATTGTAGAGTTGAACAAAGAGATTGCGGCTACGGTGAGTAAAATTGACGCGCTTCGTGTGGATATTGATGCAATTGTTAGGGAGATTGACCTGCCTGTAGAGCAGTTTGAAGAGAAAGGAGCACAAGCATGAGTTATATGGAGAAGTTGTTAGAAGGAGTTAACGTGAAGTGGAAGACTCTAGATGATATTTCTGAAATATTTGGTGGCCTTAAGGGTAAGAGTAAAGCTGATTTTACAGATGGAAATTCCAAATATGTATCATATAAAAACATATTCAATAATATTGAAGTTGATTTTGATACACTTGAAACTGTAAAGGTTTCTCCTTGTGAAAACCAATATGAAGTAAAATATGGTGATGTTCTTTTTACAGGATCATCAGAAATTGCTAATGAAGCAGGTATGTCTTCTTCTGTTACAACAAAATCTAATGAAAAAGTTTACTTGAATAGTTTTTCTTTTATTCTCAGGTTTAATTCTGATATAGACTTGATACCAGAATTCACAAAATATCTATTTAGAAGTTATTTTATGCGAAAAGCTATAGCGAAAACCGCTAGTGGTGTTACACGCTTTAATGTTTCTAAAAGTAGATTTAAAAAACTCCAAATCCCCATCCCCCCACTCTCAGTCCAAAAAGAGATTGTTCGAATTTTAGACACTTTTACCCAGCTTACAACAGAGCTTACAACAGAGCTTACAGCTCGTAAAAAGCAGTATAGCTATTATCGCGATGAGCTGTTGAGCTTTGAAGAGGGGGAAGTTGAGTGGAAAACGTTGGGGGAAGTATCTATAAAAACGTACTCTGGCGGCACACCAAAAGCTGGGAATCCAAGGTATTACGATAATGGCACAATACCCTGGTTGAGAACACAAGAAGTTAAGTTCTCTGACATCGAAAGTACCGAAATTAAAATCACGGATTTGGCTATTGAAGAGTCTGCGGCAAAATGGATTCCTGCTAATTGTATCATTGTCGCAATTTCTGGAGCCACTGCAGGTCGTTCTGCTATCAACAAAATCCCTTTAACCACAAACCAGCACTGTTGCTGCTTGGAAATTAATCCTGAAAAAGCATTGTACAGGTATGTTTTTCATTGGGTTAGTTTAAATTATGAAAATCTTAAAGGACTAGGGCAGGGTGCTAGAGGCGATCTAAACTCTGGAATAATAAAAAATTACGAAATACCTGTTCCATCTCCAGAGAAACAAGCTCAAATAGTCTCCATCTTAGACAAATTCGACACTCTGACCGCCTCCATCAGTGAAGGTTTGCCTAAAGAGATAGCGTTACGAAAAAAGCAGTATGAGTATTACAGGGATATGTTGTTAAAATTCCCCAAAGAAAAAATAGAGGCATAGTATGGGACAGTCATTAACAGAAATTGCACAACAACTCAAGGATAGCGACAAAAAAATACAGTTAATCTATGCTTTCAATGGAGTTGGTAAAACAAGGTTGTCACGTGAGTTTAAGGAATTAATTGCTCCCAAACCTACTGAGGAGGAAGAACAGGAGGAGTCCGGTGTAAAAGTATTATACTATAATGCTTTTACGGAAGATCTCTTCTATTGGGATAATGATTTGGATTCCGACTCAGACAGAAAACTTATTATACGACCAAACAGTTTCACTAATTGGGTACTTGCAGAGCAGGGGCAGGAATACTATATTATTAGTAATTTTCAGCACTATACAAGCCATTCTTTAATACCAAGGTTTAATTCTGACTATTCAGAGGTAGAATTTTCAATTAATCGAGGCAATGATGAAAGTATAGAGAATATTAAAATTTCAAAAGGTGAAGAGAGTAACTTTATTTGGAGCGTTTTCTATAGCTTTTTAGAATTAATTGTTGAAACCTTAAATGAAGAGAAAGATGAGCGACAAACTAATCAGTTTGATGATTTGGAATATATTTTTATTGATGACCCTGTTAGCTCATTAGATGATAATCACTTAATCGAATTGGCAGTAAATATCGCAGAGTTGATAAAATCAAGTGAGTCAGATTTGAAATTTATAATTACAACGCATAATCCATTGTTTTACAACATTCTTTTTAATGAATTCAACAATGCCGACCCCCGTACTGGATATAAAAGGAAACACTCTAAAAGACATCGATTAGAAAAGTTAGATGACGGTACTTATTCACTCGTTAACCAAACAGATGATTCTCCTTTTTCTTATCATCTATACCTTTTAAATGAACTTGACAACGCGATAGAATCAGGTGATATCCAGAAATACCACTTTAATTTTCTTCGCAACATTTTGGAAAAGACTTCCACTTTTTTAGGGTATCAAAAATGGAAAGACCTTTTACCTGAACAAACTGAGGGATCAAGGGAAGCCTATTTTAACCGCATTGTTAATCTTGCAAGTCATTCGAATCACAGTGGAGAGGAAATTTCGGTAATAGAAGATAATGATAAAAAGGTATTGCGTTTTCTGGTAAAAGAAGTAAAGAGCAACTATGGTTTCAACCCAAATAACAACTAAACTTATAAAGTAAGCAAATGACCACTTATACAACCATAGCAGAAACAAAGAACTTTATTGTTCTGGATCAATACACCAAGTTTTCAGAAGTACATGAGCCGCCTGCCCAATATCAAACCGAAGCAGACCTTGAGCGGGAGCTTATTCGAGATTTAGATAACCAGGGCTACGACTATCTGCCAAAGATTACTAACCAGGAAACAATGCTGGCCAATGTAAGAGGGCAGTTGCAAACGCTCAACAATATGGAGTTTTCTGATGAAGAATGGCCCCGTTTTGTTGAGGAGTATTTGGATAAGCCCAGTGAAAACATCATTGATAAAACAAGGAAGCTGCATGATGACTACATCTACGATTTTGTATTTGATGATGGTCATATCCAAAACATCTACCTGGTAGATAAAAAGAATATTGCCCGCAATAAAGTACAGGTAATTTCGCAGTTCGAACAGAAAGGTACGCAGGCAAATCGTTATGATGTTACGATCCTGGTGAATGGTTTACCGCTGGTACAGGTTGAATTAAAAAAGCGAGGCGTGGCTATTCGCGAAGCTTTCAACCAGGTACATCGTTACAGTAAAGAGAGCTTCAACAGCAAAAACTCACTTTTTAAATACTTACAGCTTTTTGTTATCTCTAACGGAACCGATAGTCGCTACTTTGCCAATACGGTGAAGAGGGATAAAAACAGTTTCGACTTTACAATGAACTGGGCAAAGTCTGACAACAGCCTAATTAAAGACCTCAAAGACTTTACATCTACCTTTTTTCAAAAACATACCCTTTTAAAAGTATTGCTTAGCTACTCAGTGTTTGATGTGAGTGATACGCTGCTGATTATGCGCCCTTATCAGATTGCAGCAACTGAGCGAATTTTATGGAAAATAAGAAGCTCGTATGAGGCTAAGAAATGGTCAAAACCTGAAAGTGGTGGCTTCATTTGGCATACCACCGGATCGGGGAAAACCCTAACCAGTTTTAAAGCGGCACGTCTGGCTACTGAGCTTGACTTTATCGATAAGGTGTTCTTTGTTGTAGATCGTAAGGATCTCGACTTTCAAACCATGAAGGAGTATCAACGTTTCTCTCCTAATAGTGTGAATGGGTCGGAAAGCACAGCAGGTTTGAAACGAAATATTGATAAGGATGACAATAAGATCATTGTAACCACTATTCAGAAATTGAATAACCTCATGAAAAGTGAGAATGGTCTTGATATCTTCCAAAAGCAAGTGGTGTTTATTTTTGATGAAGCTCACCGCTCTCAATTTGGTGAGGCTCAAAAGAACCTAAAAAAGAAGTTTAAGAAGTACTATCAATTTGGTTTTACAGGTACTCCTATCTTTCCTGAAAATGCTTTAGGTTCGGAAACAACGGCCAGTGTCTTTGGTCGAGAGCTACATTCTTATGTGATTACCGATGCTATTAGAGATGAGAAAGTATTGAAGTTTAAGGTTGATTATAATGATGTTCGCCCTCAGTTTAAGAGTATAGAAACCGAACAAGATGAGAAAAAGCTGAGTGCAGCAGAAAACAAAAAAGCTTTGCTTCATCCTGCGCGTATCAATGAAATATCGCAATACATCTTACGTAACTTTAAGCAAAAAACCCATCGATTACAAGGAGGTAATAAAGGCTTTAATGCCATGTTCGCCGTAAGCAGTGTTGATGCTGCAAAATGCTACTACGAAGCAATAAACAACTTACAAAACGGGAGTGATAAACCTCTGAAGATTGCCACAATCTTTTCCTTTGCAGCTAATGAAGAACAAAATGCAAAAGGAGAGATTCCTGATGAGAACTTTGAGCCCTCGGCAATGGATGCGAGTGCAAAAGAATTTTTAACCGCTGCTATTAACGACTATAATGGTATGTTTAAAACCAGTTTTGGCGTAGATAGCAAAGAATTCCAAAACTACTATCGCGATCTTGCCAAGCGAGTAAAGAGCAAGGATATTGATCTTCTCATTGTAGTTGGCATGTTTCTTACTGGCTTTGATGCTCCTTCGCTCAATACTCTTTTTGTAGATAAGAACCTGCGATATCATGGCTTAATGCAGGCCTTTTCGCGTACCAATCGTATTTATGATGCTACCAAGACCTTTGGTAATATTGTTACTTTTAGACATTTGGAAACGGCTACTATTGATGCGATTACTCTTTTTGGAGATAGTAACACCAAAAATGTAGTTATTGAAAAGAGCTACAAAGAGTATCTGGAAGGCTTTAAAGATATTGCAAGCGGAGAAGCTCGTCGTGGCTATATTGATGTAGTAAACGAGTTAAATGAAAAATTTCCCGAGCCTGATGAGATCATCACAGAAAAAGATAAAAAAGAGTTTGCAAAGCTCTTTGGTGAATATCTTCGTGTTGAAAATATTCTTCAAAACTATGATGAGTTTGCCAGCTTAAAAGCACTTCAAAATCTTGATTTGGATGATCCCAAAGCTGTAGAGGAGTTTAAAGCAGCTCACTATGTAAGTGATGAAGATATTGCAGCAATGCAGGAGATTGATGTACCGGAAGAACGAACGGTTCAGGACTATCGTTCAACCTATAATGACATCCGTGATTGGCTGCGTCATGAAAAGAGTGGCAAAGAAGCAGAGGCTTCAAGCATTGACTGGGATGATATTGTTTTTGAAGTAGATCTTCTAAAATCACAAGAGATAAACCTGGACTATATTCTTGAGTTAATTTTTGAACACAATAAAAAAACCAAAGATAGAGATGCCCTGGTGGAAGAAATACGTCGTATTATTCGTGCCAGTATTGGCAATCGTGCAAAAGAGAGCTTAGTAGTCGATTTTATCAATAATACAGACCTTGATACATTTCAAGACAAAGTAACAATTATTGATGCTTTCTATGGCTTTGCCCGGAAAAAACAAAAGCTTGAAGTTTCTGATCTTATTGTTGATGAAAACCTTAATGAAGAAGCCGCAAAAAGATACATTACAACTTCACTAAGGCGAGAGTATGCAAGTGAAAATGGTACTGAACTCAATGAACTTCTACCAAAAATGAGCCCTTTGAATCCACAATACTTAACAAAGAAACAGAGTGTTTTCCAAAAGATTGCCTCTTTTGTTGAGAAGTTTAAGGGTGTAGGTGGTAAAATATAAATGCAAACAAAGGTGGACACGATATTTCTATATGTAAATAATTTTAACCCACCCTATTTGCAAGCACATTGCCAAAGCCCCGCAAGCCAGCGCTCAAACTAAAGCTATCACAAAGAACCTGCAAAGCCGACCCGATTGGCCCACAGGGCATTAGGATTTACCGGCACTCAAAAAAAACAAAATAAATTTGCGCTTATAAATTAGCTCTGCGTGGTTTGAAACTGATATTTAAATAATGACTAATGGATTAATAAGCAGGTAGAACTAAATAAACATCGGGATACAATCGAACAGCCAGCCGCCAGGCCAATAGCCTGGCGAAAAGGCCTCTCACACCATCGTAGTACACTGACTTCGCCCCTTCCTTTCGATCCCAATGGCCACCGGACATTTCCATCTCAGGCACATATACTGCGGTTCTCTACATCATGGGGAATTGAAAATCGACGCAATCAATAGGGAATGCTGATTTGTAGGTAAGGATGAAGACATTTGATTGTACATATCAGCCAGAGGAATGTATCCACGCTTTTTAAGTCGATCTACAGTGATGGTAGTTCCCAATATGGGACTCTGAGCGATAGCCCAACCTCCGGTTATTCAACTCATACAAGCCCCCACGTTCAGCGAAGCGTCTCGCTTCGTTGTCACCATCCGGCCTCCGGCCGTATATTAATTCGCACATTCGTTTGTTTTTTCGCGGCTATAATTCCCACGGCTTATACCAATTAAACTGTCAGAATAATGGTACCGGACGTATACTATTATGCCTCCGATTCATTTACGATCACGCCTCGGCCAGAACTAACCCAGATAATTCAACGGTTGCATCACGAATAGAAGCACAACAAATACGATACATCTATACTGGAATTAACTATTTCACTTTATTCTTCCGGCCAGAGGCCATGGTTTAAACGACAAAGCGGGACGCTTTGCCGAACGGAGATATGAACCAGACCCACGTTCAGCGAAGCGTCTCGCTTCGTTGCCACCA
>RHGE01000136.1 GCA_004296775.1 Marinilabiliaceae bacterium JC017
AACGAATTTTAAACCATTGTGTGAATTTATGAGCTTTTCAACGAAAAGCAATTCGTATAATTCGATAAATTCGCGGTTGGTAAAATGCTTGCAAAGCAAGCTTTATAGGTTTTAAATACATATGGGTAAAACTTGGAAAATATAGAGATGGAGTGGAGGGGAAAGGAAAGGTGAAAATTTGAGAAATTGAAAATCTGAAAAGGAGAAGCGATGATGGAAAATTAATTTAGCCACTGGAGAATTGTAATATCGAGGAAGTCGATGAATAACTTCGTGTCACTGTGTCTCCGTGTTCGAAATATATTGTATCTTATTTGTCAGTTTTATATCTGAATTTAAACAGAAACGTCCATTTGGATAATTGCTAACTGAAGTTTCTCATGTCTTATAAAACACTAAATTTTAAGTATCAGCAAAGAATACCAGAGAAATATTAATTGATTATGAGTAAATTACATTTGCTGTTGTTTTTAACCGCGAAGGCTCTATTCTGAATAATGGATGATTTGAATTAATTCTAACCTGAACAAGCCAGAAAAGTACCGGGATTTGAGGTGTGATGATAATATTCAATCGTACACACGYTCCTAGCGTTTGTAAATCCACTATTCAACCCCCTAAGATTAGGGGGACTAAGGGGGTATGTTTGGTCATTTTATTCAMTTTGTTTACCCYTTACTTACCCCCTCTGTCTTGCAAGCAAGACATCTCCCCCTGTAAGCAGGTGGGAGAAAATGTTGAATGCATAATCCTCAGTTTTGCATTTATTTATAACCTCTGTTTCCCATGTCTTATAAAACATTAAATTTTAAGTATCAGCCAAGAGCGCCAGAGAAACCCTAATTGATTATGAGTAACTAACATTTACTATTGTTTTTAACCGTGAATTATACTAATCAATAGATCGTTAGATTTTAGATAATAGACATTAGACTGATTTACATTACTCTTATCTTTAGATCATTAACAGCTTTGCTTGTTGAATAAATATAAACTGTTTTTCAATTACTTTAAAAAGGTTAACGAACTATTAACTAATTAAACGAATTAAACGAATTTTAAACCATTGTGTGAATTTATGAGCTTTTCAACGAAAAGCAATTCGTATAAATCGATAAATTCGCGGTTGGCAAAAAGCTTGCAAAGCAAGCTTTATAGGCGTTAAATACATATGGGTAAAACTTGGAAAATATAGAGAAGGAGTGGAGGGGAAAGATGAAAATTTGCGAAATTGAAAATCTGAAAAGGAGAAGTGATGATGGAAAATCAATTTAGCCACTGGATAATCGTAATATCGAGGAAGTCGATGAATAACTCCGTGTCACTGTGTCTCCGTGTTCGAAATCTATTGTATCTTATTTGTCAGTTTTATATCTGAATTTAAACAGAAACGTCCATTTGGATAATTGCTAACTGAAGTTTCTCATGTCTTATAAAACACTAAATTTTAAGTATCAGCCAAGAGCGCCAGAGAAACCCTAATTGATTATGAGTAAATTACATTTACTGTTGTTTTTAACCGCGAATTATACGAATTAAACGAATTTTAAACCACTGCGTGGTTTTATGAGCTTTTCAACGAAAAGCAATTTGTATAATTCGATAAATTCGCGGTTGGCAAAAAGCTTGCAAAGCAAGCTTTATAGGCTTTAAACACATATGGGTAAGACATGGAAAATGTAGAGAAGGAGTGGAGGGGGAAGGTGAAAAATTGAAAATCTGAAAAGGAGAAGTGATGATGGAAAATTACTTTAGCCAAAGTAGAATTGTATTTTTGGGGAAACCAAGGTGTTTCCGTGTTTGGCTTCATCGTTACGATTCTTGATTGTGTTGAACAGGTAGATTAAACTGTAATATTTTAGATTATGAAGTTTACATTTGAGTCAATAGGAATGGTATATACTCCTTTTAAAACAAAGGAAGGTATGCCTATTCAATCTAAGGGTGCAAAAGGGGTAAAGGGGAAAATAGTATTAAATGAGGAATTTATTCCCGGACTTGCTGACCTTGACGGATTTTCACATATTATCTTAATCTACTGTTTTCATAAGTCGGTTGGATTTGATTTGCAAACCATTCCTTTTCTTGATAGAGTAAAAAGAGGAATCTTTTCCACCAGAGCGCCCAGAAGGCCAAATTCCATTGGTATATCGGTGGTTAAACTATTAAATGTTGAGAACAATATTCTTCAAATCGAAAATGTAGATATGCTTGATGGGACTCCTCTTTTAGACATTAAACCATATATAGCGGATTTTGATGTTCATAAGATAGAAAAGAGTGGTTGGATTGAAAATAAAACGGATAAACTGAATGAAGTTAAGTCAGATAAGCGATTTGAGTAAATATTTTTTACAATACTTATATTCAGCATTCCGAAACCTATAAACGAGTGTATGAGAGATTAAACAATAAAAAACAAAACGGGCTTATCTCCGGAGTTGCTATACAGCGTAAATTGCTGGTTTTGATTTTTTCCTTATGGAAAAATGATAGTGAGTACATCGAGAACTATGAATTAAAAAAGCAAGCTAAACTAATGATGGTTTCGGGAAATAAAGAACCAAAGCTTTCTTTCTGCGAGTATCAATTTATTAGAAAATAGTTGGAAATAAACACAGTGTCTTTTTTTTGGCTGTAGCAAAAAAAGTATGAGCCCGCGCGGCTTGAGTGCAATATAGATTGCAAATTATTTTGGATAATACTGATATCAATGAATAAATCGAAAGTAGAAAAAGTAAATTTTTATAGCAGTATTCTTGGTAAAGAGATGCCAATGTTGGTGTATTTGCCTGAAGGTTACAATAGTCTTACGCCTCTGCCAGTATTGTATTTTTTGCATGGAAGAAGTGGTTATGAAAGTATATTGTTTGACATCGACATAAAAACTGCAGCAGATCGAATGATAGAGGCTGGAGAAATTAAGCCGATGATAATTGTATGTCCAAGAATTGAAAACAGTCGGGGCGTGAATTCTTCTTTAATATCAAAAGAAGTGGTTGATCCTTATAATAGAATCATAAATATAGGAAGGTATGAAGATTATTTTATTGAGGAGATAGTGTCGTTCGCAGATAAGGCCTTCAATACTATAAAAAACAGAAAAGGTAGATTTATAGGAGGGGCATCAGCAGGAGGATATGCTGCTCTTCACAATGCTTTTAGACATCAGAATCTGTTTTCAAAAGTTGGAGGACATATGCCTGCTGTGGAATTAAAACTTGAAGAGGAAGATAAACCATATTTTCGAGATATGGGGGTATGGGAAAAATATGATCCGATAAGCATTGCAAGAAGTATTAATAATTCTTTGGATATGGATGTTTTTCTTGATGCCGGAGATAAGGATGAAGGAGGTTTTTATGAAGGTTGTTCAATATTGCATGAAATTCTGAAAGAAAAGGGGGTGAACTCTCAAAATCACCTATTTCCCGGACATCACAGTGTTGAATATATAAAATCGAATATTGAGAAATATCTGAAATTTTATGGATGCTAATACCGGTATAAAAAATTAGCCGTCTGCATATCATTTTGAATAAAACATAACTGGGGATGTGGCATTAACAGGCGGAAATATGGGTGAAAACATGGAAAAAAGAGAAGAAGGAGAGGGGAAAGGTGAAAATTTGAGAAATTGAAAATCTGAAAAGGAGAAGTGATGATGGAAAATCAATTTAGCCAATGGAGAATCGTAATATCGAGGAAAGAGGACAGTTACGTTTAATAGGGTTTAAATTGGATTCTGTCAGATGAGTAAAACAAAAAAAACCTGTAAATCAAATGATTTACAGGTTTTTTGTTTTTTAATTACGATATGTGATCCTGGAGGGACTCGAACCCCCAACCTCTTGGGCCGTAACCAAGTACTCTATCCAATTAAGCTACAGGATCAATAAGTCAATTTTAAATAAAAACAAGCCATTGCCTGTCTTTGTGTGATCCTGGAGGGACTCGAACCCCCAACCTCTTGGGCCGTAACCAAGTACTCTATCCAATTAAGCTACAGGATCAGTAAGTCAATTTTATAATAAAAACAGGCCGTTGCCTGTCTTTGTGTGATCCTGGAGGGACTCGAACCCCCAACCTCTTGGGCCGTAACCAAGTACTCTATCCAATTAAGCTACAGGATCATTAAGTTAATTCTTAATAAAAACAGGCCGCTGCCTGTCTTTGTGTGATTCTGGAGGGACTCGAACCCCCAACCTCTTGGGCCGTAACCAAGTACTCTATCCAATTAAGCTACAGAATCATTAATGTAATTTTCACACAAAAAAAACAGGTCGTTGCCTGTCTTTATGTGATCCTGGAGGGACTCGAACCCCCAACCTCTTGGGCCGTAACCAAGTACTCTATCCAATTAAGCTACAGGATCATTGGTGTTGCATTGTTTCTCAAATGCGGTGCAAATATAAGGAAAAATGCGGGATTCAAGCAAATTGTAGGCGTTAAAAAATGCAATAAAATGACGGTGAAAAGGCAAATAATAGTAGTTCAATTGGTTAAAAATAGACGTTTTTTTATGATGGATTACTAAATCCAGTGATCAACGGGGCTTTTGGACTATTTGGAGGTAGGTTGGCAGCTTCCATATCGATAAACTGCAGAGGTGGCGCGATACAGCAGATAATGGTAAAAGGACCAAGGTACAGGGTTACGGATCAAAGAAATCTCTGCGGATCTTTGTGTTTTCTCCGCGGCTCTCTGCGTTACTGGTTTTAGGTTCTGTGTTGCGGGTTCGAAAAACTTTCTTAGCGCCTTTTGCGGTTTTGCGAGAGAATAAAAGGTATAGGTTTGGGTTTTAGTTTCAAGGCGTCTCTGCGAATCTTTACGTTTCCTCCGCGTCTCTCTGCGTTATTGCTTTTAGGTTCCGGGTTGGAAAAACTTCCTTAGCGTCTTTTGCGGCTTGGCGAGAGAATAAATGGTGCAGTTTTGGGTTTTAGGTCCAAGGTACAGGGTTTATGGTCTCCTCTGTGAATCTTTGCGTTTCCTCCGCGTCTCTCTGCGTTACTGCTTTTAGGTTTCGGGTTCGAAAAACTTTCTTAGCGCCTTTTGCGGCTTTGCGAGAGAATAAAATATTTTGAAACAAAAAAAGGGAGCTGAATGATATCAGCTCCCTTCTCGCATTCAAAGGATGGTCATAGGTCAAGACCATATTTGTAAGTAACTTCTTTTTCAAATTCATATTCCCCTGATGGGCCTATTGATCTTAACAGGAAGGTGACTTCATCTTTTCCTTCTTCCTGTATGCTGAGTAGGTCGAATGAGGCCCAGTTATTAATTCGATAGTTATAAGGATCGTTGTTTTTGTTGTGTTTCAACTCCAATATTAACATGCCATCTTCTGTCTCCGGATCGTTTTCATCGTTTACCAGGTTGATGTAGTGAATATATCCGGGGCCTCCGCCATAGTAAAAGCCAATATTTAAATAGTCCCGGGCAATCCAGTAGTCTGAAATACTTACCGGATCATTTCCTATTGAATCACGGGTAGCATCTGTTAATTGGAAGATGTCTTTGGTCAGGACATCGCTTAAATCATTAATCTTTACATAGTAATCAAGTGTTTCGTTATCTGTTGCGTCCCCCAGAATGGTGTAGTTTACCCAAACACGCATGTCGTCTTCAACCGGGTAGTTGGGGACATTACTGGCTGATGGAAACAGGCGGTCTCCACTGTCTGTTACGATGATATAGCTATCCTGATCCCCTTCAATGGTACCCATGCTAATAATGAATTTTCCCAGGGAATAATCGTCGTCGTCGTCACAGCTGACGGTGAATAATCCAACTAATGCGATTAATAAACCAAATTTCAATGCCTTCATAACACTTCCTCCTTAAATAATTGTTTTGGTATTGTATCAAATAAAAATCATGCCAAAAATTGGTGAGATTAGGTTTATTCTTCCGAAGAATTAAGGTAAAGTCATCTAATAGACTGTTAAAAATTGTGAAGGTTGCTTCCTGGGACTAATATTTTTCTTTTGCAATCCGGCAATGGGCTTAGTTAGCAGTGAAAGCAATTGAATAAGAATAGGTAACCTATATGTGGTAATTCTATAATAGCTTTTTTATTGGTTGCACCTGAATTTTGTGGAGATCGATGTAACAAGTGATATGATTTTATGACTAAGTGTATTGTGTGGGGTATCAATTTTATTAGGGGTGATTGGAGTTATTTAGTTGGATAAAGAATAAAATTGTTAGCGTGGGTTTTTCTGGTTCGTTTGTTGGGTGATTTTTTATAATTTCGATGCTTATTCTTTACATACGAAAAATAGTTGACGGGACAATGAGGAGATTTAGTTTGGTGATTGTAAATGTTGGTTTGGCAATTGGAAGTGTTTTTGGACAAGCTGACGTTACCAGGGATTTTGAGATGCCTTTGAAAATTAAGCCGGTGGTGAGTGGAAGTTTTGGTGAGTTAAGATCCAATCACTTTCATTCCGGGGTAGATTTAACAACACATGGAAAAACGGGTTACCGGGTTTATTGTTCCGATGATGGTTTTGTGTCACGTATTAAAGTGTCACCATATGGGTACGGGCGAGCTGTTTATGTGGATCATCCCAATGGAAAAACAACTGTTTATGCCCATCTTGAGCGTTATGCGCCAAAAATTGATTCGCTGGTTACCCGAAAACAATATGAGCAAAAGACCTTCTCCATTGAGTTGTATTTTAAAAAAGGTGAGATACCGGTTAAGCGAGGTGAGGTGATTGCTTATTCCGGAAATGCGGGTAGTTCCGGTGGTCCCCATTTGCATTATGAGATTCGTGAAACAGCCACTCAGCGTCCGGAGGATCCTTTGTTGTATCAGTTGAAGCCTGAAGATAAGGTGAGGCCGCAAATACAGGGATTGAAGGTTTATCCCATGGGAGACCACTCTATTGTGGAAGGCCAACGTTCGTCTGTTTATTTACCGGTAGTGTTTTATGAGGGTCGATTTCATCCCAAGGGGAAAAAGATAATAAATGCCAAAGGCTCCATTGGGATAGGGGTGCAGGTGCTTGATTATCTTTCCGACAGTTGGCGAAAATGTGGAGTGTCAACCATTGAGCTTTTTGCAAATGCTAAACGAATTTATAAATCGGATATTACCTCTTTCTCTTTTGCTGAAACGCGTTACATCAATAGTCACATTGATTATCGGGAGAAGGTTAAATCGGGAAAAGTAGTTCAGAAGAGCTTTATAGAGCCGAATAATCGTCTGGATATATATGAAGCCGGACCAGAGAAGGGGATTATTCAAGTGGCAGATACCAGTTCTATTTCTATCAAATATGTCATTAAGGATGTGTCGGGTAATGTCTCTGAATTAGCCTTCACTGTTAATGGAAAAGATTATGATGAGGCATTGATACCTAACCCAAAACAAGATGGTGAAAAAATATTGTCATATAAGTCGGCCTTTGAGCTTGATACAGCAGGTGTAAAAGTAGCTATCAAACCCAATTCTTTTTATACCGATGTGCCCTTTTATTTCGAAGTGGATGAATCTTATGAAGGAATAGGTGCCCCTTTGTATGTTATTGGAAGCAATAAAGTGCCCGTTCATCAATCCTTCAAATTAAAAATTAAGGTGCCTGATTTATTGGCGACTTCAGTTGATAAGTTATGTGTGGCAGGTGTTTCCCGTTCCGGTAAAGCTTATTACGCAGGGGGAGTCGTCGAGGATGGTTATTTGTCAACTTCTGTTCGTAGTTTCGGGAAGTATACCCTTGCTTTGGATACCATAGTGCCAACCATAAAATTGATTAATGTACCTTCTAACAAGGACTATAGAAATAGAAAGACCATAGAGCTTAGGATTAGTGATAATTTTTCAGGCATTAAGTCTTACAACTGTTATCTTAATGATAACTGGGTGCTTTTTGAATACGATGCCAAGACGAACCGGTTGGTTGGATTTACTAATAAAATACCTTTCAAAAAAGGAGCGAAGCAAAAGCTTAAGGTGAAAGTGGTAGATAACAAAGGAAATGAGGCGACAGAGGTGTATAATGTAATTTTTTAGCATAACAGTAGTTCGTTAAGCTTTTGTAATTAAATGAATATGCTTATTTGATAGTTAGTGGTTCTATTCTAATTAATGAATGATTTAGATAATAGACTAGTAATTGCTTGTTATTGGAGTATGAAGAATTAGTGTTTTGAAATTTATTTATTACAGCAATAGTTCGTTCGGATTTTGTAATTAACTGATGTTTCCCATGTCTTATAAAGCACTAAATTTTAAGTGTATGCAAAAAAACACTAGGAAAGTACACATTGATTATGAGTAAATTACAATTTACTATTGTTTTAACCGCGAATTATACTAATTGAACGAATTTTAAACCACTGCGTGGTTTCATGAGCTTTTCATCGAAAAGTAATTCGTATAATTCGATAAATTCGCGGTTGACAAAAGGCTTGCAGAGCAAGCTATATAGGCTTTAAATATATATGGGAAATGTCAGTAATTAATTGAAAACAGTTTGTGCATATTTGATGGTTAAAACTTATAGGGATCTAAAAATGCAATTGATGTAAATCAGTCTAATGTCTATCATATAACAAACTTGCAAAGTGTCTCATCCCCAGAGATTAGTACTTTTGTCTTGAATGCGGGTTGTTCAAGGTGTATTAGTTTGTTCTTAAGATATTCAAGAGTATACCTTTCCAGGTAGAGACAAGCATCTCTATCTTTTCTGATTTAAAGGTAACGGTAGGATCGGGTTGTATAGTCGTCAATATGGGCAACGGCCATCTCTGACTCACCTTTTGTTAGGATGTCAAGACTTGAAGTCTCTGTATCTTAATCGGGACGTTGTCCCGGACCCTAGTCCCTTTTTGGCATCGCCCCAAAAAGGAACCAAAAAACTCTAGTCAAATAAACGCTTCCGCCCGCCTCCTTGATGAATTTTTGCTAACCCACTGGCCGGAATTCCCGCATT
>RHGE01000138.1 GCA_004296775.1 Marinilabiliaceae bacterium JC017
TGCGTCACAAATTCATCTGTATATAAATACACGGCATGATTCTCATGCGTCCACAATTGGTACTTACTATTTCTTTTATGTTTGAATGCAGCATTTTTAAAATACTGAAGCGTCCATTCTTTCCGACTTTCATTTCCTTCTTCAATCTGGTTTAACAAAATCTTACTGGTATAACTTTTAAAATCACGAATAGTATTACTCAACTTGCCTGTAGCGCTTTGAACCATCAAATGCACATGATTTGTCATTATAACGTACCCATACCCTTATTTTGCTGACAGTAACGAAAATTTTCAATCAGAATATCTCTATAAACCTGCCGGCTAAATAAATCCACCAAGCCCACAACCTGTAAAGTGAGATAATACAAACCTTCTTGATCCTTTATTTGATATCCGGTAGTCATTTTTCTATTCTTTGATATCCATATTAATTTATACTTCTGSCCAGAGGCCATGGATCAAACGACAAAGCGGGACGCTTTGCCGAACGGTAAACATTGTTTTTKGAATATAACCCGAATTAATTTTCGCAATAATCACATTGASAAGTTACTGAAATAAAACATTTATAATTTGGTTACAAAATGAATTGTAACTTTTCGGTATAGCACCCCGCTTAGCTGTATAGTACTTACCAAAGAACAATCCCCACGTTCAGCGAAGCGTCTCGCTTCGGTGCTACCATCCGGACTCCGACCGCATATTAATTCGCACATTCGTTTGTTTTTTCGCGGCTATAATTCCCACGGCTTATACCAATTGAACTGTCAGAATAATGATACTGGACTTATACTATAATGCCTCCGATTCATTTACGATCACGCCTCGCCCAGAACTAACCCAGATAATTCAACGGTTGCATCACTAATAGAAGCACGAAAAATACGATACATCTATACTGGAATTAACTATTTCACTTTATTCTTCCAGCCAGAGGCCATGGTTTAAACGACAAAGCGGGACGCTTTGCCGAACGGAGCACATAAGATCGGAATTGGTTTTAATGGCAATTTATATAATGGAAAATTGTCCAAAAGACCAAAGTCAGTAATTGTTTATTCAAAAGAACATTATTCAGATAACAGTGTGACTCCTGATGATATTATTAAGTACTATCCGGGGAAAGAGTAAAAAAATAACGAAACACAATCAAGTAGCCAGCCGCCAGGTCAATAGCCTGGCAAAAAAGCTCTTTCACCACCATAATGCACGCAGGCTTCGCTCCTTCCTTTCGCTCCAAATGGCCACCGGGCATTTAAATCTCAGGAACATATACGGCGGTTCTCTACATCATGGGGAATTGAAAATCGACGCAGTCAATAGGGAATTCGCATTTGTAGGCATGATTGAAGACATTTGATTGTACAGCTCAGCTAAAGAAGAGAAGTTGAAAAATCGAAAAATTGAGAAGTTTATATCCCAACCCGGAACACAAAACCCCGAATTGTCAACCACCATCTAACTTCTACACCCCAGCCTCTAATCCCCATACGAAAAGATGATACCCCAAACTCAGAACACAGAACCACCAACCCGAAACCCAGAATCCCCAATTGTAACCCCATCCAGCCTCTAGCTTCTAATCTCTATTCTCTAGCATCTATCCTCTAATCCCCATCCGAATACCTTTGGTTAACATCACCCCTTTACCCATTTTCTATTGGACCTGACAGGAGTCTTGTTCGGGATGGCGTCGTACCATCATCGGTAATTGTTTGGTACTGCTTCGGTCACGGGTCGGTCCCTATAGACCCAATAAACGACCATACAAACACCAATTATGATACGTTCCTGGTACTTTTGTGTCCCAATTCAAGGCCAAAAACCATCTTTTTTGCTCAATTTTCACCATTTTTCATGCAATAGCCCAAAAATCATTAACACTTACGTGCATATGCTTTCCTGGTTTTTTAAACACCTGAAATACTTTGAGACTGATAGACTGCGTTTTACACCACTCAAAAAGTAACGGTAATTTTACCGTTATTTTTTCCCATTTTCCGCAGAGCTATATTGGTTTTGAAATTTGATTAAATATTATTCGCCCCTCAATGACAGAAACAATGGAAAAATTAAACGTGAATCTATTCCAGCAAAAATCTATTCAATACGGTGTTAAATCCGTCAAGACACGTACCATGAACAGGTCAGGAATTTTAGCAGACCTTACTTCAGGATTAAATGAAAGAAGTATCACAGATGATTTTGATAAGCAAATAGAAGTCATTGAATTTTTAAGCAATAAGCTAAAAGGACTCTTTTCGGCAGCCAAACATATAATGATATTGAATTTTACACACATGCCTCAACATTAAGAAATAATATTCAAGCTCTAAATAAGAATTGAAAGAACTATGTTTTTTCAGAAGTACCCTGAAAAAAGCCTCTTCGAGAGGTGTTACCTTTGACTTATTGTTTTGTTTTGACAGGACAAACAAGATTCATTATATACCGCGGAGGCGCTGCGACGCAGAGATTTTTCATCAATTGGGAGTTGTGATTGTTCTTTGGTAAGTACAGGTTGTTTCAATGTATCTCCATTTATCTCTAAATGTTTCTATTTGTTTCAATGTATCCCCATTTATCTCTAAGTGTTTCCATCTATTTCCCCTCTCTAACTTCTGACCTCTATCCTCTCTATATATTTCCATCCAATTTGAACAACATGTTGGTAAAAGCTGATACCTAAGCGCCTAGACAATATATTTAAACAAAGTACTAAAGCTCAATCGAGTAACCAGCAGCTAGGCCAATAGCCTGGCGAAAAAACTCTCACACCACCGTAGTGCACGGGCTTCGCTCCTTCCCTTCAATCCCAATGGCCCCGTTCATCAAAGCGTCACGCTTTGCAATAATCATCCAACCTCTGGCCGAATATTACTTGTTCCAACAGACAAAAACAAGCCAACATGATATGCTGGCTCGCTTCCTAATAATAATCTAACAAAGGCTGTAAATATTAAATTACCATGAGTGTATTCCGTAAATATTTAGTGGTATTATAGCCTATCGTTACTCAACTGTGACCCGAACAATACATCGATCATATCCATTGCTCACGTATACGAGATATTGACCTCTAATTTCATGCCACTCGAATCCTTCCTTAGGGGTAATGGTTATATACCCATAATAATAAGGCATGTTATATGGATCATACGGATTATACCCTCCCGGACCCGCAGGACCAGGAACAGTTCCACCGGGACGAAAATATTGATTAATATCCACATCAATCTTTTCAGGGGCATTGGTAGAGACCGTCATCCGGCCGTTACTTTCAATATCAACTGTTTCAGAAGATAATTCACTGTAGGATAAAAAAACATCATGTGTACTTACCCTTACGTAAGGTTCCGCTTGAGCGTTGGCGACGGTATAACCTGCCACACACAATAACAAAACCATTGCTTTTTTGAAAAATTTTTGTTTCATTTGCTTTAATTATAGTTTAACATTCAATTTTAGGCGGGAAGCAGTCACCTCGATCATGGCTGTTTCCCGTTTTTTTTATTATCATCAGAATACACTCACTATCTCTTCCTCTGATCTTTTTAGTAAAATTATAAAAAATCCCACAATTACAACGTACTGGTATTATGTTTTAAAACATTCACTGTTTTTTACAAATCCTAACAAAACGCATTTGATTTTTATTAAACATTTTATAATTATAGGCGCATAAACGATAAATCAAACTCCATAACTCGGGCCAATTACATTAATTCAGTCCCTCCAAACCAACAATTTTCCAAAAAAAGCCCTGTATTAGAGTTATTCAAGATATAACCCCAGCACATCACTCAACAGCCGGCAAACTTCGTATAAAATAGAATATGCCCCTATAGCTATTCCTTAAAAAGATTTACTGTCACTTAATAATTAAATAACACCACATTGCCAACCTCAATGTTGCCATGAAATAAGTTACTATGTTTTTTCAGAAGTACCCCGAAAAAAAAGCCTCTTCGAGGGATGTTGCCTTTAGCTGTTTGTTTTGACAAGATTCATTATACACCACAGAGTCTTCAAGTCTTGACATACTAACAAAAGGTGAGATAACTCTAAACTGACGCTACCAAGTAACTTTGGTCTAACGCAGATCCCAAGGAATGCAGAGAGGATTGTTCTACACATCTACTAAAAGGAGTCAAATTCTCGTAATTCATTTTCTTTTCGCCCGGTCACTCTTTTCCCCTCCTAAAAGAATTAGGAGGGGTGATTTTCATTGAGTATGCAATGAAAATCGGGGTGGTTTGAATGATTGTAACACAAAAAAGGTAATACAACCAGGGAGTATTTAAATGAGTTATATAGTAGACGCTGAGACACAGAGATTGTTCTTTGGTAAGTACAGCTCGTTTCAAAATATTTCTATCTGTTTCAATATATCTCCATTTATCTCTAAGTGTCTCCTTCTATTTCCACTATCTAACTTCTGACCTCTATCCTCTCTATATATTTCCATCCAATTTGAACAACATGTTGGTAAAAATTGCACTCTAAGCGCCTAAGACCTTCAAGTCACAAAAAAAGGTTTGAATGATCTAGCCATCCAAACCTTTTAAAATCAATATTTATTTTCTATAACTGAATACTCAGTAATTCGTATTCCCAATCACTATTATCCAAAATAAATTAGCATTACCCAATGTACTCAAACTGCACAGGCTTTTACTTTTTTTTCAACAGCGAAAAAAGCAAACAAAAAACGCCGCCGCTCACAATAAATAACGCGAAAGAAACAAACCTTAAAACTTTTCATACTCCTGATCCAAATCACTCAAATTTTTCCCCAGATCAAAACGAATACCTTGCTGCGTTTTCTTATCGAATGACCTTTTTCTTTCTTCAGCCAAAACTTTATTGCTTGTTTGCTGCGAATCAGTTTTAATCTCAGCTTTTTCTGATTTTGGTGATTCGACTTGGCTATCTGACATTCTAAAAACAGAGATCGCAGAAGTAAGCGCTTCAGATAAATCATTCAAATGCCGGGATGCGGAGTTTATCTCATCGGCATTAGCAGCATTTCGTTGGGTGATCTGATTCAATTGCTGCAAAGCATTATTGATCTGTTCCACCCCGGTAACCTGCTCCAAGGAAGCCACCGTAATCTCCTTAACCAAGTCAGCTGTTTTGGCTATCTCGGGCGATATCTCGTTTAATTTACCCGAAGCCACCAAGGATGATTCAAGCGTTTGAGAAGAGACATTATTTATCTCTACCGCGGCCTGTTGACTTCGCTCTGCCAATTTTCTTACCTCTGCCGCCACAACCGCAAATCCACGACCTTCCTGTCCGGCCCTGGCAGCTTCAACAGCAGCATTAAGGGCCAGAATATTTGTTTGAAAGGCAATATCACCTATAACACCTACTTTATTTGTAATATCTTCCAAATAGCGTGCTGCTACTTGCGATGACTCATTACTTTCCTTGATACCATCTGCGGCTAGCTCAGCAATTTTCTCCGTTTGCTTGGAGTTCTCCGTATTCTGTTGAATATTGGCATACATTTCCTCCATTGATGATGAAACCTCCTCTGCAGCAGAAGCCTGCTCTGTGGCCCCCTCAGACAACTCTGAAGCCTCCTGGTTTAAACGTCGGCTGGAACCCACAATCTCTTCGGCACTGTGCGTTATTTCAATCATCATTTTCTTCAGGTTATTAACCATGGAATTCAATGCCTGGGACAATTTCCCGACCTCATCATTCCGATCCACTTCAAAGGTTACAGATAAATCTCCTTCTGCCACCCGCGCTGCTAATTGAATTCCTCTTTCAATGGGTTGAGAAATTGCCATAGCCAGAAAATAGACTAGGACAAACCATAATATCACAATAACAATCAGGGTATAAATAAGTATCTCTTTTTGCAGCTTAACAATGGTTGCACTTTTACCTCCCATCTCCATAATCTGATCAACACCAATATCAGAAGCCGCCCGAACTTCCCACGTAATATTTTTTGACAATTCAAAACGTTTAAGCTCCAGCCCTTTCGCTGCCACACCATCATTTATCAAATCCGTTAAACCAGAAACCGAGGCCTGAATTCTATTTTTTAAATCACCCGGCAGACCTGCCTGGTGGATTTTAGTGTTTAATGCTTCTAACGTTTGAAGTTCGTTATCAATATTGACTAAATTCCGTTCTTTATACTGCAAGAAAAATTTAGCCACCACCAAATTTAAATCTCTCAGAACAGACTGAACACCTGTATAATTCCTATACCTATCACCCATTGTATTAACTTCCGACAACAATATTTTTTGTTGCACCAAGTTTTTTTCAAACAATTGGGTCTTTCTGACATAGCGCTCCTTGATACCCTTATAATCTTCTAAATATTCCTTTATAACATCCAGGTTGATCCCTCGCTTAATGATCTCTTCCTTTTTATCGGCCAATACCGCCGAAAGTTTATGCAAGGCAGCTTCCATTTTTCGCAGACTAGAATCGGACCGACTCAAAAAATAGGCATTACCAGTAAAATCATAAGATCTTGAAAAGCCATTGGCTTCCCTCCAATAAGAATCCAGCTTACTCGCTTCACTAACCGCAGGAATATAAACATCTGAAAGGGAGTTGATCTCTCTGTCAACCACTTGCAGATTATATAGAATAACAAACCCGGCTATTAAAATCATGCTTATTATAATAGCAAAACCACTACCAATCTTTGCTCTGATTCGTAAATCCTTCCACTTCATATATAATTACCTTAAAAATGACATCTTTCGTTTTCCTTTGTAATGTTAAAAAAAAAATTCTCGTAAAAAAAATATAACTAAAATCATTATTTTTAGGAAAAATTCATACCAATTAAGAGATACACGATGAGAATTTCAAACTTTAAAAGCTTCATAAGCTTATTAATTATTGCATTTATAACAAGTTGCTCTACCGACAATAAAACCAAGATTGGATTTCTATACACCTCAAAAGTAACGGACCGATATGTAAAAGAAAGTACTTTTTTTGCCGAAAGAGCCCGTCAGCTAGGAGCCGAAGTTTCCGTGATGGATGCCGACAACAACGATGCACTGCAATACAAACGGGCTATTGAATTATTCGATTCAGGAATTGATGTATTATGCATGATTTCTGTTAATGTCAATACCGCCGGTGCTATTGTCCGCGAAGGTAAAAAAAGAGGAGTGAAAGTTGTTGCCTACAACCGACTCATTAAAGGTGTAGATCTTGATCTTTTTATATCCGGTGACAACAAAACTCTTGGCGAACAATTATGCAGCGAAGTATTAAAACACAAACCAAAAGGCAACTACATTTTGCTGGGAGGTGATAAATTTGACCGAAATGCGGTTGAATTACAACAATCAATTGACTCTATATTATCACCTTATATAGCAAATGGACGTATTAATATTTTATACAATTCTTATATCGAAGATTGGAGTGAAACCAATGCCGCCTTTGAATTAGATCAAATCCTGGCCTTCAGTAAAGAAAAACCGGATGTTATCATAGCTGCCTACGACGGCATTGCTGATGGCTGTATTAAGGTACTTGAAAAATACAACATGACAGGAGACGTATTGATAACCGGTCAGGATGCCGAGTTAAGAGCAATTAAACACATTTTAAAAGGAGAACAGCTCGTCACCGTTTATCATCCACTAAAACAAATTGCTTATACCGGTGCAGAAGCCTGTGTCAACCTGGCCAATAATAAAAAACTTGGCAACAAAGAGATGTCATACGTAGACAACGGTTTCAAAAAGATACCGTCCATTAAAATACCATCCATTCCCGTCACCAAAGAAAACATTGATGAAGTATTAATAAAAAGTGGTTTCTATACCAAAGAAGAAATCTACCAATAGGACAAGTTCTTATTTCAATAGATCGTTAGATTTTAGACCATTAACAGCTTTGCCTTTTGGATAAATACAAACAGTTCTTCAATTACTTACAAAAGTTTAACGAACCATTGTATTTAATACATCAAGAAATTTAACAGCAACAATTCTAATTGAAATACCATAAAAATAAGAGGGATTCACCTAATAGGAGAATCCCTCTTTTTTTTATTAGATCATTAGATTCTATGTTTTTTCAGAAGTTCCCTAAAAAAAAGCCTCTGCGAGGCATGTTGCCTTTAGCTGTTTGTTTTGACAAGACAAGAAATCGTTAGATTTTAGATAATAGTCAGAGATGGCCGTTGCCCATATGGACGACTGTACAACCCGATTCTACCGTTACCTTCAAATCAGAAAAGATAGAGATGATTCTCACTACCTGGAAAAATATACCCTTGAATACCTTAAAAACAAACTAATACACCTTGAACAAGCTGCATTCAAGACAAAAGCACTAATTTCTGGCAATGAGACGCTTTGCTAGTTTGTTATATGATAGTCAGAGATGGCCATTGCCCATATTGACGACTATATAACCGGATACTACCGCTAGTTTTGACACCTCCAATACAAATCAACAGAATAACGCAAAAATCCAATCGACGAGCTGGACCGTGATAATCCGAAGCGCGTGAGCCCGTCATACCGATTAGTAATTAAAATGCCCACTTAATGCGCTTCGCTTTTAATTGACCTTTAATTATCTATCGGCATTACACCAAGGTCATTCTTAAATAGGTTTGGTGTCAAATAAGCGGGCCGGCGCAGGCGCGACGCAGATGAATGCGGGAATTCCGGCCAGTGGGTTAGCAAAAATTCATCAAGGAG
>RHGE01000139.1 GCA_004296775.1 Marinilabiliaceae bacterium JC017
GAACATTGACATTGAAGAAACAATTGAAAAACTATTGCAAGATGATCACGCAAGTAGGCAGTTGCTGGTCATGCTCAAAGCATTGGACCAATACGAAGATAATGACCAAAATAACATCAATAATAGCCTTTGGCTAGCTGCATCCTGAAAACATGATAATTAGACGCGAATCAACAGCCTATTGTGAAATTTAACACCCTTAATTATAGGGCATATTAAGCGTGGGAAACTTTAGTCACATAAAAAGCAAAGGTATAACTTACATATATGAAGATCTTAAAAATGTTAACTACAAAAATTTAGTGGAAAGCTTAATTGATGATGAAGAATTTTTTAGTTATTAAATAATGTGAAATTGTTATCTACTGAATTCTATTTTTTTGAAATATCTCTAATTAGCAAGAACTCTCAAATAAACCATATCAATTTGGAACACTTTTCAGATAATATTATAATAGATGAATAAATTACGGTTGCCAATCGAATAGCCTGGCGGAAAATCTCTCACACCACCATTTACACCCGGGCTTCGCCCCTTCCTTACGCTCAAAATAGCCACCGGACATTTAAATCTCAGGAACATATACGGCGCTTCTCTACATCATGGGGAATTGAAAATCGACGCAGTCAATAGGCAATGATAATTAACGCTGTCCCCTGTTTAATTTCCTTAGCTGACGTGCATTTGCAATCCGTGCCCCATCATTTAATCACAAAACATCCTGTACCCCTGCTCTCCTGACATGACAAAATAGATAAAATGAACTCCTTCCGGTTTGTAAAACTTACATATTCTACTCAAAGCTGTTAATTATTGACGCACAATACACCGATTGCAAATCGACGCTGGCGGGAGTATAAGCTACCCGGTAACGCAAATTTAAACAAAGTTGTACTATAGTGTAACCTTTAGTATATTTGTTTCATGGAGTTTAAAAGGAAATATAGAACAGCTATTTTCTATAAAGACTACTTTGAAAAGTTTTTTATTAAACAATCAGAAAAAGTTAGAGCGAAGATTATTTGGACGATACAGTTGATTGAGGAACTAGAACGTATACCTGAAAGTTTTTTGAAACGCATTGAATCAACGATTGGATTATATGAAATAAGAATAAAACAGGGAAAAGACATTTTTCGGATATTTTGCTTCTTCGATAAAGGAAAGCTTATAATTCTGGCGAATGGATTTCAAAAGAAAACACAAAAGACTCCTAAAAAAGAGATTGAAAGAGCATTAAAAATTATGGAGGAGTACAAAAATGAAAAGTAGCAACAAAATGACTATTGATGAATTTAAAGACAAACATTACGGAGTAAAAGGAACAGATAAAAGAGAGGAACTTGAAAATGGTTACGAAAACTTCAAGTTAGGTACACTTTTACATGAAGCTCGTCTTAAAAAAGGAATGACCCAAGCAGAACTAGCAGAGAAAGTTGGAACAACAAAATCATATATTTCAAAGATTGAAAACAATGTTAAAGAAGTTCGGCTTTCAACATTACAGAAAATTGTTCAACTAGGTTTGGGTGGTCATCTTGATTTATCTATAAGATTATAAATTAATTTGCATCAATCAAGTAGCCAGCCGCCAGGCCAATAGCCTGGCGGAATAGCTCTCACACCACCGTAGTGCACAACCTTCGCCCCCTCCTTTCACTCCAAATGGTCAACGGACATTTAAATCTCAGGTACGTATACGGCGGTTCCATGCATCATGGGAAATTAAAAATCGACGCAGTCAATAGGTAATGATGATTAACACTGTCCACTGTTTAACTTCTTCCTTAGCTGACGTATGCCCCATCATTTAATCACAAAACATCCTGTACCCCTGCTCTCCTTGTATGGCAAAAGTGATTAAACAAACTCCTTCCGGTTTATGAAACTTATATTTTCTAATCATAGCTGATATCTATTGATTCACTATACACCAATTGCAAATCGGCGCTGGCGGGGGTATTAACAATCACAAATAACCTTCATTGCTCCCCCAAACCTGGCTGATCCTCCTTGCAGCAGCTTACTAACTGACTTCCCAACTCGCCAGTAAGGAACTTTACTCACAATTATTCATAATCCAGAGGAGTTCGTGATTTTCAATTCATCCTCTGGATAACCAGCCCCCCGAAAGCCATTTGAAATAAATTTGTACTTTTAAACTTTTTCTAGAGCTTTCGCTGTGTGTGCTCATACTGGGCACACACAGCGGGTCATAGCGCATGCCGCGGAACATTGCCATTCATTGCTAAAATCCCACTGATAGAAGAATATCATGGACAAAAAAGATATGCAGATAAACAGATATATATATTCCTTTAGTTACGACAATGCTGAAAGTGAGTTATGCAAGCTCGAATCGAGATATATTTTTAATAAGGAAGAAAAGAATAAACTGCTTTTTTCCGATATAAAAGCAGAACCTTCAAGTAGTGCTTTCGTTAAGAAAAGACTTGATATTATTTCATTTTCTGAAGATTATTCTACGCTAATAAATGAAATCAAAAAAGAAAGTATATGCATTGAAGGTTTCAAAGTTGAATATTTAGTTTTAGATGGAGATACAACTGAGTATGCTGAGAGACTTAAAAAGTTAAAAGATATAGGCTACAGCATTGAAGGCATTCCTGATTATTATAGCCCGACAATAACTTATGCCTTATGCTATTACGAGGATATTTGGTATTTTGGTATTTTAGTGAAAAACAATTTCGCTTGGCATAAACACAAGCAAAAACCATGCTCATACAGCAACTCAATAAGTATAAGTATTGCCAAAGCTCTTATCAATATTGCAGCAAAGACAGACAAAGAGAAAAAGCTACTAGATGCATGTTGTGGTGTTGGCACAATAATGTTAGAAGCCTGTTTTGCAGGAAATAACATTGAGGGTTGCGACATTAACTGGAAGATATGTAAGAATGCACGAGAAAATCTTTCTCACTTCAACTATACTGCAAATATATATCACTCTGATATAAAAGATATTAATAAAAGGTATGAGGCTGCCATTATTGACCTGCCATACAATTTATTCAGCAGTGCAACTGATAATGATATCTTACACATTATTGAGTCGACAGCAGAAATCACAGATCGACTTGTTATTGTATCTACCTCAGATATTACAACCTTAATCAGCAACACAGGATTCAGAATATCGGATTATTGCAGCGTTAGTAAAAGAGGAAAGACAAATTTCGCTAGAAAAATATGGGTTTGTGAAAAGAATGGATAGGCAGTGGGGCTAAAGCTCCTAATAGAAATTATAAATTTGAATATGGCAGTGGTACATTAGAAAATTCATTTATTGATTCTTCGGAAGATAATATACCGACACTCGAAAAACAGGGGATCCAGGAACATGTTTGTGATATTTTAGAAGGAGTCAAAATAACATTCGAAAAAAGGAAAAATAAATACAATATAAAATAAAGCACGAAACGCCAATCGAGTAGCCAGTCACTAGGCCAATAGCCTGGCGGAAAAGCTCTCACACCACCGTAGTACGCGGGTTTCGCCCCTTCCTATCGCTCCAAATGGCCACCGCATATTTAAATCTCAGGAACATATACGGCGGTTCTCTACATCATGGGGAATAGCAAATTCAGATTTGTAGGTAAGGATGATTAACACTGTCCCCTGTTACGCTTCCTTGTGACTGGTAAAAGTATTACCTTATACCTCCGGTTCTTTTAACATCCCCGGTTCAGCGAAGCGTCTCGCTTCGTTGCCACCACCCGGCCTCCGGCCGCATAGTAATTCACACATTCGTTTGTTTTTTCGCGGTTATAATTCCCTCGGCTTATACCAATTTTGAGCTGTCAGAATGGTGGTACCGGACGTAGACTATTATACCTACGGTTCCTTTACCATCACAACTCGCCCGGATTAACCCGGATATAATGCAACTGCTTCACGAATAGAAGCACGAAAAAATACAATACATCTATATTGGAATTAACTATTTCACTTTATACTTCTGACCAGAGGCCATGGTTTAAACGACAAAGCGGGACGCTTTGCCGAACGTAGGGATGGTCGAACTATCACAAAGGCATCTGTGTGAAACGTACCTTCGCGTGCCTGGGTACTTTCATCTATTAGCAGCTAAAGCGACGGACTAAATACCAGCACGGGAACAAAAACCGCTGGTGAATTTACCATCGTTACTTTCATGACAATCACTTCACTGATTCAACGCATATCAAAAAAAGGCATCTGCAAACATCTATTCTCAATGCCCGTTTGATGCATTCTATCCTGAATAATTCATAGAAAAACAAAGATATTGCCCACTAAAATTACTGAAAGTCCAGTATTTATAGGAAATCCTATCAATTACAAAGATTAAGATCTGAAGTTTTCCATGTCTCATAAAACACTAAATTTTTAAGTAGCTGCAAAGAATACCAGAGAAACACTAATTGATTATGATTAAATTACATCTACTACTGTTTTAACCGCGAATTATACTAATTAAACGAATTTTTATCCACTGCGTGGTTTTCTGGGCTTTTCTTCGAAAAGCAATTCGCATAATTCGATAAATTCGCGGTTGGCAAAATGCTTACAAAGCAAGCTTTATAGGTTTTAAACACATATGGGAAATATCAGTTAATGCTACTTCTAGTCTCAGGAAGGAATAAAAGCAGTCAAATAACGGTCTTCTATATCCTTTACCCGCAATCAAGATAGAGTCTGCCCAGAATATTATCAGGGTAAAGTCACAAATTTTCATCATTAGTCTGTCTTAATTATGCAATAAGTGTGAGTTTAATCTGTATTTACCCCACTTAAGACTGCTTGTTGACCTAGTACATACTCAGTGTAACCCTTTAGCAGATTTATTGACTTAATTGGGATCAGTCTCGATAAAATGGCCGACCCTAAAAACTTCGTTGCGCCCCCAGCTAGTGCGGATTTGCAATCCGTGTTAAAACCTCGCCAACGATAGTGCACCCTTACCCACGAATCCTAGAACGGTTACTTCCAATTCGATAGACGGTTATTCTCAAGCTCACGATCTGTACCTCTTTTCAAAACTAAAGTGAACCGGAATTTCAATGGAACAAGATACAATCGCGCACCAGCGAGGGATTCTATTTGAGCTATTATCTATTTATTCATAAACCACCGATTGCAAATCGGCGCCAGCAGTTTTTTTACCGCGGGACAGGAAAAATAACCGCGGGAGCCGATTCCAGCCCACTGGACGGGTCCCCCTATCCGCGGCGTTTAATTCCTTTTCCGTAGGATTAAACAAATAGCCGCTGAAATGGAATATTTTACCGCGGGAACAAATTCCCAATCCGCGGGATTCAAAGCAGAAATCTTCAGATACCCTAACCATCCCGTTGTTAACAAGGTATCCCCAGGTAAGAGAGTTATCCTTCCTCCAACACCTGCTGTATCTACATTATAAACACTCGCAACCTAGCGTTTGGACGTCACAATGATGTACTTGCTCATCCGGTTTATAATGCCTCATATACGGTTTACTCATGAAATATCAATTTCAGTGGACATTCGTGATTTCCGATGCACTAAAATCCTATGCGTCAGTACCAGAGTTTGTAGTCGATATTTACTGCATTAATCGCTCATAAATAATCTACAGTGCTCGAGTCAAGCCGAACCACCTTGCAGCTTACTAACAGTTCGAAGCGTTACCTCCGCCCGTGATGGGACTTTACTCACAATTATCCATAACACAGAGGAGCTCGTGATTTTCAATTCACCCTCTGGATAATTAATACTCACTATTGCTTGTCCTATTTCAAATAATTTGTATTTTTCAACTTTTTCCAGAACTTTCGGTGGGTAACTTAACAGGTTCGAATCACTCAATCCCTTACGAAATCATACACTCACCGTTGTACGCAAGCAAAGCAAAAAAACTTAGATGCATAGATCAGTAACAATCTTGACCCTATTAGTCATAATGACTTTCAGATTAACTGCGATTGTTAACAATCCTGACATCTCTTTAGACTCATGTATTCTAATAAAGGGAAAAAGTTTTCAAGGAACACTCTTTCAGGAGAATTACGAATTTGACTTGAGTCCAGATAAATCAAAGAAGTTAATAGTAAAACCACTTTGGTACTTAACTCATTTAGCTGAGGGCCCAATAAAACCATGGACGCCAAGAATAGAAAAGATTAAAGAAATTGAATTAAAAATACCTGAGTTATTAAGAAGGTATACAACGAAAGATGATTATGAATCTGAGAATCTGCCAGAAATAATTGCGACTATAGACAAATATAAAAGGCAATATATTGGCTTTAAAGACTTCAAAGACAGTGAATACTTATGGATTCAATTTATTTATTCAGAGAGTAAAATGGCTCAGCCAGACAAGTCCATTATTAGAATATTGGGAGGAGGATCAAGCGTTTTTATATTGACATTAGATTTACGAAAATGGGAAATAAAGGAATTAATAATTAATGGTCCAATATAAAAGTCTGCGTACAATCGAGTCGCCAGCCGCTAGGCCAATAGCCTAGCGGAAAAGCTCTCACACCACCGTTGGCACACGGACTTCACACCTTCCTTTCGATCCAAATGGCCACCGGACATTTAATCTCAGAAACATATACAGCGGTTCTCTACATCATGGGAATAGGAAATAATGATTAACTCTATCCCCTGATACGCTTCCTTGTGGCTGGTAAAAGTATTACCTTATACCTACGGTTCCCCCGTTCAGCGAAGCGTCTCGCTTCGTTGCCACCATCCGGCCTCCGGCCCAATATTAATTCACACATTCATTTATTTTTTCATCGTTATAATCTCCACGGCTTAGCTCAATTTTGAGCTCATATAGATGATGGTACCGAACGTAGACTATTATCCTCCGGTTCCTTTACCATCACAACTCGCACGGGATTAACCCGGATATAATGCAACGGTTGCATCATAAATAAGAGCACGAAAAATACCATACATCTAAATTGAAATTAACTATTTCAATTTATACTTCTGGCCAGAGGCCATGATTTAAACGACAAAGCGGGACGCTTTGCCTAACGGAGGCCTTTATGCGGTGCGCAGCCCCCACTAGCGTAGATTTACTATCCACGCCCCATCATTTAATCAAAAAACAACCAGTACTCTTGCTCGCTTGCCGTGGCAAAAGTGATAAAACAGACTCCTTCCGGTTTATGACACTTATATTTTCTACTCATAGCTAATATCTATTGATTCACAATGCACCGATTGGAATTCGGCGCTAGCGGAAGTGCCGCCATGCACGCGGAACCTTGAGATTTAGTATTCCAGAAACATGCAAATATTATATTAAAAACTACTTTTGATAGTATCAAATGATATTATCAGAAGAGTAACTTTATGAAGCCACCATACGAAATAACCAATACCATTTTAAAATATATTTCATCCATATCAGAAAAAATTGGTGAGATTAAATTTGCTCGATTAATAAAACCTCCTACTGAATTAAGGGAAAAAAACAGAATTAAAACAATTCAATCATCTTTATAAATTGAGGGTGGAAATACACTAAACGTAGAGCAGATTACAGACTTAATAAACAATAAGCGAGTGCTAGCTCCGCAGAACGATATTCTTGAAGTTAAAAATGCAATCACCCTATATTCAAAACTGAACAATTTTGACGTATATAAATTAGAATCACTTTGTGATGCTCATCGGATTTTAATGAATGGATTAATCGACCAGTCAGGAGAATTGCGAAGAACAGGAGTCGGGATTGTAAAAGGGGATGAAGTAGCTCACATTGCTCCCCCTGGAGAAATGGTCTATCCTTTATTAAATGATCTTTTGGTTTATTTAAAGAATGATGACAATTTACCAATTATAAAAAATTGTGTATTCCACTATGAATTTGAATTCATTCATCCTTTTATTGATGGAAATGGCAGAATGGGTAGACTCTGGCAGACATTAATACTGAAAGAATATTCACCTGTATTTGAATTTCTTCCTATGGAAACTTTAATTAAAGAGAGGCAAAATGACTATTATAATGCATTAGGCAAATCTGACAGTCAAGGAAGTTCAACCAGCTTTATAGAATTTATGCTATCCGTAATAAATGACGCATTAGAGGAGTTACTAAGTAGTCAAAACATAAATCTTACAGGTGCTGACAGAATAGAATCCTATAGACTTATTGTAGGAGAAGAGAGTTTTAAAAGACAAGATTACCTCAGGCATAATAAAGAAATATCATCTGCTACTGCTAGCAGGGATTTAAAAAATGCAGTTGATAATGGAATATTAATAAAACATGGAGAGAAACGAATGACCGAGTATCGATATAAAGAAGTAACAAGCCCCAACCAAGTAGCCAGCCACTAGGCCAATAGCCTGGCGAAAAAGCTTTCACACCACCGTACGTACGCGGGCTTCGCCCCTTCCTTTCGATCCAAATGGCCACCGGACATTTAAATCTCAAGAATGCAATAAAACTTAAATCTAAAAATGACCCATTCATGCAAATTTGATCCATCAGTTTTACACACAAAAAGATGATTAAAAGGAACAACTCTGTGACTCAGTGTCTATCATATAACAAGGTACCGATTGCAAATCGATGCTAGCAGGGGCAAACGCGAAGTCGCCCTTGAATATATCGACACTATAACACAAAAAGCCAAATGACGAGTCGGACCATGATGTTGGGAAGCGGGGGAGCCGGTCAAATAAG
>RHGE01000140.1 GCA_004296775.1 Marinilabiliaceae bacterium JC017
TCTGTTGACTATGCAAAACTCGCTTCCGGTGGCTGACCAAGCCTTACCGGGTAGGATTGATTACCTACAGGGCTACTATGAGATGTTTCATTATAATTGATACGCCTATAAAATCCCCATCTCACGGACTTGCACGGCGCAATGGTAATAGTTGCGACCTAAGCGTCTAACGACTTCGTTTTTTTACTATTAGGACGTTGTCCCAAACCCTACTTCATTTTTGGCATTGCCCCAAAAAAGTCTAGGCAAATAAATGCTTCCTCCCACCTCCTTGATGAATTTTTTCCAACCCACCAGCCAGAATTCCCGCATTCATCTTCGTCGCGCCAGCACCGGCCCGCTTATTTTACACCAAACCTATTTAAGAATGACCTTGGTGTAATGCCGATAGATAATTAAAGGCCTATTAAAAGCGAAGCGCATTAAGTGGGCATTTTAATTATCTATCGGTATGCCGGGCTCGCGCGCTTCCCAACATCATGGCCTGACTCATAATCTGGTGATTTGCGTTATACATACCTTGCCAAAAAACACAAACATTACTCATAAGCACCTAGATTTTTCTCTATAGGAAAAAGCCCTTCGGGTAAAGTCACAACACCTAATGATATCCCATAGAATCCTTAAATTTAAAGCAATACATCACCAATACGGCATTAAAATCGCTGCCTAATTATCGTTAACATGTCTGTATTAGTTACTTCTTAAGTGCCTAACGACTTCGTTTTTTACTATTGGGACGTTGCCCCAAAAACGAAGCAAAAAAGTCTAGGCAAATAAATGCTTTCTCCCACCTCCTTGATGAATTTTTTCCAACCCACTAGCCGGAATTCCCGCATTCATCTTCGTCTCGCCTTCGCCGGCCCGCTTATTTTACACCAAACCTATTTAAGAATGACCTTGGTGTAATGCCGATAGATAATTAAAGGCCAATTAAAAGCGAAGCGCATTAAGTGGGCATTTTAATTACTAATCGGTATACCGGGCTCGCGCGCTTCCCAACATCATGGCCTGACTCATAATCTGGTGATTTGCGTTATATATACCCTGCCCAAAAAACACAAACATTACTCATAAGCACCTAGATTTTTCTCTATAGAAAAAAGCCCTTCGGGTAAAGTCACAACACCTAATGATATCCCATAGAATCCTTAAGTTTAAAGCAATACATTACCAATACGGCATTAAAATCGTTGCCTAATTATCGTTAACATGTTTGTATTAGTTACTTCTTAAGAGCCTACCACTATTCCTCAGTAATTGCACAAATTGCAAATCTGCGTTAGCATGGGACATGGGCCTGTGATAACGGGGTATTGAGGTGTGATAGATGATCATTGGGCTGTGATAACGGGTCATTGGGGTGTGATAGATGGTCATAGAGGTGTGATAACAGGGTCATTGGGGTGTGATAGATGGTCATGGGGATGTGATAGAAGGTCATGGGGGTGTGATAAAAGGGTCATTGGGGTGTGATAGAAGGTCATGCGGCTGTGATAACGGGGAATTAGGGCGTGATAGAAGGTCATGGGGGTGTGATAACGGGGAATTGGGGTGTGATAAGGAGTTACTGTGATATTGAAAGTTGGCGAGAGGGGTATGTTTATGTATTATTTCGTCATCTGTCATTTCGTGGACCTGATTTTTAAACCGGCTTGAATGGTCAATAGATCGTTAGATTCTAGAGAATAGACTTTAGACTGATTAACATTACTCTCCTTTTTTGGCCATTAACAACTCTGTCTATTGGATAAACACAAGCTGTTTTTCAATTACTTACAAAAGTCTAACCTGAACAAGCCAGAAAAGTACACAGATATGAGTATCAAGATATTTGCATGACCGACATTGCAATATCCTGCCAAAAAATACACAGACATTACTGATAAGACACTATGTTTTTTCAGGAGTAGCCTAAAAAAAGCCTCTTCGAGGGATGTTGCCTTTAGCTGTTTGTTTTAAAAAGACAATAGATCGTTAGATAATAGACATTAGACTTACTTATATCAAGCTCATTGGTAATTTCATAACACCTGGAATTATGAATTAAAATACAACATTCAACTTGAACAACATGTTGGTTAAAATTGCTCCCTAAGCACCTATGTTTTTTCAGGAGTAGTCTAAAAAAAAAGCCTCTTCGAGGGATACTGCCTTTAGTTTGTTGTTTTAACAAGATTCATTATACACCGCGAAGACGCTGAAACGCAGAGATTGTTCTTTAGCAAGTACAGGTTATTTCAAAATATTTCTATCTATTTCAATGTATCTCCCTTTATCTCTATGTGTTTCTATCTATCCCCCCTCTAACTTCTGACCTCTAATATCCTCAATAGAAAAACTGAGAATGTGAAAAACCGATGATACCCCAACCGCAAACCACAAACCATTCTCTATCTATTTCCATTTATCTCCACGTATTTCCATCTGTTTCTATAGATCTCCATTCAATTTGAACAACATGTTGGTTAAAATTGCTCCCTAAGCGCCTAGATTTTTCATCAATTGGGAGTTGAGATTGTTCTTTGGAAAGTACAGGTTGTTTCAAAATATTTCTATCTGTTTCAACGTATCTCCTTTTATCTCAAAGTGTTTCCATCTATTTCCCCTCTCTAACTTCTGATCTCTATCCTCTCTATCTATATATTTCCATCCAATTTGGACAACATATTGGTAAAAGTAGCACCCTAAGCGCCTAAATAAAAGTCAGCCTAAGGTCTCATATCTTTCATATAAAAAGCCTTCACTACCCTTAATTACTTTGAACATAAACATCAGGTTTACAGACTCTCTCCCCTACGACAAGAGACTTGGAGTGGATTATAATATGCATCTTCCTATCCGGTACACACTTCATTCTAACCTCCTCTTTAATAGCAAAAAGAACAGCTCACTACTGTTGGTTCAATTGGTATTTGGTTTGTTTCTTCATTAAGGATGATTGAGGAATCGTCCTTAATTATCCAACAATATGCCATTGTTATCTTAACGTCAATATGATCAACAACCATCGAAAAACTAAAATCTAACAATCTATGATCACATTAAGACGCTTATATTTATCATGGCCATCCCTATACACAAATCCTAACCTTTCGATTCTGCTTTCAATTACTTACACTAAAACACCCACCCCCTCCTAACCAACCAGTTATAATAAATTGCGATCAACTTCAGATAAATTAACATTTATTACCCCTTTATTCTTTAAATTTATATTTTCTTTGCGCCAAAATTTCAGAAATGGACCTTATTCTTTATTTCGATTATATCGGAACCCTGGTATTTGCCATCAGTGGAACCTTGTCTGCCGCTGAGAAAAAGCTTGACCTTTTCGGGGCTATGGTGATTGGATTTGTAACAGCTGTGGGTGGTGGAACCGTCAGAGATATGATGCTGGGAGATCTGCCCGTAACCTGGATGCGATCAATGGATTATTTTGTGGTAATTATCCTGGGGGTGATTATCACGATCATTTTCAAAAAACGCGTTTTACGACTCAAACGTACGCTTTTTTTGTTTGACACCATTGGTATTGGTGTCTTTACCATCATCGGCTTGGAGAAAGCCCTTAACATGAATATTGATGCACCATTAGCGGTTATGATGGGACTTTCAACAGCTGTAGTAGGTGGGGTTATCAGAGACACACTCTGTAATGATGTACCCCTTATTTTTAAACGGGAAATCTATGCCACCGCCTGTATTGCCGGAGCCCTGGTTTATTTATTACTGATTGAATTAAGGGTACCGCAAAATATAAACGAAATAATAACTGTCCTTACTATTATTGGTGTACGGTTATTAGCGGTACGCTATAATATAAAAATTCCACTATTAATGTTAAGCAACAAAAATAGTTAAGGCTCAAAACCAAGGTTTTCAGCCATATTACGATAATCAGAAGCCCTGTCTGTCTCCCCCAACTTGTCACAAGCTTCTCCTAGAAAGAAGTAGGCTTCTGCTTTATCGTCATCCAAACGGGTAGCAACCAGTAAATCGTTGTAGGCCCCTGTATATTTTTTAAGAAGAAGCCTGGTTCTTCCCCTGTTATAATGAGCAGAATAAGACCGCTTCTTCAACTTTATGGCTTTGGTATAATCCTCCTCAGCGCCTTCCGCATCACTGGTCTCCACCTTAATGGCAGCCCGCCGCATCAAGGCATCGAAAAAACGGGGATTTAATTCAATGGCTTTATTCAGGTTGGCAATAGCCGAACGGGCATCATTAAATTTAACCATGCATTCATTAGCCATCAAATAATACTCACGTGCATAGTCCGCCACTTTTTTATGATGACTGACCAGCTCCTTCTGCAAATCTTTCTTCTGATTACTCAACTGGTTAATGCGCGCCAATTTAATGGCCATAAATCGTTGTACTTCCGGACGCACCAGATCATTACGTTTTTCAGTAGCCGCTCCCAATAAGCTCATGGCTTCCCTGAAATCATTAGCCTCATAAGCGTATAATGCCTTTTGATAAAGATCATCGGCCTGAGCCTTCTTCAGCTCACTAGCAATTAACACCTTATCATTGGCACTCTTTGAAAAACGAACCACCTCCTGGTTAACAATTACATCCCGTGGTGAGATAGGCGTTTTCAACACAATACCATCTAAAGACCGACATCGACTCAGGGCTACATACAACTGTCCTCCGGCAAAAGCACCACCGGAAAAATCGATTAATACTTTATCGAAAGTCAGGCCCTGGCTCTTATGCACCGTGATAGCCCATGCCAACTTTAACGGATATTGAGAAAATGAACCCAATTCTTCCTCTATGATGCGGTTATTCTTCTCATCATATTTATATCGGATATTCCGCCACACTTCCTTTTCTACCAGATGAATATCATTATTTTCCAGCCGAACATGAATCCCCTCTTCATCAATATCTTCAATCCGCGCCAGACTACCGTTATACCATCGTTTTTCCATGTCGTTTTTGACAAACATCACCTGGGCATTTTCCTTTAACACCAATGATTTTAACGTAGGCAACCCGGACTCCGGGAATTCCCCTGAGATGGTTCCATTAAATTTAAACTCCTTCCCCTCCAGTTCATCCAGTTTACTATCATTGATGTAATCAACTGTATCACGCCGGGTAGCCAGTGTGATAAAAAACTCATCCCCGGGAGGTTTAAAAGCTGGATTATGCTGAATATTGATCGCTTGTATATCGGATAACTCCGCCTGCTTAATCCGAATTTTATCTAACAAATCCACAAAATGCGTATCCGTTTGACGATATACCTTTCTAAGTTCTATCTGTACCAAAGGAATCTTCTGAAAGACACGGGCTGAGAAAAAGTAAGGTGAACGATAAAAACGGCGCAATATTTCCCAGTCATTTCGTTTAACAACAGGTTCTAACTGAAACACATCCCCCACTACAAGCAGCTGTTTACCCCCAAAAGGCAGCGACATATTTTTGGTGTAAACACGCAAAACACGGTCAATAAAATCCAGGATATCACCACGCACCATGGACACCTCATCAATGATAAGCAAGTCCATCTCCTGAATAATTTTCTTGTGAGCTTTACGGTATTTGAGGAAATCATATATACGACCGTCTTTCGTTGACAAATCCGGATCATCCGGCAAGATAGGCCTGAATGGCACTTTGAAGAACGAATGAATCGTTACCCCTCCGGCATTAATAGCAGCAATACCTGTAGGCGCTACTACCACAAATTTCTTGTGCGTATTGGCACAGATATACCTTAAAAACGTTGACTTACCCGTTCCGGCCCGTCCGGTAAGAAAAACAGAAGTAGTGGTATATTGAATAAGCTTTAATGCATCCTGAAATTCAGCATTATCCGTATCAATTTGTTTCAAGTGTTGTTCCATTAATCTATCTTCCCCTTACTAATCTTCCATGGTTATATCCGTCCGCTGTGAGCCATACCGCTTTATTACGTTGTAAGCCTTGTATATCCCCAACTCCCCTGCTTTACTTAAATCGTCCGTTCCTTTCGCATCTTCATTCAGATAGATATAGGTCAATCCACGGTTATAATAGGCTTCGGCAAAATCCGGGTTAATCTGAACAGCCTTGGAGAAATCTGCCAAAGCTCCTTCAAAATCTTTCAGAAGCGCCTTCACAATACCTCTGTTATATAACGCAAATTCAAAATTGGGATCCAGCTTAAGAATATGATTCAAATCTTCCAATATGAGGTCGTAATCCAGAATATGCGTAATTTTTTCCTGTTTTAAGGAAGGTGATGTGGTTATGTTCCCTCCTTTTAGCGGGTTGCTCATATTAACCTGTTTAGGGGGAGCATCCTGTTCCATAGCCTGAATCACCTCTACCATTTTATACCGCGTATAAGCCCGGTTAAAACGTGCCAGTACGTCATCAGGCCTAAGCGCTATCAATGAATCATAGTCAGCCATGGCATTGTTATAGTTCATTACTAAACCATATAGAACACCCCTGACGTAGAACAACTCCTCCTCCCTTTCGGGATCTTTAAGTTCTTCGGTAATCTCATTTATTTGCCTGAAATAATGAACCGACTGAAATCCTTCTGCTTCCTTTTCCCGGTTAGTAACCTTTAATTTATGCGGATATAGCTTTAAACGGTTAAATTCCTCCACTGTCTTTTCATAATAAGCCACACGAATGGTTGACGAATCGGCTGAATAGAAGGAAGCACCAAAGACCGGCTCCATATCAATGATAATATTGCGATTTTGTATCCGTCCACGAATCGTCTCCTTAGCCACCTGCTGTTCGGCCTCATCCGCATCAAAATCATCCAACACTGCTATCTTATTGTAATTACGGATATCCTTATCAGACTTCTTCCGGGTAGACTTTTTCTTCCTTACTTTACCCGCATCGTTTTTCTTGTCTTTATTATCTTTTTTACCATTATCGCCAGCCAACGCCAACTGCTCTTTTTCACCCCTTTCACGCCGTTCCATCTCCAGCTTCATGGCAGTTTGAGCATCTCTATTCGCCCCTACCTTATCATTCAAATGATGCTTGGCCATAGCTCGATACTGATAAACCGGACCAAATTTTGGATAATTCTCCACAATAATATTCAGATCATCCAGTGCTTTGTAGAAATCACCAATTTCACAATATAAGATCGCTCTATTAAAAAGCGTCAACAAATCGGATGGATCTAACGCCAACACACGCGAAAAATCATCGATGGCATTATTATAATCTCCTATTTGGGCCCTGAGAATACCCCTGTTACCATAGGCCATGGCACTTTTGGGATTCAGCTCAACAAATTTATTAAAATCATCTAAAGTTCCTTGAAGATCATCCAACTGATAGCGAATAACACCTCGGTTCATATAAAAGGACGATTGTTCCGGAGAAAGCTCAATGACCTTGTTATAATCGGCTAACGCCTTTTCATATTCATTAAGCTGGTAATATAACATTCCCCGACTGGCAAGCCCGTCCGGCATGTAAGGATTCAATTCCACTGCTTTTGTGAAATCTGCAAGTGCCCCCAAGGTATCAGTATTATTCACTTTTGCCATACCCCTATTCAGATAGGCACTGAGCAAATTGGGACTAATCTTTAGTACCTGATCATAATCCCTGATTGCTTCATCAAACTTCTTCAGGTTAATCTTACTGATGCCCCGATTTATCAGCAAGTTGATATTTTCCGGATCATATTTTAATCCGTGTGTATAATCGATAATTGCAGCCTCAAAATCATCCTTTCGTTGTTTTATTATTCCCCTCAGATTATAAGCATTCACATAAAAAGGATTTATTTCCAAAGCTTTGGCACAATCTTCTTCTGCCCCATTGAGGTCATCTAAACTAAACTTAGCAGCTCCCCGGTAATAATAAGGATCAGCCAAATAGGGCTTTACCAGGATGATTTTATTAAAATATTGGATAGCCAGAACATAGTCTTCAAAATAAAATGCATTTCTCCCAATCGTTAACATCCTGTCGGTATTAAACTGGGCCATTGCCACTGCTACATAAATGAATAAACTTACTCCTAATGCTAAAAACTTCTTAACCATACATTTGCATTTTGCCTCGCCGGTACCAACGAATATCAAACCAACAAATATAAACAATTGACTACGTTTGACAGACGTTTTTCTAAAATCTCAACAACTTTCCATGACTCTTTGAATACTGCTAAACACTCAAAACAGAACAAAGTTCCAATTTTCGCAAATCTTATTGAAAATAGATCGTTAGATTTTAGATAATAGACAGAGATGGCCATTGGCCATATTGACGACTGTATAACCGGATCCTACCTCTAGTTTTGACACCTCCAATACAAATCAACAGAATAACGCAAAAATCCAATCGACCAGCTGGACCGTGATGATCCGAAGCGCGTGAGCCCGTCAAATAAGCGGGCCGGCGCAGGCGCGACGCAGATGAATGCGGGAATTCCGGCCAGTGGGTTAGCAAAAATTCATCA
>RHGE01000015.1 GCA_004296775.1 Marinilabiliaceae bacterium JC017
GCCTTTCATGCTTTTGACGATATTGTATATAGAACCAGAGAACTTATCAGACCGAATAGGGTATTTGAAAGGAAAAAGAAACCAAAAAAGCTATACTCAATGAATTACAAACGATTATGATAATGGCTTAACTAAACGACATTGATATTAAATTCCTCAAAGAAGAAGTATCTGAAGAAACAGCCGAATATGTAAGAAGAGGGATCATCACCAAGTGTAAATCACTAAAAGACTTCGCCGGCTACTCCAAAGAAAGTTATTTGGAAGATGAGCCGAAAGAATATCGTTCCGTCTCTCACTGGAATTATAATATTATCTATACCGTCACCAAGGATGAAGTCAGAATATTAAACATCATTCATACCAGTCGCCATCCTTTTAAAAGAACAGATATTTAACCCTCCCCGCTACCGAGCGATTGCATCGCGTTCCACTACTATCCATACAGAAAAAGGGCTATTGGGGGTTTTGTGATTAAATGCTGGGGCACGAATTGCAAATTGGCGCCAGCGGCGTAGAAACAATCGAACTTATTAACCGGAATTCGCGTTTGATGATCTTTTCTAAAGTTGAAAACTTTAGAAAAGGAACCCACTGTATCAACTCAATTGCTCACTGTGATTGCAGAGGGCTTGTGGTTTGTTAAAGGCAAACATCCCCAGGCAGATGAGCATTGTGACAGCTTCGGCCATGGGGATGGCAATAAAGATACCGATATCGTCCATCAGCATGATCATCACCGAGACAAAGAGAACGGGAAAAATAAGGGACCGGACTACGGCAATCACTGCCGAATGGAGGGGACGGTGCATGGCGGTGAAATAACCTGAGAAGGCAATGTTAATGCCATTAAACAGAAAGGCCGGCCAGAACCAGGAGATGTAGCGTTGAGCTAAAACGGCGGTATCCTGTGCCCCTTCGTTCAGGAAGAGGTTGATGAGCATTTCGGGGAAAACCTGTAGAGCTACTATAATAAGAATACCCACACCCAGGTTAAAAAGGACGGCCGACTGCATGAAGCTGCTAATGCGGTGGCTCTTTTTAGCGCCAAAATTAATGCTTACCAGTGGCTGCAGGGCATCACTCACACTGTAGCACACCATCAACCCAATGAAAAGGATGTAGTTGATGATGGTAAATGCGGCCACACCATCAACGCCCATGCGCTGAATGATGACCCGGTTAAAGATGAAGGTGACAATACCGGCCGATATCTCATTTAAGAATTCTGAAGAACCATTTAAGGCAGCTTCTATCACCACTTTCCAGCTTCCTTTGGGAAGAACGAATTTTATTTTTGCCTTGGTGGTGAAAAAATGGGGGATGAGTACAAAGAACATCAGGGATTGGGAAATGCCGGTTGCCAGGGCTGCCCCGGTTAATCCCAGTTCAAGTTTTGAGATGAGCAACCAATCCAGCAATACATTACTCACAGCACTGATTACCATGGAGGCGGATGCCCAGCCGGGATGTCCGTCTACCCGCGCAAAATAGGAAAAGGCGAAGCCGGTTAAGAAAAAGGGAATAAATATCAACAGGTAGCTGAGGTATTCCTGCACATCCCCAGTTATTTGTTCGTTGGCCCCCAGTAATTCCACCAAGGGTGATAGAAATATTATTCCCAGCACTGCCATGAGCAGACTCAACGCAAAAATGGTGATGAGTGTTTTGGTAAAGATGTCGGAGGCTTTCCGGCGATCTTTTTCACCCAGGGCTTTGCCGCTTTTCACGCTTCCGCCAATGCATAGCATGATGCCGATACCAAAGACCAGTGAGGTTAAGGGAATGGTCATGTTAACAGCGGCCAGTGCCTGGTGGCCTACCAGGTTGCCCACAAAAATACCATCGATAATGGAGGCCGAAGCCACCGATATCATGCCTAAGATGGTGGGAAGGGTATAGGAGAGAAATACTGGGAATACTTTATCGGTTAATGGATTCTTCACTTGTTCATTTGTTTTTAAGAAAGTACAAAGATGCAGTTATTCTTATAAATTTTTCGACAGGATTAACAGGATTTACATGATGGTTCGGCGATGGTTTTTGATTATCTGACGGGGTATCATTTCAAAGTTATTTAAAGATTGAGCTGGTATAATATGCTAAACTCCGAAGGAGTGCCTGTAACAGCACAGGGTTTCAACCCTGTGTTCCCAATAGTAGTAATAAGGAAGGCTGAAGGCCTGGTATGTATTATATGGTACCATGATAACACAAACACCCCTTCAGGGTTGGATTTAAAACCGGCAATAGACATAGGGTTAAAACCCTATGCTTTTACAAACGGCCTTTCAGACCTGTATGCTGCGACATTTCATTATCCCGATTCAGCGGTATCTTTTCAATAGTTTAATTGGGACGTTGTCCCAAACCCTACTTCATTTTTGGCATTGCCCCAAAAACGAAGCAAAAAACGCTAGTCAAATAAACGCTTCTGCCTGTGTTCGGCAAAGCGTCCCGCTTTGTCGTTTTTACCATGGCCTCTGGCCGGCACTATAATAAGTTGAATTACATAATTCAGAAATAACAATTGACTGGATGAAGAATAAGGTGAAATAGATAATTCGAATTAATATTCGGTCGGAGACCGGGTGGTTACAACGAAGCGAGACGCTTCGCTGAACGGGGGCCTAGTATGTATTATATGGTACCATGATAACACAAACACCCCTTCAGGGTTGGATTTAAAACCGGTAATAGATATAGGGTTAAAACCCTATGCTTTTACAAACGGTCTTTCAGGCCTGTATGCTGCGACACTTCATTATCCCGATTCAGCGGTATCTTTTCAATAGAAGGAACAGTTCCCTGTTATTGATTTTCAAACAGTGTTATTTTTTGACAGGATTAACAAGATTTACATGATAGATCAAACATGGTTATTGATTTTCTGACGGGGTATCATTTCAAAGTTATTTAAAGATTGAGCTGGTATAATATGCTAAACTCCGAAGGAGTGCCTGTAACAGCACAGGGTTTCAACCCTGTGTTCCCAGTAATAGTAATAAGGAAGGCTGAAGGCCTGATATGTAGTATATGGTACCAGGATAACACAAACACCCTTTCAGGGTTGGATTTAAAAACGGTAATAGTCATAGGGTTAAAACCCTATGCTTTTACAAATGACCTTTCAGGCCTACCTGAACTTTAAGAAATATCTTTCTGCCTTTCCAGGGTGACGTATCGATAGGATATTTTATTTCTTTCATCCTGATGCGGCCCATCTTCTTCAATGCATTGCCACTCCGATTTATTTATTTCCGGGAAAAAGGTATCTACCCCCTCAAAAGCGTAATCGATTTTCGTTAAAATTAACCGTTGGGCATGCGGCAGAAAGGCCTTGTATATCTCGCCTCCTCCAATAACAAAAATCTGGTCGTCGTGACGGCATGTGGTTAAAGCCTCTTCCAGGGAGTGTACCACATCGCAGCCTGGCGGGGCAAAATCGGCCTGGCGGGTAATCACCACATTTCGCCGTTTAGGTAAGGCGCCTTTGGGCAGTGCTTCAAATGTTTTACGGCCCATCACAATGGTATGGCCGGTGGTCAACGCCTTGAAACGTTTAAGGTCGCCGGAAATATAAACCAGCTGGTCGTTGTTTTTACCAATGCCGTTGTTACGGTCAATGGCTACAATGAGAGATATGGTCATGTCTTGTTAATAACTTTTTTCTGATGTTTGAACCCCGTTGTTTAAAACAGATCGCTTGACTGTTTTCAACAGGTCTATTATCTAAAATCTAACCATCTACCAGTTTTGCACCTCATCGGTTACGAAACCTCCCTGATGATTATATCACACAGAGATGGCCCCTTTAATATGTGGATGCGGATCGTAATCTGTCAGCGTGAAATCTTCAAATTTGAAATCATCAATATTGACCACCTCCGGTTTTATTAACATCTTCGGCAAGGAGCGCGGCTCTCTTGTCAATTGCAATTTAACCTGCTCCAGATGGTTCAGATAGATATGTGCATCTCCCAAGGTATGCACAAATGTACCGGGCTGCAGGCCTGTCGCCTTGGCCATCATCATGGTCAGCAACGCATAGGAGGCGATGTTAAAAGGAACCCCAAGGAAAATATCGGCACTTCGTTGGTAAAGCTGGCAACTCAGTTTCCCTTCTGCCACATAAAACTGGTAAAGGATATGGCAAGGGGGCAGCTGCATGTCGTCCAGTTGTCCCACATTCCAGGCACTCACAATATGACGACGTGAATCGGGGTTGTTCTTAATCGAGTCGATCACCTGGGCCACCTGGTCAATGTTACCTTCCCGGTAATCGGGCCACGAACGCCACTGATACCCGTAGATAGGTCCCAGCTCACCATCTTCCTTGGCCCATTCATTCCAGATGCGTACCCCGTTCTCTTGCAGATATTGCACATTGGTACTTCCTTTAAGGAACCACAATAACTCGTGGATAATGGACTTGAGGTGCAATTTCTTTGTTGTCAGCAAAGGAAATCCTTCCGACAAATCGAATCGCATTTGATGCCCAAACACACTGATGGTACCGGTTCCGGTACGGTCTTCTTTCTTCACCCCTTCATCCAGGACCCGTTGTAATAAATCGAGATATTGTTTCATGCTGTTTATTTTGACGCTCAAAAATAGAAAAATAATAAAATAATAACACGGGGCAGGAGTTGAAAGATGGTGATCCCCAAACCATGTATTTTTAGGGACAGGATTTACAAGAATTGTATTGACCGAATTAACATGATTTACAGGATAGGGTATTGGCGATGGATTTTTTTATTTCTATTTAACCGCAAAGACGGAGAAACGAAAAGTAAAAATAACCTGTAAGCGTCTGAAGGACCTGGTAGCGTTACAAAGGATTAATAGGTACGTTCACTAGTCAATGAAGGCTACCTTTCATTGGCAGTGAAAGCTACCTTTAACCGGCAGTGAAAGCTACCTTTAACCGGCAGCGAAAGCTACCTTTCATTGGCACTGAAAATTAACTTGATGTCAATAGGGGTAATTGCCATCTCTGACTATCATCTAAAATCTATCGATCTTTTGCAATCCCGGATTCGCATAAAATGCATACTTTTACAATCAGTCAAACAACCCCTAATAACAAACACCTTGAAATCAAAACCACTTACCTATTACTCTCCCCTGGAAGAACGTCTCAACGTATGGAGCCATGGCATTGGATTTTTACTTAGCCTGATCGCTTTCTTTGCTTTGCTCCACAAAGGCATCACCAGCGGCACCGGCCTCACACTTATCAGTTACCTGGTTTATGGCGCCAGCCTGCTCATCCTCTTTGGCGCCTCCACTATCTACCATTATACCCAGGATCCGGTTAAACGCAGAAAACTGAACATCCTGGATCATGCCGCCATCTACCTGCTGATTGCCGGCACCTATACCCCCTTTTCATTGGTAACCCTGAATGGCACCTGGGGCTGGTGGTTCTTTGGCATCATCTGGACCATGGGCCTGACAGGCATAGCACTAAAACTATTTTTCACCGGGCGCTTTAAGCTTATTTCCACCCTGAGTTACCTCATCATGGGCTGGGTAGCCATTGTGGCCATTAAGCCCTTGATGGATGCTTTTGACGTGGCGCCACTCTTCTGGCTGTTTGCAGGTGGCGCAATGTATACCCTGGGAGCTATTTTATACCAGATCAAAACCATTAACCTCAACCATGCCATCTTCCATTTCTTTGTACTGCTGGGTGCCATTTGCCATTTCATCACCATCTTTTTTTATGTGGGGTGATCTAATAAATATCTACAAAAAAAGATGCTGCCTTCTATCAAGCAGCATCTTTCTGTTTCAGACTGGTGGCTTAATTAAATTCATCCAATAAAAATGAACTTAAGATTAAGCTATTTTTCAGATTTCACCAGATAGTTTTTTATTCCTCTTTTTTGTATTGTTCTGTCTCGTTCAGAGTCAAAACAGTATTGTCTTCATTGAACGAATATGAGAATGTTTCAGAGGTAGAAGTTACTGAGGTAGCATATATTCTGATAGTAAGTTTTCCCTCATTAACAGTCCATGTCGTTTTTCGGAATCCCCAAGCTTCTGCGCAGTTCTCGACAGGGATGCTATAACGAAAGTTACCTGTTCCATCTGCCTTGAATATGTACTTATCGTCCGACTTAGCCCAGGTACCAACAAATTCCTCAGGCAATGTTTTTGTGGTCAACTGCACCTTCCCTTCGGCAATTATTTTCTCTGAAGCAAATGACTTACCAGCCAGTACTTTTACCTCATACTCCTTACCGGCCAACAATTCATCAAATTCATAACTGGTTTTGTCTTCAATCATCTCGGGATCATCCAAAGCCTCCCCCTCATGGGTAATAGATACTTCATAATAAATAGCCCCTTTTACTGGTTCCCAGGCAACAATTGCAGAGTTGGATGTAACATCTGTGGTTTTAAGAGTCATAGAAAGACGGTTATCATCCTCGTCATTACTACATGACACCAATACAGCACCGCAAAAAACACTAATTGCCAGTGCAAAATTTTTAAATTTCATACATGATAGATTTTGAGTTATAAAATAAAATCTGAAAACATCCTCATTTTATATGTAAATGCGGATATTTTCCTTCTAAATAGGGGGCAAATATAATTAACTATTTAAAGTATTTTCATCTGACTTCAGATGATTTTTATTAGCATAACACAAAACAAGCCATCCTGTATTCTAAACACAAAAATCTTCCTTTTACTTAACCCTCTTTCCCTCCTCCATATCTTCAATAGAATAGGGAAGGATAAGATTATTCAGATCTTATATTAAAGATATATGGCAATTTTTATTCAGTATATATTCTTGTATCCAACACATAATTTTTTAGCCCTTTTTAAAACAATCCATAATTAAAGATTAAACCATGAAATGACAACAAAATGGATTCATTAAACAAAAAAGTCATCAATACAGCACTCATAAAATAATTGAAATGTATTCGAACTGGCTTATTAATGCGCAGCGCGATACACCATACATTGCTGAGCAGTGCATATAAATGCTATCCTGCAGATATCAGATGAAAACAATATCTATCTCCTCATAGGGAAATATTGGAAGGCGGAACGATTTCCTGATTAATATGCGAGTATTTTAGTATTCTGAATAAAATCTCCCGGGAGTTTTAATCCTGATCGTCATTAACAATTATTAAGTGTTAAGTTGCATCAATCCATTGCCTCCCTTCTTCTCTACTTCCCTATTGTTGACTAACATCTTACCTTCTCTAATGCTATAACATCTTATTCTTAAAATGTGTTGTTGTTTCACAAAAACTGTTGTACCACCGGAGAATGGCACATCTATTGATTTACCCTATCCCGTAAATCACAAAATATATGGGCCATGAAAAAAAACAGTTTAAAACTATTAGCATTTGGCCTGATAACAGTAGCTTTTGCATCCTGTTATCCGGAAGGGGCTGAATATGTAGATGACCTGGATGTTGCCATCAGCAAATACGACCAGGATTTTGACTTTAACACTATTAATACCTATGCGTTACCTGATAGTGTAGTTTTCATCGTTGATGGTGAAGAAGCAGAAGATTTCAATAAAGACAAGAATGACCTTATACTGGGTGAAGTAGAGAACCAACTCAACGCCCTGGGCTGGGAACGCCTCTATTATGATGAAGACGAGAAGAAACCGGATTTATTAGTAATGGTAAGTGCCATTGAAACAAACAACGCCGGCTGGTACTGGGGCTCCTATCCTCCTGGCTGGGACGGCTGGTGGGGTTGGTGGCCAGGCTGGGACTGGTGGTATCCGGGCTATCCGGGTTGGGGCTGGGGCCCATGGTATCCGGTTGGTTATAATATCAAATCCGGTTCTGTTGTCATTGAGATGGGTGAACCCGATGCTGAAAACAGTGAGGAAGACATTGACGGTGTTTATTGGGGAGCCATGAACGGATTATTACAGGGATCTTCCAGTTATGTAGACAACCGGATTAAAACAGGCATCAACGACTTGTTTACTTTACATTCTCCATTTAAGGATTTAGGTGTTGAAACCGAGCCTTATCAGAACTAAATATGTATCATCCTTAAAAAATGAACAACATGAAAAAATTAAAATATATTCTTTCCCTGTCATTGCTATGGATAGCCGTTTCAATCTCTGCCCAGGAAAGCTACGTCAACATCCAATACAACATGGGTTTCCCGGTTGGAAACACACAGGATTTCGTAGATAAAACCAGTTTTCGCGGAAGTAGTTTTGAATTTGGTAAGTACCTAAACGATAATATTAGCGTAGGCATGGGCATTGGCTGGAACACTTTTTACCAGTCCTTCCCCAAGGCCACCTATCCCATTGAAGGAGGTGAAATAACCGGCAAGAAGTATAACTACATTAACGCCGTGCCTATCATGGCCAATGTTAAGTACCATTTTACCCGGGAAGGTCCTATTCATCCCTATGTAGGTTTACACGTGGGTACCTTCTATATGGAGAATCGCACAGACATAGGCATGTACTCTTTTGCTGATAAAGGCTGGACCTTTGGCATAGCCCCGGAGGCAGGGGTAGCCATCCCGGTGGGCCAAGGTGTTAATTTTCTTGTGAGTGCCAAATACAATCAATCCTTTGAAACATCTAAGATTGATCAGCAAGGTTGGTTCAACCTGAACTTTGGTATATCCTTTACCTTTTAACTATCCCTAAACACTTTTTCTTTCTTCACAGGAGGACATGCTTTTGCGGTCCTCCTTTTTTCTGCCATATAATGCGTATTTGTTGATTCTCAAATAGGATCATCGACAGGATTAACAAGATTCATTATACACTGCGGAGGCGCTGAGATTATTCATCAATTGGAAGTTGAGATTGTTCTTTGGAATGTACAGGTTGTTTCAAAATATTTCTATCTGTTTCAATGTATTTCCAGTTATCTCTAAGTATTTCCAGTTATTTCTCTCCTCTAACTTCTGACCTCTACCCTCTCTATCTATTTCCACCCAATTTGAAGAACATATTGGTAACAAGTTGCTGCTTAAACACCTAAATACATGAGTAATGTAAATCAGTCTAATGCCTATCATCTAAAATCTAACGATCTATTGATAGAAATGAGCCTCACGCAAATTGCCCCATAGCTGGGATTCTAATTTGCTGGGAACTTTTACTACTTTTATTCCTATGCAATCGTTATCCGGCAAAAAGAATACATATACCCTTACCAATAAAGAAGGAAAGCGCGACAAGTTTGGAGTCACTTACACAGGTCATTGCCGTGAGACCAACCAACCTGTATCCATAAAAACCATCCCCGGGTCACTCACACCTCTCGACAAAGAAAAATATGAAGGGCTAACCAACCTGAATTTCCCGGGTCTGGCCAGAACCATGGAAGTGATTGAACACACCGACAAATATTATATCATCAGGGAATATAATGCAGGAACCAACCTGAAAACCATCCTTAAAACCCGCTCCCTACATCGGCACATAAGCAACGATTGCCTTCTGCAAGCTTTTATTCATCTTAGCAAAGCATTGCAGCATCTGCATAACCACGGATTCATTCACCGCGACATCAAACCCGCCAATATTATTTTCAGCCATGCCCCGGGACAACCTGCCAACGAATGGCTTCCCACCAAAGTCGTGCTCATCGATTTTGAACAATCCACACCGATTAACGCCCCACACCCCAGAGCGCCTTTCTCAATGATCTACAGCCCCCCTGAACAATTACTCAATCGCTCCCACCTCCTCTGTCCGGCCAGTGACGTGTATGCCCTCGGCATCACACTGTATGAATCCATCGCAGGACGCGCTCCCTTTGACGACTGTAATGCAGAAATACTGCTCAACCTTCAGTTAACCTATCCAATCCCCCAACCACCACGAATGAATGACCTGCTATTCAATATCCTGCACAAAGCAACATACAAGGCAACTTTCCCAAAACCACCCCGATTACTCTCTCCTACAGCTATAGATGACATTTTAAAACAAGGTATTAAATGCCGTTACCAAAAAGCTGAGGAACTGAAAACAGCCCTTGAACAATACTTGCATAAAAGTGCACCCCCAAAATCCTGGATCCAAAGAGTTTTAGAATTAATCAACAACTAGTTAATACCACTAAAAGCCCCATGGAACTATTTAAACCGGAAGGGAATAGGATTTTTTTCAGCAATAAATGCGGGTTACTCATTTTACCCATTAATAAATCATGTTTTTTTGTACTTTTGCGGCACAAAATCAATCAATTTAGATAACAATAACGGTAACCTCTTCTAAAATCACTTTTGGATTAGGTTATTTTATCATTCCAATAAAACAGTAAACAAAGACGGATGAAGCGTGTAAAACTTTTAGACAGGGAATTTGATTTATCCATTCCTGAGGAGGTAATTTTAAGTGCTATTGATAAGGTGGCGGAACAGATGAACAAAGAATTGATGGATAAAGACCCGTTGATGATCTGTGTGCTGAATGGCTCATTTATGTTTGCATCCGACCTGATGAAGCGCATGAATACTCCCTGCGAGATTAGTTTTGTAAAATTATCTTCTTATTCCGGCACCTCTACCACCGGAAATGTAAAAGAGCTCATTGGGCTGAATGAAAACATTAAAGATCGCACCGTCGTTCTTTTGGAAGATATTGTAGATACTGGTATCACCATTACTAACACCATTAAGCAAGTGGAAGCATTGGGACCAAAAGAAGTAAAAGTTGCCACCATGCTATTCAAACCTGACGCTTGTAAATGCAAGGTAAATCTGGATTATGTAGGCATGGAGATCCCCAATGAGTTTATCGTTGGATATGGTCTTGACTACAACGGGTACGGCCGTAACCTGAAGAACATTTATACGGTAGTGGAATAGAGAGAATACAAGCATACAATTGTTGAATAATTAATGGTTACTAACATGTTAAATGTGGTTATTTTCGGTCCTCCGGGATCAGGTAAAGGAACACAGAGTGAGAAGATCATTGAAAAATATGGCCTTTACCACATATCTACGGGAGACCTTTTAAGAAAGGAAATTAGTGGCAACACTGAACTGGGCGTTGTTGCAGCAGGTTATATCGACCGAGGCGAACTGGTACCTGACGATATTATTATCGGCATGCTAGATAACAAACTGGAACAATTGGGACAAGTACCAGGTGTTATCTTCGATGGTTTTCCAAGAACGGTTGATCAGGCGGCTGCACTGAAAGAAATGCTTAACTCACGTCAGACTGCTGTTTCAGTGATGTTGAACCTGGAAGTTGAAAAAGAGGAACTGGTAGCCCGTTTATTAAATCGTGGAAAAACATCAGGTCGTTCAGACGATAACCTGGAAACCATTGAAAAACGTATTGGGGTTTACAATGAAAAAACCTTTCCGGTGATTGACTTTTACCAGACAGATGGTACTTATGCTGCCATCAATGGCCTTGGAACTGTTGATGAGATCTTCGGTCGTATTTGCGAAGCACTGGATAGCAAAAATTAATTAGGAAATTTTTATAAGTCACGACTACAATTTGATGGTCGTGGCTTTTTGTATTCATAAGAGATAACATTATGGCCGGAACAAATTTTGTGGATTACGTAAAGATATTTTGCCAGTCAGGAAAAGGAGGCTCAGGATCAGCCCACCTGCGCCGGGAGAAATTCGAAGCCAAAGGAGGACCGGACGGTGGTGACGGTGGCCGGGGCGGACACGTAATTATCAGGGGAAACAAGAACTTCTGGACCCTGATTCACTTAAAATACCAACGACATGTATTTGCCGGCCATGGTGGATCGGGTGGCAAGCAAGGCTCTAGCGGTAAACAAGGAGAAGACAGGACCATTGAGGTTCCGTTGGGCACCGTTATCAGAGACGGCGAAACCGGCGATTTACTCTTTGAAATCACCCAGGACGGAGAAGAAAAGATCCTGGTAAAAGGTGGAAGAGGCGGATTGGGTAATACCAATTTTAAGAGTGCCACCTATCAAACACCCCGCTATGCACAGCCCGGTGAAGAAGGTCTGGAATTATCTGCTATTCTTGAACTAAAAGTATTGGCCGATGTGGGCTTGGTAGGTTTTCCCAATGCCGGAAAATCAACATTGCTTTCTGTGGTTTCAGCGGCAAAACCAGAAATAGCCGATTACCCTTTTACTACTTTGGTACCAAATCTGGGCATTGTCCAATACCGGGATTTCAAGTCATTTGCCATGGCTGATATCCCCGGAATCATTAAAGGAGCAAGTGCCGGCAAAGGATTAGGCCTTCGCTTTTTGAGACACATCGAACGTAACTCCATTCTATTATTCCTGGTTCCGGCAGATGCTGATGATATCAACAAGGAGTATCACATCTTACTGAACGAACTAAAGGAATACAATCCGGAATTATTGGACAAAAGACGCATCCTGGCCATCTCAAAATGTGATCTGCTGGACGAAGAGCTCATGGCGGAAATAGAAACCACACTGCCTGACCTGCCGCATATTTTCATATCTTCGGTCGCTAATATTGGAATTAGTCAACTTAAAGATGTGCTATGGCGGGAACTGGAACAATCAAACAAAACCAATTAGAGCTAACCGATACTTATCAACAATATAAAGCCCATTGGGATGATCGCCTTCATAAATTACGCAAGAAGGCGATTACTCTCGGATGGATCAGGTTACTTCTTTTCGCAGGTGCCTTTGCCCTGCCCTTTCTGCTATTCAAAGCCTGGTCAACCCCCTTCTTTCTTACTTTCGGTTTCCTGTTTATCGCTTTCCTGGTAATTGTTAAAGTTGCCTTAAAAGTGGGACGGGAAATTCAGCATGCTACTTTCATGTCTGAGATTAATGAAACGGAAATGAGAGCCCTGAAAGGGGACTGGCATTTTATTCCGGATGGTAAAGAGTTAATGATTATCCCCCACGATTATGCCAATGACCTGGATCTGTTTGGCACCGGTTCGCTCTTTCAATTCATAAACCGCACCTCAACCTATGGCGGATTTCGGGAACTGGGTAAAAAGCTTAATCACTTCTTACGTTCGCCGGAAGCTATTCGTCTGCGACAGGAAAGCATCCGGGAACTGGCCGCTAATCTTGATTTCAGACAACAATTTTACACCCATGGAAAACTGACTAAAGAAGATGAAAAGACCCATCGCCTGATAGGCAATATCACTCAGATCGACTTCTCTTTCCTGGCTAAAAAAACCACCGGCTTCCTCTTAAAAAGCTTTCCGGTGCTATTTATCCTCCTGACTGTTTTAACGCTAACAAAAACAATCCCCTCCAACGTGCTGGTATACTTTTTCCTGGCAGGTATAACTATCTCAGGCAAATACTTAAAACGAATTAATCAGACTCATTCACAAATATCCTCTCTGGGAAAATTCATAAATAATTACTCCTCACTCATTGCCTTAATAGAAGCTCAGAAATTTAATTCGGCTGAATTAAACCAGCTGCAAGCAAAATTATCAGCCAACCAAAAATCAGCTTCCCACTCCATTAATGAGTTGGGAAAATTACTACACATGTTTGATCAACGGTTAAACATTCTGGTAGGCATTATATTGAATGGTTGCTTTTTGTGGGATTTGAATGTGGTAAAAAAAGTAGAAAAGTGGATGACTGACAAAGGATCAAACCTGGCCCAATGGATGGACGTGATTTATCAATTCGACGCACTGAACAGCCTGGCCGGCTTTGCCTATAATCACCCCGACTATTGCTGGCCCGAATTATCGAATAAAACCATTCTCGACACAGAAAAATTAGGCCATCCGCTCATTCCCTTTCAGGATCGCGTTGATAATAATTTCAACTTTTCTAAGGCTCAAAGGATAGCCATTGTGACAGGTGCCAACATGGCCGGTAAAAGCACTTTCCTGCGGACCATTGGTGTCAACCTGGTTTTGGCCGGAAACGGAACAGTTGTGTGTGCCAGCAACTTTGTTTATAAACCCCTGCGCCTGATTACCAACATGCGCGCCATTGACTCTTTAATGAAAAGTGAATCCTATTTCTTTTCTGAATTAAAACGATTAAAAAGTATTGTAGACACCTTGCAAGAAGAAAAGGAACTCTTTTTTATCCTGGATGAAATCCTCAAAGGCACTAATTCACACGATAAAACCATGGGGTCTATCGCCCTTACTGAACAACTTCTTCTGAAAGGAGGTACCGGCCTGATCGCCACCCATGACCTGGAACTGGGCGGATTAACTGACACCTATCCGGAACAAATATGCAACCAGTGTTTTGAAGTGATTTTTGATGATGCTCAGCTACGCTTTGACTACCTCCTGCGTAAAGGAATTACTCAAAGTCACAACGCCACTTATTTAATGAGGAAAATGGGACTGATCCCGGAGCAAAAGAGCTAATCAGCTGATTTTATATCATTTGCCAGGTGTTGAAAAAGAAATTACGAAACATCTTTCCTTTTCTTTATATTTGGGAGATTTTTCAGCAAAAGAAAAAATCACTAATTCCATCAATATTTATAGAAGAATCTTAAATGCAGAGTAGTCAAAATACCCAGAACTATTCGGAAGACGCTATCAGAACACTCGACTGGAAAGAGCACATTCGCAAACGTCCCGGTATGTATATTGGGAAACTGGGCGATGGTTCTTATGCCGACGACGGTATCTATGTATTACTGAAAGAGGTAATGGATAATGCCATCGATGAGTATATGATGGGCTTTGGAAAGAAGATAGAAGTAACAGTAGAAGAGGGAGTCGTTACCGTTAGAGATTTCGGACGAGGTATTCCTTTGGGAAAAGTAATTGATGTAGCCTCTAAGATGAATACAGGAGCCAAGTATGACTCCAAAGTATTTAAAAAATCTGTAGGACTAAATGGTGTTGGTATCAAAGCTGTTAATGCTTTATCAGGTAACTTTGTCGTGCAGGCATTTCGTGAGGGACAATCCAAGCGCGTAGAATTTAAGCGGGGAGAGATCATCGCCGAAACCGATCTGGATGATTGTCCTGAAGCTAACGGGACATTTGTATCCTTCGTGCCTGATTCACTCATCTTCGAAAACTACACCTTTCTTGATGAATATATTGAAAGCCTGCTTAAGAATTATACTTTCTTAAACGCCGGCCTGGCCATTCACTTCAATGGCAAAGTATTTCGATCCAAAAACGGGTTGCTCGATCTGCTGCATGAAAACATGACCTCTCCGGGGCTTTACCCTATCATTCATTTGGCAAATGAAGATCTGGAAGTGGCCATTACACACGGTAATCAATACGGTGAAGAGTACTATACCTTCGTAAATGGTCAACATACAACACAGGGAGGAACCCATCTTATTGCTTTCCGGGAAGCCATCGTGAAAACGATTCGTGAGTTCTACAATAAGAACTTTGATGTTTCCGATATACGAACCGGTATCATTGCAGCTGTCAGTATAAAAATTGAAGAACCGGTGTTTGAGTCTCAGACCAAAACCAAGCTTGGGTCCAAAGATATGGTGCCCAATGGTACATCGGTAAGAAATTACGTGCTCGACTTCATTAAGGAGAAGCTGGATAACTTCCTGCACAAAAATCAGGAACAGGCCGATATCCTTCATAAGAAAATACTGGAGTCGGAAAAGGAACGTAAAGCTATTTCAGGAATTCAGAAGTTAGCCAAGGAAAGAGCCAAAAAAGTAAGCCTGCATAACAAGAAACTCCGGGATTGCCGCATTCATTATAGTTCCAAGAATGAGCGCAAGCTGGAGAGTTCCATCTTTATTACGGAGGGTGACTCGGCCTCCGGATCCATCACCAAAGCACGTGACGTCAATACACAGGCGGTGTTTAGTTTAAAAGGTAAGCCCCTAAACTCGTATGGTCTGACCCGCAAGGTGGTGTATGAAAATGAAGAGTTCAACCTGCTTCAGGCGGCCCTCAACATCGAAGACGGCCTGGAAACATTAAGATATAACCAGGTGATTGTGGCTACCGATGCCGATGTGGACGGGATGCACATTCGCTTGTTGCTCCTGACCTTCTTCCTGCAATTCTTTCCTGAGTTGGTGAAAAATGGCCATCTGTATATCCTTCAAACCCCGCTGTTCAGGGTTCGGAATAAAAAGGAAACGATCTACTGCTATTCGGAAGAAGAACGCCTAAAAGCACTCTCTAAGCTGGGTAAGAATCCCGAGATCACCCGATTTAAGGGGCTTGGAGAAATCTCACCCGATGAATTCAAGAACTTTATCAACCGTGACATCCGTCTGGAACCTGTCAGGCTGAAACGTGAAGATGCAGTAAAAGATCTGCTTGATTTCTACATGGGCAAGAACACGCCGAACAGGCAGAATTTTATTATAGATAATTTGGTGATTGAAGAAGATCTGGTGAACCAATAAAAATAACGACAGGGCAAACGCATGAGTCTCGACGAAAATATTTATCAAGACAACCAGGAAGATAATATACCTGAAGAAGAAAATACAAACCAACAAACAGAACCGACTAATATTTGGGAGGTAGATGGTGCAAAAATTAACCATCTGCCCGGTATGTATAAAAGCTGGTTTCTGGATTACGCCTCCTATGTAATTCTTGAACGAGCGGTACCCCACGTAAATGACGGATTAAAACCTGTTCAACGACGCATTCTTCATGCCATGCGTCGAATGGATGACGGGCGCTATAACAAAGTGGCTAACATCATTGGTTTCACCATGCAATATCACCCACACGGTGATGCATCAATTGGAGATGCCCTGGTTCAGTTGGGACAAAAAAACCTGTTAATTGACACCCAGGGAAACTGGGGTAATATCTATACCGGTGATAGTGCAGCGGCTCCTCGTTATATTGAGGCACGGCTCACCAAATTTGCCCAGGAGGTTGTCTTTAATCCGAAAACAACAATCTGGAAACAAACTTACGACGGGAGAAACCAGGAACCGGTCACATTGCCGGTGAAGTTTCCTTTGTTGCTGGCACAAGGCGTAGAAGGTATTGCAGTTGGTTTAGCATCAAAGATCCTTCCACACAATTTTGTGGAATTAATTGATGCCTCTATCGCCTACCTGAACGATCAGCCCTTTGAGCTATACCCCGACTTTCCAACCGGTGGTATGATGGATGCTTCCCGGTACAATGACGGATTGAGGGGCGGAGCCGTTAAAGTAAGAGCGCGAATCACCAAGCAGGATAGTAAGACATTAATCATTACCGATCTTCCCTACGGAAAAAATACTACCTCCCTTATCGAGTCCATCATAAAGGCCAATGATAAGGGAAAAATCAAGATTAAAAAGATTGACGATAATACCGCACAGGATGTAGAGATCCTTGTGTACCTGCCTAACGGAGCATCGCCGGATAAAACCATTGATGCCCTGTATGCTTTCACCGATTGCGAAGTATCCATCTCTCCCAACTCATGCGTCATCAAGGATAATAAACCGCATTTTAAGGGGGTCTCTCAAATGCTGAGAGAAAACACCGACCATACGGTACACCTGCTCACCCGGGAGCTGGAAATTCGCATGCAGGAACTGGAAAACTCCTGGCACATGTCTTCCCTGGAGCGCATCTTTATTGAAAATAGAATCTATCTGCGCATAGAGGATTGTGAAACATGGGAAGCCATCATCAAAACCATAGATCATGGCCTGGATCCATTCAAAAACATTTTGCGCCGAGAAGTTACCAGAGACGATATTATCAAACTGACCGAGATTAAAATTAAACGTATCTCTAAGTTTGATGCGAAAAAAGCAGATGAATACATTAACACCCTGGAAGAGGAAATGGAACAGGTGACCTATCACCTGGAAAATATCATTCCTTACTCCATTAATTACTTTAAGCGTATTAAGAAGCTTTTCGCGAAAAATCATCCGCGTAAAACAGAAATAAGAAGCTTTGAAAATATTGAAGCTACCAAAGTAGTAGTGAAAAACGAGAAGCTATACTTCAACCGCGAAGACGGATTTGTGGGTACATCCCTGAAAAAGGATGAGTACATCTGTGATTGTTCTGACCTGGATGATATCATCATTTTCTATAAAAACGGAAAATATATTATCACCAAAGTAACCGACAAGGCCTTTGTCGGAAAGAATATTATTCACCTGGCTATCTTCAAGAAAAACGATAAGCGGACCATTTACAATGCTATTTATCGCGATGGCAAAAGCACCTATACTTATGTGAAACGCTTTGCTGTCACCGGTATCACCCGCGACAAGGAATACAATGTCACCAAAGGCACACCAGGTTCCACATTACTTTATTTCAGTGCCAACCCCAACGGCGAGGCGGAAGTGCTAAAGGTATTACTTAAGCCAAAACCACGTATTCGTAACCTGGTATACGATTACAACATGGCTGAACAGACGATTAAGGGTCGTAGTGCCATGGGAAATATCCTCAATAAAAACGATGTCCATAAAATCGTATTGAAAAAGAAAGGGGAATCTACCCTTGGTGGACGTAAAATATGGTTTGAACAGGAAACCTTGCGACTGAATGCCGATAACAGGGGTACTTTCCTGGGAGAATTCCACGGTGGTGATCAAATATTGATAATTACTAAAAGCGGTGAGTTTTATCAAACCAATTTTGATCTGACCAATCACTACGATGATAACATCCAGATCATCGAAAAATTTGATCCCCACAAAGTATGGTCAGCCGTTTATTACGATGGCGATCAGAAGTACTTCTACGTAAAACGTTTCCAGATTGATAACTCCAGTAAACCACAACGTTTTATCGGAGAACATTCAAAATCTTACCTGGTTAAGATTACTCAAATAGACTATCCGCGACTGGAAGTGAAATTTGGGGGCGACGATAAATTGAGAGAGAAAATGATTGTGGAGGTAGCTGAATTTATCGGTGTGAAGAGTTTCAAAGCCAGGGGCAAGCGCCTGACCACCTACCAGATTGCCAAAATTAAGGAACTGGAACCATTGATTGTGCCCGAAGCTCAGGAACCTGAAGATACCACCAATAATGAAAATCAGGAAACCGGGGAAGAAGACAACCAGATGTCAATTGGATTTTAAATTCACACCATGAAACTGGAACGCGTCTACTTAATTGGGTTCATGGGGAGTGGCAAATCAACACTTGGCCGCCAATTAGCCAAAGAATTGCAGTGGGCATTTGTGGATCTGGATGATTATTTCGAAGAGAAATACCAGACCACAATATCCAACTATTTTAGTACAGAAGGCGAAACGGCTTTTCGACAGGCTGAACACCAGGTATTGCAGGAAGTCACCAAACTAAAAAACACCATCATCGCCACCGGCGGTGGTGCGCCCTGTTATTTCAACAACATGGAAACCATGAATAAAACAGGCCTTTCCATCTATCTGAAATTAACACCCCAGGTTATTAAACAACGGCTGGCTACTTCTAATCAGGTGCGTCCCCTTATTTTGGGGAAAAGCGGCCAGGAGCTTATTGATTACATTACCCAAAAGCTTGCCGAACGCGCCCCTTTTTATGAGAAAGCACGGGTGATAGCAGATGCGGAAGCCTTAACTGTTGAAGGATACCTGAAAATTATCAGAAACAAAGGATTACTAACCCTGTGATTTTTTTAGCACTCCGATTGCCTTTCTCATCTTCTTCCTTTGACCGTTTACCTAGCCACATCAAAACCGGTGACCATTAGAACGGAAAACCCACATTAATATACCACCGTAGCTGGTTGTCATTGAAATTACTTCCCACTCCCACGGAAACAGGACCAATAATGCTGTTCATTGCGAGAGCCAATCCATATCCCACAATCAACTCTTCCTTCCCCACAACAAAAGGAAAATCTTCAAATTGACTACGAAAACCTGCGGCATAAAGGCCATTTACAATACCATTGAGGTAAAAGGTATTATTTATAAGGTATCTGAAATTAACCTGCGCCAGGCCAAAATCCTGAATCATTTTTTCCCGGTATCTTAACCCGACAAAGGGCGTGTCATAGAGACGGGCATTATAATCGGTTCCTCCAACGAAGAATAAATTCAGGAAGGGAATATTATCAGAATAAACCCCTCCTGCGATTTTGGAATAGATATTAAAATCTTTGGAAACCGGAAAATAACGGCTATAAGAAGCACTTACCTGGGAATAATTGGAATGTGGTACATCAATGTATTGCTTTACCAGGTCCTCACTCTCGGCGTTGCCTTTATAAATAGATTGGGCACCCAGGTTGAAAGATCCCATAAAAACAGTGTGCGATCCCTTAGTGGGGAAATAGCGCCTGTTTAAGGTATTGCGCTCGACTAAAATACTGGTCTTCAAAAAATCGTTACCAAAAGCATCAACACCCTCATTAAATAGCTCACCAAAGCCGGAACCAGACCGCAAGGTGATGCGGTTCCAACCCAGATAGGTTGATATCTTGTATTTTCGGGCTAAAGCAAATATAAATCCCGTTTCAACACGCGTGTGCAAATAGGAGAAGGAACCATATTTACTCCCTGCCGATAAATAAATGGGCAATGGTGTTTTTTCAAAATTTCCATCCACGTAGTAGGCTACATTTTGGTTCTCCCCCAGGTAGGAATAAAGGTTAGCCTGTACGCGCGGATTCGTGGAAATATCTCCCGTTAATGACCACCGGGTATTGTTGAAAAGAAAGTTACGACTGGTGAGGTTAACAATGATGCCGGCATTTAACTCATTGTCGTAACGCAACGAAAATTTTGCTTTCGTGGGATACACTTCAACCGGGAAAAGGGTTAAGATGCTTCCATCGGCTTCCGGGGTGATTTCATAAGTCACCTTCTCGAAGAATCGGGTTCCGACCAAACGCCTTAAAGCACTGTTAAGCCCCTTGGCATCTACCGAATCACCCTTCTCAATGCCCAGATGCCCCATGAAGAAATGCCTTGAAACATTTTCCAGATTGTTTATCTGTATCTCCTTAACAAGCACTTTTTGCGGATCCTGTGGTACCCTAACTGGTTCAGGCGGGCCCCACTGCTTAAGGGAATCTGCCAGCGCCTTTATATTATCCAGTTGTCCCAGAGCTGCTTCTTCCCCTCTCGTCACTATTTTTATTCCATCCTTAAAACTGGCGGATGAGTACGGATAAAGATCGGGAGATATTAACAAATCGGTTTCTGCGATGGCTTCCACCAACGCCGGATTACTACCGATGGTAGAAGCCGTAACCAACACTTTGGAAATAGAGTTGAGATCTTCCATGGTGGGGTAATCTTTAAACCCCACATTCACCCCGATAATAATATCGGCTCCCATATCCCTGCAAAGCTTCACCGGGAAATTATCGAGCACGCCACCGTCTACCAGGTACATGGAATCAACCAACACCGGGGTAAACACCGAAGGGATGGCCATGCTGGATCGCATTGCTATCATGAGGTCTCCGGAATCAAAAACATGCGGTTGCCCGGTAATGAGGTCGGCGGCCACGCACCGAAACGGGATGGGCAGATCGTCAAAATCATTGATATCAGCCACCCGCCAGGTGAGTTGAGACAATAGCTCAGAGATCCGTTGCCCCCGCACCATGCCTGATGGCATCATTAACCCCTTATCGGTCACATCAAACTCCAGTTGAAAACGGTTATAATCGTACTTTTCAACAGGTGCCACATCTGTCAACGGTACCTGGTCGCTCAACAGCACCGACCAATCTGCCTCGCGGGCAATGGAATCAAGCTCGGCGGCCGAATACCCGCAGGCATACAATCCGCCGATGATACTCCCCATGCTGGTACCGGTAATGTAATCGGGCCGGATACCGGCCTCTTCCAGCACCTTTAAAACACCAATATGAGCTAATCCTTTTGCGCCGCCACCACTCAGTACCAAACCAATTTTCGGACGTTGGGCATTGGGTTCCTGCGCCTGAGCTGAAAAACTATAAAATACAAGACCTGTCAGCAGTAAATAAAAGATTTTGGGAAACGGGTTATTTGCTATCACAGTAATCGGTTTAGCTGGTTTATTATTCACAGAAGCTAAACTAATAAATAGCTCCATTATTTTACGAATAATTGCCATAAGATGGCAAAAAGAAGCGTTGAATCGTTAAACATGAACACTAAAATCTATTTCCGGGAAAGATTTCTGTCCAAGAGTCAGTTTCAACAATTCGCCTGTTATTAACAGGCAATAACGGCAGCTTTCAACATTACTTGTTTATTCCCCGGTAAAAATTGTTTATAACCCGGCTTACAGATGTGGAAAACCCGTTTATAACTACTACTCCTCTCTAATTAGTTTTTAACCGAGAGAAATGGCTGCTCTTTTTTATTTAACCATAATGCACTCTTGTCTGACTTTGTGTCACTTTTTTGCCTTTGCGCAGCGCTCGGGAGCCTCTGTGCAATGCTTTTTTAGCATTAAACACCTCTTTTAACCGTTCGTGTTGCGCTTGGGCCTGATTGCAACCTACTTATCTGTAGCTGGGGAGGTTCTTTTTATCTTCTGTATTAACTTTTGCCTGTTTAAGTTCTATTCTTATATGGCTATAATAGGGTTTTGAATTCTGAAAATGGTTCCTGAGGCTATTTCGCCGTATGGAGATGTTTATCTGATGTACAATGCTCTCCTTGTTGATAAAGAAATCCGTTTAATTGGAGCAAGACAAGGAGAAGTGTTAATAATTCAGATAAAAACAACCATTTATGAACCAACACTATTAATAACTAATGAGAATTAGTTAACAAACCCTTCAATATATGTGGAAAAAGTGTTAATACACACAACAACCCTGTTTATAACCACATGAATTGTTGAAAAACCAGCCACCATTATTGAACCTCATCCTCCACAGGCAAAACTTGATAATAATGTGGTTCAAAAATTAAAATCATTGATTCCCGAATCGGTGGAATTATTTGACAGGATTTACATGATGGAGAACAAACAATGCTTTCTTATTAATTCTCTTTATCGAAAAGCGATCAACAATAGTAGAAAACACTGCACAGTCACTTTTTTTACAGGGATATTAACAATTAAACTTCGCCGTTATCAACAACTGTTGTTCGTTCCATTGTGCAAAACGTTTAAAACAGGGTTTACCATGTGAAAAACCGGTTAATATCGCTTCTATTTTCTTGTTCGCTGTTAAAAACACCTTTGATGTTGATTGAATCCGGTTCGTGAAAGAAGGTTTTGCGATATGATATCGCTCTTTGGTTGTGGAAAATTCCGGGAGGGAAAACCCAATAACACGTGGAATTATTGATTCCCGAATCAGTGGAATTATTTGACAGGATTTACATGATGAGGAGAAACTGTGCTTTCTTATTGATGCTCTTTTCCGAAAAAAGGTCAACAATAGTAGAAAACTCTGCACGGTCACTATTTTTACAGGGATATTAACAATTAAACTTCGCCGTTATCAACACTTGCTGTTCATTTCCTTGTACAAAACGTTTAAAACAGGGTTTGCCATGTGAAAAACCGGTTAACATCGCTTCATTTTTCTTGTTCGCTGTTAAAAACACCATTGATGTTGGTTGAATCCGGTTGGTGAAAGGTGATATTGCCATGTCTTCCCAAAGACTGGATGTGGAAAAATCCGGGGCGGAAAGATCTAACGATACGTGATAAGTGTTAATAACTCCAGCGCAACAGGGCGTTATTAACAGCATCCTGTTAACACACACCCAAAACTGGTTGATAACCGCTCTCTTTGCTGTGCAAAAAGTGTTAGTAAAGGCATTTTGTGTTGAAAACATTAAAAATGCAGCCACTTTTCAACAAGCCATATCAAAGACTAACCTCATCACGGGGTTGTTGATAACCGGTATCTCTTGAATAAATTTGATTGATTAGAGGTTTAGGCCGAAACTTTTACCAACATGTTGTTCAAATTGGATGAAAATATATAGAGAGGTCAGAAGTTAGAGGGGGAAATAAATAGAAATACATGGAAACAGATTGAAATAGACCGCACTTACCAATGTCAATCTCGAACAACAATTAGCATTAAGTAACATCCCTCGAAGAGGCTTTTTTTCAGGATTCTCCTGAAAAAACATAGTGTCTTACGAGTGATATTGGTGTATTTATTGGCAAAATATTTTGGCGAGCAGTAAATCATCTTGATACTTTGTACTTGATACTTTTTACTTTTCTGGCTTGTCCAGGTTAGGCAGTGATACTTTTGGCTTCTGTTGATAACCCTTGAGGCTGTCTTTGTTCTGCGACAGGGGGCGCAGCGGCAGCCGGCAGTTACCGGGGCTGATGTGGCGTGGCGGGCGGAGGCGACGAAGGAGCCCACGCACCGGCGGACGCCACACAGCCCGGGTGACTGGCGCTATAGCGGAGCACCCGGCCGTTCGCCCAAAAAATTAATAGGAGCGATTTAGAAATTTAGTTTTTCTTTCAACTTTTTATAGCCGCTGCGACTGATTTTAAGTTTGTGGTCGGGGGGTATAATGGCCACGAAGGAGTCTTTGTCGTAGGGTTCGAGTTTTTGAATGCTGGTGATGTTAACAATGAAGGAACGATGAATGCGCAGAAACTGGCCGGGCGGCAGGTGCTCCTCGTAATATTTCATTGTTTTCTGCTTGAGGTAACGGTTAGTGGCGGTGTAGATCATCACATAATCGTTTTGTGCTTCTAAAAAGCGGATGTCTTCCAGGGAAACAACCTGCATGTCGCTGCCTTTTTTTACGACAATGCGATCTAAAAAGGGAGTGGTGTGCTCGCGGATGGTTTCTACCTGCGATGGCGTAACCGTTTGGCCCTGTTCAAGCTTGCTCAACACTTTTTCCATGGCGGTATTGAAGCGTTCCTGCGAAAATGGCTTGAGCAGGTAGTCAATGGCGTTTAGCTCAAATGCCTTGAGGGCATACTGGTCGAAGGCGGTTGTGAACACGACCAGGGGCGGATTATCTAATACTTCCAACAATTCCAGGCCGGATATTTTGGGCATTTGGATGTCGAGAAAAATCAGGTGGGGCTTCTTTTGCTGAATTTGCTTCAAGGCTTCAAAACCATTGGCACACTCGCCGACTATCTCAATTTGCTCCCAGCTTTTAAGGGAGGCAGTGATGATTTGACGGGCTAATGGTTCGTCGTCGATGATAATGGTTTGGAATTTTTGCTTACTCATTTTTGTTATTGTGGACAAAGGTTAGAATAGATTATTTGCGCTGCTTATTTTGACAGGATTAACATGATTTACAGGATTACAAACAAAAACTGTTTCCTTTTTTTTTAATACACATTAAGTGTTGATAAGTATTGATTCACATGCATTGCTTGTTTTTTGACAGGATTAACATGATTTACAGGATGACGGACAGGGACTGTTTGCAATTTCTTACTGCAAGGAAAATATTTCAGACTTGCGGAAACCGCATAGTAACTTCAAAGAAATTATTTTCCCGGGTTAAATTTAGCAAGTCGTCGCGATTATAGATCATCTTGAGCCGCTCTTTCACAATTTTCAGACCTACTCCCTCCCCTCTTCTGGGCGGGGCTTTGGGATCATAGTTATTGATGATACTCACCTCCAATGCATCGTCTGTTTCACGACAGAAGGAGCGAATACTTACTTCTTCAGTGCTTTCATAAACGCCATGCTTTACGGCATTTTCAAATATGGGCTGAAGAATCATGGCGGGTAAATGCATTTTTTTACAGGCTTCGGGAACCTTCATGTCACAAATTAACCGATCGCCGAAACGCACTTTCTCGATATCCAGGTAACGTCTCATATTGCGCAGCTCTTCTTCAAGGGGAAGGAGTTGCTTATGATTTTTACGCAGCGAATAACGTAAAAAGTCGGACAATTTATTAACCATCTCGCGGGCAGCATCCTGATCAACAATGGTTAGCGCACTGATGGAGTTAAGGCTATTAAACAGGAAATGCGGATTGAGCTGGGCCTTGAGGGCTTTCAGTTCAGCTTCCTGCAGCAGGGAGTTCATGCGTTCCGTTTGCCGGATGCGCGTTTGCAGGTTCTGGTAGGAGATGTGCAAGTAAAACACCAGGACGTATAAGGAGAAAAAGAGGGTGCCTATTACGGCCCGCATCACATTATTCTCGGCCACGAATTGATGGTATTCATTTTCTGGGGGTACTATCCAGTTGGTGATGGCATTACCGGCCATCAACCACATGCCCACAATGACCACTGCTGCCAGGGATAATTGCGACAGCATGGTGAGCCACCCTTTTTCAACACCTGAATAGGCCACCGGGTACCAGATACCCAGCCCCAGCAACATCATGAGTCCGTTGTAAACAATACTATCAATTGCGGCATGCAGGGGATTAATGTGGAACACCAGGTGAAGGATCAGCCAATGCAACATGGTTATCACTCCCCAAATTATTACATACCAGCGCCAGGCGTTGCGCGTGGCTAAAATTGGATGATTCATAGGTTTATTATTCGTATCTGTATTTATCAGAGATCGTTAAATCATTTGATCATTGACCGATAAAAATCCTGCTCATTTGCAGGATTAGAAAATACCGATCACCTGATTACAAAGCTTAACGAGCCCTTTATTAACAATTAGTAATCGCATTTTACGAATACCCTTTTCGCTCAATGGTATTCGTAAAAAAAACTTCTCTATTGTCGTGCCATTCCTTTTAAACAACAGAGAGATGGTTTTAAGCGGATTTTATTTCACCGCCACCAAAGATGGCAATGCCTTTTATCGTCAGTGTTTTTGGGCTATTCACTGATTCGTAGGTTTGCTTTCTTTTATCGGAAAAGCCGCCGAAGATATTCACTACTTCCAGTTTGATGTTCCAGTCATTGGGAACGCTGATTTCAGCTCCGCCAAAGACGGCTACCATGTCCAGTATAGCGCCTGAATCGGACATCCTGGCATTGCCAAAATTTATTTCTCGTCCGCCGAAAACACAGGTGAGTTTTCCGCCTTTAAAATTCTGAGAGTCCACAATCGTAGAGCCTCCGCCAAAAACAGACATCTCATCAATGACATCCTTGCTATCGGTGGTAGTGGGATTGAAATGCTCATGATATTTACGTCGGCGGAAGACGAAAGAGAGACCAAACAAAATTAACAACAACGGCCAGTATTTATAAATATCCTGGTGGTGGTAGCCGGGCAGAAGATCGGGCAATAGAAAAAAGGCCCCGGCAATGATAAACATGAATGCCTTTACTACTTCTTTCTTGAACAGGTGGATAACTCCAATGGCAACCAGTATCATGGGCCAGCTCATTATTACATCATAAATATGAGGCGGGATCATCCCCAGGTTACCGCCTAAAAATACCAATCCCAGCAGGATCAGGAAAAATCCGAAGCCCACATGGCTCCCTTGATGTCTCGACTTCATGTCTTCAAGTCTTGTCTTCATGATTTCACAGTTTAGTTTATTCTCTTTATAGTATTGCACGTCAGTTCTGACATAAACCATTCGTAGAATGTATTTTCAAAAGTAGGCTAACCAACCGCTCTTTCAAATAAAAAACATGAGAGTGCCGGATTCTATCCTGTGAATGGCCAATTATTGCCGGTGAATAACGAAAAGGGTTCATTTCATTTTCAATGAGCTTATTACTAACTTTATTTCTGTTTAACATTAAAAAACCAACTACCATGGATCAAATTGAACCCCGCGAATCGACGAATGTACTGGCCGTAGCCGGTCTGGCCTTATCCATTCTTGCTTTTATCATAGCGCTCATTCCTTGTTTTGGATTCATTGCGTTGCTGCCGGCTGTCCTGGGTCTTATTTTTGGAATCATCGGACTGTCACATGCCAACCGCTACTACACCCCTAAAGCCATTGCCATTGTGGCAGTGATCTTATCCGTTACAGCCCTGGTGCTGGGTGGTATCTGGACCGGTGTGGTATCTACTTTTTCGAAACGGTTTGAATATCGCCTGGAAGAGAAAATTGAAAAAGGGTTGGATGAGATAGGCGAAGAATTGAAAGAGAAAGAGATTGAGATACGGTTGAAAAGACCTGTTTTGACGGAAGAAGAAAAGGATCGGATACGGGAAGAAGCCCAAAAGGCCGGTGATGTAGCAGAGAAAATAGTTTCTGAAATGCTTGAAGGCATCCGTACGATAAAAATAGAAAGCACTGACAAAAAAATTGTTATCCACATCCCCGAGGAGGCCCTGAGCGAAGAAGATCTGCAGGAGCTGAAAGAAGACATAAAAGACATACAGGAGGAACTAAGGGAGCTGTTTGAAGAGTTTTCCATTAGGATTGAAATAGAAGAAGAGGATGAGTAGTCGCTTGCCCGGCAGGATGAACGATTACCTGTTTTTTCAATATGTATCGCTTTTTTTATTATCCGGGGTATTGCTTTATCCCTTCGTCAGCCAGTGGGGATGGGTGCCCCATTCCTGTCCCTATAAATTATTGAATGGTGCACCTTGCCCTTCTTGTGGATTAACCCATTCCTGGCTGTTGATTTACCAGGGGAAATGGCACCTGGCTGAAGCTGCCAATAAATACGGACCAGGCTTGTGGCTTTTTTTCGCCCTGCAGTGGTTAGCACGTTACCTAATGGTTGTTTTTGCCCGGAAGAAGAACATACCGGTTATGGCAGATATGGCACTAACCGGTATTCTGGCTTTTTTCTTTTTAGGTCCTTATGTGTTGGCGGTGGCTGAATGGATGGCTGGAATGATGGGAAGAGGTTAAGGGGGAAGGTTAAAGATGAAAGGTAGAAGAAAAAAGGGAAAAGGTGAAAGGGAAAAGGTTTAGGGCGGACTGATGGCTTTTATTTTCTCGCCAGGGCGCTAAGATGCTAAGGAAATAACGCTACCAGTACCGTTGGTCTCTCGCAGATTCCCGCAAATCCAAAGGGATGCAGAGAGGTTTGTGCTACACATCTACTAAAAGGAATCAAATACTCATAATTCATTTTCTTTTCGCCCGGTCACTCATTTCCCCTCCTAAAAGATTTAGGAGGGGTGATTTTCATTGAGTAAGCAATGAAAATCGGGGTGGTTTGATTGTATAAATTTAAAAGAGTTAGATAGTAGAGACGCAAAGTAAAAACGAAGATTCGCAGAGATGCCGTTGAATCACATCTCCACTTCCAAACATCCTCACATCGCACATCTCCTCTACTGATGATATCTCAGCTCCCCGGCTGATAATGACTCAGCCCCTCGGCTGATGATGTCTCAGCCCCTAAGCTGATGATGACTCAGCCCCTAAGCTGATGATGACTCAGCCCCTAAGCTGAGACGGACTCAGCCTACCTATCTGAGATGAACTCAGCCTGCTTATATGGAATGATCTCAGATGACACCCAATTGATAATCTCCGGGGAAACGAAGTATTCTGCCTATTCATACAGAGCGCTTTTGTTTGTATAACGGCAAACTGTTTAATCTTTGAAAGAACTACCAATAGCAGGTGACCAAACCGATGCCACGTTCAATCCCCCAGCACATTTAATTTGTAAAATGATTATGGTTTAGTTTGGAGTTTATTGTTTATTTTAGGGGACGGCTATTTTTAGAGAAAGAATGGGATGAATATAAGAATCTTTGTTATTAGAAAATTGTGGTATGTAATACCACACATCTCGAAACTGAGATTAATTCTTCATATGAATATGAACATTAAAAAAAGGGGGGGATAAATAAATTATTTCCTTAAATGAATAGCAAATTCAATAAATCAAACAAAACATGTTAATGAAAAAATATTATTATGACTGAATTAAAAGAAAACCAAATTGAGCAAATAATATACAACAGCCCATGGCTTATAGACGAAAGATTTACCATTCCAAAAATTAAGGGAAGCAGAAATGAAAATGGACGACAAATAAATATAGGTCAAGACAATAGTCGATTCATTGATTTATTATTTAAGGATACAAGAGATAACAGGCCAGTAATTGTTGAATTGAAGAAAGGTAATTTAACAAGAGAAAATATTGCACAGATTTTAGAATATCGAGGGTTGATTACATCATTGAATAATGAAAACAGAAACCAATGGTTATCCGAATTTGGACAAAATTACTATGCTCCAAAAATGCTATTGATTGGAAGTGAAGCAGACGAAACAATCAAGATTTCAGCCAATTTAGCAGGAATAGAAATTCGTCTTTTTGGTTCTTTCGATGATAATATGATACTTTCCAATTCTTTTCAAGATTTAAATACAAAACTAAAAGAATGGAATAACTTTCGAAATACAGGAAATCGTACCCTAATGGATAGAGACGAGTGGATTATTAATGTTATTGAGCAAACTAACAATGCTGTTTGTGATAATTTTAGTTCTATTACAACAATCAATAAGCCTACTACTAATAGCAGAAATGTTTTTTTCCCGTGTGTATTTCCTTTTATAAACATACCTATATATTACAATGATGAAAGTATAATTGGTATATATGAATATTACAACAATGAATTACCTTTTGATGAAACTTATTTCTACTGTGAAGTTGCAATGGAATTGGAGGATATAAAAAAAAGACAAATGAAAAAAATTGAAAAAATGGACTTCGAAATAATATCTCCATATAATAATCCCATTTTAAAGATTCCTAGAACAATGTTAGAAGACAATAATGAGTATAAAGATTTTTTACACAACATAGTTGAAATCACAATTGAGATTGCTGATAATAAGTAACAATACACAAACATATATGTACCCACCAGGCCAGGAACCTGGCAGATAACCTCTCGCATACCCCTGCATAAGCAGGCTTAGCCCCTTCCCGTCAATCCAAATGCGTACCTTCAATAGCAGAAACTTACTTAAATGCTATCCGAACACTTAAACATCCTTTTCAACTCCACTGAAAAGGATGCTTTTTGTTGAACACCTGCTCCACATAGTCTCTTAATACATTGAGGAATCGTTTTGGAGGGGAGATACCAAAAAATAAAACCGGGCTTAGAACAATGTCCCAAACCCAATATTAAATGGCCTGCATCCAATAGCAAAACCATTATCGTAACATTAAATGGTCAACAACCATAGGGAAGCTAAATTCCAACAATCTATGTTATCCCTTTTTAAATCCAAGCTATAGAATGGTTGATAACGGAAAGGTTTCGTCACAACGAATTCCTTTCTCTGTACTGGTTACGGTGCAGCACTGGTTGTACAGGTCGTGCTCAAAGAACAGGATATAGCCATTCTGTGCAGCTTCCTCCAAAAATGTTTCTTTCTCTTTCATGGAGGCCAGCGGATTCACATCGTAAGCCGAAACCCAGGGAAGGGGCATACTGGCTGCTACGGGAATGAGATCGCCCATGTAAGCAATTGTTTTATCCTTGTAATGGATAACCGGCACAATCTGACCGGGAGTGTGTCCGTTAAAAAGACGCAGCTCCACGCCCGGCAGCCATTCCCCGGATGCTTCCACCACTTTTAACCGGTTGGCTTCTTTTATGGGCATCATGTTTTCAGGAAAATAAACCGCTCCCTCCCGTACGTTTGGATCGAGGTAATTATCCCATTGATCTTGGCTCACCCAATAGTCAGCATGGGGGAAAACCAGTTTTGGCTGTTGTGTATCATCCCATTCCACGCAGCCGCCGCAATGGTCAAAATGGAGGTGCGTCAACACCACGTCGGTGATGTCGCCAGGTGAATAGCCGGCCTTTGTCAGTGATCCCGCTAGTGTAGCCTCTCCATTGAGCTTATAATAGGAATAGAATTTCTCACTTTGCTTATTTCCCACACCGGTGTCAATCAATATTCGCCGGTCACCGGTATCTATCAACAAACAGCGCATGGCCAGGTTGCAAAAGTTTTCCTCATCGCAAGGATATTGCTTTTCCCACATTTTTTTGGGTACTACTCCAAATACCGCTCCGCCATCACACATAAAATTGCCGGCATCAATTATCGAAAGCTTCATGTTCCTGATATTTTTTCCTTATTTTTCCACGTTCATTTTTTCAACAGATCGTTAAACTTCTGCAAGCCGCTTATGCACCATAAGTTCTTCAGGCACTTAAGAAGCTTAACGAACGATTGTTTTAACAAGACATCAAAAATAGGAATTCATCTAAAACAACAATATTATGAGGGTTCATTTTATCGCCATTGGAGGGAGTGCCATGCACAATTTAGCTATTGCACTAAAAGAAAAAGGATACCAGGTAACGGGATCGGACGACCAGGTTTTTGAACCTTCCCGCTCCAGGTTGCAGGCCCATGGATTATTACCCAAAACCGAAGGGTGGCATCCCGAAAACATCACTCCGGAACTGGATGCCATCATTTTGGGGATGCATGCCCGAAAAGATAATCCCGAACTGGCCAAAGCTTTGTCATTGGGACTAAAAGTGTATTCTTACCCGGAATACCTGTATGACCAGTGTAAAAATAAGAAGCGCGTGGTGATTGGCGGAAGCCATGGAAAAACCACCATCACGTCCATGGTGATGCATGTGTTGAAAACGTTAGGTATTGATTTTGATTACATGGTGGGCGCTTTACTGGATGGTTTTGATACCATGGTAAGATTAACTCCTGACGCCCCCATTGCTGTTTTTGAAGGCGACGAGTATCTCTCCTCTCCGCTCGATTTGACACCCAAATTTCACTGGTATAAACCCGATGTGGCATTGCTCTCCGGAATTGCCTGGGATCATGTGAATGTTTTTCCAACCTGGGAGAATTATGTGAGCCAATTTGAAAAATTTGCCACCATGATCCAGCCAGGCGGTGCGCTGATCTATTATGCCAATGATCCCGAATTGCAAAAAATAGCCAACAAGCCCAATGACGGAATAGCAGTTTTTCCTTACGATACCTTCCCTTCTGCAGTAGAGAACGGTGTAACTGTTTTGCACCATAACGGGAAAGATTTCCCCATGCAGGTTTTTGGAGACCACAACTTGCAGAACATTAACGGGGCCCGCCTGGTATGTAATCAATTGGGTATTTCTGATGCGGATTTCCTTGATGCCATGACTTCTTTTGCCGGTGCTTCGAAACGTTTGCAACTATTGGCCGCCTCGGATCAAACCAATGTATATCTTGATTTTGCCCACTCCCCTTCTAAGTTGCAGGCTACTACCAAAGCGGTTAAAAAACAGTTTCCGGACAAAGAGTTAGTGGCCTGTATGGAACTCCACACCTTTAGCAGCCTGAATAAAGACTTTTTACCTCAATATGCCGGCTGCATGGAGAAGGCTGACCATGCTTTTGTGTATTTCAATCCGGCGGTTGTTGCCCACAAGAAATTACAACCCATTTCAGCAGAGGATGTGTACACCGCATTTAATCAAACCGGGTTGGAAGTATTCACCTCATCGGAAGCCATGCTTGAAAGGTTGAAGTCTCTTTCATGGGAAAAACGCAATCTGCTGATCATGACCTCAGGGAATTTTTCAGGTGTTGATATCCCTCATTTGGCCAGGGAAATCACTCAGATGGAATAAGAACTGCATTAAAGAAAAGTGTTAATAACTACGGAAGAAAAAATAAATCGGGCTTATTAAACCATTTTTTCCAAGAGAATAATTAAAGAGCTGTAACCAATGGATAGGTTAAAGCGTCGTATTGTTTGAGTGGCAAAATAGCAATAGATCGTTAGATTTTAGATAATAGATGTTAGACTATTGTATTGACAACTTTATCTATTGAATAGATACGAATTCCAAGTCTTTTATTTAAGTTATAAACCGCTTAATTAATTATTTTTCAACCGATAAAATACCAAAGCTATGAAATCAACATCTAAAACAATGATTCATCTGTTCACGGTTCTGATGCTGGTGGGTGCTTCCATGAATGCTTGCGCACAGGACATACTGGATGAAGTCAACAAAACCTTCCCGAACATTACTTCTATCTCAGTAGAGGGCTCTTTTTGTAACGTTGAAGTGAACGGTTACAGTGGCCACGATGTAGAGTTGCAGGGAGTAATAAAGTCAACAAAAGACTATGATATTAAAATCAGGTATGAAGAAAGAGACAATGAATTAAAGGTGTGGATAGACCGTCCAAAATCTATCTGGGGCAGTATCAATGGCAAACTGACTTTTAAGGTGCCAGCCAGCACCAATATTCATGTGGATAATAGTAGCGGCAGCATATATGTCGAAAATATTGGTCAATCAGAAGTTAAACTTAAAGCCTCTTCCGGTAACGTAAAAGTGAAGAATATTGATACCGATCTGCTGGCCTCCGCTTCTTCTGGTAGTTTATACCTGGAAGATGTTACCGGTAATGTTAAGTCAAAAACCTCTTCCGGCAGTCAGCAAATTATTGGTGTTAATGGCGATCTGACCACCGAAGCTTCTTCCGGTAGTATCAAAGTCGAAGGTATTGGTGGCAATGCAGAGATTAAGACCAGTTCAGGCGGCCAGCTGTTATATATGATTGAAGGAGATGTGCAGTCCCGGGCATCATCAGGCAGCTTAAAAATTGACCAAGTGACAGGTGATCTTACGGCCAATACTACTTCAGGTGGAATCAAACTGGATCGTATCACCGGTGCTGTCTCTCTATCCTCTTCCAGCGGTAGTCAGAGAGGCGTAAATATTAAATTAACCGGACACTCTTCTTTTAAATCTTCATCAGGGAGTATTTCCATGGAACTTTTAAACGACACCAATGAATTAAGTTTTGAACTTTCTGCCTCATCAGGAAGTTTGTCTGCCAAGGGAACAAGCGGACGTAATTCCCTGGTTATTAAAAAAGGCCCCATCAAGATTTTCGGAAACAGCAGCTCCGGCAGTCAGTCTTATAAATAGCAGATTATTATATCTTGAAATAAAAAAGCCCCGGTTGAATACCGGGGCTTTTTGTATATGTTAGCTTACCTTATTATTTATTTGACACAAAATGGTAATGAGAACCAAAACGATCGAAGGCGGCTTTTTCAAGCATTTCCCTGTGATCAGGGTGAGCAATGGAAGTAATCAGACGCGCTCTGTCTTGCAATGTTTTTCCATACAAGTTAACGGCACCATATTCCGTTGCCAGCCAATGCATGTTCGAACGGGTAGTTACCACACCTGCTCCTTCAATCAAGGTAGGAGAGATCTTGGAAATACCTTTTGATGTTACAGACGGCATCGCAATGATGGGCTTTCCTCCTTCAGAATGACCGGCACCCCGAATAAAGTCAATTTGTCCTCCCACACCTGAATAGTGAGTAGTTCCGATAGAATCGGCACAAACCTGACCAGTAATATCAACTGATAAGGCGGAATTAATAGCTGTTACTTTTTTGTTTTTACGAATAACATGAATACCATTGGTATGGGCCACATCCATCATGGCCACCATTGGGTTATCATCTACAAAGTCGTATAAAGCCTGCGATCCCATAAGGAAAGAAGCTACAATCTTACCTTTGTCGATTTGCTTTTCTTTACCGTTTACCACTCCACTCTCAATCAATGGCAACAAACCATCAGAGAACATTTCAGTGTGTACACCCAGGTTTTTGTGGTTGGTCAACTCTGCCAAAACAGCATTTGGAATACCACCAATACCCATTTGCAAACAAGCACCATCTTCAACCAAAGCAGCTACATTTTTACCAATGGTTTTTTCAACATCTGAAAGAGGTGCGTTATTATGGATATATAGTTGTTCATCTTTTTCAACGAAGATGTCTATGTCTTTTACACTAATCATGGCATCACCCCATGCCCTTGGTACATATTTATTAACCTGGGCAATCACTGTATCTGCATTTTCAATAGCAGCTAAAGTAGCATCCACAGAAGTACCTAATGAAACAAAGCCATGCTTATCCGGAGGAGAAACCTGAATTAAGGCAACATTCACTTTCAAATATCCTTCGCGAATCAATTTCTGAGTTTCACTCAAGAATACCGGAATGTAATCAGCATACCCGGCTTGTGTTTGTTTTCTTACGTTTCCTCCTACAAAGAAAGACTCCAATTGAAATACTCCTTCAAACTCAGCACCGGCATAAGGCGCAGGCCCTTCGGTATGAATGTGCTGAACTTTTACATTTTCAAATTCTTTGTTGCGGCCACGTTCAACCATTGCATTGATCAGTACGTGGGGAGTTACCGCGACGCTACTCAGGTGAATGCGATCACCCGACTTTATAACTTTTACTGCTTCTTCAGCACTTACAGCTTTGTAATGCATATCTCCAACTGTTTATTGATTTTTTTCTTTATTTAACGACGATAGCTGCAAAAGTAAAATTTTTAACCAATTTCACCAGTTTATTAATCAGTTTAATAAGGCTTTCCGGAATATCTGGATCAAACTATGATATAAATCAATACCATCTTTAAAACTTGCTTACAGTTATTCCTATTCTTTTTTGTAAAACCATAATTAGCATTACGAATTATTGATTTTCAGAATACTAGATTTAATTAATTAAAAAAAGATAGACTAATTGGGCAATGCGTGGTATATTTTTAAGCTGATTAAAAAAGCTTAGTATTGTTATAATAATTCACATCAATAATTAAGATAATCAAAATTCAAACGTAACACACAAAGCCATACCTGTTTTAATTAATTGAAGATAAAAGATGCCGGAGAGTCAAATGACTATAACCCCTTCTATCGCTCATTGCTTAAAAATATTAATTTGACACAGATAATACTGGCCGCAATAGATTATCAAATAAATATTTCGACATAAAACAATAAAGATTGGCAATGAGAGGTTTTTTCAATTTCCATACTCATACGAGTGCGACACCCACTACCAGTCGAGTGTGACACACACTATCAGTCGAGTGTGACACACACTATCAGTCGAGTGCGACACCCACTATCAGTCGAGTGCGACACCCACTATCAGTCGAGTGCGACACCCACTATCAGTCGAGTGCGACACCCACTATCAGTCGAGTGTGACACCTACTACCATTTTTTGTTTCTTAATTAACGAGACAAAACTACAAATCTGGTCATCCCTTGAATCGTATTAATAATGAAACCCCAAAACAATCATCTTTCAGAATTTGGAAAGGTTTTTCACAACAATAGTTCGTTGAACCTTTGTAAGTAATTAAAAAACAGTTTGTATTTATCCAATATGCAAAGTTGTTAATGGTCTAAAAATGGGAGTAAAGTAAATCAGCCTACTCTCTAGCGATCTATTGTTACAATCAACTAAAAAAAGATGCGCATAAGCCAGGAAACTTATGCGCATCGCATTTTTGATGTATGAAAGTAATTCCTTTATTATAATAGTTTGTGCTTATTTGATGGTCAAAACAATTGAGAACCTAACGGTCTATTGTTATTATAAAAATTAGCCTTTCAACTGTTTAGCCCGATCAAGAGCAGTATCAAAATTCTCACAAACATTTATGCTTCCAATGTGCTTAATGATACCTTCTTTTTCTAAAACTTTGAACACCTCTTTAGAAACACCGGAAAGTACAATTGGTTTCCCTCCTTTTTCAAGTCCTTGCAACAAGGTTTTGAAGTGATACAACCCGGTGGCATCAATCATTGGGACATTCCGCATACGCAATACCACAACCTTGGAGTGATTACTGATACTCTTTTGCAGGTCATTGAATTTATTGGACATTCCAAAAAACAGAGGTCCGCTAATTTCAAACACGTCTACTTCTTCGGGCCACTCCTGCATTACGGCATCTTCCGGAGTATCTCCAGCAGTTACTGCTCCAATTGTTTTTATTTTAGAGATGTCTGCCATCCGTTTCATGAATAAGATGGCGGCCATTACCATTCCGATTTGAATAGCTACCGTTAAATCGATTATTACCGTGATGAAAAACGTAGTTAACAACACCAATACATCATATCGGGGCCCTTTCAGGATGGCTTTAAAAGAACGCCATTCACTCATGTTATAAGCGATTACCACCAATATACCAGCCAAACAACTCAATGGAATAAGTTTAGCCAGATTTCCTAAAAACAACATGATGGCTAATAAAGTACAAGCATGAACGATACCGGCTACCGGGGTACGTCCACCATTACGCACGTTGGTGGCTGTCCGGGCAATAGCTCCTGTGGCAGGAATACCGCCAAATAACGCACTACCCATGTTGGCGATTCCTTGCCCTATTAATTCGGTGTTGGAACGGTGGCGTCCGCTAATCATTCCATCGGCAACCACTGCCGACAGCAATGATTCAATCGATCCCAAGATAGCAATGGTGAAAGCCGGGCTCACGTAGGATAAGATATTATCGAAATCAAAGTTTGGCATTGACGGCCAGGGCATGTTAGAAGGGATTTCTCCAAAACGGCTGCCAATGGTCTCCACATCCATGTTAAATAAGTAAGCCAGAAGCGTACAAACAATTAATGCGATGAGTGAACCAGGAATTTTCACTTTAAGCTTTTGCCAGAATATGGTAATTAAGATACTTACACCACCGATAAGGGCTGCTTGCCATTTAAAGGTACCAGCCGACATAAATAAGATCTTCATCTTCGGAATAAACTCTGAAGGAAGCTCGGCAGTTGTCAGCCCAAATAAATCTTTTAACTGGGTAACAAAAATGATCAATGCGATACCGGCAGTAAATCCTACAGTCAATGGGTAGGGAATGTAACGGATCACCGAGCCAAGCCTGAGCACGCCAAATAAAACCATTATAATTCCGGCTAAAAAGGTGGACATGATTAATCCTTCCAGGCCGTATTTGGTCAGTATCGCATATACGATAACTACAAATGCCCCGGTAGGACCACCTATCTGGACACGGCTTCCTCCCAAGGCCGAAATAATAAAACCGGCAACAACAGCCGTGATCAATCCCTTATCGGGACTCACTCCGGAGGCAATGGCAAAAGCAATGGCCAGAGGTAAAGCTACCACTCCGACAATCAAACCCGCCATGATGTCATTAATAAAATTACTCCGTGTATACCCTCCTTTGAGCGTAGTAATGAGTTTTGGTAAAAAAATTGGTTCCATTTTATATTTAATTATTACACTAGCAAAATCAACAGAAGATTGTACATCTTCCAGGGGATCAGGTTATCTGATCCTATAAAATATCCTGCGATCAATGATGTTAACAACATCATTAAGGCGCTGTAGTCACATTCAATAGATCATTAAAAATTGGATAATAAGCAGGAGTCTGATTAATCTCAGATTCATTTATATTGTAAGAGACATTTTAACTTTTTTGAGTACGAAGTATCCATCAGGTAATTATAAAACTATAAGATCTAATAACATTAAATGCTTTTAATAATTTGATTCTGGTATTTAAACTGATTCCCTAAGGATGGGATGAAGGGGTGCAAACTTAATAGATAAAACGTCTCATTGTTCTCCAAAAGGAATTATTGTATATATGTTTTACAACATGTTTTTAAAAAATATGACGAATAAGCGGAAGAGTTCCTGGAATAATAAAAAAGCAGAACATTAGCCTTTGATCTGAATATTTAAATGCAAAACAGTTATCTATAATATATTAACTACCTAACGGAGCATTCAGATCGATTATTTCCCTATACTAATTACATGATATTGGCCAAGATGATGGGAAACGGAAGGAACGGTCAAATAGGCGGACCGAAGTGGCTGCGACGAAAATGAATGCAGGAATTTTGGCTTGTGGGTCGGAAAAAATTCATCGAGGAGGCTTTATTCAATTAGCAGAAAACAGTTAGCAGTTAGCAGTAAGCAGAAAACAGTTAACAGTGGATTTAGATTTACTTCGTTTTTGGGGCAATACAAAAATGAAGGAGGGTTTGGGGATATTGAGAAATACGCAATTCAACTTAACCCAATGAAAAAAGCGACAAGATGAAAAAGTGATTTTTCTTTTCATCTTGTCGCCTTATGCTAATTTTTAATGAAAAAAGTATTTCTATCGGGACATAGAAGGCGGTACATCTTCACTTTTTGTACCCCATGTTTTATTGGGCTGGGGCCCCATTTCAATTTCCAGGGTACCACCCTTGATCATATCGGCATGACTAAACCACGATTTAGTTAATGCCTGTCCATTCAATGACACTTTTTGTACATAGATATTTTCCGGGGAATTATTTTTTGCAATAATTCTGAAATGCTTGTTCATGGGTAATGAAATATCAACCTCATCAAATAAAGGACTGCCAATTACATAGTTGGCCTCGGCGGGATTAACCGGGTAAAAACCAAGTGATGAAAGTACATACCAGGCAGACATCTGCCCGCAATCTTCATTTCCACATATCCCGTCTGTTGCAGTTGTGTACATGGAATTTAGAATTTCACGCACCTTCTCTGCAGTTTTCCATGGCATACCGACATAATTGTATAAGTAGGCCACATGATGACTTGGTTCATTACCATGCGCGTACTGTCCGATTAATCCGGAGATATCCGGAGACGCATTCTCTCCCTTAAGTTCTTCTTCAATAGAGAAAAGAGAATCAAGCTTGGTAACAAACGCATCATTTGAACCATGCAGTTGAATCAATCCTGCTATATCGTGTGGTACAAACCAGGAGTACTGCCAGGCGTTTCCTTCAGTGTATTCATCGTCCCGATGGCTGGAGAACAAAGGATCAAAATCCTCTTTCCATTTTCCGTTGGCATGTTTGCCACGCATAAAACCCGTTGAAGCATCAAAGTGGTTTTTGTAGAATAAAGCACGCTCCATGAATGTTTCATAAACTGCTTCATTTCCCACGGCTTTTGCCATTTGTGCAATACACCAATCGTCATAAATATATTCCAATGCTTTGGATACGGATTCATTTTCCAGTTCTGCCGGAATGAAACCATATTTATTCAGGTGGTTGATGCCTCCCTTATCCTGTGTCGCACTCTTGACCATTGCTTTTAATAACTCATCTCCAGGAATATCGGTAATCAATCCTTTCTTCCAGGCATCAGTGATAACCGGAATGGCGTGGTAGCCAATCATGCAGTTGGTTTCATTTCCTACCAGTTCCCAAACCGGTAATAAACCACCCTCGCGGTAAATCGCCATGAAAGAATGAACAAAATCCCTTACTCGTTCCGGTTGAGTAATGGTGAAAAGCGGATGATTCGCCCTAAAGGTATCCCATAAAGAAAAAACAGTATAACGATCAAATCCATCAGCTTTATTAACCTTGCCATCGAGTCCTTTGTATTCATGGTTGGCATCCGAATGCATATTAGGTGCAATCATACTACGGTAAAGAGCAGTATAGAAAACTGTTTTCTGATCTTGATCAGTTGTTGATATTTTAATCTTCTGAAGTTCCTGCTCCCAGGCATTGCTGGCCTCCTCTTTTACCTGGTCAAAATCCCAATGTGGCGCATCTGTGGCAATACTCTTAATAGCCCCTTTGATGCTGGCGGAAGAAAGCCCCACTTTTACCAATAGTGGCTTTTGATTGGCGATGTCAAAACCTAACACAGCACGCGTATCAGTGCCTTTGATCTCTTTTGCATCATTGAGTTCACCGCCATTGCCGGCCTTAAAGGATGTCACCGGCTGATTTACTTCAATGGCAAAATACACCCATTGGTCATTGGCCCAACCTTGTGATTTGCGATAACCGGTAAACAACATAGGAGATTCTTGTTTGATATAGGTATCCACAGCCTTATCCCAGTTGATAGCATGTGCCAGGTCTACAATCAGGGCTGCCTCCCCCGCTTTTGAAAAGGTATACTTATGAAACCCGGTACGCTTGCCAGCAGTCAGTTCTGCTTTAATATCTCCATTATCTAAATTTACCCAGTAATAGCCCGGAACAGCACCTTCCTGTTCATGGGAAAACTGGTGTTTGTAAGGATTCAGAAAATTCTTACCGCCGGCAGTGGTATCAGCCACAACCGTTTGGGTAGTAGGGGTAATCAACAAATCACCCAGATCCCCAATGCCGGTACCACTTAAATGCATGTGCGTAAAACCTGCAATAACATTAGAAGAGATGTGATAGCCCGAACACCAGTCCCAGCCTGAGACCCCGTTGTTAGGGCTTAACTGAACCATCCCGAATGGAGTGGTTGCTCCCGGAAATACATGTCCGTGAGCGCCGGTTCCTATAAACGGATCCACGTTGTCAACCAGTCGTGGTTCTTGTTGTGGCGACTGACAAGCCATAAAGAAAAACATTGGCACAACCAATGAAAAAAGTCTGAGTACATTCATAATATTAGCAGTTTAGTTATAAAAAATAACCAATTATATAACAGGGATCAAACCTGACTTCAAGAAGATAATATTGGGTAAGGAGGGAAACGGATCCGGCAGAGAGCCGGATCCGAAATATTAGTTTAGTTTTCCAGTTCTTTCCAAACAACAGCACTGGCACCTAATACGGCTATTTTAGCACCATCAAGTTTTGAAGGAAGCAATTTAACTTTATTGCTATAAAGGAAACACATATTTTCTTCCATGTATTTTTTGGTGGGTTTGAAAATATAATCTCCGGCCAATGCCAGACCACCAAATAAGAATACAGCTTCAGGACTTGAGAAAGCCACAAAATTGGCAATGGCTTCACCCAACATCTTTCCTGTAATCTCAAATGCTTCAAGGGCTAACTTATCCCCTTTTTCCGCGGCATCAAAAATCATCTTGGAAGTGAAATTTCCTGAAGGAACCTTCCGCAACTCACTCGGAATTTTAGAGGTAGCAATCAACTCAGAGACAGTGCGACAAATACCGGTTGCAGAGGCATAAGTTTCCAAACAGCCCTTACGTCCACAACCACACTCGCGTCCGTTAGTATCCATGATAACATGTCCCAGTTCACCGGCAAATCCATCGTGTCCCAGTACCAGTTCCCCATTGACGATGATACCACTGCCAACACCGGTTCCTAATGTCAACATGATCATATTTTTCATGCCTTTTGCACCACCATACATCAACTCTCCCACAGCGGCAGAGTTAGCATCATTGGTCAAAATAATGGCCGGATAGTCATAGTATTCCCGCAATAATTGTACAAACGGAACAACATCTCCCCAACCCAGGTTGGAGGCACCAACGATTTCTCCTGTATAGTAATTTGAGCTTGGCGCACCAACACCAATTCCTTTTACTTCAATCTCTTCCTTGATCTCAAAAACAGTTTCATTGATCTTAGCGGTTAACACTTCAAGGTAATTTTTTATATCAGTATTGGTCAACGTTGGAGTATGACCTTCTGCAAGTAAGTTTCCCTCTCTGTCAACCACACCGATTACCGTGTTGGTTCCTCCAATGTCAATGCCAATGGCGACTTCTTTTTTCATTTACTGGAAATTTATAATTAAACAGATAGTTTTTGGTTTGAACTTATAATTCTTTTAAGTTCCAATGTGTGATGCACAAAAATAGAAAGATTTAAAAACATACCTTGATATATGTCATAAATCGGAAGTAAATCTCCTGTATTTGAACAAAAATACACCCGTCTGCCTGGAATGATTTTATCAGAACATTGGCTTGGCAAACAAGCCCTTCTGTCGGCTCTGTTTACGCCCGAAATACAAGCTAATATCCATGAAAGGGAAGATGTTGGCAGCCGCGGGCGTATCATAGCGTGCCCAGGAAAAGATGTATCCAACAGATATGGACACATTCCGTGCAAAAAAAGTCTGTAGTTCAGTTTGATTCTCAAAAGAACGGCTTCCGGTAAAATCACCAAAAAAGAATTTTAAGGAAGAACCGAGCAACAAAGCATTATTAATTTGGTAATCTCCCCTCAGCTTGAAGTATCCAAAGCCCCCATTACCGGTCAGTGCCGGACTGCGGTTTGTTAATAAATGCTTATTTAATTCATCCGGTACTTCAGAAGAAAACTTAATGCCATAATCATAACCAAGGGCGGCTGATAAAACCAAATAGGGTTGATTCCCTTTACACCCGAACTTCTTGGCCAGGTACCGGCTAACAATTAATTCGTTTCGCATCGCCATGGCCCAGGGAACCGGGGCCAGTGAATCAATGATCTCTTGATAGCCTTGCTTTTGTGCCCATTTCAACCCGGGCGTGCCGGAATAGAAACCATGTCGAGAGGCAACAACCCACTTCTCTTTTTTCCAACGTTTCTTTATAAATATATTAGGCGCCCAGTAATCAAACCCAAGGATAGAGGACAATTCCAGGTCCGATCGGATGCCGTAGCGGGAAGGTGTAGTTAAACTTATATTCCCGGCTTTTTTGTAAACCGTGTTGGCTGATTCACTATGCCAGATTAAATCATCACGGGCCTCATTCTTCCGCGATCCCATGGTTTGAAGAGGATTGAAAAGGTTGCTTTCACTATCCCGTTCATTGGCTTTCTGCTGACGTTTCCGGATCTCTCTTTTGGATGTGCCTTTATTATGCTTGTGTTTTTTTGATTGGCTATAGCCGGAAGAATTAAAACACAAAAAGGAGATTAAGAATGAACAATAAAGCACTATCCGCATTGTACTATGAATTAAAAGCTGTGCAAATAATATAAAAACATCTGCGAAGCTCGAAATATTTTATTAATGAGCAAAAAACTTTGACTAACAGTTGAATCTAACGCCTCGAAAAAGGCTTTGAAAAACTTTAGAAACTTTTAACACAAAAATAGTTTCCAATGGGGAGGTATTTTATACTTTTGCGGCATGGAGAAGAAACGCCAAAACATAATTGAACGCTCATTTCACCTTTTTCATCGCTATGGAATAAAAAGTGTGAGCATGGATGACATTGCCCGGGAAATGGGCATGTCAAAAAAAACACTTTATCAATGTGTCAAGGATAAAGGAGAATTGGTAGAAGCCGTGATGACCTATGTGCGTGATTTTATTGGAGGAGCAGTTAATGTTTTCCATGATGAAAAGGTTAATGCTATCGAGCAACACCTGGTACACCGCAATGCCTTTCAGGAAAAGTTTGTTCATCACAATCCAACCTTGTCATTTGATCTGCGCAAGTATTACCCTGTTATCTATCATGAGATGAATGAATGGAAACGCAAAACAGTTTATGACGCTCACCGAGCCAATCTGCAACAAGGCATTAAAGAAGGATTCTACCGCGAGGATATTGATCCGGATATTATTGCCCGTCTGATGGTTGCACACAGCATATTTACTTTTGATCCTACTAACGAAATATTTGAACCTAACTCAATGAATGATCAGGCAACCATTCATCAGGTCTATAAATACCACTTTATCGGTATTTGTACTGAAGAGGGATTAAAAGAGTGCAAACGCCTGTTTGGCCATGAAAATGAAAATAAAAACAGATAAAACAAACCAGAAAACTATGTCACACCGCTTGTCTATTTTAGGACTACTATGGCTGTTGGTTCCAATCTCATTGGTGGCCCAGGAGGACCCAATGACGTTTACTTTGGAGGAGGCGCTTAATTACGCCACGGAGAATGCTTACCAAACGAAAAGTGCAGATTATGATATTGATGCTGCCCGGAAGAAAGTATGGGAATACCTGGCACTAGGTTTGCCTCAGTTAAATATGGAAGGGGGCTTAAGCGATAATCTCTCGATTCAGGAAAATTTCATTCAATTAACCAATGAAAAAGGAGAAGTTGAAACAATCAAGGCGCAGTTCGGCACAAAATATTCGTGGAATGTGGGTGGTAAGGCCAGTCAGTTGATTTTTGACGGTTCCTACTTTCTTGGCGTAAAGGCCAGCCGCATATTCGTTGAGCTTTCCCAAAAGAACAAAGAAAAAACATTGGTAGATGTACGCGAAGCGGTAGCCCAGGCCTATTATCTGGCATTAATAGCTTATCAGAACCTGGAGAACTTCAAACAAAACCTGAAAGTAAACGAACAGACACTGACTGAAACAGCTGCCTATTATAAAAACGGCTTTCGGGAGGAGATTGATGTGGATCAGATTCGTTTGATGGTAAACACTTCTAAGAACCTTGTCCTGGAGGCCGAACGGCAGTTAATCATTTCTGAGTCGGTGCTTAAATTTGCCATGGGGATAGATATTAATTCTCCAATAGCGTTAGCAGATAACCTGGATATTTTACTGTTACCAGTTCAAACGAAACAAAATGCTAAAGATTCATTTCGGGTAGAAAGCCACATCGATTACGCCATTATGCAAACGCAGGAAGCGATTCAGGACGTGAAGATCAGAAATGAGCAGGCTCAGTACCTGCCTAAACTATCGGCCTTTTATAGTTATACCCACTTTCAAATGGGAGAAGAATTTGATGCGCTAAACAAAACAAATTCCCAGATTCTTGGCCTGTCGCTTTCAATGCCGATTTTTACCTCAGGCATGCGTCATTCAAAAGTAAAGCAGGAAAAAATCAACATGCTTAAACTGCAGAATGACAAAATAATGTTGGAGCAAAATCTGCAACGGGAGGTATTGGTGGCCAATACGAATTTAACCAATGCCCGGGAGACCTATCAGAATGATAAACTTGGTGTGGATATTGCTTATAACATCTATGATAAAACACGCATTAAATTTTCAAACGGGTTGGCATCCAGTACAGAGTTATCACAGAATGAAAATCAATACATTCAGTCACAAGTTAAATACATTGAGTCGACCATGAATATGCTGAATGCTCACATTCAGTATAAGAAAGCAATTAGCCAATTATAGGCTGAACAGAAAAAATAAATCCATGGAAGGAACCAATTGGGTGAATTTCATTTGACCATTGAATAAAATCAAACACATGAAACGTCCATGATTAAATGATTATTTAATCATGGAAAGTTCCATCTGGCAATTAAAATGAAAAAATAAACAGATGAATAAAGCAATCATTATCCCACTCATTGCCCTGTTGATGGCCTGCTCTGCCAAAACAGCGGATACGAAAAAAGCCAAAGAAGAGCAGTTGGTTGAGTACAAGAAAGAGCTGAGTGGTCTGAAGAAAAAGATCGCTAAGCTGGAGAAAGAGCTGGAAACAAATACCGGTGCAGGAGTTATTAAAGTAGGTCTGACCACCATTGAGTTAAAAACATTTGAGCATTTTGTTGATGTTACCGGCCAGGTGGAAGCCGACAAAAACATATTGGTTAGTCCGGAAGTTGGGGGTAATATCATCTCCATAGAAGTAAAAGAGGGAGATAAGGTACACAAAGGTCAGGTATTGGCACGTCTCAATACGGAAACCATTCAGCGCTCCATACAGGAACTGAGAATCAGCCTGGACCTGGCCATCACCACTTATCAGCGTCAAAAGAACCTGTGGGATCAGAACATCGGATCGGAAATGGAATTCCTCAAAGCCCGATCGGATAAAGAATCCCTGGAGAAGAAACTGGAAGGCCTGGAAGCCCAATTGGCCATGTCGGTGATTAAAGCCCCCATCAACGGCGTGGTGGATGACATCATTCAAAAACAAGGTGAGATTGCCGGACCGTCTATGCCGTTTGCCCGTTTAGTAAACATCGACAATGTGTATATCAACGCCGATGTGGCAGAAACATATCTGAATAAGATTAAGGCCGGTGATCCGGTGGAAATAAATTTCCCGGTGATCAACAAAACAGTGAATGAGAATATCTACCGCACCTCATCGGTTATTGATGCCGGCACCCGCACATTCCGCATTAGGGTGAACCTCGATAATTTCGACAATGACATTAAACCTAACCTGCTGGCCATAATGAAACTGAAAACTTTTTCAGCACCGGAGGCCATTGTGGTTCCATCGTTGCTCGTTAAAAAGGATTTCTCCGGGGAATTCCTGTTTGTTGCCGAGCATCAAAGTGACAAATGGGTGGCTAAAAAACAGTATGTAAAAACCGGCATCAAGGATAATAACAATGCCCTGGTAGTGGAAGGCCTCTCAAAAGGGATGAAGTTGATAACAGAAGGATTTGCCCAGGTGGTGGACGGTTCGGTGATTTCAACAGAATCCGGATTGCAATAGATCGTTGGATAATAGGTGGTAGACGGGCAGCTGATCAACAGGTATCAGAGCCCGGGCTATCTCTCACGTAAACACAAAGTTTTAACGATCCATTAAAATGAAAAATATCGAATTATTTAAGGAAGCGTCATTATGGAGAAAGATATAGAAACTGAAAAAACAGTTTCAACGCGTAAGTTTAAACCCACATTCTGGGCCCTGAAAAATAAAAATACCGTATATATTCTCACGGTATTTCTGCTCATCTCCGGGCTCATGGCGTATAAAGGGATGCAGCGGGAGTTGTTTCCTGAAATTGTGGTTCCCTATATATCGGTTGCAACCGTATACCCGGGTAACAGTCCCCTGGATATTGAGAACCTCATCACCCGGCCCATTGAAAAGGAGTTAAAAGGGCTGGACGGCGTAAAGAAGCAATCATCCGCTTCGTACCAGGACATGAGTATTATTATCGTTGAGTTCGAGACAGACGTGCAGGTCAATCAAGCCCTGCAGGATGTAAAAGACCAGGTGGATAAGGCACTCAGTGAGTTGCCTGATGATCTGGACAATGATCCGGTAGTGGAAGATATTGACTTCTCGGAGTTCCCCATCCTGAATGTGAACCTATCGGGGGACTACAGTGTGTATGAACTAAAAAAGTTCGCCGAAGACCTGCAGGATGATTTTGAAACGCTGAGTGAAATACGTGAAGCAGATGTGAGAGGGGTAGATGAGCGGGAGATAAAAATTCATGTGGATCCCCATAAAATGGAGGCCTATGACCTCTCCTTTTATGATTTGGAGATGGCTGTTGCCAGTGAGAATGTGACCATTGGCGCCGGTGAAATCATTGTGGACGGCACCCGTCGTTCCATCCGTACCGAAGCCGATTACCGCAATATGGAGCAGATCCGTAATACCATTGTGAAAGAGGAAGGCGGAAAAGTTGTCTATCTGAAAGATGTGGCGCGTGTTATTGATGGCTTTGAGGAAAAAAGTACCATCTCACGCCTTAATCACAAAGCGGTGGTTTCGTTATCCATCGTAAAGAAGGGGGGAGAAAACCTGCTGGATGCCACTGATAAGATATTTGAAATCATCACCAAGAAAAAGGAAGCAAACACACTGCCTAAAGACCTGACCATTACGGTTACCGACGACCAGTCGGTATCTATCCGCGATCAGATAAGCAACCTGGAGAACAGCATCCTGATGGGAATGATCCTGGTTATGTTGGTGCTTTACCTGTTCCTGGGATTGCGTAATGCCATCTTCTCCGGTTTGGCCATCCCCATGTCCATGTTCATTTCATTTTTGGTACTGGCGCAACTGGGGTACACCATCAATACCATGATCTTGTTTGGCCTGTTGCTGGCCTTGGGTATGCTGGTGGACAATGCCATTGTGGTGATTGAAAATGTTTACCGCCTCATGGAACAGGGCATGAACCGCATGGAAGCCGTAAAGCACGGAACCAGTGAAATTGCCGGGCCTATTATCTCGTCCACAGCCACCACGCTGGCGGCCTTTTTCCCGCTATTACTCTGGCCGGGAATAGTAGGCAAATTCATGCGCTATCTCCCGGTAACCCTGATCATCGTGCTCTCCTCGTCACTTTTTGTGGCACTGGTGCTCAACCCGGTGTTTGCGGCCCGGTACATGAAACTGGAGGACATCAAGAAAAAGAGTAATCAACGCAAGGTCTTTCTTATTACAGGCGCGATGGCTGCTCTGGGGGTAATGTTTTACCTCGCCGGAAGCATCCTGTGGGGAAATATCTTTGTGTTACCCTTGTTACTCACAACCCTGAATGTATTTGGTCTCAAACCGGCAGCCGTTTGGTTCCAGCATACTTTCTTGCCTTACCTGGAAAATAAATATGAACAAACACTGCGAAAAGCATTGGGACGCCACACATCCAAATGGGTCATTATGGGATCCGTGGTGTTTCTATTCTTTTCAATCGCCTTTTTCCTTTTAAGTAAGCCCAATTTCATCTTCTTCCCTCAGAATGAACCACGCACGGTATATCTCACCCTGGAATTACCCCTGGGTACCGATATTAACAAAACCGACGAGGTAACCCGCCGGGCGGAAGAGATTCTTTATGGCACCCTGGCACCTTATGAACACATTATAAAATCAGTGGGTATCAATGTGGGTAACGGCAAAGGAGGCTTCTTTGAAGCAGAACGTTCGCCCAACAAATCACTAACAACGATTACTTTTAAGGATTTCCAGGATCGTGACGGCATCAGCACCTCACAGATCATGCGTGAGCTGACGGATAACTTCAATGGTTTTATTGGCGCCAAAGTATTTATTGAGAAGGAAGAAAACGGACCACCGGTTGGAAAACCTATCAACATTGAAATCTCCGGGGATGACTTTGATAAACTTATTGAAGTGACCGAAGACATTAAACGGGTGATTAATGAAGATCACATTCCGGGAATTGAAAACCTGGAACTTGATCTCAATACCAATAAACCAGAGATGCAAATTAATATCGATCGCGACAAAGTGCGACGCATGGGGCTCTCTACCCAAATGGTGGCCGGAACGCTTCGGAATGCCCTTTACGGTAACAAAGTAGACAAGTATAAGGAGGGCGAAGATGAATATGATATCATGCTCCGCCTGGATGATCAGTTCCGAAACAACGTGTCATCATTGATGAACCTGAAGATTAAGTTGGACAAAAACGGAAGCAGTTATCAAATACCTATCTCTTCTGTGGCTGATTATACTTACAACACCACTTACGAAACCATTAAACGACTGGATAACACCCGCGTTATTACCCTCTATTCAAATGTGGTGGAAGGCTACAATGCCAACCAGATAAATGCGCGCATTAAGGATGTATTGGAAAACTATAAAATGCCTTCCGGCTACCGGTATGATATGACCGGGGAACAGGAAAACCAGAAAGAGACCTCTGACTTCCTATTGAGGGCACTGCTTCTGGCAATCGCTCTCATTGCCATGATCCTGATTACACAGTTTAACTCGGGTGCCAAACCAATGATTATTATCGGTACTGTGGTGTTGAGTACCATCGGAGTATTCATGGGACTGGGTACCTTCCGGATGGATTTCATCATCCTGATGACCGGGGTGGGTATTGTGTCGCTGGCCGGTATTGTGGTGAACAATGGTATTGTGTTGGTCGATTACATTGACATCCTTCGAAACGATGAAAAGAAAAAACGCGGTTTGCCAGAACACGGCCGACTACCACGTGAAGTGGAAGTAGAGTGCGTGGTTAACGCTGGAAAAACCCGTTTGCGTCCGGTGTTATTAACAGCCATCACCACCGTTTTAGGTCTGATACCCCTGGCCGTAGGACTTAACTTCGATTTCTTCGGATTGTTCCAGGAGCTGAATCCGCATATTTATTTTGGGGGTGACAATGCCGACTTCTGGTCGCCCATGGCCTGGACCGTTATCTTCGGGCTATCAACCTCCACGGTGCTGACTTTAATTCTGGCACCGGTGATGTATAACCTGGCGGTGCGCATTCGCAACCGGACCATGAAAGAACAAACTGTTTCCTGATGATTGAGAACTGATATTTTTTTTGAAGCGGCATTCCTATATGGAGTGCCGCTTTTTTTCTGTGCGGAATGAAGGTAATCTGCCAATCGAAACGCTTCCCGCCGCGGAGAATGCTCTCAATCTACCGTCAGATATCTTCCCGCCCCGGGGAATGATCCCAATCTGCTGTCAAATGGCTTCTCGCCGCCAGGAATGATCCCAATCTACCGTCAGATAGTTTCCCGCCGCCAGGGATGCTCTTAATCTGCCGTCAAATGACTTCTTGCCGCCAGGAATGATCTCAATCTGTCGTCAAATGAGTTCTCGCCCCGGGGAATGATCCCAATCTGTCAGTCGAATCGTTTCTCGCCGAGAAGACTAAAAAGGTCCCTGATCAATAACCATGTTTGATCTATCATGTTAATCCTGTCGAAAACCTCTCACTAACACCCCCGCCGCTGGCGCGGATTTGCAATCCGTGCCCATTCAAACAGCCAATAGCCCCTGTCCCCCCCGTTCAGCGAAGCGTCTCGCTTCGTTGTAACCACCCGGTCTCCGGCCGAATAATATTTCGAATAATCCATTTCACCTTATTCTTCATACAGTCAATTGTTATTTCTGAATTATGTAATTCAACTTATTATAGTGCCGGCCAGAGGCCATGGTAAAAACGACAAAGCGGGACGCTTTGCCGAACACAGGCAAAAGCGTTTATTTGACTAGCGTTTTTTGCTTCGTTTTTGGGGCAATGCTAAAAATGAAGTAGGGTTTGGGACAACGTCCCAATTAAACTATTGAAAAGATACCGCTGAATCGGGATAATGAAGTATCGCAGCATACAGGCCTGAAAGGCCATTTGTAAAAGCATAGGGTTTTAACCCTATGACTATTACCGTTTTTAAATCCAGCCCTGAAAGGGTGTTTGTATTATCATGGTGCCATATACTACATACCAGCTCCCCCCCGTTCAGCGAAGCGTCTCGCTTCGTTGTAACCACCCGGTCTCCGGCCGAATATTAATTCGAATTATCTATTTACCCCCGTAACCCACAACCCAGAACAAAAAATAACCCAATAGAAACAGTTCTTTAATAGCTCAAATCATTTTTTTATGAGCATAGCCATGATGATCCGAAGCGCGAGAGCCCGTCAAATAAGCGGGCCGGCGTAGGCGCGACGAAAATGAATGCGAGAATTCCGGCATGTGGGTTAGCAAAAATTCATCAAGGAGGTGGGGGGAAGCGTTTATTTGACTAGCGTTTTTTGCTTCGTTTTTGGGGCAATGCCAAAAATGAAGTAGGGTTTGGGACAACGTCCCAATTAAACTATTGAAATGATACCCCGTCAGAAAATCAATAACCATGTTTGATCTATCATGTAAATCTTGTTAATCCTGTCAAAAAATAACACTGTCTGAGAATCAATAACAGAAAGCTGTTCCTTCTATTGAAATGATACCGCAGAAACGGGAAAATGAAGAGTCACAGCATCCAGGGCTGAAAGGCCATTTGTAAAAGCATAGGGTTTTAACCCTATGACTATTGCCGTTTTTAAATCCAACCATGAAGGGGTGTTTGTGTTATCCTGGTACCATATAATACATACCAGGCCTTCAGCCTTCCTTATTACTATTATTGGGAACACAGGGTTGAAACCCTGTGCTGTTACAGGCACTCCTTCAGAGTTTATTCGATTCATTTGCAAGGCAATAATAGGGATAGGCATAGATTAATGTTTCGGGTAATCACAAAAGAATTACGAACGATTATAGTTGCCAAATCAATTTTTAAAAGAAGTCGCCTTAAAGTTTATCGCTTTCTCCTTTGATATCAGCGAGACACGCTATAATTTTACCGGTCGCTTTTTTTTGGATGTTCGATTACTCCATTGAAGATTAGAGACCATGAAATGAGCCATGCGCAATTCTTTCATCAAAGAAAACTCCATTTGGCCTGTTTCAGGGAATCATTATAAAACGAATGATATACACATGAAAAAATTAACTCCTGAGGAATTCCTCAAGGAAGCTATTCATATACCGGTAATTGATGTGCGATCTCCGGCTGAATTTGAAGAAGGACATATCCCCGGTGCCATTAATATTGCGCTTTTCAACAACGACGAAAGAGCTGTTGTGGGAACCCTTTATAAGAAAACAGGCAAAGAAGCTGCTGTGTTAAAGGGGTTAGAAATAGTAGGCCCCAAGATGGCCGATTTTGCCAAGCAGGCTAAGGAAGCCGCCGTACAGGGTAAGCTGCTGGTACACTGCTGGCGGGGTGGTATGCGGTCGGAGTCCATGGCCTGGTTGTTTGAAAAGGTAGGCATTCAGTGTGCGCTCCTGGAAGGCGGTTACAAAGCCTATCGGAATTACCTGCTGGAGCAGATGGTCATTACCGATAACCTGGTGGTGATCGAAGGACATACCGGAGGCGGTAAAACAGAGATTCTTAAACACCTGGCGACCATGAACGAACAGGTGATCGACCTGGAAGGCCTGGCTTGTCACCGCGGATCAGCCTTTGGTGGTATCGGTCAGGGAACGCAGCCTTCTACCCAGCAATTTCAAAATAACATGCTTCAGCAACTCTTAACCTTTCGAAGAGACCGGCCCATTTGGGTGGAAGGAGAGAGTAAATCCATCGGCAGGGTCTTTTTGCCGGATCCCTTTTGGCTCTCCATGAACACCGCTACCGTATTGGAAATTGTAGTGCCGGCAGGTGATCGCATCCAACGGTTGGTAGAGGATTATGCCAGCCTCGATGCAGAATGCATGGAGCAGTCCATATTAAAACTAAAGAAACGGTTGGGACAAACACGCATGCAGGAGGTACTGGATTTTTTCAGAAATAAGGATTATGCCAAGGTCGCTGAATTGCTGCTGGTTTATTACGATAAAACCTACCAGTACAGTACCGATAAATATAAGGGAACCCATGAGTTGATGCAGCTTCCCAGTGGTGATGCCCGTGAAAATGCCGGTATTCTGCTGGATAAACTAAAAAGTCTGGAATTACATGCCAACGCATGTGTGTGAGGGGAGCAGAAGGGGTAGATGAGAGAATTTGAGAAGGTGAGAAATTGAAAATTTGAGAATTTGAAGGCCTGAAGTAACAACAAGTTGCATGTAGACAGATGATATAACATCTCAGCGTCTTAGCGGTTGTAGATTGAGAAGTTGAAAAATTGAGAATTTGAATCTGGGATGTAAATATAAGTTGTATATAGGCTGATGATAAAAAAAACTCAGCGCCTTTGCGTCTCAGCGGTAAAAAAAGAGAAATTGAAAAGGTGAAAATTTGAGAAATTGAAGGCCGGAGGTAACAATAAGTTGCATGTAGACTGATGGTATAAAACTCAGTGCCTCTGTGTTTGCAAATATTAAAAACGAACAATAAAAACATACGATATGACCACAATAAATACGGAAAACCCCACCCCGGAAACTGTTTGTTTGACGCATTATTCACATGGTGCCGGATGCGGGTGTAAGATATCCCCCAAAGTGTTGCGAAACATCTTGGCACAAACCACCACCGAGATTACCGATCCCCGGTTGCTCGTTGGAAATGGAACCCTGGACGATGCAGCAGTATACAGTATTGATGAGGAGCGGGTGTTGATTTCAACCACCGATTTTTTCATGCCCATTGTGGATAACCCCATGGATTTCGGAGGCATTGCTTCTGTTAATGCCATCAGTGACATCTATGCCATGGGCGGACAGCCACTCATGGCCATCGCCATTTTGGTGTGGCCGGTTAATAAATTATCCGAAGAGATTGCCGGACAGGTTATGGAAGGCGCAAAAAGGGCCTGTGCCCAGGCAGGTATCGCCATCGCCGGCGGTCATAGTATCGATGGCCCGGAACCTATCTTTGGGTTGGCCGTGACCGGGATGGCCACCAAGGCACAGATTAAGAAGAATTCATCGGCCTCTGAGGGCAGTGAACTCTACCTGACCAAGCCATTGGGCGTTGGGATTCTTTCCACGGCACAGAAAAAGGGATTGCTTAAGCCGGAAGATCTGGATGTGGCCCGTAAATCCATGCTGACCCTCAATAAAGTGGGACAGGAACTGGGTAAATTGAAAGGTGTGCAGGCCATGACCGACGTTACCGGGTTTGGCTTACTGGGCCATCTCACCGAATTGTGTGAAGGCAGTAATCTGAGTGCTCGTATATCTACCGCAAAAGTGCCACGCATTAACGGGCTTGAGTATTACATGGAGCATAAAACATTCCCGGGAGGTACTTTCCGTAATTTCGATAGTTATGGGCATAAGATATCGCCACTGACCGATGAGCAGAAACACCTGTTGTGCGATCCGCAAACCAGCGGCGGCCTGTTGGTAGCAGTCGATCCCAAAGAACGCGATGCCTTCCATGCCGTTGTTCGTCAACATGGCCTGGAGCTGGAATCATTCGGCGTGCTGGAACCACGTGGTGCTTATGCCGTGAATGTGGAAGATTAAGCGACCGTTGAATTTCAATATTCGCAAAACACAATAGTAAGCAAATAGTCTGTTCAAGCTTGCAATGTCTCCGGAGCAAAGAGTGATTACTTCATCTTTGGGAGCATTTGCAAGTTTTTTTTTCCGCTTGCTGTACCAGGTAACCCAGAGGTGGTTTCTCGATAAGCCGCTTTAAACCTTTTGATTTCACGCCAAGTCGCTAAGAATCTTAAATCTTTGCAGTACCACCCCGGGAAAAATAACGTCTCAAATTAAAACACAGAGACGCTGAGTCACAGAGTTTTTTTAAAAAAGTCAGGATAACACAAATTTCCAAGTTACGAGCTAGACCATGATGTTGCGAAGCAGGGGTGGCCCGCCAAATAAGCGGGCCGGCGTAGGCGCGACGAAGAAGAATGCGGGAATTCCGGCATGTGGGTCGGCAAAAATTCATCAAGGAGGAGGGCAGAAGCTTTTATTTGGCTAGCGTTTTTTGCTTCGTTTTTGGGGCGATGCCAAAAATGAAGTAGGGTGCGGGACAACGTCCCGATTTAAACAAAGAGTTACTTGTAACACAGAGAACCACAAAGGAATCCTAAAGCTTCGCAGAGGCACAGTAAATCCAGAACATCGAACCCACAACCTGTTGTGTCCTGTAATACAGATAGCTGCAGAGGAAATACAAAGATTTGTGGAGATTCTTAAAAACCTATCCTTGAACCTTGAACTTATAACTCAGGCTTCAGAACAAAAAAAACTACCCAATAGAGATTATCTATTTGTGAAGGTTTGTGCCTTTATGCTTGTATACAAAAACACAATAAGATGTTAAAAATCATATTTGGCACAACCCGCCTTGTGCCTTTAATTTGTTATTTTTGAGCATGCCAGATTCAAATTATGATAGTCACCATCGAGTTGCTTGGTAGTATTATGTCGTATCTGAAAAATCAGGCAATGGTATCAGTCACTCTAGGGAGCTTACTTGATGATGATTTTGGTGTTGGGTGCAAATAGAAATATATTATATCCCAAAAGTGACAAAGATATTAACGAACGGGCATGTGAGGGATGTTAAACGTGCGCATTTTATCTATATAGTTGGGCTCAATTGAAATAAGAATTGCATATATTAAGATAATTGACAATTTTATTATAATGTTTTAAAATAAGAAATAATGTAATATTTTAAACGGCAAGCAAACTAAATATAAAATCATGAAGAATGAACAATTGCTATTTACCGAAAAAGGGACCAGTATCTTTGATGAGTATTATCATTATATTGAACTAAAAAAGTTATATTCCTCATTTGATAATAAACTGTTATTATATCTAGAGAATTCTATAAATCTACTTGAGAGAAATCTTCATGATGTTAATGAGAAAAATGCTAGGTTGATAATTAATAAAATAACAATCCAATATTTGCATTCATGGTTTCCCATTTTTAAGGAATTAATATTACAAGAAGTATTTGTTAAATCATTTTCATACAATACAGTTATATTTTCAAACTTTGTTTTTAACAATGAAGCATTATCAGATTTGGAGATAAAGCAGCTTCTTGTGTTCTTTATTCCCTATAGAGGAGATATTTATAATTACGAACTTGAGGTAGTAAAGAAACAAGGTAATGAATTAAAGAAGGTAGTTTCAGGCTATTGTCATGAAGAAAGACATCAAAATTCTATTTTAGAGACTTTAAGATCATTATTGCTTACAAAGCAGACAAAAATTAAAACAATGATCGCAAATATGTTGAATGTATTATATACAGAAAACACTAAAGCGTATACTGATATTGAAGAATATTGTAAAAAAGAGGGCCTAGATTTAAAATCATATCTAGATAATGAATCCGATTATTACCCGATATACAATCGGGGTAGTTTAATGTATCATGAATACTTTCCGTATGAAGATGAGGAATTAGAATCGCTTAAAATCATCAAGGCTAATAGGATTATTGACTTTTACAAACACCAAATATGGACGGATATAAAGTTAGATAATATAATTCAAAAGTTTGATTTAGAACTATATCGCAACAATATTAATAAACATAAATACAATAAAAACTTTCAACAACTATTATCGACTAAATTTTCAGAGTCAAGCTTTTGGGATATTTACGTTAAGGTAAACAATACAACAGGATCTAGTTTTAGTTATTTATTATGGACACTAACAGAAAGTTTTGAAAAGATAGATGGAATATCGTTAGAAATTATTGAATTGGGTCGAGGAAGTTTGTGGGCAAAAATAAAAACGGTATTTGAAAATGAAGTATCTAAAGAAGAATGTAAGAATATATTAAATAAATCCAAAAAGGCATTAGAATCTAAATATTTAGATAAAGAAATATTGGAAGTCAAAAAAACGGAAAAGGAAATTGAAGGAATGCCTGATGCAAAACATTTAAAGGAGAATAGAAGATTAGAACTAGAAAATAGAAGATTGCAAAATGAGAAATTAAATATTGAAAATAAATTAAAGAAACTGGAGTTTATTAAAGGAATTTCTGAATTGGTAAAACAGGGTATGCTTAAAGTCGATAGCGATTTTCAGATAATGATAAATGATTTGCTATATACAGGTATTGAAAATGGGAAAATAATTCAAGGTGAAGATTTAGATGTAATTCAAACTTCAGAAATTTATATCGAAGATGATAAAAAAGAATAAATTAAACATGAGCATAACAATCTGCATAAAGCATGCCTTGCCGAGTTGAGTTTTGGAGGTTATCGCTTCCGCGCGGGCGAAAGCAAAATATAAAAAGTAAGTAAACACGCACAATCGGCACGCTTCATGCAGGAAGCCGTTAGCGGTTATTAAAAAAATGCTTCAAACTAATATACATGAGCAAGATAGAATTAACACACGTAGAACAGGAACAATATGATTTAGCTTTTAAATTCAATCCAAAAAAGGATTATGAAGAAAATCAAAATTCATTAGATGCTTTACAAGCTTTGACTGAAAGCATAATTGCCCGTGAAGCAATTCCAAAAAACAGATTGAAATACTTCATTGATAGAGAATATCAACACGGTAGGACTAAAATGACAAGAAAAGAAGTGTTTGAATCAAATGGAACAAAAGGAAAGAAGATGTTTCGCCATCCTCATTTTATAAAGTATGTAGACTACTTTATCAATGGAGCTAAAATTTCCCTAAATGTTTATGAGGTTGCAAAATCAATTGCTGATTCTCAAAGTTTTCAAGATGAAGCAATTCAAAAAATATATGATTATCTGAAAAGTAGTGGACTAATTCCTAAGGAAAAGAACTCTAAAAATAAATTTGCTGATGAGATTTTCAAACTCGCAGTCGACTTAGGCTTTGATTCAGATTATTGTAAATTTATACGAACAAAAATTATGAGATAAATGGATGAATATAAATATCGTGAGCAACATAGAATAAATGAATATAACTTAAAGCAGTCACGTTTCTTCATAAAAGAACGGTATCCTAATATTGAAAACATTTCCATCAGGCTTGATTTCACTTACCTTGGGATAGATAAAATTAAAAAATCAAGAACTATTATATACACCCCAGAACAAAGAGATTATTTTAAAATTGAATGCATTAACTCAGAATGTGTCAATACTGATTTAGATTTAAGTAATGAAATTAATTCCATGATATCCAATAAAGAAAATATCCTTAAGGGTGAAAAAATTTGTAATGGATATCAAGACTACGAAAGGTTCATGGCTAAAAACCATCACTGTTTAGCAACAATGTGTTTTGAAATAGAAATACAATATAAATAACGACCGCTAAGCCAGCATAAAATAGCCCTGGCTTTGACACAATTTGGAAGTTCAGTTCCCGCGCGAACATTAGCACAAACAAGAAAGCGAATATACCACACGCAACCCGGTCCACTTCATATGGGCGGACCGGTGCAACTACCCAATTCAATAAATACCAATTTCAATAATCCATTTTGCCTTAAATTCATCCGGTCGGTTGTTATGCCATACCTGTTTCAATATGACCCGGATGGCGATAGCCGATTAAAGAACCATTGAAAACGTAATGAATGAAGCGGGTTTTTTAATGGCTAATCTGTATAATTTATGCTAATTCGGAAGAATATCTCTTTTTTTTGTGAAAAAATACAATAAGATGTTAAAAATCATGTTTAACACCCCTCGTTGCATTCCACACTTTTGTTACTTTTAAAACCCCAATTATGCATGTGTATCATTTTCAGAATTAAATGGAAAGTAGATCTCATGATAGGGATACTGAAACGTTGGTAGCAATGCCCAAAGAGGAAACGACCATGCAAAATCAATTGTTTAATTTACGCCAAGGGGAATGATTGAATTTATTTGGGAGTTCCATCTGCAATAGTTCGTTAAGCTTTTGTAAGTAATAGAAAAACAATTTCTGTTTATCCAATAGACAAAATCGTTAATGGACTAAAATGGGAGTAATGTAAGTCAGTCTAATGTCTATTATCTAACAATCTATTGATCTGGCCATATGAAACATCCATGATTAATTGGGCTAAACACACAGGAGGATGTTCCAATAGAACTGGATACTTCCACCGGTGTCTTGAAAAGCATTTAAAAAGAGTAATTTCTTAATTAGTAATAATCCCCTGAAAAATACGATTAACATGAGTAATGAAATTTCGAAACTTGAGCCAAAGTTACTTTGGGAGAGCTTTTATCAGTTAACTCAAACTCCAAGACCTTCTAAAAAGGAGCAACAAGCTGTAGAGTATGCTGAAAATTTTGGAAAATCACTCGGCTTGGAGACGATCAAGGATGAGGCAGGTAACATCATCATTCGTAAACCTGCTACACCAGGTATGGAAGATCGTAAAGGAGTGATTTTCCAGGGACATATTGATATGGTTCCGCAAAAGAACAGTGATAAAGTTCACAACTTTGAAACAGATCCCATCGAAACCATGATCGAAGATGGTTGGGTAACTGCTGATGGAACTACTTTAGGTGCCGATAATGGTATTGGTGTCGCAGCTGCCATGGCAGTACTCAAAGCTACTGACCTTGAACATGGCCCGGTTGAGGCTTTAATCACCATAGATGAAGAAGCCGGGATGACAGGTGCCAATGCTCTTAAGCCAGGATTACTACAGGGTGACATTCTTTTAAACCTGGATTCAGAAGATGAGGGTGAATTGTATGTTGGATGTGCCGGAGGATCCAATGCCAATATTAAATTCACCTACGAAGAAGAATCTGTCCCTGCCGGATCAGTTGCATTCAAGTTAAGCCTGACTGGATTGAAAGGCGGACACTCAGGAATGGACATCGTATTGGGAAGAGGAAACTCTAACAAGCTGATGTTCCGTTTTCTGAAGGCAGCCGTGGCCAGTGTTGGTGCCCGTTTAGCTTCAATTGATGGCGGAAGCCTGAGAAATGCTATTCCAAGAGAAGCATTTGCTGTGGTAGTTGTCCCTCAGGAGAACGAAAACGAATTCCTTGAGTTGTTAGCTCAAATGGAGCAGATCTTTAAAGGTGAACTCTCTATGTCAGAGCCAACCCTTAAGTTCGTAGCAGATAAAACAGATATGCCTGCTTTCGTGATCAACCAAGTGGTACAGGATGATTTGATTAACGGAATTCAGGCTTGTCCTAATGGTGTAATCCGTATGAGTGATGCCATGGAAGGATTGGTTGAAACTTCTTCTAACCTGGCGATTGTGAAGTCAGAGAACAAAGAGATAAGAATTAAATGTTTGCTTCGTAGTTCTGTTGATACGGCCAAAGATGATGTTGAATCCTCCATTGAGAGTACTTTCCGTTTAGCTGGTGCTGAAGTTTATTTTGATGGACAATACCCGGGATGGAAGCCAAATACAGATTCTGAAATCCTGAAAGTGATGAAAGAGGTGTATGATAACAAGTGGGGTAAAGTGCCTGAAATAAAAGGTATTCATGCCGGTTTAGAGTGTGGTATCCTGGGAAGTGCTTACCCTCATTGGGATATGATCTCTTTTGGGCCAACGATTCGTTTCCCTCACTCACCAGATGAAAAAGTAAACATTGAAACCGTTAGAAAATTCTGGGATTACCTGGTGGAAACATTGAAACACATTCCAACGAAATAATCAAAACTTTAATAATTTTAAAACAAAAAAATGAGTCAGAACTTACAAAAGACGCTCAGGGATTCGAAAGCTGCCAGGTGGAGCGCCTTAGCGATTATTTCGATTACGATGTTTGCCGGTTATTTCTTAACCGATGTTATGTCTCCGCTTAAACCGTTATTAGAGGCTCAGTTGCATTGGACGAGTACGGATTATGGGATTTTCACCAGTGCTTATGGTTGGCTGAATGTCTTTTTCCTTATGTTGATTTTTGGAGGTATTATTCTTGATAAAATGGGTGTCCGTTTTACTGGTTTAATGTCTGCTACCATAATGGTAATTGGCGCATCCATAAAATACTATGCTGTGGCTGTGGATTTTCCCGAAGATGCTCTGATTTTTGGGATGAAAAGTCAGGTGGTATTTGCATCAATTGGATTTGCCATATTTGGGGTAGGTGTTGAAGTAGCGGGAATTACTGTCTCAAAAATTATTGTAAAATGGTTTAAAGGTTACGAGATGGCCCTGGCAATGGGTATGCAGATGGCCGTTGCCCGTTTGGGTACATTGCTGGCTATGGCTGCTCCGGTTCCTTTGGCAACCTATTTTGGGGTGGTTTCGGCACCACTTGCTTTTTGTTTGGTACTCCTTGTAATAGGCTTATTAACTTTCTTCATCTATGTGGCAATGGATAAGAAATTAGATGCTTCCATTTCTGCTAATGGAGAAGCTGCGCATGAGGATCCTTTTAGTTTTTCGGATATTGGATTTATAGTTAAAAACAAGGGGTTTTGGTTAATTGCCTTGCTTTGTGTATTGTTTTATTCATCAGTATTTCCATTCTTAAAGTATGCGGCAGATTTAATGGTTAATAAGTATGGACTTAAGCAAGAAGTTGCAGGTTTAATTCCAAGTTTACTGCCACTGGGAACGCTCTTTTTAACACCTGTTTTCGGGAGTATCTATGATAAAAAAGGGAAAGGGGCAACCATTATGATTATTGGAGCTGCAATACTTATTTTTGTGCATTCGTTTTTCTCTTTACCTATTCTAAATCATTGGTTGATGGCCGTTCTTTTGGTAATACTGCTAGGTGTAGGGTTATCATTAGTTCCTTCTGCTATGTGGCCTTCTGTACCTAAGATTATCCCGGAAAAACAGCTTGGTACTGCTTATTCTTTGATTTTCTGGATTCAGAATTGGGGATTAATGGGAGTGCCGTTATTGATTGGAACCGTTTTAGATAAATATTGTATCAATGGGCAAGTAACGATTGACGGAAATGTTAAACCTACTTACGATTATACAATTCCAATGCTGATTTTTACCACTTTCGGATTTCTAGCAGTGGTAATAGGTTTAATGCTAAAAGCTGAGGATAAGAAGAAGAATTATGGTCTTGAACTACCAAATATTAAAAAGTAAACCAGTTACTTGACTTAGAAGAATAGAGCCACCTTTTTTAAGGTGGCTCTTTTTTTAGGTTGAAAACAGATTTTATTCTGAATTGAATAAATACCTGGTTGCTAATCTATATAAGTGATATAGCCAGGTTGTGGTACTCTTCTCAATAAGGCTGAAATGATAATATTTGCATGGGTAGGGGGCATTTGGAGTGGAATGATAGGTGGATTAATAAGTGCCAGGGATCGTGAATGATGAACAGTTGGAGGAAGTATTCCTGTAAAATGATAGGAAAACTGGTTAATCCTTATTTTTCTGTTATCCGTGGCATAAGCGATAATCAGACTTTTGAAAACATGCGGTTCGAGGTATCTAATCTCCTATTTCTCCTTAATGCGCGCTTGTTGGATGTTTCATGGTATTCTATTAGTGGAGCGATGCTTAAGTGTCATAGAGATTGCCAAATTGTATAGATTCCTGCTTTCATGTTTGTATACAAAATAAAGGCAGGGTGTTAAAAATCATAACAGCCACAACCCGCCATATTCCCGTAATTTGTTACTTTTGAACGCGTCATATTCAAATTATGATAGTCACTGTCAAAATCCTCGGTGTTATTATGTCCTCTTCTACAACGCCGGACAAACCTGTCAATCACAACGCAGGAAGATGCGTTGCAAGCTTAATAGATGATGATTTTGGTGATTGCTAAAAGGGTATTGAGAGGAATGCGATTAATGGGAGTTATGAGATTGAATAATAGTAAGAGTGTGATACGTATAGTTAAATATATCTTTCTTGGTTTTTTAATATTTAATGGCATTGAAGTTTTATCCCAGGGAAAAGCCCTTGAGATTTATATGAGAAAGAATCCGTCTAAAAAATATGTGATAAAAATTGATGACAAAGTACTGGTTAAATGTAGGCATTATGTAGATCGTGGTCCAAGGAAGCAGTTGGTTGTTGCAAGATTGGGAGCAATCGATGGCAGGAAATTTTATTTTTATCCAATAAGTCGGGATTACAGTGAAACCATCTATACCCCATCAACATTAAGGGAAATAGGCATAAAAACCAAGTTCAAAAAGATGGAAACTATCTTTTATTATGCGATGAGGTTTTATGATATGATCAGATGCAAGGAGTTTAACTACAACGGATGGTGTGATGATTATTTTTATAAAAGGGTTAATGTGAAAAGTCTAAAATGGCGAGTTAGAGTTATAGATGAATAAAAAAACCTCTATGAGATTATTCTATGTAATATTGCTTTTAGGAGTGATTTCTTGTAATACATTTATTAAGAAGAATCAAATGTCAGAAATGAACATTGATTCCATGGCCTATAAACAAATTGAAAATACCACCGAATTTTGGGAATTTGCAAGGTTTATATTGAAGTATCCGGAATCAGAATTCTTTTATCCTGCACTTCAAAGGTATCACTTAGTGAGAAATGCCTATTACGACAGTGTGGGAATGCCAATAATTGATTGCTTTAGAAATTGTGCATCAATTCAAATAAAGGCAAATCAAAAGATTGTCTTTGAAGGTGAACAAATAGAGTTAAAGGATTTGCATGATTCTTTGCTAGTCTTTTTTTGTAACGCAGATTATTGTGAATTCAAGCCAGAAATAAAGTATGTTGATGATGTATACGGTAATCCACAAGAAATATCTAAGGGCAATATTCAATTGGAATACATTAATGACTCATTCACGGTCTTGCAAACTGTTGTGAAAGAGATAAGAAATTCTATTCGGTCTTATAAGAATTACTTAGCACAAAAATGGTATAAGAAGAAGTTGGAAGAATTAGTACTGGAAGAAGAAAAACATCTGGATTCACTATTTTATTACAGGTTAATGCTGTTTGGCTGGGATGAAGAATATATTGTTCCGCCGTTGCCACCTCCACCAATAGTAAATGAGTCTTCCATAACACTGAAGTGATACCAAAATGAAGTAGGTGTTAACGAGGTCGTAACACAAAGAATCACGGATGAATCCCGAATACACGCTTTAAATCTTTCAATTTCTCGCCAAGCCGCAAAAGGCGCAAAGAATCCCATAGCTTTACAGAGACTTCAAGTCTTGATATACTAACAAAAGGTGAGATAACTCTAAACTGACGCTACCAGTACCATTGGTCTCTCGCAGATCCAAAGGAGTGCAGAGAGGATTGTTCTGTACATCTACTAAAAGGATTCAAATATTCGTAATTCATTTTCTTTTCGCCCGGTCACTCTTTTCCCCTTCTAAAAGAATTAGGAAGGGTGATTTTCATTGAGTATGCAATGAAAATCGGGGTGGTTTGATTGTAACATCAACCAGTGATTAAGAGAGTTATATAGTAGAATCGCAGAGGAAACATGATGAACCGCAGAGACGCGAAGGCGCTGAGAAAGGGTTATGGCTTAACGTGAGAAGTTGATAATTTGAAAAATTGAAAAGATGACATCCCCAATGCGGAACACAGAACCCCGACCTGTCAAGCACCAGCCTCTATTCTCTAATTCCAACCGAAAAGATGATGCCCCAAACTCAAAACCCGTAACACGGAACCCCGAATTGTCAACAACCATCCGGCCTCTATCTTCCAATCTCTAACTTTTAGCCTCTATCCTCTAACCCCAACCTTCGGTTAACCCCACTTCGTTACCCATTTTCTATCGGACCTGATAGGAGTCTTGTTCGGGATTGCGTCGTACCAGCATCGGTAATTGTTTGGTACTGCATCGGTCACTGATTGGTTCCTATAGACCCAATAAAAGACCAAACAAACACCGATTATGATACGTTCCTGGTACTTATTTGACCCAATTCAAGGCCAAATCCCTTCATTTTGGCTCAATTTTCACCCTTTTTCATGCATAAGGCCAAAAAACATTAACACTTACGTGTATATGTTTTCCATGTTTTTCAAATACCCACAATGTCATATAGCTGATTGACTGTATTTTACGCCACCTAAAAAGTAACGGTAATTTTACCGTTATTTTTTTTCATTTTCAGCAGAGTTATATTGGTTTTGAAATTTGATTAAATATTATTCACCCCTCAATGACAGGAATAATGGAAAAATTAAGCGTGAATTCAATCCGGAAAAAATCTGTTCAATATGCTGTTATCAGGCATGTAAGGACTTTACCTGGTATCTCCGTCAAGACACACACAATTAACAGGTCAGGAATTTTGGCAGGTTTTGCTTCAGGATTAGGTAAGGTCATACTCTCCGTATTCAAACATTAGGTTTGGCCGTGTCCCTGGAAAACTTTAACACTGTCACCGTCAAGGTTTGATCATGACCTTACAAATGCCTGCGAGCAGTTGATAAAAAACATAAACAATGATTTTAGGTACCATTTTTATCCAAACATCCCTGTTTTCCAAACTTCACATATCTTACTCTCTTAACATCCCTTTCTCTTAATAGCCATTTTCCCCTCCAATACATTTAATTTAAGGAATGATTATGGTACGATTTGGAGATTAATGGTTATTTTCGGAAACGAAAAGTTTTAACTTTCAATAATTCAAGAACCCTATCGATGATGTTAATTTTGATGGAGATACCTGATTATATCTACCCAAAATGGACTGATATAATCACGTAATGATATACAGTTAGCTGCAAGTGAAAAGAACGAAACTGCAATATTGAAACCTAATTATAAAATTTGAAAAAACGGATAGAAAATATTGGCTCTTTGATTGTTGGTTGGTGCAAGAAAAAATTAGTTTTTGCCCGCCCGCTTCTGCCCTTCGGGACAGTTGGGGAAGCCTACGTACATTGCACACATTTGCAAATCGCACAGGCTGACCCACAATCCAAAATTTGCAAAAGAGTGCAATTTTAGTAATCCTCTATTGATAAAATTAACTTATAGAATGACGAAAATAGCATTGATTAGTGATATACATTTTGGAAAATTTTCTAGAACCAATGATTTTATAGTTCCAGGTGAAAAATTGACCTCAACATCTACAGGCGAAAAGTCTTTAAAAAATGATTTGATTCGACAACTGAAAGACGAAGGTGTTGAATATATTGTCGTTACTGGAGATTTGACATCTGTTGGTAGTCCAAGTGAATTTAATTATTGCAAATTAGCTTTAGAAGAAATCGTTGAAAAAGTAGGAATAAATAAGGATAAAATTATAGTTGGTCTTGGCAACCACGATATTGATTGGAACATTTCCAAATTATCTTCTAACCATGAATGTCAAGTAGAAAAATTAAAACAGGAAATAACAGACAATTATCTTAGCGTTGCAGGTTCTGTTGCAAATCATTGGTTTCCACATGAGATAAAATACGACCATACTGGTCCAGCTCCATTTTCAGGGGTTGTTGAGTTTGATTCAATAATATATTTCGTTCTAAATTCGGGTTGGCTTTGTTCTGAAAAGGATGCAATTAAACAAGGAAAACTAGATACAAAACAATTAAGATGGATTTCGGAAGTATTAAAAAAATACAAAGAATCTACTAAATGGAAAATTTTAATTCTTCATCACCATCCATTTAGCTATCCCTATCCTAAACCATCTTCTGATCACTCAGTATTAAAAGAAGGACCTGAATTAAATGATATAATTGGGGAATATGGAGTAAATATTGTTTGCCATGGTCATAGACATCACCCAAGAGTTAAAAATGAACTTGAAAATGGATGGGCAAATCCAATAACCTTTATAAGCTCAGGAAGTTTATCGGTAAACGTAGAGCATAGATCAGAAGAAATTCCAAACTTATTTCATGTAATTGAACTGGACGAGGACAAGTCTTTCTATTTGAGGTCTTATAAATTTAGTTCGCTAAATGGGTGGATTAGGGTAACAGAGAATACTAATCATACACCTATTGACTTTGAGATGTTTTTTCAAAAACCAATTGAACAAGGTGAGTTAAATATATTTGTAAAAAAACTATGTCAATTTGAAGATGATAAAAATCAGAAAGAGTTACCATCATGGAAAGGGTTGCCAAATGAATTGAAATCAATAAAAATAGAATCTTTAAATCAATTAATAAGTGAGGAATGTAAAGCGAAAAATATAAAGGTGTTTGGTAAGTATCCTGATGAAGAAATCGTAATAATTAAAAAGTAAGCTATGAAACCTATTTCTACTAACATAAAAGGCTATGATCAGGTAAATCCATTTAAAGATAGCCAAGCTAGAAATTTCTCAAACCAAAAACTTATAGCAGAATTCTGCCCCACAAAGTTTTATTGGGACTTGTTTAATGATCAACATGAAATACTTATTGGCACTAGAGGTAGCGGAAAAACAATCCTGTTAAGAATGATGCAATATTCTTTATTGAAACAAATAAAGAATGAGAACGCTGATGAAATTATTAAACAGAAAAAATACATACCTCTCTATGTACCAACAAATATTGAATTTTTAAGATCAATTAACCCTGTGGGAATTGAAGATGAGCAAAAGATCTTATTCTTCCAATTTGGTTTTAATTGTCTTCTTGCTCAAACTTTAATTAAAGAATTAAAGAGTATAATTGCTGATATTGAAAGTGATTTAATTCAAAGAGTATTAATAGAAGAAAAAATCAGTGAAATATTATCATCTATGTGGTTTGAAGGGTGTGGTGACTTAGATACTTTAGATGCTATTTCATTTAAAATAGATAGCATCTATCATAATTTTAACTTCTTCAAAGAAGATAATATTAAAAATGTACCTCCTGTATTTATTAACACAATAGGCAAACCAGTTCAGAGTATATCAAAACACATTTATAAAATATTAAAAATAGAAACTGAACCTATATGGTTAATATGTATTGATGAAGCAGAATTCCTTGACATATCGCATCAAAAATGCATAAACACTTTGTTTAGAGCAGATTCGCAAGGTATTGTAGTAAAGATGGCCACCCTTCCATTCAAGCACAAAACAAGGGAAACCTTTGTTAAAGGTGAACTTGCAGAGCCAAATGGAAATGATTTCAATTACCGAAATATTGAATTTGATCCATTAGGAACTGACTTTGTGAAACTAACTAATCAGTTGTGTAATAATAGAATTTCAAAAACGCTAAAAAATGGGACAGATGAAGTTACTCTAGAAAATTTCATAGGAATTGTAGGTCAAGACTCACTTGTTGATTACTATTGTAAAGAGACTAAAATACAAGAGGATCACAGAAATATAATAGAAAAAGGGATCATTGATCAACTTTCAGCGAAACGAAAAGAGACAGCCTTACAAAATGGGATAGGTAGTAAAGAAAATAGAAAGCCTATTTATGATAAATTTGCTCCTATTTTTTTTATTAGAGAGATGCACAAACTAAGTAAAAAGGGAGGACGAGTTCCTGGTTTTTATGCAGGTGCAAATACTATTAGAAAACTATCAGAAGGTAACCCTAGAATATTTATTCAAATTATGAATCAATTATTTGAAAAAGCGAGAACAGGTAACCTCAATGAAAAGCAACAGCATATAGTTTTAACTGAATTTGCAAAACAACATTGTGAAATTACAGAACGCCTTCCAGAATATGGGAATATTTTAGCTGAATTCATTTCTAATCTTTCTGATTATCTTTTTGACCAAACACATTCGTATGAAATAAAAGATACTGGCACCAATTTTAAACTTGGAAAGAGACTTTTAGACGATTCCAAAATAAAGAATGCTATTATGCTTGGCTGTGCTTATTCAAGGCTAAAAATCGATGAGAACTCTCTTCTTAATGCTATTTCTGCCAATACAATCTTGTCTATTTCTAATGTTTTTGCATTGAAATATTGGATCCCTATGAGGAAATCTGGTAATGATCTCAGATGGGATGGATTAAATAAAAATTGCAAAAAACAATCCAAGGATGATGATGCTCAAAACCAAATTAAATTATTATTTGAATAACTATGAATATAGATTTTACCAAGAAAGAATATTCTGCAAGTCAGGAAATATCCTTATTAATTTGTGCAATTGGTTTTGAGGAAAGGTCAAGTTATTTGATAAAAGAATTCTCAGACTCTAGTTCTATTAATAATAGTAATACATTATGCTTTTATTTTATTGATAATAGAAATGAAACCTCTGATCAGAATTACAATGAAGTATTAGAAAAGGGTATAATACCCAAAGATATAAATAAGGACAATGTCGATGAGTTATTAACCGAAATAGAAAATAAGATATCAGAGATTTCTTCTCGTTCAGAATCATTAAAAATTCATGTTGATTATTCATCAATGCCTAGGGCTTGGTATGCTAATCTTTTTGTGAAAATTACTAATAAGATGAGAGTAAGTGACTCCTTAACTTTTTGGTATTCCCATGGTGATTATAGTGAAGATGAAAAACACTGTACAACAGCTGGCGCTGATGATTTCGTAATATTCTCAGGCAAAGCATCAATTAGACCAAGAAACCGTAGTCACATATTAGGACTTGGTTATGATAAAACTAAATCTGATGCTATCAAAACTGTAGTAGACCCAAGTACATTAATCGTGTGTTATACTTACCCTGAAAATAATGACAAAATTCTTGAAACAATTCATGGAGTACATGAACAAATGCTGAGTTCTGCTGCTATGAGCATTTCGCTACCGATTGAGAATTTTAACTTTATTGTTAAACGAATTAATGAAGTTGTCCTAGATCAGCTTGATAAAGGTGATGTTATTTTAATTCCAGATGGTCCTAAACCTTTAATTCTTGCATGTTCAATAATACCAGAGCTGCTGAATAAAATAGGTGTTGTTTGTTTTCATATTAAAAGTCATAATGCTAATTTTAGACCTGTAAATATCAGACCTACAGGTAATGTGTCTGGTTTTGTTATAAATAGAAAAGCCAATGAGTAATGTAACTCCATTTCTAAAATGGCCTGGTGGTAAACGCTGGTTAACTTCCTACATTGAAGAATTGATAGATAAACAATCTATTAATCGTTATTTTGAGCCATTTTTAGGTGGTGGTGCAGTATTTTTTTCTATAAATCCTCAAGAGTCATATTTGTCAGATACCAATGAGCAATTAATTATAACATATAAGGCTGTACAAAATAATCACGAGGAACTAATAAGACATCTTAAAGAAATTCCCACAGATAAAGCTACATATTATAAAGTTCGTAATGGAAAACCAACTAGTGAAATAGATATTGCAGTTCGTTTTTTGTATCTAAATAGATTAGCATTTGGCGGTATGTATAGAGTAAATAAGGAAGGAAACTTTAATGTTCCTTATGGAGGAAGCGGTCGCTCTACTAATGTTCTTTGGAAAAACCAATTAATTGAAAATGCTTCAAAGAAACTCAAAAATGTTAAATTATCATGCCAAGATTTTTCAGAAACATTTTCTATTGCCGAAAAAGGCGATCTTATATATTGTGATCCTCCATATACAGTGGCGCATAACTTGAATGGTTTCCAAAGGTATAATGAGAATATCTTCACATGGAAAGACCAAAAAAGATTAAAAGAATTGTGTACTGAAGCTGCCGATCGTGGCGTATGTATTATTCTTAGCAATGCTGCTCATTTATGTATTAAAGAATTGTATTATCCCAAAGAACCTAAAGTAATTAAGAGATACTCTGGTTTAAGTACCGTACCTTCAAAACGAAAGGTTGTTGAAGAATATCTTTTAGCCTTTAATTTATAGCATGCCCACACAGCCAAGTACATTTGCAATTCGCACATGCTAGTACTCTTCCGAAAATTGCAAAAGGGCTTGTCTGTCTGCCACCGCTTTTTTGCCGACCCTAAAAACTAATTTTTTCGGGAGTAGCAGTGCTTTGAATGAACGGTTTGATGATTGTAAAAGACTGATAATTAATCGATAACGAATGAATGCCAGCAGCTAACAAAGTAAATAAAACATTTGGTGGATAGTGTTAATTTTAAGGCTGTTACATTTAATAAAATTTGTAGCAGTTTGACAGGTAAGTGCTTTGAAATGCCAAACGTTTCATATACGTGGCCGTAAAGCATTAAAACAGACGCAATGAACAAAGAAATTTGGGATAACTGGATAAAAAGAATTGAGTGGATTCTTAATATTGCTAAGAAAAGAAATTGGGACTACACAGAATTGACAATTAAGAAACCTGTTTCAGAAAGAGCATTTGAAATTCTTGAAAAAGACCTAAACATAGAATACCCTGCTGACTTCAAAGAAATATTGACAAAATACTCATCGGGATTAATAATGGATTGGCAAATAGAAGGAGAAGAAACAGAAGGAAAATTTCGAGAAATATTTTGCGGTGCAGGACGTGGATATCTCTGGGACTTTGAGACATTGAGAGATGATTACAAAAACATCCAGGGGTGGATTAAAGAATGTTTTTCAAATCCAGAAGATGAATATGACAAAATTTGGTATAATAAAGTCCCATTTTTAGACGTGCCTAATGGGGACGTGATAGCATTTGGAGATAAGACAGAAAGAGGAAATCAAGTGGTGTACTTAAGTCATGAAGGTGACAACTTTCACGGACAAATTCTTGGTGAAAATTTTATTGACTTCATTGATAAATGGACTCAACTTGGATGTGTTGGAACGGAAGATTGGCAATTTGAACCTTTTTATGATTATGAAACAATGAAATTATTGTCCGACAGAACAATACTCGACGAATGGATTAAATGGCTAGAAAAATAACGCTTTACAACAAGTGTTACTAAAGTAACCTTGGCTTTGTCGGTATTTGGGAGTTCAGCTCCCGTGCCAACCGAAGTAAAATTAAGAAAGCGAATATACCCCACGCAAACCGGGCCATTTCATATGGCTGAACCCTTAGGTACAAGCAAATATCAAATAAATGAAGAACACTTTTTTACTAATAATAGCTGGTTTATCATTAGCAGGAGCCTTTTTGATTATTAGATCTAACATGAGAAGTAATAATAAATTCCAGATGGCAGCTATTTCAAAGGATAGTATTAAAAATGAACAATTGAAAAGCTATAAATTTTTGGATGGAATGCGTAATGACTCGTATTTCCCAAGTTTCTTAGTCGACAAATGCGAAAATATCCTTATAGAACTATGCATAGATATTGAACATCAACAACCCAAAAACTTAAAAGAGTTGTATAAGTTAACTCATGCAGCAACAAGAAAATTCAATTCTTTAGAAGACGAATTTTTAGAGAACGGAAGTGAAATTGAAACTGCGGCTCGTGAATCTATCGGTATGGATTTCGATTATATAGCTAAGGCTTATTCATTCGACAATGGAGATGTTGAGAAATTAATCGCTCCAAGAAATTGGTAATATAAAAAAAGCCTGTGCGGCTTGAGCACATTGGTTAATACTAATTTATTTTGGACAATACTGGTAAGGAATAGGAAAACAGTTTCTATTTCTCCAATAGATAAAATTGTTAATGGTCTAAAAACGGGAGTAATGTAAATCAGTCTAATGTCTATTATCTAAAATCTAACGATCTGTTGTAATAAAGGAATGCTTAAAAAATTGAACGCCATGATCAGAAAAAAAGAGTACCTGGTTATTTTCATCCTTGTTTTGGTAAAAATGGTTCTACTTATGGTGGCCAATATAAATTCAGGATTAGATGGTGATGAAGTGATGCACATTGATGCCGGTAACCATTTGGCATGGGGTTATATGTCGTTTCAGCCGCTGGTGGGGGTAATCGCCTGGGTACAAAATTTGTTTCAGATCAATTCGGTGTTCGTTCACCACCTGTTTGTGCATCTTGCTGCCATTGTGATCATGATCTTTTGTGGTGCCACCGTTATTCAATTGGGTGGCGGATGGAAAGCGGTTCTTCTGGCCCTTCTGTGCATCCTGGCGGCACCTGGTTACAGCGTGACCCATCATATTTTCACTCCTTTGGTTTTTGAGCAGCTATTCTGGATTACGGGTTTTTATGTGTTGGTCCGCTATTGTAAAAAGCAAAAATCCAAAGACATGATCTGCCTGGCTATTCTCCTGGGATTGGGTTTTATGTCCAAGGTCTCCATTCTTATCCTGGTTGCCGGCATGGGCGTTGCCGTTCTGCTGTATAAAAGGGATTTATTGGCGCAACGGATGTTTTGGGTGGCCGTGGTTGTTTTTCTTGTGATTATATCGCCGAATGTTTATTGGCAATCCCAGCACGCATTTCCTTCTTTTCAGCACATAACAGCACTGTATAGTAAAACACTGGTTAAGCTGGATTTTATTAACAACCTGAAGCTGCTCTTTTTAACCACCAATCCATTGGCGGCTGTTGTGTGGGTGGCCGGGTTGCTGGTTGCGCCTTTTGTACTTGTTACTAAAGATGTGAGAATGGCCATGGCAGCCATGCTGGGTTCTTTCTTAATCATATTGCTGTTCAGGGGGCAATTCCATTATTATTTTCCGGTAATCCTCACAGCGCTTTGTGTTGGAAGCGTGATCCTGGAGCATTACTTTGGAAACAGGCGAATGGTATTGGTGTCCTTTAGTGTCCTGCTTCTTGGTTCCGGCATATTTTTAAACCTGTATAGTACACCTATTCTTCCCCTGGACAACTATATAGTGTATATGGGGCTTGATAAAAAAGAAGGTGAGAAAGGGAAACAGATGTTTTTTACTCAACAAGCGATAGTCGATAATAAAACGGCCAATGCCGATGACCGGATTCCCATTAACTTTGAAGCCTATTACACCCACAATGATTGGGTTAACCTCACGGCATCTGTTAATGAAATATACCGGCACCTGCCCGAGAGTAAACGGCGCAATTGCTTAATATGGACCCGGTGTTATACCCAGGCAGCGGGCATAAACCTGTATGGAAAGAAATACCATTTACCCCTGGCTTTTTCGCAGCATGCCAGCTATTATGACTGGATACCCGAATTTGATAAAGAAACTACCATCATAGCGGTTGCCAACGCCTACACCCCTGCCGACTCGGTGGGTATTGGCTCCTTTTTTGCGGCCTCCTTTGAGAACTTTACCTGGGAAGAAGCTGTTTTTTGTCCTTTTGCCCGCGATAAGTACAACGCCTACTATATGATTTATTTAGGCGAAGGATTGAAATTTAATTCGGAGGGATTGAAGCAAAAATACAAGGACTTTATATTTGAGTGATAACTGTCGTAAGAATTAAGTTGTTTACCGTGCACCGTTTCATGCGTCGGAACGAATGAAAGTTGGGGTAGTTGTGCAGAAATAATTTGAAACAGGTTGAATTATATTAGAAAGATAAAGTCATTTGGGCAATGCCAAAAATGAAGCATGGTTTGGATAATGATCCGACAAAAAAAACAATTCATCGGTAAACCGCTAAAAATAGAACTCGGAATAATAGGTTTATCCAACCCTAAACCAATGACCAGCAATAATGGTAACGGCACGTTTTTTGCACTATTTTATTCATAACCAAAACACTTAGCCATGAGAACCGTTAGCTTACTCTTTTTATTAATGTTGGTGTTTGGGGCGTGTAGAAGTCACAAACCATTGGCAACAGAATCGCCTCAAAAGGTGGAAATTGCTACAGAACAACAAGACACTGTTGAGTATGAATTGATTGTTTTTGATCCCGGGTTTGAAACCTACCTGCAAACACAACCCCATCCGCAGTGGTATTATTCCAATGAGTATTATCGCAACTGGAATGTTCGCTACTCGGTAGAATGGAACATCCGATATCAGAATCCTCTTCGGTATGGTGATTTTTATGAAACAGATATTCCTTATGATTCGGGCATTGATTACGGGGTGGAATTCAATTACCGGTTATACCATTATTTCCAGTTCATAGAGAAAGAATATGGAGTGGTGTTGATTTCCCGCAGGGGAAAGTAATTAGTCTGACAACCTTTTAAGGGTGTTTTTCACTGGTTGATTTCGTTTATAGATATTTTATTTCCGTTCCTTGTAATTTATTTAGGGGGAGCGGAATTGTTTTAACGGGGGCAGGAGTCGGGAGTCAGAAGCTAGAGGTTTGAATCCAGAACTCAGAAATGGAAGTTAGAGGTTAGAATCCAGAACCAAAACACCAATCCCTACGGGCTGAAATTTAATTCCGTTGCCGCTTTGGAAATCCAATCGCTAATACCGCTCCAATTATTACGAAAGCTGCGCCTGCGTATGCCAACGGAGGGAAAGGAGTCATTTCAAACCATTTAATATCCATGTAAAGCATTGTTTCCAGTGCGATAAAAGTAATGATGGGATTGAGGGTGATGATGATGCTTACTTTATTGGCTTCGGTGTATTTTAATGCTGCCGATAATGAACCATAAGCTACCAATGTGTTTAATCCCAGGAAAAGCAAAAGAAGCCACACCCACCATGGATAAACCTGGGTAAACAACGAGAAGTCGGCTAATGGAATAAATAGCAATGCCGGTAAGCCATAGATGATTAAATTCAGTTGTTGAGCCGGATAGTGTTTAACCAGCATCTTGGTAATGACGGCATATCCGGTCCAGGTCCAGGCGGCAGTCAGGGTCCAGAGAACACCGGTGTTAAGTATGTGTTCTTGTGCTACAAATTCTTTAAGGTGTTGAAAATAGAAAAACACAAAACCCAGGCCTGCTATGGCAAAGCCCAGTCCCCGCAACCAGTTGGCTTTCTCCTTAAAAAATAAAAAACCCACTAATCCAAGTGTAATAGGGCCTACCTGGATGATTACCTGGGTGACACCCGGACCGGCATAACTGATGCCCTGCATAAAGCCCAGGTAATTAATGCCTAACAGGAAGGCGGCAAGCAGTAACAAACAGGGTGGTTTCTTAAATATTGCCAGGTAAGAAGGTTGTTTGATGGAATAATAACCAGTTAGTACCACGAAAGCCAGGGTGAATCGGAACCATACAATGGTATAGGCGTCAAAATATTTTAATGCGACTTTTAGCGCAATAGCTAAAAATCCCCAAAGGATTGCTGTTGTAGAGGCATACATTAAGCCTCTGACTTGCGGATTCATCATTATTAAAGGTCTTGGTTTCTTTTACAATTCGATAAAAATGCAAATTACTTTTTATGGAATCCATATTTCAGACAAGTTTATCTTATTAGTGGTTTGTTATAATTACGAAATGGCTGAAAAATAAAACATGGCGAATTAAATTATTTTTAAAATCGACTATATTTGTACAAAACTAAAAGACCTAGAATATGAAACGCACCTTAAATTCGATTTTTTTGGCTTTTTCCGGCCTTCTTATTATTGCCCTTTTACCTTCATGCCAGGGAGGCGGAAAATCGTCGAGCCAGAAAACAGAATCGACTGAATTAAAAAAAGAAAAAGTTGAGAAAGAAGTGAGAGAATTTATCTATCCGCTTCCTACTTCATTTGAAGTGACTGAGATGCTAAATAGAATTGAAGCCGCTTATATACTTTCTTTATCAAATCCTACCGGAAATGTAGAGAAATATTTGACTGAAAAAAGCAAGGGGTTAAACCTGGGTGTATACGGGGCTGATCTTAGTTATGCCAGTACTTATAACCAAAAGCAGGAAACGGCGGATTATATGAATGCCTCGAAAAAGTTGGTTGACGAGCTGGATATTGCTGCTGCATTGACGCCTGATATTGTCGAGAAGATTGAGCAGAATGAAGACAATAAAGACGAATTGGTGAAGATCATTACCAATTCTTTCTACGATACTTATGAGTACCTGAATGAAAATGGCCGGGCTTCTGTTTCTTCATTGGTTATGGCTGGTAGTTGGGTAGAGGCTTTATACATTGCCACACACATTTCCGAAGATACTTTTAACAACAAGGAAATGGTTAAGATTGTGATGGATCAGAAAGAGCCATTGAATAAGTTAATGGAGATTCTGAAGGGTTTTACTGACAATTCAGATATTCAATGGACGGTTGAATTGTTAGAGCCTTTGCACACTATATATAATAGCGTTGAAGAAGGTGGAATCACCAAAGAACAGATGGAAGCAATTGCTGTAAAAGTTAAAGAAGCCCGCGATAAGATTGTGGAGTAATTTATTAATATAATAGTTCGTTAAGCTTTAGTAATTGCCTGATAAACAATTTGTGAATATTCACTGGTTGCAGGTTGTAAAACAGTTAGATATAAATCAGTCTAAAGTTTATTATCTAGCGATCTATTATTAAAAGTGATGATATAAAAAGGGTGGTTTCATTAATTGAACCGCCTTTTTTTATGGACTGAAATCAGTCCTGTTTTTAAATTAAAACACGCTTACTTTGTCATAGCCGTCATGTTGTAAAAAAATGTATCTTCATCGCCATGACAAAACCTATCTTTTATGAGTGAAATGTTTCTTGAAGCCCTGATGCAGCTTTATGCCTTGTTGACGGATGTTAAACGAGAGGGGAAAACTGGTCAGGCACGTTTAAAAGTAGAAGAATACCTGGCTCGCAACTTTAACCGCGAGTATATAAATAGAAGTCTGGAGCGGTATGATCATTACCTGGAGAAATTTCATAGAAACACCTATAGTGATGATAAAACGGCCCGCCAGGAACAGTCAACCTATAACATGGGGAAGCTGTTGGATATCTGTGAGCAGTTAAACCAGGAAATGGAAACGGAGGATAAGTATTTGCTGGTTTCGCTGATGCTTAACTTTATCCAAAAGGAAACCACGATAACCGATGAAGAACACCTTTTCGTTGATACGCTGGCAACCAGTCTTAAAATTGAGTATGATGACTATGTTTGTCAGAAATCTTTCCTCCTCGAGGGGCCGTTGGAGATTGCCGATAAGAGTCGATTACTATTGATTAGTGGTCAAGCAGAGCGTCCTCACCCGCAAATCAAACATATATACAATCCCAAACAGCAAGTTCAGGTATGGGTGCTTCATATCAGTAGTACCAACACCTATTTCTTTCGTTATTCCGGCGATCGAAACCTTTACCTGAACGGGCATAAAATTGAGCAAAGCAAAGGCTATTTGCTGGCTCCGGGGTCGGTAATCAAGACATCGCGGATGCCACCGGTGTATTACGGAAATGTAGCCGAGAAATTTATTGCCCGGAAGGATAAGGGACGGATTGTTTACCGTGCCATGGATGTGGAATACAAATTCAACAACAATCAAATTGGTATTCATCCTTTTAGCTTTACCGGTCGCTCGGGGCAAATGGTTGGCATCATGGGTGGAAGTGGTACCGGAAAGTCGACCTTATTAAATGTGCTCAATGGGAATTATAAATTGAGTAATGGTAAGATCACCATTAACGGTTATGAACTAAGTACTGACAGGGAAGCCTTGCAAGGTGTAATCGGTTATGTGCCCCAGGATGACTTGTTAAAGGAAGAGCTCACCGTTTTTGAAAACCTCTATTACAATGCCAGGCTTTGCTTTAGTGATTTTACCAAAGAGGAAATCAATAACCTGGTTGAAAAAGCACTTCATGATTTTGATTTGGTGGAAGCACGAAATCTTGTGGTAGGGTCGCCCTTAAACAAGATATTGAGTGGCGGACAGCGGAAACGACTTAATATTGCCCTGGAGCTTATCCGGGAGCCATCGGTGCTGTTTGTCGATGAACCCACCTCCGGCCTTTCTTCCATGGACTCGGAAAAAGTGATGGTGTTATTGAAAAGGCAAACACTGAAGGGAAAGCTTGTCATCATAAATATTCATCAACCCAGCAGCGATCTTTATAAGCTGATAGATAAACTCCTGATCATAGATAAGGGTGGCCGGATTATATACAATGGAAATCCAATGGATGCCATTGTTTATTTCAAGCAAAGGGCGCACTATGTAAATCCTGAAGAGCGTGAGTGTTATGTGTGTGGTACGGTTAAAACCGAACAGCCATTGCGCATTATCGAGGCGCGTATGGTAAATCCCTATGGTAAGCTTATCCGGAAAAGAAAGGTGAATCCTGAAGAGTGGTACGATCTCTATAAACAGAATTTTGAAGATAAGTTTGAGTGGAAGCACAAGCGGCAGATGACCAAAAAAGAAAAGCTTCCGCCTAACCTTTATAACATCCCCGGACGGCTGCAGCAATTTAAGATTTATGCTTTACGGGATGCGCTATCAAAACTAAAAGACAAGCAATACCTGTTGATCAATTTGTTGATTGCGCCTATTTTGGCGCTCATTCTGGGTTTTTTTACCAAGTATAATAGCGGTACAGCAGCCGATCCTTCTGCCTATATATTTGGGCAAAATGTCAATATTCCGGCTTACCTTTTTATGTGTGTGGTGGTTGCTCTGTTTATCGGGCTTAATATTAGTGCTGAAGAGATTATTAAAGACCGGAAGCTTTTGCAACGGGAGTCTTTTCTGAATTTGAGCCGGTTGAGTTATCTGAGCAGTAAAATAATGATTCTCTTTGTTTTTTCAGCGGTACAAACCTTAAGTTTTGTGCTTATTGGTAACTCCATATTAGAGGTGAAAGGATTAACCATCAGTTATTGGCTGATTCTTTTCAGTACGGCCTGTTTTGCTAATTTGCTTGGCTTGAATGTTAGTAGTGGTTTGAATTCTGAAGTGGCTATTTATATTTGTATTCCGCTTATTCTTGTTCCACAGCTTCTGTTTAGTGGTGTTATCGTACGTTTTGACAAGCTTCACCAATCAATAGCCTCCGAAGAGACGGTTCCCCGAATTGGGGATTTAATGATTTCCCGCTGGAGCTATGAGGCCCTGGCGGTGAATCAGTTTAAAAACAATCATTTTGAACGGTTATTTTTTGAGACTGAAAAGAATATGAGTCAGGCATCTTATGCTTCCGGCCTGTGGATTCCTGAACTGAAGAAGATAAATGAAAGGTGTTATGAATATCTACAGTCAGGTAATAGTAGTCAGTTGACAAAAAACGCTGGTCTTCTCTATAATGAGATACATAAATTGAAGGACACGCGCATTAGTCATTATCCTTGGTTAGCTAAGTTTGTGATAAAAAAGGAGTATTCAGAGCAGAGTTATTATCAAACTGATTCAATACTAAATAAGATACGACAGGAAAGCATGGCTAATTACATGCTGTATAGTCAGAAAAACGATAGTTTAATATTGGCATTAGAACAGAGATTAGGTTCTAAACATGCTCTGTTGGATTTCAAGCAGACTTACTACAACAAAGCCCTGGAGGATTTACTGCTTAATAAAAATGAGTTTAGACAGATTGAATTAACTGAACGGGCAGTGGTGCAAAAGAAGCATCCGGTATTTAAATCGCCTGTTGCGAATTGGGGAAGGGCCCATTTCTATGCGCCGGAGAAGCGCTTTGCCCGGCAAACGATTTCTACGCCACTCTTTAATGTGATTGTTATCTGGTTTTCTACCGGATTATTATACATTACTTTGTACTTTGATGTTTTACGTCGTTTGATTCGTTACTTTGAAACCTTTAAGTTAAGAAGATTGAATAAACGATTGCAAAAGCTTTCAACATGATAAAAAAACAAAACCAGCGACTAATGGAGTTCGCTGGTTTTGTTTTTTATTCAAAAAAGATATTAATAAGTTGCTAACGCGTGCCGTAGGTTTTCAAAACGCTTCTCGTAATCTTTCATTGATAGTTCGATAACATGGCGAGCTTCTTCTGCATTGTAAATATGTGTGATTTCTGATTCGTGACTCAATCCCGGCATATCTTTATAGGTAAGGAAGTAATGTTTTAGTCGTTTAATAACCAATTCCGGTAAATCAGAAATATCCTTGAAGCCGCCATACACCATGTCATTTTTTAAAACTGAAATGATTTTATCATCAGCGGCGCTGCCATCAATCATGCGAAATCCACCAATAGGAATGGCTTTGGCAATGATATCGCCATGTGGGATGTCTTTTTCTGTTAACATGAGAATGTCTAACGGATCACCATCGCCTTTAACATCCTTTTTGCCTGTCTTTTCACCGCAATATTTACCTACGTTATCGCCGCAGTAGGTTTGTGGGATAAAGCCATAGGGAGCAGGTACCACATTGGAATATTTTTGCGGGCGGTCAATGCTTAAATAGCCGCTAACCTTATCAATTTCGTATTTAATGGTATCGGTAGGTACCACCTCAATAAAGCAAGTAACATTATTGGGTGTTTCGTCACCAATGTCAATTCCATGCCACGGGTGGGATTTGTAGCGGAGTCCCATTAATCTGCCTATGGGATCCATTAAACTATTTGCAGACATATCTTTTCCTTTTTTTCACAATAAGAGTCAATGTTTTACGAAGCGAAATTAATTTAATATGAACTAACAAGCAAAAAATCAAGATGATTGACTTAGGCACCCCATCCGGCCCGGTCAAGACTGCGATATTGAACGGCTTCTGCTACATGGTGAGATCCAATATGTTCGACTCCTTCCAGATCGGCAATGGTGCGAGAAACTTTTAGTATCCGGTCATAGGCACGTGCCGATAAATCAAGTTTTTCCATGGCTGTTTTAAGTACTTTACGACCTGCTTCATCCGGGATGGAGTATTTATTTAGTAGGCGCGAGTTCATTTGAGCGTTACAATATATTCCCTCATTTTCTTTGAATCTCTCTGCTTGTATTTCTCTTGCTTTAATCACCCGATCTCGAATTTTTTCGCTTTTTTCAGATGGAGGTGTATCTGCTAATTTGTTAAAGGGGACAGGAACAACTTCTACATGTATGTCGATGCGGTCAAGTAAGGGACCTGAGATTCGTCCCAGGTATTTTTGAACGATGCCCGGGCTGCATACACATTTTTTATCCGGGTGGTTAAAATAACCACAAGGGCAGGGATTCATACTTGCGATCAACATAAAACTGGCAGGATAATCAATTGTAAAGCGTGCCCTGGAAATGGAGATGTGTCGATCTTCCAATGGTTGTCGCATAACCTCCAGAACGGTACGTTTGAATTCAGGGAGCTCGTCCAGAAAGAGGACACCGTGATGGGCTAATGAAATCTCGCCGGGTTGTGGGAAAGAACCTCCTCCTACTAATGCTACGTCTGAAATTGTGTGGTGTGGCGATCGAAAAGGGCGTTGTGTTAATAATGATGTGTGGTTATTTATTTTGCCGGCAACCGAATGAATTTTGGTTGTTTCCAAAGCCTCGTCTAAAGTAAGAGGGGGTAAAATGGAAGATAATCTTTTGGCTAACATTGATTTTCCAGCTCCTGGGGGGCCAATCATAATGAGGTTATGACCTCCGGCAGCTGATACTTCCAACGCCCGCTTGACTTGCTCTTGTCCTTTAACTTCAGAAAAATCAAAATCACCTTGATTGATACCTTTCATGAATTCCTCAGTAGTATTTACCTTTACCGGCTCCAGCCCACTGCCAGTGTCGAGGAAACCGATGACTTCTTTGATATTTTCGACGCCAAAAACATCAATTCCACTCACAACTGCTGCTTCTCTGGCATTTTGAACAGGCAGGATACATCCTTGAAAGCCTTCTTCGCGCGCTTTTATTGCAATGGGTAATACTCCTTTAACAGGTTGAAGGCTCCCGTCGAGTGATAGTTCGCCCATTATTATATACTTTGAAAGATGAGCGGATGATATCTGATTGGAAGCAGCTAAAATACCTATTGCCAGGGGTAAGTCGTAGGAAGATCCTTCTTTCCGTATGTCTGCCGGGGCCATGTTAATAACGATCTTGTGTCCCGGCCATTTATAACCCGATTCTTTGAGGGCTGATTCAATTCGCTGTTGACTTTCCTTAACAGCATTATCAGGTAAACCAACTAAAAAGAATTTAATCCCTTGAGAGACGTTTACTTCGATGGTAATGGTAAAGGCATCAATACCACTAACTGCAGAACCAAATGTTTTTACCAGCATAAAAAGCGATTTGTTGTAATTTACAAAAAATCATTTTTCATGAAGGGGTATTCTTCATTATTATTTCAGGAAAATAGTATTTGTGGTTAATTCTATTGAAAAATGGAGGAGGAATTTAAAAATAAATAGAAGACAAAGGTAAGGAAAAGCACTGTGAATAATCCAATAAACAATATTCGACGAATGATCAATAATCGTTTCTCCTTTTGGGCGTATGTGTTTAAAAGGTCTTCGTTGTAGAATTTATCTTCATCAGATTTTTTGTCTGTTTGCCCAAGCCGTTCAAGCTTGAATTGTGAACCTGGAGTTTTTTTTATTGAGGTATTTTTCTCCCCTTGAGCATGAATAGCTAATACAATTAAACGCAACCAGCGATGGAAAAGAACTATATACCATTTGAAGACAAACATGAGCAAGCCAATTAGACATCAATTCTAAAAATAACTAATTGACTTGCGTGGATTTATATTTTTCCTTCAATGTATTGGATTAATACATGAATGATCTTAATATGTATCTCTTGTATTCGATCAGAATACCCCTGATGTGGGACTCTTAGCTCTATGTCACAATGGTTTTGGAGATCACCTCCTGATTTTCCGGTTAGTGCTATAACCTTCATACCTCTTTTTTGAGCTTCTTTTGCCGCATGAATAATATTTTTAGAATTTCCGCTGGTGCTTATGGCGAATAAAACATCTCCGGTTTGTCCCATTGCTTCCACGTACCGTGAAAAGATATAATCAAAGCCATAGTCATTTCCAACACATGTAATATGAGTAGGGTCGGAGATAGCTACAGCTGCCATACCCTGACGATCATTTCTGAATCGGCCGGTTAGCTCTTCAGCGAAGTGCATGGCATCACTCATGGAACCGCCATTACCACAGGAAATAACTTTATTCCCCTTCATGATGGCTTCAGCCATTATATCACCCGACTGAGCGATACGCACCCAGTTTTGTTCATCGGCGATAAAGGTTTCAAGCACCTTATGGGCCTCAATAAAACTATCTTGTATATCTTGCAAATTCATATTCTAAAATTAAAGTGGTAAAAGTACAATCAGATTTTTAAAGTAAAAATTTTTTAAAACACTGCTTTTGTCTTTAAGTCATAAAAGATACTTTCCTGTTGGAGTTAATAGTTATAATCTATGAAAGACCGTTTGTACGAGATAATATTTGAAGCAGACACCCCTGCCGGAAAAGCTTTTGACCTGTCGGTCATTTTTCTTATTATTGGGAGCATTGCCATTGTAATGATAGAAAGTATTCCCGGGAATAGTCCGGGACTTCAAAATTTCTTGCAAATAGCTGAATGGGTCGTGACCCTTCTGTTTGTCATTGAATATCTCATGCGAATATGGGTTACCAGGATTTCTGGTAAATACATTTTCTCCTTTTTTGGTATTGTTGATCTCTTAGCGATTTTACCTTCTCTTGTAGCATTGCTTTTTGCAGGCACGCAAATGCTGATTGTTTTTCGATCAATAAGATTACTGCGCATATTCAGGGTACTCAAGTTAACCCGGTATATTCAGGAGGCCACCTTACTTTGGAATGCACTTAAGGCAAGCCGCGGAAAAATTGGCGTATTTCTGTTTTTTGTGGTGATTTTGGTAATCATCATGGGAACAATCATGTATCTGATTGAGAATCCCGTAAATGAAGGTTTTTCCAGTATTCCGAAAAGTGTTTATTGGGCTATCGTGACGTTGACTACAGTAGGGTATGGTGATATTGCCCCAACAACTACTGTTGGTCAGTTTCTGGCAGGAATTATAATGATTTTAGGTTATGCAATTATTGCTGTGCCAACCGGTATTGTAACGACAGAAATTGCCAGGGGAACATTAAAAAAAATTGGCAATACGCAGGTTTGCCCACACTGTTTAAAAGAAGGACATGATAATGGGGCCCTTTTTTGTAATCAATGTGGAGGAAGGTTAAATGATTGATGCATCCCGAATAATGCCCTTTCAGGATTACTTGTTATCTTTGCATGTTGAAGGCATCTGTCAAAAAAGTCAATGATATGAAATTTACATTTTTAAAAATTGCCCGTCACAGGACATTTCATCATGATCCGATTTATTATGATGAAGCAAAGGAGGAGCGTAAGGCAAGGGAGAGAAGGATAAAGGAGGAACTGGGGTTGCTCACGGAAGATGAGAAAAAAGAGGGCTACGCAGACCGGATTAAAGGGCAAATGCGACGACGGATTGCTCCCAAATATGAAGTAACGCGCAGTATTAAAAGACGTTCAAATATCCGATTAATTATTATTCTCATAGCATTGATGATTTTAGCCTATTACTTGTTTCAATCGGGACAAAAATGGTTGTTTGAGTTTTTAGGTTAATAAACTTTTTTAAAGGGAAAGGGGATCATGTCAAATATTATTCAATTATTGCCTGACTCGGTAGCAAATCAAATTGCTGCCGGAGAGGTGATTCAACGGCCTGCATCTGTTGTAAAAGAATTGGTTGAAAATGCCATTGATTCAGGTGCAGACGATGTAAAAGTAGTCATCAAGGAAGCGGGGCGTAGTCTCATTCAGGTTATAGACAATGGATGTGGTATGTCAGATACTGATGCTCGTATGGCTTTTGAAAGGCATGCAACATCAAAAATTAAAGAGGCAGCTGACCTTTTTGCTTTACGTACCATGGGATTCAGAGGAGAAGCTTTAGCATCTATCGCAGCAGTGGCTCAAGTTGAGCTAAAAACTCGCTTGACGGGAGAAGAGCTTGGGACTCATATTTGTATTTCGGGATCTGCCGTGGAGAGTCAAAGTCCTGTGCAGTGTTCGGAAGGTACGCAGTTCATTGTGAAGAATTTGTTTTACAATGTGCCGGCAAGAAGACGATTTCTGAAGAAGAACTCGACAGAGTTACGTCATATTATTAATGAATTTCAGAGGATTGCTTTGGCTAATCCGGGAATCTCTTTTTCATTGCATCACAATGATATGCCGTTGTTTATGTTGCCGAAAAACAACCGTCGGCAACGTGTTGTTAGTTTACTTGGTAAACAAATGAATAGTCATCTTATTCCAGTGGAAGCGGATACTACCCTAGTGAAGATCTCTGGGTTTATTGGCAAACCTGAGGCTGCACGTAAAACCGCCGGGGATCAGTTTTTCTTTATTAATAATCGGTATATGAGACATCCATATTTGCACCGATCGGTGATGGATTCTTATGATAATATTTTACCCCCGGATACAATTCCGGCCTATTTTCTGTTTTTAGAAACAGATCCTAAAATTATTGATGTCAACATTCATCCAACAAAAACAGAAATAAAGTTTGAGGATGAGCGAGCCATTTGGCAATTATTAAATGCTGCCATACGGGAAAGTCTGGGTAAATATAACATGGTACCATCCATCGACTTTGACACGACAGATCTGGTTGATATACCTGCTTTCTCGAAAAACAGCGAAATCATTGAGCCAACCATTGAGGTAAATCCTAACTTTAATCCTTTTGAAGAGGAGAAAAAAATGAGCTCTTGTGGTAGTTTCTCAGGACCTCAAGGTTCAGGTACGACAGAAAGTGTTGATGGTTGGGAGAAGCTTTATAGTGGTTTTGAATCACAAGGAGGTAATAATAGCTTTGCGCCATTAGGGAGTGATTTGCCGTCTGAGCCGCAACAATTCAATCCTTTTGAATCACAAACACAAAGGGAACAAGAGCCGGTGCAACAAACCATATTGTCATCTTCTTATAATGGAGAGTCGCATGCCAGAGGAGCACGATTCTTTCAATTAAAGAACAAATATATTCTTACTTCGGTGAAATCCGGGTTGATGCTGATAAACCAGAAAAGGGCGCATGAACGCATTTTGTTTGAACAATTTTTGCGTTCAATTGAGATGCAAAAAAGTTTAGCGCAGCAATCTCTTTTTCCTGAAGAACTTCATTTAGGCCCTGAAGATTCTGTAATTGTTCGGGAGATCATGGATGATTTGAGAGCTTTTGGACTTGATTTGGAGGAGCGGTCATCCGGTACATTTTTGGCAAAAGGCCTTCCTGCTCAATTGGATAATATTACTGCCGGTCAGATACTAGATGGTATTTTGTGTGATTTTAAAACCGGAGAGATTGCGCCCAAAGAGGAGATGAAGGAGCGAATTGCACAGATCATGGCTCAAAAAGCTGCTATGTCACGAGGCTGTACTTTAAATGATGTAGAGATGAGCGAATTATTTGACCAGCTATTTGCGTGTGCTGTTCCTAATTTTTCACCAAGTGGAAAATCGATTATCTCAATTCTTGATAATGATGAATTGGACAAAAGATTTCAATAGAGTGTCAAATTGTCATATTTAAACTATAATGAACCCGATTATTTTCAGGTTTTTCTAAAAAATCGGGTTTAAGCTTGTTTGGCACCGATATTGTTTGATTACTGAATTTGAATTACACTTATATAGATAAGCATGAATTATCGTCCGTCATTTTTAGGCAACTTACCGCCGGTAGTTAAAAACCTACTAATAATAAACGCCCTTTTCTTTTTAGCAACCATGGTGCTTAAGAGTACTTTTGGGATTAATCTAAATGATTTACTTGGATTACATGTGATTGGTGCTAAAAAATTCAATCCTTCCCAGTTTATTACTTATATGTTTTTACATGCTGACTTAACGCATGTTTTTTTCAATATGTTTGCAGTCTTCATGTTCGGGCGAGTATTGGAAACTGTTTGGGGACCCAAGCGATTTCTTATTTATTATCTGGTTACCGGAATAGGCGCGGCAGGCATACATATGGCAACCTTGTATATTGATATCGTTCCTTTCCAAAATGCGCTGGATGCCTATATGAGTAATGCTTCTCATGAGAATTTGGTAGGCTTTATGAACGAATACGTAAGACCTGCTACTTACGACATGGCACGTAATATTGATGGTTTTCTTAAATCCTATGATCAATTAAGACTTGTTGATCCCGAACGTGCTCTTGGTTTATCCAAAGAGTTTTTGAATCAGTTTGAAGTAGATTACTTAAATGCCCACGTGACCATTGGTGCATCTGGTTCTGTATTTGGAATTTTGCTTGCTTTTGGAATGTTATTCCCGAACACAGAATTGATGCTTCTTTTTCCACCGATACCTATCAAAGCTAAATACTTTGTGATTATCTATGGTGTAATCGAATTGTTTATGGGAATTGGCAATTTTGCCTATGATAATGTCGCACATTGGGCACATCTTGGAGGTATGTTGTTTGGATTTATTCTTATTCGTTATTGGAGAAAGAAAGGTGTTTTTTAAGTAATTGATATAATTGAAAGGGTGTTAAACTTTTTCATTGACGGTACTTGATGTGCTATATATATCTAAAGCATAAATTCAAAGTGGATTAAAGGATTAGTCTCAAGACTATCATCTAAATTCTAACGATTTGTTAAGATGAGTATTATTGAAGAAATAAAAAGTTCTTACAAAGGCGGAAGCGTTCTTACTAAATTATTGTATATCAATATTGCAGTATTCATTGTTATTCGTCTGTTGCAGATCTTTTTTTCATTACCTTCCGGTCAATCTGGCTTTGCTAGTTATCCGTTACTTAACTGGGTATCTATTCCCTCAGATTTGCTTGAGCTGGCAATGAAACCGTGGACGCTTATTTCGTATATGTTTGTTCATTTTAACTTTGTCCATCTCATCTTTAATATGCTCTATTTGTACTGGTTTGGACGTATATTTCTTGAGTTTTTAAATCCACGCCAACTATTAGGTGTTTACTTTCTTGGAGGTATTTCAGGAGCAGTGGTGTATTTAATAGCCTATAATTTATTACCGATTCTTTACTCCTATTTTCCATCTGCTATTCTGATGGGGGCTTCAGCCTCTGTAATGGCAATATTATTTAGTATAGCCAGATATATGCCCAATCACACGGTATATTTACTTTTTTTCGGGCCGGTCAGATTAAAATATATTGCTTTAGCTGCTTTTATTATTGATTTGATAAGTATTCCCACACTTAAAAATACGGGAGGGCATCTGGCGCACATAGGTGGGGCTACCTTTGGGTATTTATATGGTGGATGGCTTTTACAGGGGCATGATGTGACAATAGGTTTTAACCGATTCATGGATCGTATTGTTGGGATATTTAAACGAAAATCTAAACTTAAAGTATCACATAAGCGGCCTATAACGGATATGGAGTACAACGCTAGAAAAGTTAAAAAACAGGTGGATGTGGATCGTATTCTGGAAAAAATTAAAGCCAGTGGTTACGATAGTTTATCTAAAGAAGAGAAAAAAACGCTTTTTGATGCGAGCAAAGAATAACTAAAACGAAAGCTAATTATTTTGAAACGCATCTTTCGACCCATACTTACGCTTATTAGTTTGCTTATTGCCGGATTGTTATTGCTCACCGTTTTAAGTGCAAGAATTAATCCATATCATGCAAACATTTTAGCCTTTTTAGGTTTTGGATTTCCAATCATTTGGATCATCAACTTGTTGGTGCTTGTTTTTTGGATTAGTCGTTTGCGTATGCAGTTCTTAATTCCTTTGTTGGCTCTGCTTTTCACGTGGAACAACTGGCATAATACCTTTCAGATTTCAGGAAGGCATATTACAGAGAGTACACAAATAAGCAACCCTGTTTCTGTTATGTCTTTTAATGTTAAGATGCTTGATTTCTATAAATGGACAGGGGAAAAAGAAGTGCATGATAAGATTTTTAAGTTCATTCGAAAAGAAAATCCTGATATTCTCTGCATTCAGGAGTTCTTCTCCTATAAAGGAAAAGAAGGTTTTTCCGAGGCACAGATTTTAGCCAGACTAAATCAATACCCTTACAGGCATATCGAATACAGTGTGAAAGGAAACCGGGGACGTCGTTTTGGATTAGCCACCTTCAGTAGATATCCCATCAAAGGGAAGCGGTATTTAAAATTTGAGCAAACCAATAATTTCAGTATGCAAACGGATATTGAAGTCAATAATACAAAAATCAGGGTGTTCAATAATCATCTCGAATCCATTCGTTTCGATGCTCATAATCTTAATTTTATAGATAGCCTTAATTACAAAAACGAGGCGGAACGACGAAAAGGTATTTCAGAAATAGCTGCCAAATTGCGTGCTGCCTTTAAGCAACGAGCCAGTCAGGCAGAAACGATTGGCAGTCATATTGGGAATTCGCCCTATCCGGTTATTGTATGTGGAGATTTTAATGATACGCCTGTTTCCTATGTATATCGCAAAATGCGAGGAGACTTGAAAGATGCTTTTGTGGAGTCAGGTTCCGGTTTTGGAGGTACCTATAATGGGAAGCTTCCTTCCTTTAGAATTGATTTTATTTTTCATGATCCTCAATTTAATTCTTATAATTTTACACGTACTAAGGTCAATTATTCCGACCATTTCCCAATTATGACTACTATTGATTTAGAGACGGAGAGTAATAGTTGAAACAGTAAGAGGATCGATTTTTTTTACTTCATTTGAAATTGCTATCTGTGTTATTTATTAGATTATAAGTCATGTATTTTTAAAGTGCGTCCCATCTCGCCTAAGGCTCGCTGCCAGGCTTTCCACTGCTACTCCTCGCCCCATCGCACCAATCCATACCGTCGCTGTGGGGTATCCGTTGCAATCCTTGGCCGGGGCACCTGCATGGTCAATGCGATCCTTGAACAAATCGTCTTCCCTGAACCATATACCTTATACCATGTACCCTTCATCCCATTATATATATACTCACTGCTCTCTGTCTATTTTTACTTTCTATCCTCCATCTTCTATTTTTTCCTTTCTCCCTTCTTGCTACCTGTCCATTTATAGCCTCTAATTTCTATCTTCTACCCTCTAACCCCCATCTTCCCCGAAAAATTAATCGCCCACTCCAATAGATACTTACCCATCTGGTGCATATTTCTTACCACAAACATTAGGAAACCCCAAAAATAGTCCGTTCTTTTGCACCCGCTTTTCAAGGGAAGGGCACTACGCAAGGAGCGAAGAAATGACGTATTGAAACACCTTTTAAGAATGATATTCAGGGAGTAAGGAAACTTACAAAAAGCGCCTGAAAATTTAATTTCAAAAAGGTTTGGATAAACGAAAATAAAGCGCTTATTTTGCACCCGCTTTTCGAACGAGAAAGCAGGCGCAGCAAGGGATTGTGAAGTCAAAGAAGACATATTGAGAACCACTTTTTGGAGGGTGTAGGTTGCAATTTCAGATTGCAACTAACACTGAAAAAAACTTCAAAAAAGATTAGGATTTAGATTGAAAAATTGTTTATCTTTGCAGCCGCTTCTAATGGGAGGCTATAAAAAAGCATTCATTTATTGAATACGATATAGAACAACGTTCTTTGAAGAAATTGGAAATGTACCTATAAACACGAGGTAAGAGTAAATCATCGAGTCACGGGAATAGTTTGAAAGATATTTAAAATTTTCTTTTACAACGAAGAGTTT
>RHGE01000141.1 GCA_004296775.1 Marinilabiliaceae bacterium JC017
ATTACAATAATCCTACCGTATTATTAATGTTCAAGTATTAACAGCTGCTATTTTCCAGGTCTTATAAAACACTAATTTTAAAGTGTATGCAAAGAGTGCCAGAGATTTACTGGTTGATTATGTGTAGATTACACTTTACTATTTTTTTAACCGCGAATTAAACGAATTATAAACCACTACGTGGTTTTCTGGGCTTTTCAACGAAAAGCAATTCGCATAATTCGATAAATTCGCGGTTGATAAAATGTTGGTAAGCAAGTTTTTAGTTTTAAACACATATGGAAACTATCRGTTAATTCAGGTATTGAGTTTTTAAAGTGTTAATTACAATAATCCTACCGTATTATTAATGTTCAAGTATTAACAGCTGCTATTTTCCAGGTCTTATAAAACACTAATTTTAAAGTGTATGCAAAGAGTGCCAGAGATTTACTGGTTGATTATGTGTAGATTACACTTTACTATTTTTTTCGCGAATTATACTAATTAAACGAATTTCAAACCACTACGTGGTTTCATTAGCTTTTCAACGAAAAGCAATTCGCATAATTCGATAAATTCGCGGTTGATAAAATGTTGGCAAAACGCTTTCTATAGGCATTATACACATATTGGAAATATCAGTTAATGCTACTTCTGGTCTCAGGATGGTATGAAAGCAATCAAATAACACTCTTCTATAACATTTACCCATATACAAGATAGAGTCCACTCGTAATATTGTCAAGGTAAAGTCACAAATATTTATAAATAGTCTGTATTAATTATGCACTAAGTGTGAGTTTAATCTGTATTTATACCGCTAAAGACTGTTTGTTGACCCGGTTCATACTCACTACTGCCCTAAGAGATTTATTGAGTTAATAGGGATCAGTGTCGATGAAATGGACGTACTCAAAAAACTTTTCTATGCCAAGGAAGGTTCTCCCCCGCTGGCGCAGATTTGCAATCTGTGCCCCGCTGGTTTTGAAGGATTTGAATCCTTAAAACAAAAACTCTATAACAAAAAATGGCATGTATTCTCCGACAAAGCCTTTGGCGGGCTGTTAAAAATGCTGGAATAACTGGTGCGTTATACTCACCGTATGGCAATCACCAACAGTCGTTTGATCCGGATAGAAAAGGGCCGGGTGACCTTTTGCTACTAAGACTACCGCCAACCTGGTGACCGAAGGGTGATTCACCTGGAAGCCCTGGAATTTACCCGCCGGTTTGTGCAACACATACTACCATCAGGGTTTTATAAGATCCGCTATTTTGGTCTGCTGGCCAGCGTTCACATCCATACCAAACGGGAACAGGCCATCCAATTGGTAGGAAATACCATGTGATTACCCCAACTGGAGGGTTTGACGGCCTACGAAGTGGTCCGGCATCTGACAGGTCTGATGACTGAAGTTACTATAACAGCATCGCTCATTTTTTATTGAACCAAAAGCAAATAGTGAAAGTAACTATCAAGGAATCCTTATGTCGTATTATCATTCATTTTACAGAATTATGACAATAATCTCAGGCTATTCAACCTGCTACAACAATAAAAAACACTCATCCCTCTTCATCAGGACCCAAAGATTGAGTAAGAGGCCCATAGTACAGGCAGGCGCCATCGTCCAACTTTATTTTAGCCTTCATTAAGCAATCGTTATTTTAGTTCCTACATTTAACGGTAATAAACCAGCTTTTTTGTTACATTCGTTGCAACGAAGGATAAAATACTTATACGTTGTGTTTCATACAGAGACGGAGTAATATCTATTATTTATCCAGATTTACGGGATATTCATTTAATTTTTCTATATTAGTATTGTTAAATAAATTTCTAATGACAAAACTTGGAAAGTTTTTAAATAAAAAGTCAATTAATAAAGCTAGTGTTTCTAGAAGGACAGGGATTAGTACATCTAGGTTAAGTGAGCTATCATTAAACACAAAAGCGAAATTAAGAGCTGATGAACTATATTTAATTTCAATGGCAATTGAAGTTAATCCAAGTGAGATGCTCCACGAATTATGTGGTCACTTAACTCTTAAATTTTAATTGAACTATGGATAAATTAAGTGAATTAAAACAGCAACTCACTAAAGAGCTTCAATCAGAGAAGATTAATAATGACAAAATACTAAAACTTTCAAATAAAATTGCAAGTTTAGATTATGATAAAATCAGGTTTTCAATTGATGCAGGAGTAATTGATAGGTTAGGTCGTGAATTAGTGGCACGACAAGAAACAGCAGTGTCAGAATTGGTAAAAAATTCTTATGATGCTGATGCTACGGAAGTAAAATTAACTTTTTCAAATTCGGACATCATTGGTGGTACATTAAGTATTGTGGATGATGGTGATGGTATGACTCGCGAGGAACTTGTTAATGGATTTATGAGGATTTCATCTACGAGCAAAATTCATAATCCTGTATCAAATAAATACAAAAGGATAAGAGCTGGTAAAAAAGGTATAGGACGTTTTGCGGTACAAAGACTAGGTAGAAAATTAACTATAATTACTCAAACTGTACAAAGTGACAATGCATTAAAATTATCAATAAATTGGGATGACTATAAAAGTGATATAGATCTTTTATCTGTATCTAATAATTTAGAAATAATTCCGAAAAGAAAAGAAAAGGGTACGCAATTAATAATTGGTAATCTTCGAGATAAATGGACAAAAGGGGCAATTAAAAGAATATATAAATATGTATCAGATATAATCCAACCCTTTTCATTGTCTGAAAATAGAAAGCTTGAGGTAGATAATAACAGGAGATTAAATAATGATCCAGGTTTTGACTCTGAATTTTATAAAAAAAGAAAAGATGATACCGTTGAAAAAATAGCAGATAATAAAACAGAAATTTTTCAACATGCCGTAGCCGAATTTAATGGATATATTGCAGACGATGGGAAAGGTATTTATTCCATTGAAAGTCAAATGTATGAAATTGATGAAACAGGTGAAATTGGGAAAGATCCAGATAATAAAGAAATACCATTTGATAAATTGCAAAATATTCATTTTCGAGCATACTATTTTCTAATTGATACTGATCATATACAAAAATTACACATCACTCACATACGACAGTTTCTTAAATCTAATGGAAGTATCAGGTTATATAGAAATGGTTTTAGAGTATTGCCATATGGTGAGCCCAAAGATGATTGGTTAAATCTTGATGCATCAGCGAGAACAAGAACTATTCTTCCAGCTCATGGTAACAACAGTTTTTATGGTTTAGTTGAAATGACAGATAAAGAAGATGTCTTTACAGAAACTTCAAGTAGAGAAGGTTTAGCAGATAGTGAAGAGTTAAATCAGTTGAGAAACTTCATCTATAGAACACTGATTACTGGTGTAATAAAAGTAGCTGAAAAAAGAAATACCAAAATAACAACAAGTCAACAGAAAGACGAGAGTGGAGAATGGGGAAAAACTGAATTGAGGATACAAAATATTTTTAAATCTATAGAAGAACTCGATCAAGAATTAGATAATGTATCCAATAAAACTGAAGCAAAAAGAAGAAGAAAAAAACGAGTTAAAAAAATTAAAGAGGAAATAAAAGAACTTCAGGACGTTCAACAAAGTGATAAATCAAAGTATATTAAAGAAAGAGCAATGCTTAGAGTACTTAGTAGTGTTGGACTTTCTATTGCTCAATTTATACATGAAATTAAATATTACATTGAAAATATTAATAATGATATTGAGTTCTTACTAAAGCGATTGGATCAAGAATCAGAAGAATTTAAAACTGCATTAATTTTAAAGAATAATTTTTCCTCATTTCACACATACACTTCATATTTTGACAATGTTGTTTCACAAAATGTTATACGAGAATTAATTCCTATTAATATGGAGAGTATGATAAAGGATTTTGAAACATCCATAAAGAATGAGGCTAACAGATCCGGTATAGTTATAGAGGAGTCTGGATTTCCAATATATAGAGTTTTTACCAAACCGATGCACCCGTCTGAATGGTCTTCAATATTATTTAATTTTTATACTAATTCAAAAAAAGCAATAAAAAGAGCAAAAGCTAATGGAAAGATATTTATAGAGACTGGTAAAGAGGATGGAATGGTTTATTTAGAATTCTCAGACAACGGAGATGGTATATCAAAAGAGATCGAAAATCAAATATTTGATGAATTTTTCACAACTACTACTTCGTCAGATTTTAATACATTAAATAGTACCACCGAGGTCTTAGGGACTGGATTAGGATTAAAAATAGTTAAAGATATTGTTAAAAGTTATCGAGGGAATATAGAAGTTGTATCTCCAAAAAATGATTTTTCGACAACAATACGTATAGAAATACCATGTGCAACTGATAAAGATTACGAGACATATGACTTATAATTTATTATATATAGAAGACCAAGATCCTTCTTCCATAATTAGAAGTATCGAAGAAGACAAACAATTTAAAGTAAAACACCTAAAACCCCAATGTTTAGAAGAAGTTTTATCCGAATCAAAAGGAGTCGATTTAATATTATTGGATTTTAAACTAACAGAAGCTAGTGAGACTAATATGAAAGTAGATGCACCTGCAATTGCTTCTGCATTTAGAACTTTTGGTTCCGATTCTCAAAAAGATCTACCTATTGTCTTGATTTCTACAAGAGAAAATATAACTAACTATTATAAAGATTTCTCGAGTAAAGATTTGTTTGATTTTACTACAACTAAACATTATTTTCTTAAATCTATAAATAACTACAAATCAAAGATGATTTCAGCTATTGAAGCATATTCAATGATTAAATCTAATACTTTTGATATGTGTCAATGTTTAGGAATATCAACTCAGAAATCTGAAGAATTGGATTTTAGAATTGATATGAATTTAAATAGGGATACAATAAAAGAAGATATCTTTGCATATTCCAATTTTATCTTACAAAATATAGTTCGATCTGTCGGTGTATTAATTGGTGAGGATATTTTATCTGCAAGACTTGGGATCTCAACAAAGTCAAAAGACTGGTCAAACTTAAAACAAGAATTAGAATCCTTTAAATATACAGGGATATATTCTGAGTCTTATCAACGTTGGTGGGCAAATGATATACAAAAATGGTTTGAAGAAAAATATGAAGGTAAAGCATCATTGAGAAGATTGAATGCGAAGCAAAGGTGCGAAGTAATAAAAGTAATAACGTCTTTAAAGAATTTAAACCCTATAGACAAAATAGAAAAAGATAATTACAAAACTAAAAGTTCAAATTTTTGGACAATATGCAAGCATACTAAAAAAGCTATTGATCCTATTGATGGTTTTGAAATATATGAACGTGAATTATATCCATGGCAAGAAAAAGAATATTTATCTTTTCTAGGTACATCATCTGACTATTATAAATACGTGAAGCCAGCTGATAAAAAAAAGGTTCGTGAAATTGAAAAGGAATTAAGCAAATGATGTGGGATATTAATCAATTTAGAGAAGACCTTTCTGAATTTAATAGATTACTTACCAAGTATGATATACCCGTTGATACTTCTAGTCTTTTTTCAATGGAAGGAGCGTTTAGTAGTAAAAATATAATAAGTTATAATATAAAAGATATAGAATTTAATATTGACCAACGCATTTCGGGTACAATACCTGTGGGTATTGAATGTTATAAAATTACACTGGAACTAGTTTTTGAAGTGAATGAAGAAATTGATTGCAAAATTGATGATCCATTTAATTGCGATGGAAATTATTCTCTTCAGATTTTTATAAAAGGGCAAATGTTTGATTCAGAGGAAGAGATAAAGGATTATTTCAATTGTTGGCACTTAGATAGACATATCGAAGGAGGGAATGATTCAAAAGTATCTCATCCATTCTACCATTTTCAAAATGGTGGTAATGAACTGGAGACATTAGGTATTGAAGGAAATTCAATTTTTACTGGAGCTCCACGAATACCTCATCCACCAATGGATATCTTCTTAGCATTTCATTTTATTATAATGAATTTCTATAATAAAAGCTCCTTTGATTTTGTGGAGAAATTATTAAAAGATGATGAATATATTTTGATAATCGAAAGAGCTCAGGAAAGAATGTGGAAACCATATTATTCTACTTACAATGGAGGTAGTCATAATAGTTATTCTATTGAAAAACTTACACCGCTATATACTGTATATTAAATGAAGAAGGAAATACTAAAATATTTAAAATCTTATTCATACGACGTATATAAAATTAATAGATTAATTGTTTCTGCGTTTTTATATTCTAATGATATTTCAACGGTTAAAAACACTTTCGTAAGTAGTTATATTATTTATAAAAATGATGCGGATTTTGATGATTTGCAGAGTTTTTTGAAATTGCGAAAAACTTTTAAAATTGAAAATTTAATAGAACTGTTTGAATATGTAATTTCTCCAGCAGAAAAGATTGTTAGTGGTGCAGTCTATACTCCCATAGAAATAAGAGAGTATATTATTGATAATACTATTAATTTTTCCACTGATAATTTTACAATATGTGATCCAGCATGTGGATGTGCTGGTTTTTTATATTCTGTAGTTAAAAAAATAAAATCAAAATTTAAAATATCTTATAAATCAATATATGAGAATAATATTTACGGTGTAGATATACAACTATATTCTGTTGATCGTTCGAAATTACTATTGAGTTTACTAGCTATTTTAGAAGGTGAGGATGAGAAGGAATTTCATTTTAATATTTATCAAGGTAATTCTTTAGGCTTTAAATGGAACGATAAAATTAATGGCTTTGAAGGCTTTGACGTCATAATTGGAAATCCTCCTTACGTTTGTTCTCGTAATATTGATGAAGAATCAAAAAAAATGCTAAATAATTGGAGTGTATGTAAAACAGGACATCCAGATTTATATATTCCATTTTTTGAGCTAGGATTAGAACTGCTTAAACCTTTCGGAACTTTAGGGTATATAACCATGAATTCTTTTTTCAAGAGTCTAAATGGAAGAGCTCTAAGAGATTACTTTGCAACAAATAGATATAAGTTTAAGATTTTAGACTTTGCAGGTTATCAGATATTTAATTCAAAATCTACTTATACGTGTATTTGTTTTATACAGAAAGCAAATGATAATTGTATCAATTATTCGAAACTAAATTCATCTAATGATCTAATTAATAAAAGCTTTAAAGAAAATAAAGTGCCGTATGATATGTTAGATTCATATAATGGTTGGAATCTAAACGAGTTGGAGTTGTTAAATAAAATTGAAAAGGTAGGTATTCCACTAGGTAAACGCTTTAAATCTAGAAATGGTATTGCAACTTTAAAAAATAAAATTTACATATTTGACATTATTAAAGAAGATGAAAATTATTATTATTTAGAAAATAATGGTTTATACCCAATAGAAAAGAAAATATGTAAAGATATTATAAATCCAAATAAATTAATAAAATCTTCATCAATTTTAAAATTGATGAAAAAATTAATATTTCCGTATTCTTATATTGGCAATGAAATAAAATTGCTTGAAGAGAATGATATAAAAACAAAGTTTCCTTGTGCGTATAAATATTTATCAGATAAAAAAGAAATACTGGCGTTGAGAGACAAAGGTAAAGGGAAATATGAAAATTGGTATGCGTATGGAAGAAATCAATCCTTAGAAAAATTGAAGTACAAAATGTTTTTTCCACATATTACACCAACTATTCCTAATTATGTCATAAGCAAAGATGAGAATCTGTTTTTTCATAATGGACTAGCAATAATAGGAGATAGTATCAAAGAATTAAAGTTGTTAAAGATAATTATGAGTTCAAGATTATTCTGGTTCTATATTAGTAAGTCCAGCAGATTATATGGTGCAAGTTATTTTTCATTAAGTAAAAATTATTTTAAAAATTTTGGATTTTACAAATTCACCGATAAGGATGAAGATTATTTAGTTAACGAGGATAATATGGATAACGTAAATACATATATCGAGAAACTATATGGTATAGATCTGTCGTAAAGCACGAAAACACAATAGAGTAGCCAACCGCTAGGCCAATAGCCTAGCGGAAAAGCTCCCCGTTCAGCGATGCGTCTCGCTTCGTTGCCACCATCCGGCCTCCGGCCGCATATTAATTCACACATTCGTTTATTTTTTCGCCGATATAATTCCCACAACTTAAACCTATTTTAAGCTGTCATGGATGGCGGTCACAAACGAAGACTATTATACCTCCGGTTCTTTTACCATCACGACTCGCCCGGGACTAACCTCAATGTCATTGACTTAAGGAATTGACGAAATCTTGCCGTGATTCCAATTCTCTTTTTTCTGGCTATTGCGGACACTAACGTTATCATAAAGGCACAACAATAGCACCCTATCCTATGTTGAATGACAGGTAAAGAGACCTTAAGGTTTTGAAAACCTTAAGGTCTGAATGCATCCCGGAAAGAGTAGATTTAGTGATGATTATAACTTAAGTCGACAGCATTAGGTTTAACCCGGTTATTATACAAACAATGTTTGCACCCCAGATAAAAGCACGAAAGAAACGATACATCTATATTGGAATCACCTATGGACAAGCCAGATGGATAATCCGGAATAAGCTGACCCCCTAAAAAACGGAGTGCTTTTAGGTATTTTTCACGCCAAAAGCACACCGAAAAAGACTGCCAATCCGGCGGATGTTGACCCCTGTTGACTGTTTTTCCGGTTACGGCACCGGAGCATGCTGA
>RHGE01000142.1 GCA_004296775.1 Marinilabiliaceae bacterium JC017
GGTACGACAGAATAATGTAGATGCTTCAATATAATGGGATTAAAAATGTGAATTATGCGAATTGAGTTGCTAACATATGAAAGATATCTTCTTAGTGCCTCTCCGTCTACTACTATATAACTCTTTTAATCCTCATTGGTTATATTACACTCAAACCACCCCGATTTTCATTGCATACTCAATGAAAATCACCCCTCCTAATTCTTTTAGGAGGGGAAAGAAGTGACCGGGCGAAAAGAAAATGAATATTTGAATCCTTTTAGCAGATGTGTAGAACAATCCTCTCTGCATTCCTTGGGATTTGCAGGAATCTGCGTGAGACCAAAGGTGCTAGTAGCGTCAATTTAGAGTTATCTTACCTTTTGTTAGCTTGTCAAGCCTTGAAGACTCTGTGTTTTAAATCTCTGCATTAATTCGCGGACAAAAAACTCTACAAGACAGTTCGAGGTTCTGAGTTCAACCTTGAAAAACCTTTATGTTTCTCTGTGTCTCCGTGCCTCTGTGTTTAAATCATCCGGAAATCCAACTATTCCACAACGCCCAGGTACCTACTATTACTCATGTCATCTTCCTGGTAGCTTCTAAAGGCAATCCACACATCCAGGGCACCGTATTTAAATAGTTCGTTGGGCCATAAGTAGGTTTGGTCCTCACGTCTGGCTCCGGTAAGCCGATAATCCGTAAAGTGTTGTTTTTTTGTACTGGCTATTACCACCAGTGTATCTTTTCTTGCTCCTTGCTGCGAGTATGCGGGAGTCCATTCAAAAAGGAGTCCATTTTCCTTTTTTGTCAATGTGATTGATTCAGGTAGTACCACTTTGCCCACACTTAGTAAAGCTTTTGCAGGATCAATCGTTTGTTCAGGGTAATCGCCCTGAATGGCATTTTTAAGATTATACGATTGTGCCGCCTGAAATGCTGAACGCCCCACTGCTTCGTGGGCATACGTTACCCGCAATAGTTTTTTGAATGGCCTGAGAAATTCTAATGACAGCGTTAGTTTTCTGCGTTGCGCCAGTTGAGCAGGCGATTTGCGATCCCTGTATTTATCGGGTTTGGAACGCATATATGTTTTGCCATACATCTTGTAGATAACTACTGGTCCAATGGATCCCGTTCCTGCATCAAGAATGTTATTTTTTATACGTGCCATGATAATAGATTATTAGATTTTAGACATTAGACTGATTTACATTGCTTTCATTTTTAGACCCCTGGAGGTTTAGGTTATCAAATCAGCACAAACTGGTTTTCCGTTAATTACAAAAGCTTAACGAACGATTAATTCACTGCTGTTTCCTATGTCTTATAAAACACTAATTTTAAAGTGTATGCAAAGAATGTCAAAGATTTACTGGCTGATTATACTTTGCTATTTTTTTTAACCGCGAATTATACTAATTAAACGAATTATAAACCACTGCGTGGTTTTCTGGGCTTTTCAGCGAAAAGTAATTCGCATACTTCGATAAATTTGCGGTTGGCAAAAAGCATGCAAAGCAAGCTTTATAGGTTTTAAACACATATGGAAACTATCAGTTAATTCAGGTATTGAGTTTTTAAAGTGTTAATTACAATAATCCTACCGTATTATTAATGTTCAAGTAATAACAGCTGCTATTTTCCATGTCTTATAAAACACTAATTCTAAAGTGTATGCAAAGATTGCAAGAGATTTACTGGTTGATTATGTGCAGATTACACTTTTCTATTTTTAACCGCGAATTATACTAATTAAACGAATTATAAACCACTGCGTGGTTTCATTAGCTTTTCTTCTAAAAGCAATTCGCATACTTCGATAAATTTGCGGTTGGTAAAAAGCATGCAAAGCAAGCTTTATAGGTTTTAAACACATATGGAAACTATCAGTTAATTCAGGTATTGAGTTTTTTAAGTGTTAATTACAATAATTCTACCGTATCATTAATGTTCAAGTATTAACAGCTGCTATTTTCCATGTCTTATAAAACACTAATTTTAAAGTGTATGCAAAGATTGACAGAGATTTACTGGTTGATTATGTGTAGATTACACTTTGCTATTTTTTTTAACCGCGAATTATACTAATTAAACGAATTATAAACCACTGCGTGGTTTTCTGGGCTTTTCATCGAAAAGCAATTCGCATAATTCGATAAATTCGCGGTTGATAAAATGTTGGCAAGCAAGCTTTTTATTTTTAAACACATAGGCAATAAATCGTTAAATGATAGATATTAGATTGATTTACATTGTGCTCATTTTTAGGCTATTAATAATTTTGTCTATTGGATAAATGCAAACTGTTTTTCAATTACTTACAAAAGTTTAATAAACCATTGTTACAATAATCCTACCGTATAATTAATATTCAAGTATTAATGCTACTTCTGGTCTCAGGAAGGCATGGAAGCAGTCAACTAACAGTCTTCTATACCATTTACCCATATACAAGATAGAGTCTACACAGAATATTGTCAAGGTAAAGTCACAAAAATTTATAAATAGTCTGTATTAATTATGCACTAAGTGTGAGTTTAATCTGTATTTATACCACTTAAGACTGTTTGTTGACCCGGTTCATACCCAGTGAAGACCAGGAGAAAGGTGCCGCACCCAGACAGCAGGTGGGCACCTGGACCGTTGTGGTGAATGTAGGCACCTGGAGCCCGCTTACAACTCATGCCGCAACCGGCATTGTCCCAAATGCCAGTTTGTTAAACAAGAGCAATGGGTTGATAAACTAAAAGGGCGACTGATCCCGTGCAGGTATTTTCACCTGGTCTTTACCATCGACCACCGGTTAAATACCTTGTTCTATATCAATCAACAACAATGTTATTCCCTGCTGTTTCATGCAGCCTGGGAAGCTCTGCAAAAAGCTGGTAGAAACCCCTCTTTTCTCGGGGTGGAAGTGGGCGCGGTGGCTGTTTTGCATACCTGGGGCCAGACGTTAACCTATCACCCACATATCCACCTGTTGGTTCCTGCCGTCGGTTTGTCGGACGATGGCATGGAGTGGGTGACGGCCCGTAAAAACTTCTTTGTGCCGGTACAAGCCCTCTCATCCATATTTCGGGGAATCCTGGTCCGTCGCCTGAAGCAGCTAATAGACCAAAATGCCTTGAAACTTCCCGCTGGTTTCAAGGGATTTGAATCCCTGAAACAAAAGCTCTATAACAAAAAATGGCATGTATTCTCCGACAAAGCCTTTGGCGGGCTGTCCAAAGTGCTGGAATACCTGGGGCGTTATACCCACCGGGTGGGCATCACCAACAGTCGCTTGATCCGGATGGAAAAGGGTAGGGGGGACCTTTTACTACAAAGACTACCGTCAACCTGGCGACCGAAGGGTGATTCACCTGGAAGCCCTGGAATTTGCCCGCCGGTTTGTCCAACACATACTCTTATCAGGGTTTTATAAGATCCGCTATTTTGGTCTGCTAGCCAGTGTTCACATCCATACCAAAAGGGATCAGGCCATCCGGTTGATAGGGAAGACCACGTGGTTAACCCAGCTGGAGAGGTTGGCGACCTACGAAGTGGTCCGGCATCTGACAGATCTGATGAAGTTACTATAACAACAACGCTCTTTTTTTATTGAACCAAAAGCAAATAGTAAAAACAGCTATCAAGGAATCCTTATGTCGTATTATCATTTATTTTACAGGATTATGACAATAATCTCAGGCTATTCAACCTGCTACAACAATAAAAAACGCCCATCCCTCTTCATCAGGACCCAAAGATTGAGTAAGAAGCCCATAGTACAGCCCGGCGCCATCGCCCAACTTTATTTTATCCTTCATTAAGCAATCGTTATTTTAGCTCCAGCATTTAACGGTAATAAACCAGCTTTTTTGTTACTTTCGTTGCAACGAAGGATAAAATACTTATAAGTTGTGTTTAATGACTTTTGTTATGTATTGATAAGTCGATTGATTTTCAAAACAATGAACTTATAATTGAAAGTGATGATTTTTCTGTTTGAGCATATCGGATTGATTTAGATAATGAAAACCTGTTAGTGTGTGCAGAACTGAAAGTGTTTATTGCAGGCCTTCGTATTTGAGAATGAGATTAATAGCGATCATTAATCGAACAAAAACAGTTTTTTATACCTGACATTCATAAAAAATTTAATGTTGTAACCTTACAAAAAAGCATACTATGAATAAAGAAATGCGTATTGTCTTAGCTATATTTGGAATTGGAAGTTTATCAGTTCTATTCTCAATTCAGGCCATAGAACTTTTTGATGTTAATGATTATGATGCTGCCGTTGCTCTTTTAGGTAGTATGTTCTTATGTTCTTTTGGAATTTCTATGATTTTTCCATGGCGTAACAATAGATCTACATCCAAAGGGGTTTTCGTGCGCTTACTATTTATTCTGGTTTCAAACAGCATTATTTTTGGAATCACATTCAGATCAAACGAATCCGTCTATAGCATTATTGAAAAAGGAAGCGTAAATAGAGCAAAAAGAAAGTTAAACCAAATTAAGCAGGAAAGTAACGGATCCAGAAAGTATCAAGAGACACTGGAGCGTTGTGTAATAATAGCTGTGGTTAATCACGAATTTGAAATAATAAAGCTGTTATTGGAATACAATGTAGATCTTAACAATTTTGAATATTCTAATTTACCGCTGGAAGAGGCTATAAGAATTGGTTCAAAAGAAACTTATGAACAACTTGTTTTGCTTGGTGCAAACCCAAATGAAAATGGAGGTGAACAGCTTTATCAGGCATCTTCTGGCAAAAATACTTCGAGTACTGATATGTTGAAATATGTTTTGTCAAAAGGCATAGACCCTAATGCTGCTCGAAAAGGAATTCCGACACTTCATTATTTGGTGTCGACTATTTACGATACTGACACAGATGAGCAAGAATGGAAGTTAATTAAGTGCTTAATCAATTCGGGCGCTGATATAAATTTTATAAGCCCACTTGGACTCACCCCTTTTCTCTATGCACGGAACAACAGGGTAAAAGATCGTTTGGTTAAAATGGGAGCAATACCTATTGAGGTTGGCAAATTTGGAAGAACCAAATTGATGCAGGCCTTAAAAGCGGATAATAACTTGCGTGAAATAAATCAAATTATTGCTGAAAACTCCATGTTATTGGAAATTGGCGATGAGACTGGTAATAGACCCCTTAATGAATTATGTATCTATGGTTTTCCACCAAATATTGATTACTTAGAGCTGTTACTGAAGTCTGGAGCAAATCCGAACTCAACATCTACGAATTCTGGCTTAACACCTATTTGCGGATTACTTAGGAATCAATATTCTTCTCCAGAAGCTCTAGAGCTTTTAATCCAATACGGAGCGGAAATTAATTTAACAACTTCTGGGGACACACCTTTGGAGTATGTTGCAGATCAAGGAAATATAGAGTATGTGAAAATTCTTTTAAAAAATGGTGCCGTAGTTACACCTAAAGTAAGGCAGAATGTGAAAAATAGACAGTACAACGATGAAATATTGAAATACATACAAGATCATATAAAATTGATAACACAAAACAATTTGTGAATTAAACCCACTTAAGAAGGTTTAATTTGATTTGGCTGATAAAATGAATATGCTTGCATACGGGCAATCTGTACGTCCGGTTTTGCGAGGGGGTAGGTGGAGTAATCTACCATCCTATCTCGATTGTATGTAAGGCGAGAATGAGTGAATTATAAATCTATAAATGTTAGAAAAAAGTTCTCTTTAAGCTTCAGTGTTAGAAAAATAGTTTTGGCAACGCGCTTCTGCCCTTTATGACAGCCTGGGATGCCAACGCACATTGCACACATTTACAAATCACATAGCCAGACCTACAATCCGAAATTCGCAAAAGATTGCAATTTTTACCGCTCTACATGAAAGATATGCCTATAGTTTATATATCTTTATCGCTTACTATAATTAATGAAATAATTAAATGGATAATAAAGTTACCTCCAACACAGTTTCTCTACTATTCCTAATAGTGTTTTTTTTAATTACAGCATGTAAAAGTTCCCAAACTCAAATTCACATTCCTTCAGACACAGAGTTGGAACAAAAACGAGCATTATTAAGCATAAGTGATCTTGCCAAGCATAATAGAGAAATGCAATTCTTACGACCATTGTCGTTAAGAAAAATACGTCATATAGTTAGTCAAAACAGTAAAAAAAACGAGGAACTTGTAGGTGTAGACCTTAAGAATTTTAAAGATTCTTATAGCGATATGCTAAAAAGATATGATCTTGGTGAAGAATCGGAACTTTCAAGGCGTGTCGATCTAAATTGCACAAGGAACGATACAGTATACATGAACTTTGTAAAAAAAGGACATGTTTTTGGTCAACATTTTAAAAAAGATACAAACATTATTTATATAATTCGTGAGCCGGACCTAAATACTTCAAATTCTATCTCATTGTCAACGGGAAAGACATTATCAGCAGGAGTATCTTTCGATTTCCATACGTATCCCAATTATGAGCTTAGTAAAGTATACTTTTCCAATGGTGATATTGAGGAAAATGTTAGTTCCGACTGGTGTGGTTTTTTTAATACAACATGCCATATTGGGCGGCAAATGCCTATTGATAGTTTACAGGTTCATTTTACACTTAACAGTATTTTTGAGTACGATACTTTGGTGCTAACTGCCGACGATATTGGGAAGACATATAACAATATTACACTGCATGAATTAAAAAATGGATTTTTAGCCCTTGAGGGCGATTGCGATAAAATAATTGAAATAGAATGCCGTAACGATAGTGGAATGTACATTCAAGATGAGAATGGCTTTACTGACTGTACTCCTTATCGCTCTTGTAATGCTAACGATAAGTATGTTGAAAAAAACAAACTGCTAGAAGAAAAGATTGATGCGATTGATAATAAAGAAGATGCATTACGATTAATTGAAAATAGTATTCTGGATGAATATGTAAATCCTGAAGATAACTTATGCGAAAAATATCAGTTTTACAAAGGTAATATAAAGGAAGTTGTAGTTTATTATATTGTAAAACGCGACAATATAGTGTTTGATGTAATGTTTAGAGCAGCAAATCCTAACCAACAAATATTTACAAATGGCTTTGACGATAAAACCGAAATACTCAATCGTAACGGAAAGCCTGTTCTTATAGTACCAGTAGGTGAATTAAATTTTGCAACCTCACGAGGTTACTACGAAATTGATCGTGGTTTTGAAAATGTGCACTACCTTGAGTGTTATGATGAAAATTATCATTTCAATTTTGAAAAGAAGAAAGTCACAAAAATGAAATCGTATGGTTTGCGCGGAGCTTTATCATCAAATCTTGTAAAAGTATGGGATAATGAAAATCGTAATCTTCTTATTCTCGATAATAATATGATTGCGATACACGATAGTACTTATAGCGATATTGAGTTAAACGGCACGTTAATTATTGCCAAACGTCAGGAGGGGTATAGTAATTGGTATAATTCTTCGTCATTAAAATGTCATATTTATGATAGCAAGGGGCAAAAAGTACTTCCCTATTATGTAAGCGATGTTGCACCTCATTACAATGGAATTTATCGTGTAGTGGTCAACGATAAAATAGGCTATATGGATGCCAGTGGCAAATGGCTAATTGAGCCTAAATATGATGTGTTAGATATTGATTTTGACCGTCGAGATAAGGATATGAAATACTTATTACAAATTGTATCGCTTAATGGTAAAATAGGACTAATTGATTTAGATAATAACCTAAAGCCGCTTATACCCTGTAAGTATACTGATCTAAATGTTATCCCCGAAACAAATGGTCAATATTATATAGTTTCAACCAGTTACAACTATTATGGTGTAATTGACATTGATGGTAATATAATACGACCGTTTGAAACAATTAGTTATTACGATCTTTTCGACGAAGTACTGAAGGCTTATCAAAAGCCTTAATCATGAATAGAATTTTGCAATTTGCTGTTTCTATATTTATTGATTGAGTGTTTTTTTTATATAGTGCCTATAAGAAAATTACCGTTTTTTTGGAATTGAGCAATTGCTACTTAACACTATATTTCATGAATAATATTAAAAATGCTATGTTTCTTGAGGATTTTAATTTTTTTTGGTAGGATACTGTGTCACGGCCATATTAATGCAAAACTTAAACATGAAAGCACACAATATGCCCATGATCAATCAGGTATCCAATCGACTTAAATAACTTTAATGACTGTTTAGG
>RHGE01000143.1 GCA_004296775.1 Marinilabiliaceae bacterium JC017
TAATGCGCTTCGCTTTTAATTGGCCTTTAATTATCTATCGGCATTACACCAAGGTCATTCTTAAATAGGTTTGGTGTCAAATAAGCGGGCCGGCGCAGGCGCGACGCAGATGAATGCGGGAATTCCGGCCAGTGGATTAGCAAAAATTCATCAAGGAGGCGGGTGGAAGCGTTTATTTGACTAGCGTTTTTTGGTTCCTTTTTGGGGCAATGCCAAAAAGGGACTAGGGTCCGGGACAACGTCCCGATTAAAATACAGARTCTTCAAGTCTTGACATTCTAACAAAAGGTGAGTCAGAGATGGCCGTTGCCCATATTGACGACTSTACAACCCGATCCTACCGTTACCTTCAAATCAGAAAAGATAGAGATGCTTCTCACTACCTGGAAAAATATACTCTTGAATATCTTAAGAACAAACTAATACACCTTGAACAATCCGCATCCAAAACAAAGGTTCTAATCTCTGGCAGTGAGTCACTTTATGAGTTTGTTATATGATAGATATGAAATCTTTGATGACATCAATGATTGATCAAACGATCAAGAGCAAAAAGACCCATCATAAATCATAGCTAAAAAGGTGCCGTTGCAAAAGGAGCTTAATTCTGCAATGGCACCTTTTTTACAGGCCATCACATTGTCACTTTATGGGATTTTGTATTAACTGAAATTCGCCTATTCTATCATCAGATCCCATTCAATAGATTATTCGCATTTAGATCTGTGAAAAATCACAAGCTTTATTTCTGGTAATTCCAAAAGAATAACAACCAAATACTACCATCATCCTGAACAAATAATTACCCCATATACAGTCACTCTTTGTAGTCACAAAACAACCCCGAACCATCAATGAGTCAATAAAAAACTTTTCCTATCCAACACTTACTACAAAAGATAGAAATCAACCGAAAAGAAATACCAGCTTTTTCTCCTAACATTTTATTACTATTCCCATTCATTAGCTTTCATTTTAGCTTTTCCAGAAATAAAAAAGCCACATTTTTTTATTTCCAAATTATTTATCTACTTTTGGTGCCACATAAGATTAAACAGAACAATGACAGCTCACGCTTACTTTTATAACTTTTATTTTTTCTTTTTTTGGTATTATCAACCAAGAACGGGGTGGGCTTTGTATAAAAAAATGTAATCGAATCATACATAAATAAAAAAAACCCGCCCCGTTAGGAGGCGGGTTTTTTCGTTTATAACAATTAATGAAACGAGCCATGAGCAGTTGATAGCATGGCAAGTTCCATGTGACAACTGAAAAACAGATTTAGACACATGAAAACAACCGTAAAGAAAGTGGCCATACAAGGGGGAGCCGGCGCCAATCATGAGATTGCTGCCCGTAATTACTTTGAAGGAGAGAATTTGGAGATTATTCCCTGTTTGACCTTCCCTGATTTGTTTGCCACACTGCAGGAGGATAAAACCAAATATGGCATTGTGGCCATAGAAAACACCCTTGCAGGTAGTCTTCTTCCTAACCACACCTTGCTGAAGGACTCTAATCTGGCGATCATTGGCGAATATAAATTACGCATCAAACACAACCTGATGGCGTTACCCGGTCAAACCATTGATGACATCAAAGAGGTTCATTCTCACCCCATGGCATTAGCACAGTGCGAGGCTTTTTTCAAAAACTACCCGCACATCAAGCTGATTGAATCAGAAGATACCGCCTTAAGCGCCATGCAAATCCGGGAGAACCTGCAAATGGGAATTGCGGCCATAGCATCTGAGCTGGCAGCTGAGCTTTATGGTTTGGAGATCATTGAAAAAGGAATTGAGACCAACAAAAGAAATTTCACCCGTTTTTTAATTGTCACCGACAAAGCAAAAACAGAGGTTACCGAATTACTGGAAAACAACAGGGTTAATAAATCTTCACTGGTATTCTCCCTGCCTCATGAAGAAGGCAGTCTGTCGAAAGTTCTAACCATCCTGGCGTTTTACAACATTAACCTAACGAAAATACAATCCCTTCCAGTTGTTGGAAAAGAATGGGAATACCTGTTTTATGTGGATCTCACCTTCAAAGGTTATCCCCGTTATCTGCAGGCCCTGGATGCTATTCGCCCCTTGTGTAAAAACATGAAAATTCTGGGTGAATATGAAATAGGCAAACAATCCTATGCCAAATCAAATGAAACCTACATGCAACAACAGGAAGCTGTGATCCATTAATTAGCAAAACCATGAAAATCAATCCCGCAAATCGCATCAGCGAAGTCAAAGAATACTACTTTTCCATCAAGCTCAAAGAGATTGAGCAAATGAAAAAAGAAGGTAAAGACGTCATCAATCTGGGCATTGGAAATCCCGACATGCCACCGGCACCCGAGGTATTGCAAGAACTGAATACCCAAAGCTGTCAGCCGACAAATCATGGCTACCAGAGCTATATCGGCATCCCGGAATTGAGAGAGGCTTTTACAAAATGGTATAAAACCTACTACCATGTAGATTTGAATGCCGCCACCGAGGTACTACCCCTCATAGGATCGAAGGAAGGAATCATGCACATCTCCATGGCCTTTTTAAATCCGGGCGATGGGGTACTTATTCCTAATCCGGGATATCCTACCTACGCTTCTGTAAGCAAATTGGTAGAGGCCAACATTATTCCTTACGACCTGAAAGAAGAAAACAACTGGCAACCAGACCTGGAAGAACTGGAAAAAACGGATCTTTCAAAGGTGAAACTGATGTGGATTAACTATCCCAACATGCCCACCGGTACCCCGGCAGATATTACATTCTTTGAAAAGATTATTGCCTTTGGTAAGAAGCACAATATTTTAATCTGTAATGATAATCCTTACAGCTTCATCCTGAATGAAAAACAAATCAGCATTATGCAGGTGGAAGGCGCCAGGGACATTGCCATTGAGCTGAATTCACTGAGTAAATCGCATAACATGGCCGGCTGGCGTATTGGTATGGTGGCCGCTAATGCAACATTTATCCAGTACATCTTACGTGTCAAAAGCAACATGGACTCAGGCATGTTTAAGCCGTTACAGATGGCCGCAGCCAAAGCCTTATCGCTGGGTCCCGACTGGTATAAATCCATTAACAAAGCCTATAAGGAAAGACGTCAACTGGTTTTGGAACTGATGGATCTGTTGGAGTGTAAATACGACACAAACCAAACAGGGATGTTTATCTGGGCCAAAATACCCGAAAAATATGAGAACAGTGGCGAGTTATCGGATGAGATTCTGTACAAAGCCAATGTCTTCATCACGCCCGGCCTGATTTTCGGTGACAGTGGCAAGCGCCACATCCGCATTTCCTTATGCACCAAACCGGAAACACTAACTGAAGCAATAAATAGAATTAAAACACTAAAGTCATAAAAACCATTCACTATGGAACAAGCACTAAACTTAGAACCCATTACCTTACCAGGATTGGAATTGAAGCGTCCCATCATTATATCGGGCCCTTGTAGCGCAGAAACAGAAGAACAAACCCTTGAAACAGCCCGTCAACTGGCTGCCAACGGCGTTAAAATCTTTCGCGCAGGCATCTGGAAACCACGGACCCGTCCAGGGGCTTTTGAAGGAGTGGGAACCCTGGGATTACCCTGGCTAAAGAGAGTAAAAGAAGAAACCGGCATGTTTATAAGTGTCGAGGTTGCCAATGCGCATCACGTATTTGAAGCCTTGAAATTTGGTGTCGACCTGATCTGGATTGGCGCCCGTACCACAGCCAACCCTTTTGCCGTGCAGGAAATAGCCGATGCACTGAAAGGATGTAACATGCCTGTATTGATCAAGAATCCGGTGAACCCTGACCTGGAATTATGGATTGGTGCCATTGAACGCATCAACCGGGCCGGCATCACCAAGATTGGAGCTATTCACCGCGGTTTCTCCACCTACGATAAATCAGAATTCCGTAACGACCCCAACTGGCAGATTCCTATTGAGCTGCGTCGCCGCATTCCTCAGTTGCCTATTATCACCGATCCAAGTCACATCAGCGGTAAACGAGATTTGATTCAGTCGGTGTCACAGGAAGCCATGGACCTGAACTTCGACGGTTTAATCATCGAATCACACATGTGTCCGGAAAAGGCCTGGAGTGATGCCAGCCAGCAGGTAACTCCTGAACACCTGAAGGAGATCCTTAAAAACCTGGTATTACGTCGTCCGTCAATCGGTGACACGCCGCGTGTGACGCTGGATGAGCTACGGAAGCAAATTGATAAACTGGATACCCAACTGTTACAGATCCTTCATGAACGGATGACCATCTCCGAAGCGATTGGTAAATACAAATACGAAAACAACATCACCATCCTTCAAACACGTCGTTACGATGAAATCATGAATAACCGCAAGGCGAGAGCCATTGAAAACGGCCTGAACCCCGAATTTGTGGTGAAAGTGTTTGAAGATATCCACGAAGAATCGATTCAGCGACAAAGCACTATTATGAATAAAGAGTTGCAGGGTAAATAGTCCCCTTCTCTTGATCAATAAACCAATAGATCGTTAGATTTTAGATAATAGAACTGAGACTGATTAGCATCAAGTTTTTATCGTACCATAAACAGTTCGACAGTGACTTAACCACGGCTATCAGTTAGATCTAACGAACTATTGGTTACAGCACCTTTAAAATTCAATTATTGATTCCTCCTTTCCTCTCTGCAAAAGAGGGAAAGGAGGTGGTTTTTAAAAGGTGCTCTTTTAATATTTAAACAAGCAATGCGTTTGCTTGAAGCCAAACAACAATTATGAAAATATGTGTTTTAGGAGCCGGCCGAATGGGAACCTGGCTCACCGATGCTCTTTGCCTTCAGCATGAAGTAGCTATTTTTGATCCCAACAAAGAACGGTTAAAGTATGTGTTCAACACACAGCGTTTAACCGAAAAGGAACAGATTACGGAATTCGCCCCCGAATTGGTAATCAATGCCGTTACTCTAAAATATACCATACAGTCCTTTGAAGAGGTTCTGCCCTACCTGCCTGAAAACTGCATCATCTCCGACATTGCATCGGTAAAAACCGGCCTGGAGGAATTTTACATCAAGAGCGGGCGGCGATATGTGTCGACCCACCCCATGTTTGGTCCCACGTTTGCCAACTTAAAGGATCTGAGTCAACACCATGCCATCATCATCTCTGAATCGGATCATTTAGGCAAGGCGTTTTTCAAAGACTTCTATGCCTCACTGGGACTAAACATACATGAGTATTCCTTTCTGAAACACGATGAAACCATCGCCTACTCGTTGTCTATTCCCTTCTCCTCTACCCTGGTGTTTGCGGCTTGTATGAAACACCAAAAGGCACCGGGAACTACCTTCACCAAGCACCTGGACATTGCTAAGGGACTGCTTTCAGAGGACGATTACCTCTTGACCGAGATCCTGTTTAACCCCTTCACCTATGAGCAAGTGGAAAAGATCAGGCTACAATTAAAAAATCTTTTAAAGCTAATTGACGCCAAAGATACCGAAGGCATGCAGGACTTCCTGAATCAAACTCGAAAGAACATCTTTGAGACTAAATAGACTATTAGATAAGAGACTTTTAGATATTAGATGCTGAGAGGATAGATGCATAGTCAACATATTGTTCAAATTGGATGGAAATATATAGAGAGGATAGAGGTCAGAAGTTAGAGGGGAGAAATAGATGGAAGTACTTAGGGATAAATGGAGATACATTGAAACAGATAGAAATATTTTGAAACAACCTGTACTTTCCAAAGAACAATCTCAACTCCCAATTGATGAAAAATCTCTGCGTCTCAGCGCCTCCTCGGTGTATAATGAATCTTGTTAAAACAACAAACTAAAGGCAACATCCCTCGAAGAGGCTTTTTTTCAGGTAACTTCTGAAAAAACATAGTTTCTTTTCTAAGCACCTCACCCCGGCCCTCTCCTTATATGAGAGGGAGTCTGCAACCATCCTGGTTTCTGAGATATAAAGGAGTGCTGGCAGCTATGAGAAGTGAACGGTTCCTTCTCCTGCAGGAGAAGGTTAGGATGAGGTGAAGAAGACAAAAAGGTGGTTTTAATTGATCCAACTTAGATGATAGATATTCAGACATTAGACGTTTAGAATTAACGATTAAAAAACATAAATAAGCTCCCTTGGTTATTCCGAGGGGGTTTTTGATTTTTCTTCTTCCAATACAAATCAAGGGTTGGACCCCATTCGGGCATATGCGGCAACTTTCGGATATAAAAGCAAATTCATTTTGATGATTATAATGGTAAAATCAGATGAATCAACAATTGTATGTATGGTCAATTTACCCCCTCTGTCTTGCAAGCAAGACATCTCCCCCTGCCAGCAGGTGGGAGAAAATGTTGAATTTACAATACGTTGATTTGACGGCATATAAAATCGCATTCTTGTCCCCCTTTGCTTTACTCCTTATACCTTTTGCCTTTTCCCTTTTACCTTTTACCTTTCCACTTTCCCCTTCCCATCCCATTAGCGCAACACTTTCGTTTTTATTACTTTTGCCGCGTAATATTACAAACGATTAAGGGTTAAGTCTTAGACGGAACCATTAATAATCTAACGTCTGACATTTAACGATCTGGGGGAAAAAGATGATACAGGGGGGAAAAACAGTCTTATTAGGAATGAGCGGCGGCACCGACAGTTCAGTGGCCGCCATGTTATTGAAAGATCAGGGCTACAAAGTCATTGGCGTAACCTTGTTGACCTGGGCGGCAAAAGATGCCCTGCCGGGCTTAAGCGATGCCCAAAAGCTGGCAGCCAACCTGGAAATTCCTCACCACATCATTGATTGCCGAAGCGATTTTAAAGAGAAAGTGATTCAATATTTCGTGGACGATTACCTGCGCGGCTACACCCCTAACCCTTGCATCCGGTGCAATGAAACCATTAAATGGAAATACCTGCTCAACCTGGCCGACCAACTGGGGTGCGATTACATTGCTACGGGACACTATGTGATTAAAGAACAACACAACGGCCTGTTCTATATCCGAAAAGGGAAAGATCCGGCCAAAGACCAGTCTTACTTCCTCTGGAACCTGGATCAGCAAGTACTTTCGCGGGCCTTATTCCCCCTGGGCCACTATTATAAAACGGAGGTAAAAGAGCTGGCCGGACAATTTGGCTATGCCACCCTGGGAAGTAAACGGGAGACGATGAGCATCTGCTTTCTGAACAACACCAACTACCGTGACTTCCTCAAAGAGTGGCTTCCGGCGAATCACCCGGCCCTGGCTCCCGGTCCGGTAAAGAATCAGCAAGGCATCGTTATAGGCAGCCACGAGGGCTATCCTTTCTATACCATCGGGCAGAAAAGAGGTATCGAAGGCATTCCCGGCGGACAGTGCGTGGTTAAAATTCACCCTGAAGACAACTCCCTGCAGGTGGGCCCCACCCAATCCATCAACTCACCATCTATTCAACTCACCCATTTCATGCTCACCAAAGACACCTCTTTGTGGCACCAAAAAGAGCTGTTAATACGTGTGAGAGGCTACGACAAAGTGCCCGGATACAACGGAACACTCTCCCTTTCCGATGCCGGCTTAACCGTCACCTTCACACAACCGGTTTGGGCCCTCTGTCCCGGACAATCCATCGTTTTTTATCTCGATGACATGATTATTGGCGGCGGTATTGTTACAGGGAACAATGATCAGTTAGCAGGGATCAGGGAACAGTTAGCAGTGATCAGTTAGCAGTTAGCAGGGAACAGTTAGCTGTCAACAAAAACATCTTCGAGATCATTGTTTTAACCAATTATTGGAACAAGATGGATTTCAGATAATAGTCAGAGATGGCCATTGGCCATATTGACGCCAAGATAATAGCCTTACAAGCTTGTTTGATGTTAAATAGTTTTATTGGGACGTTGTCCCAAACCCTACTTCATTTTTGGCATTGCCCCAAAAACGAAGCAAAAAACGCTAGTCAAATAAACGCTTCCACCCACCTCCTTGATGAATTTTTGCTAACCCACATGCCAGAATTCCCGCATTCAT
>RHGE01000144.1 GCA_004296775.1 Marinilabiliaceae bacterium JC017
AAAAATTCATCAAGGAGGCGGGCGGAAGCGTTTATTTGACTAGAGTTTTTTGGTTCCTTTTTGGGGCRATGCCAAAAAGGRACTAGGRTCCGGGACAACGTCCCGATTAAAATACAGAGTCTTCAAGTCTTGACATTCTAACAAAAGGTGAGTCAGAGATGRCCGTTGCCCATATTGACGACTGTACAACCCGATCCTACCGTTACCTTCAAATCAGAAAAGATAGAGATGCTTCTCACTACCTGGAAAAATATACTCTTGAATATCTTAAGAACAAACTAATACACCTTGAACAAGCCGTATCTAAGACAAAAGAACTAATCTCTGGCAGTGAGACGCTTTGCAAGTTTGTTATATGATAGTTCTCCAATGGTCATTGACCATATTGACGTCATGATGACGATGGAAACTTGTTGAATAATTAAAAACAAATAGGAATCACCATCCACCTTTGGAAATAAACCAAATACCAGATGAACCAACCACAGTGAGCTATTCCTTCTATTAAGGAGATCCCGATGAATCGGGAGGATGAGGTGTTAACAGGATGGGCAGATGCTTCTTATAATCCACCTCACCCCGGCCCTCTCCTTAAAGGCGAGGGAGACTGCAAACCTGATGTTTATGCTCATAATAATTAGGTGTAGCAAAAACTTGCTATATGATAGTAATAGAATTAATACCGATGGTCACAAATAACATTTAAGCCAGAAAACAACAATCATGGACTAGCAATAAAAAAGCGCTCAGAAGCTATCAGCAACTCCTAAGCGCTTATATTTAAATTCTTATGCGAATATCATCAATACTATTTCTTATTTCTTAAAGGAAACCACGTCCGGTAAGTAGCACATCGCCATAACCACTCAACAGGTCCGAAACTGAAGAAACGAAACCATACGGTACAGAAGAGCAACTGTAAACTCAATATGAGTACAGCCACCTCAAAGACGGTTTCCAGGGTAAGCTGCCCAAAGAAACCCCATCCGATGAACGGATAAAATACAATAATCCCCAGCAGGGTATGCCCCAGGTAAGATGACATAGATTGACGCCCGTAATTTTTCAACCAACGGAAAAAGATAAAATCAGGGAACCGATCCACTAATTTGGCCAGCACGCAAACATAAGAGAGCCCTAAAGTAATCTGCCCCACTTCATGAATCGCCCGATACAAGATATCATTCCAGCTCCTGGAAAAAGAAGCCACACTACCACCAATCACCAATGTCAATCCGGTAAAGGTTAAACCACAAAGCAACAGGGTTACCAGGTATTTATTCTGCTTGCTGAATTTGGTAAAAAACTCCACATGATACAGATAAAAACCCAACAGAAATAACCCTAATACCTTAAAAGGACGTCCTGAAGGAATGAAATCATACCACCGCCAAATTACATTGTGTAAGTTGGTTTTAAAAACAGAAACATACGATTCCGACTGAAACCCGGCTACCACCTGGTCGGGCACCATATCAGGGTAGACCTTCAATGCTATTTTTGGTAACAGACTCATCTCCGGTACAAACGTATACATGTATACCACATCTAATAACAACGGAAGACAAAACAACACAATGGCTAAAGTCAACATTCGTTTAGGAGGCAGCTTTCTCAGTGCAAATAAAGCAAAACCCATTAAAGCGTATAGCATCAGAATATCACCCGACCATATCAATGCATGACAAACGCCTATGATTAAAAGAATAGTTAATCTCGACAAGTAAGTCCCGTTAAAACTACTCTTCTCTCCATTACGGGAATATTGCAGATAAAAACCAACGCCAAATAATAATGAGAAGAGTGTGTAAAACTTAGTATCCACAAAAAACTTAAGTAATTTATAAAGCATAGCATCCGTTTCCACGTTACCCATCGCTTTGATTTCATGGAAAGGCAAAAATTTCATACCACTCCAACTCAAAATATTGGCAAACAATATTCCCATTAGGGCAAATCCCCTTAATACATCTAAAAAAATGATGCGGTTCTTAGCCACCGTTGGCTTAAATTCATTTACAGTTGTTTGACTCATATACTTTTCGTTTAGTTAGATTTCTTTTTTTAAAAACAATCCAAGTGAATTAATCATTATAACCATAACAGATCATTACACTTGTGCCCCATCTACACCGAAACTACTGTTACCTCACAAAACACAGCCTCCATACTTAGCTATATCTTAAAGTCTAATGCACTACTGATTCAATAAATCGTTTTTGTTTTCGGGCTGCTAAAATAGAAATCTTTCCCATATCAATAAATGATTAAAACATTTCCCTACCAATTACTAACGTTTTTTATAGTTTATTAAACCAGGTCACACAGTACTCGCCTACAGAAGAACTCTTTATTTTTTCACACAACCAGGACTTACAAAACACTCAGTATCACCATAACTTACAGTCATTTTAATTTCATTCATTTTTGCCAAAAAATAGAAATAACCGATTTCATGACCTTCCATAACAATCGCATGATTAACATTTGACAACAACCTAATTTACCAACACTTTTTAACAATACATTGTTGAATTAAGGCTCTATTTCGAAAACTTTTCAGGAAGTAGATTTTACCCCACTCACACAATCATCATTAAACATCAGCAAAAAGGAAACCGGTGATCCGGCAGTGTCACTGTAACAGAACAGGAAGCATAAACTATTTGGAACAACAATAACAGAAGAAAAAAGACAGATCCAGGGAACTTAGGCGCTTAGGTAGCAACTTTTACCAACATGTTGTCCAAATTAAATGTCTAATAGTTTATTAAGTTTTAGTAATCGTCTGAGAATTATTTCATCAAGCAAGCTATTATGATATTTCCAATTGGTAAGGTATAAATAGGTCTAAAATCTAGTAATCTATTGTCGTGTTCCAATAATCAGTTAGAGGCAACACCCTTCGAAGAGGCTTTTTTCAGAATCCTTCTGAAAAAACATAGCACCTTGCAGACCTATACTTATGACGAATTAAAGGTTGAAAGTTATTGATGCTAAAAAAAGCAAATTAGCTCAATCAACTGAGAGAAGTAAATCATTAATTCATACAATTATATTGACCGCATGATAATCGGAGAGGTAATCGATTAATGATTAAAATAGCCACTTAAAGCGCTACGCTTTTGATTGATCTTTAATTCCCGTTTTGCGGGATTATCCTTACGTCCAGCACCTAGCGGCAACACCTCTGGTATATTGAAATATGCCTGGTATAACCAAAGGTTTAATCCCCGGATATCAACGTTATATAACGTGGCAAGTTTTAAGCGACTTTTTTAACGGAACCGTTAATATTTTTTCTCTCGAATCAAGACAAATGCAATCTTGACAAAATGGCTTTTTACATTACTATAACCTGTTCTAAGTATTTTATTTGGAAACTACTTTAAAATCCCGAAACCTGATTAACTAACTAAAGAAGATTTCAATGAACAGACCTAACGCTTGTATATAAAAACAACCCCTACTGGTGATTTTTGACATTATGACAGATGGTCTTAAACCGTCTGTTAAACTCCTCCTTTTCATAACCGTGCAAAGCTTTCTTAATCTTTCTATACTCCAACTTAAAACGTTTATGCTTAGCAATTGTACTTTTTAGCTTCATAAAAGCCTCAGTATTTTGCCTTTTTTTATTCATCACAACACACATTTCCTCTTCCATAAACTTTTGGTAAGCTACCAACCACTCTTTCCATGATATATTATGATCCAGCTGAATCTTCTCAACTTGCAAGTGGGTAATGATTTTGCTTGCTATTACAAACAGGCTAACAATTACAAACAAGGTAATAATACCATATATTTTCAACTCATTTTTACCGGTTGAAAGCAAGAATTCGCCTATCTTCTGTAATAGTTCAGGCGTTCTAAACACATAATATATACCAACCAAAGAAACTAATACCATTAAACTAAATACAAGGCCAACAGACTTTAGTTTTGATAGCGCATACTTCCCAGCCTCAAAACTATCTACCAGGCTACAGTTAGCCTCCTCATCAGACATCCCCTGAACTTTTAAGACTAAAAACTCCTTATATCCAAATACATTTTTTATCATGACTCCATTTACAGCATAGTGTTCGTTGCGTTTAAAATAATCCATCCACACTACTGGAGAAATAACACTTACATCTCCTATATACTCATATTGTTTTCGTCTTCTCATTCGGCAGGTGTAAACACCCTGTAGTTCTTCCATTTTTAAAGAAACAGATAATTTCAAGGATTGAATAAGGATATAAGTCCCTAAACTAAATAGAACCCCCACAGTAAATAATTTAACAATTGCGGGAGAAAATGACGAAACGAATAATCCATAGGTATGGAAATAATCAACTGCGGTAAGTATTGAAAGCAATAAAAGTATAATAGCCACCAGGCTATGTGACTTCTTTTGATTCTTTAAAACTAATTTTAGGTATTCCTTTTGATCGGTAGTAAATTCTTCCATTCCAACAAGATAAAATACATTTATAAACTTAATAAACAGACCGTCACCAACCTTCAACAACACTTATTGATCAACAAATTAGTCTCCCATGTAGCAGTAGCCTTCAACCCGGAGCCCATTTCCCAATTCACCCGCTTCAATATTTGTCCAACCAACAAGATTAAAGAGATTTTTCAATACGATTGTTCATTATTTCTGAATTCGAGATGATATTATTTTGCAGCCCGAAGGAAAAAATAATTAGTAGCATTAAAAACACGTGATTCCGTGAATATTGCAATAACATACCCTGCGCAGACAGGAAAGTGCAGCTACACTAATGTATAAATACAAATTGATAAATATTGCTCCCTAAGCATCCATGTTTTTTCAGGAGTAGCCTAAAAAAAAGCCTCTTCGAGGGAGGTTATCTTTAGTTTGTTGTTTTAACAAGATTCATTATACACCGCGGAGGCCCTGAGACGCAGAGATTTTTTATCAATTGGGAGTTGAGATTGTTCTTTGGAAAGTACAGGTTGTTTCAAAATATTTCTATCTATTTCAATGTATCTCCATTTATCTCTAAGTGTTTCCATCTATTTCCCACCTCTAACTTCTGACCTCTATCCTCTCTCTATATTTCCATCCATTTGAACAACACATTGGTAAATATTACTCCCTAAGCATCTAATTGATAGTTTTTGGTTCATTATCTATAATCCTAACGATTGATTGGAATCAATGTATTAATAACTAAACCAACAATTGATCATTGCTTAATTAAAAAACATTATAAAGTTATTTGTATTAATTATTGTATACCAATCTGCCAGAAAAGAAGACCAGGGTTCACACACAACTCTTTTGGACAATTCACTTAAGTAATCATAGCATTTTGTTATTTTTGCAAATGAATTATTTAAAAGCAATTTTTTAAACATAAATTTAAAAATACTATTCTTCGACAGAACTCCTTATAAAAGCATCTTATAGTCTTAAATCTGATCAACCATATAATATGAATTGTGAAGGAAACTACCGCATTAAAAGATTAAATAAATAACGAGTTCTGTACTGTATTTGAAAAAACTAATAAAATGAAGAAAAACTATTTCCTATTGATTCTGATAGCGGTTACCATGCTATTTTCATGTAATCCTAAAGTATCAACGAGTTTAATGAAAAATTATGAGCCTCTGGACTATAAAGAAGAAGTAATGGTGATTGCCCGGGATGAACCATTACCGGATTGTACTGAAGAGTTGGGAGAGGTAAAGGTAGGTGATTCCGGATTTACAACTAATTGCGGGTATGCAATTGTGCTTGACAAAGTCAAATTAGAAGCCCGGAAAGCAGGGGGCAATGCTATTAAAATTATTGAGCACAAGCCGCCAACAGCAATGGGAAGTTCGTGTCACCGCATTACCGCCAAAATTTTAAAAGTTGATAACATTGAACCGCTGAAAATTAATAAAAAGAAAGAAGAGTTACTGAACGTAGATTATGCCATTTTGCACATTTTCCGCTACAGTGGCCCTGGTTCGCTGGTTGGCTATGACCTGCATTTAGGTGACTCAGTGTTATGCCGGGTGAAGAATAATTTCAAAACTACCCTTCATATAAAGAAAGATGGAATGAATACCCTGTGGGCCAGAACTGAATCATTGGCCGAAATTCCCGTAGATTTTAAATATGGCAAGGAATATTACTTAAAATGTGGTATAAAAATGGGGGCATTTGTGGGACAACCGGTCCTTGAATTAATAGATCCTGAATTGGGGGGAGCAGAATTTAAATCATTTAACGCAAAAAATCAATGAGAAAGAGTTTCATTATTTTTATTATTTCCTTCCTGTGTCTGACTGGAAAGGCACAGGATCTGATTGTTACCAGTGAAGGCGATTCCATTAATTGCAAAATCACTAAAACCAAAGGTGACATGGTTTATTTCACCTTTAAACATGTAGATGAATACAGAAGTACACTATTACCCCTGTCAAAGATTCAGGATCAAAAGTATGCTTATTACCAGGAAAGTGAAGTCCCGGCTAATGAAATAGTGGGACGGAAAGTTATCAAACCGTGGAGGGTAGCCTTCAACCTTGGATACGGCCACAATATTGCTAAAGTGAGTGATAATGTTCCCGATGGCTTGGAAGATTATGTGAAAGGGTTAAAATCCGGTTTTCAATTCGGCGGGGATGTGACTTATTACTTTTCTGATGCGATAGGCGTGGGCGGTAAGTATCTCATGTTTAAATCATCAAACGAGATGAATAACATTGTTGTTACTGATGATTTTGGAAAGCAAAAATATGGTGACATAAGTGATGAAGTAAAAGTCACTTTTATTGGCCCCACTTTTTCCACCAGATATCTCAATGCAGCTAAAACCAACGCCTTTATAACAGGAATTTCACTGGGATACATGGGATACAGGGATGACAAGGTATTTATTGATAAATATAAATTAACTGGCAGCACTTTAGGATTAGCCTTTGATTTGGGGTATGATTTCAGCTTGTCTGAAAAAGTTTCCTTGGGATTTCAGGCTTCCTATATAGCCGGTAATCTCAGTCGATACGAAGTGAGCAATGGATCAACTACCGAAACTGTTGATCTGGAAAAAGACGAATACGAGAGTCTTCACCGTCTTGATTTTTCAATCGGCATACGGTTCTATTAATTATAATACACCTAGGCAATATGGCGCAAATGAGGCTTTCTCTCTCCTCGTTTGACGCCTTTTTTATTATGGAATCATTGTAACAATAGATCGTCAGATTTTAGATAATAGTCAGAGATGGCCGTTGTCCATATTGACGACTATATAACCGGATCCTACCTCTAGTTTTGACACCTCCAATACAGAAGTTGTATCATCCAGGACCATCAACACGTCAGAAAAATCCAGAATCCCTAATCATGTAAATCTTGTTAATCCTGTCAAATTATATCCGAGGTGGGCGGAAGCATTTGTTTGACTAGAGTTTTTTGGTTCCTTTTTGGGGCGATGCCAAAAAGGAACTAGGGTCCGGGACAACGTCCCGATTAAAATACAGAGACTTCAAGTCTTGACATCCTGACATAAGGTGAGTCAGAGATGGCCGTTGCCCATATTGACGACTATGCAACCCGATCCTAACGTTACCTTCAAATCAGAAAAGATAGAGATGCTTGTCACTACCTGGAAAGGTATACTCTTGAATATCTTAAGAACAAACTAATACACCTTGAACAACCCGCATTCAAGACAAAAGTACTAATCTCTGGGGATGAGACACTTTGCAAGTTTGTTATATGATAGTCAGAGATGGCCGTTGCCCATATTGACGACTGTATAACCGGATCCTACCTCTAGTTTTGACACCTCCAAACAAATCAACAGAATAACGCAAAAATCCAATCGACCAGCTGGACCGTGATGATCCGAAGCGCGTGAGCCCGTCAAATAAGCGGGCCGGCGCAGGCGCGACGCAGATGAATGCGGGAATTCCGGCCAGTGGGTTAGCAAAAATTCATCA
>RHGE01000145.1 GCA_004296775.1 Marinilabiliaceae bacterium JC017
CATTCCCAGAGATTAGTGCTTTTGTCTTGGATGCGGGTTGTTCAAGGTGTATTAGTTTGTTCTTAAGATATTCAAGAGTATACCTTTCCAGGTAGTGACAAGCATCTCTATCTTTTCTGATTTGAAGGTAACGGTAGGATCGGGTTGTATAGTTGTCAATATGGGCAACGGCCATCTCTGACTCACCTTTTGTTAGGATGTCAAGACTTKAAGACTCTGTATTTTAATCGGGACGTTGTCCCGGAYCCTAGTTCCTTTTTGGCATCGCCCCAAAAAGGAACCAAAAAACKCTAGTCAAATAAACGCTTCCGCCCGCCTCCTTGATGAATTTTTGCTAACCCACTGGCCGGAATTCCCGCATTCATCTGCGTCGCGCCTGCGCCGGCCCGCTTATTTGACGTGCTCACGCGCTTCGGATCATCACGGTCCAGCTCGTCGATTGGATTTTTGCGTTATTCTGTTGATTTGTATTGGAGGTGTCAAAACTAGAGGTAGGATCCGGTTATATAGTCGTCAATATGGCCATTGGCCATCTCTGACTATTATATAAATAGATGAAGGACATCAACTATTCTTTCATTTAAAATGATAATAAACACTGCCAGTTTCAACAACCTACTAAACTCAGGACTTTTGTTAGATCTCTTCCATCTCAAAAAAAGCCTCTTTCCCCGGATAATGATATTTTTCACGAGCTATTTTATCCGGAAAAAGAAAATACTCCACATCCGCATTCGAACACACCTGACCTTTCTCATTCAAGAGTTCACATTTTATAATCGCTTTCCTTTCCGTTCTGCTTTCGACCCGCCCCTTAATCTTTACAACTCCTCCATTAATATAAACCGGCTTTTTATAACGAATATTCATCCCACTCGTCACTCCGGCCGTATCACATTGTGTATATACTACCCAGCTGGCAATCTCATCCAACAGCGTAGCCTGAATCCCGCCATGTAAAACATTGGTATATCCTTCAAAATCTCGCTTCGGGGACCATTCAGCCACCACTTCCCCATCGGACTCAAAAAAAGATAACTGAAGGCCTCGCTCATTGTATGGCGAACAACCAAAACACTGAAAATCCTCCCGACTATCATTTCGGAATACATTTATAACTTTTCTCACACGATTGTTTTTTAGATTATAGACAAAAAAGTTAAACCTCTTGGTTGAGGGAATAACTACTTACTGAAGAATCAGCCCTTCAAAGAAAACAAAACGATATTCTCGAAACAAATATTCCCCCACAGAAACAAAAAGTAAAAAAAAGTCCTCCCGAAAATATCCATTGAACACCTCCTCTCTCCTGCGATAAATCTGTAACCATAGATATACAAATAACTAATAATGCGCATCAAGATTTAAAAACTATAGGTCCTCAAACAGTTTTATTTTTGACAGAATTGACAAGATTCACATGATAGTTCAGCTTTGGTTATTGATTAACTAACAAAGTATCATTCTTAGCTTTTTTGGCGAGAAACGATTCGAATGGCAAATTGGAAGTATTTCTCTGGTCGGGAAGTCATCCGACGGCAGATTGGCAACATTCCCAGCGTCGGCAAGTCATCCGACGGCAGATTGGTTTTTTTTAGTGAAAAATCAATTTTACGTATCAATTCAGCCTCTTCCATTTTCCTTAACTCCATTTATTAACCGTCACAACCCAACTTGTGGTGTTTTCAGTAATCCTCCCAGTTATTATTAACAAATAAAATAATAGTTTTGACTATTTACATTGTGCATTTTTTCTAAACATTTGAAGCCAAAAGATTGCCCTTTGTAAGGCATTATTATATTTTTATCAAAATTTAAGTGTTTTCAAGAATTTTATCAGGGTCTAAAAAGGATAGCTTTGTTAAATTTACTCACTTGAATTTTCTAATCTAACACAAGTCTAATCTTATTACTTTGATTATTAACATTTATCAGATGAAACAACTTACGATTATCTGCGCTGCAACGTTATTATTTCTTTCCTGCAGCTCTCGAAACCAACAACAGCTTCCTCCCCAGGAAATACCTGTTTTTAAAGCTGTTCAAGAAGATGTTCCCATCACAAAAGAGTTTGTAGGCCAAACATATGGCCTTTTTGATATTGCCATCCGGGCACGGGTGGACGGCTACCTGGAAGGTATGCACTTTGAAGAAGGAAAGCCAGTGAAAAAAGGTCAATTACTTTACACCATCGATCCGGCCCCCTTTGATGCCAAAGTGGCCGAAGCCATGAGCCGTGTGGCCGAAGCCAAAACCTCATTGGTTAAAGCCGAAAGTGATTACAATCGATATAAACCACTGGCAGAGACCAATGCGGTTAGTCAGAGTGATTATGATGCAGCCGTGGCCAGTTTTGGTGCGGCCAAAGCCGCTGTTGAAGCAGCCGAAGCTTCTCTGGATTATGCCAAAATCCAACAAAGTTACACCAAGCTGTATGCGCCAATTAATGGCATCATTGGGCGTTCAGAAGCAAAAGTATCCGATTATGTGGGACGCGAACCAAACCCGGTGGTATTAAATACGGTTTCCAGAATAGATACCATCCTGGTACGTTTTGCCATCTCTGAGTTGGAATTTTTACAACTTATAAAGTATGCTAAAACCCAGGAAACGATGACCCGGAATGAAGGAGAAAGGACCGATATTGAGTTGATCTTTGCGGACGAATCGGTTCACGATTACTTAGGTAAAGTAGATTTTATCGACCGTCAAATTGATCCAACCACCGGAACCTTAGCCTTACAAGCCTCCTTTCCCAATCCCAAAAGACTCATCAGACCCGGCCAATTTGCAAAAATCAGAGCTATCGTAGACGACATGAAAGATGTTGTGATTGTGCCTCAAAAATGTGTTCAGGAAATACAAGGAAATTACAATGTTTTCGTAGTAAATGGCGAAAACCAGGTTGAATTCCGCAAGGTTGAAGTAGGCCAAACCATTGATGATATGTGGATCATTGAATCAGGCTTAAATGCCGGTGAAATGATTGTAATGGAAGGCATCAACAGAGTTAAAACAGGCATGATCATCGTACCGGTACCGACCGAATTCGATTCTATTCGCAATAAAAACCAAGACTAAGCTATGGGAAATTTTTTCGTTAGAAGACCTATCGTTGCCATGGTAATAGCCATTGTAACGCTGATTGTGGGTGGCTTATCCTTACTGAATCTTCCCATGGAGCAATACCCCGACATTACCCCTCCGATGGTTGAAGTAAGGGCCAGTTATACCGGGGCCAATGCCCTGAACGTAGAACAGTCGGTGGCAACACCCCTGGAGCAACAAATCAACGGTGTGGACAACATGATATACATGAAATCCACGAATGCCAACGACGGCTCCATGTCGGTTCAAATCTCATTTGAAGTAGGTACGGACCCAGACATGAACACCGTTTTTGCCCAAAACCGCGTATCTGCAGCCACGGCGAAATTACCGGAAGAGGTAAAACGCCTGGGCGTAACCACTCAAAAGAGTATGAGTAGTATCATCCTGGCGCTGGCTGTCTATTCTGACGGCCGTTACGATCAACAATTCCTGGGTAACTACTCGATCATCAATATTCAAGATATCCTTGCCCGGGTAAAGGGTGTTGGTCGGGTAACTGTACTGGGAGCCAGCGACTACTCCATGCGAATATGGGTAAGACCCGACCGTTTGGCCCAACTGGGGATGACCGTACCGGAAATTATGAATGCTGTCAGGGAGCAAAATGTGATTGTACCAGGTGGTAAGTTTGGCGCTGAACCGGCTCCTCCTGGTACAGAGTTTACCTATACAGTTACTCTGCCCGACCGCCTGGTGTCTGAAAAAGAATTTGGTCAAATTGTTATCCGAACCAATCCCGATGGTAGCCAGGTTAAATTAAAAGACATTGCCACCATTGAATTGGGTACCGAATCATACAATACACATGCCAAATTCCAAGGGAGCGATTGTTCCTTGATTACGATCTACCAGGCTCCAGGAACCAATGCGGTAGAATTAGGTAAGAATATCATTGCTGCGATGGATGAACTATCTCAGTCATTCCCTGAAGGCATGAAATATGATGTGGCCCTGGATGCCACGGCACCGATCACTGCCGGCTTGAAAGAGGTGGCCATCACCTTAATCATTGCACTTATCCTGGTGATATTGGTTGTCTTTGTATTTATTCAGGATTGGCGGGCAACATTGATTCCAACCATTGCCATCCCGGTTTCTTTAATTGGTGCCTTTGCCCTCTTTCCTCTATTAGGATTTACCATCAATACCCTTTCACTTCTCGGCCTGGTATTGGCCATTGGTATTGTAGTGGATGACGCCATTGTGGTGGTTGAAGCCGTTCAGGTGAATATCAGCCATGGCATGGATCGTAAAGAAGCCACTGTAAAAGCCATGAAAGAAGTGACAGCACCGGTTATTGCAACCACCCTGGTGTTGGTGGCCGTATTTATCCCCGTAGCCGCCATGGGAGGTATCACAGGACGACTGTATCAGCAATTTGCCATCACCGTAGCTGTTTCTGTTTGTTTTTCTTCAGTAAATGCCTTAACCCTGAGTCCGGCGCTTTGTTCACTCTTACTTAAAGAACCTGAACAATCAAAAGGACTGTTGGGACGCTTCTTCAAAGGTTTCAACGGTGTATTTGACCGCTCTTCCGTGTCATACATGAAGTACACCAACATCTTTGCAAGAAAAATAACACGCAGCCTTGTATTCATCGGTATTATCACCGCCCTTATTATGGTACTTAGCCGTTTTGTTCCAGGAGGCTTTATCCCTGAAGAAGACCAGGGCTATCTGTTTGTAAACATTCAGTTACCCAATGCCTCTTCCATGCAGCGGACTAAAGAAGTAATTATACAGACCGAAAAGATCCTTGAACAGGTGGAGCAGGTACAAAGCGTCGCTTCAGTGTCCGGATTTAACCTGCTTTCAGGAAGTATGTCATCCAATGCCGGTGTGATGTTCCTGACCCTAAAAGATTGGGGCGACAGAAGAGGAACGGCCAATCAGATTGCTCAAGGCCTCAATTATGCTTTTTACACAAAGATCAAAGAGGGGCAAGTATTTGCTTTTGGTCCACCAGCCATTCCAGGCTTGGGTAATGGTTCAGGCTTCTCCTTGATGATCCAGGATAAAACAGGTAATTCACCTCAATACTTATCCGAACAAGCCGCACTTTTTATTGAAGCAGCCCAGCAGCGCCCGGAGATTGGAAATATATTCACCACCTTCAGGGCCAATGTGCCTCAACGGAGACTGGACATCAATCGCGACAAGGCATTAAAGTCAGGTGTAGCACTCAATGATTTATACACTACCATCAGTGCCTTTCTTGGTGGCGCCTATGTCAATGACTTCAACCGGTTTGGTCGTTTATACAAGGCCTATATACAAGCGGAACCCGAATACCGTCAGAATGAAGACCAGTTGAATATGTTCTTTGTGAAGAATAAAGAGGGCAAAAGCTTGCCACTCTCGTCACTGGTCACCGTAAGAAAAAGCTACGGCCCTGACTTCACCTACCGCTATAACTTGTACCGGTCCATTGAATTGACAGGTTCACCGGCTGCCGGATACACCTCCACCCAGGCACTGGATGCCCTGGAAGAGGTCGCTGCCGAAGTACTTCCCCAAGGTATGGGGTATGAATGGACAAACATGTCCTACCAGGAACGTAAAGCTTCCGGATCAGGAAATATCGTATTTGTATTTGCCTTGATCTTTGTATTTCTAATCCTGGCCGCCCAATACGAAAGCTGGTCACTCCCATTCAGCATCTTGCTGGGAACTCCTTTTGCCGTATTTGGTGCCATGCTTTTTATTTTCATTGCCCGCTTGTTCAGTCAGAGCTTTGAAAACAACATCTTCATGCAGATTTCACTGGTAATGCTTATTGCGATGGCTGCTAAAAACGCCATCCTGATCATTGAATTTGCTAAAATGAAATTTGATGAAGGCCATAGCCTGTTTGATTCGGCCATTGAATCGGCCAAATTAAGGTTCCGTCCTATTCTGATGACAGCCTTCTCATTCATCCTGGGGGTATTCCCGCTGGTGGTTGCCTCGGGAGCCGGAGCAGAAGCCCGTAAGATAATGGGTATGACACTGCTTGGCGGAATGACAATTGCTACAATTATTGGAGTGGTTCTTTATCCGATGCTGTTTGTCTTTATTGGCAAAATAGCCGGGTATGAGAAAAAAAGAGAATTGGCTTCAAAAAAATCTGAATCATGATTAAATCACGACTATTAATACAATCCACAGCACTGATTGCGCTCTTGTTGTTTTCAACAGTGAGTTGCAAGATTGGCAAGAATTATACACAACCGGAGATCGATGCTCCGGAATTGTTCCGATTCGCAGAAGAAGATTCGACAGCCAACTCAGCCCTGAAATGGTGGGATATCTTTGATGATCCTGTTTTGGACTCACTAATTTACTATGCCCTGGATCACAACAGGGAACTGCAAATTGCTGTTCACAACATCGAACAAGCCCGCTATGGCCTTTCTATCCAGAAAGCGGAGATGCTTCCAAAGATAAACGCTCAGGGCCAGGCCCAAAGAGGCAATTTTATCCAGGGACCATCGGAAAACGTAGACAACATGTTTGTTCTTGCCGGCCAGGCTACCTGGGAGTTGGATTTCTGGGGAAAATACCGCCGCCTGAACGAAGCCTCCAGGGCTCAATACCTGGCTTCGGAATATGGCCTTCAGTCCTTACAGATATCAGTGATCTCAACCGTTGCTACGACCTATTTTAATTTATTGGAACACCGGGAACGGCTTGAAATTGCCAAATCGACACTGAACCTGAGGGATAGTTCACTTAACCTCATTCAACAGCGCTTCAATGCCGGCATTATTCCTGAGATTGATCTAAACCATGCGCAGATACAACGCGCCATTGCTGCCAAGTCCATTCCTCAATTCGAACGGTTTGCAGCACAGGCAGAAAATGCGTTGAGTGTTTTAATCGGTAAAAATCCTCAAAACATCATCAACAATAATGAGCTGGAGAATATTTCCATTATTCCGGAGATACCAGCCGGTCTGCCTTCTGAACTGTTAGAGCGTCGCCCCGACATCCTGATCGCGGAACAGGAATTAGTCATGCAAAATGCCATGGTGGGCGTAGCTCAGGCTAATCGCTTGCCATCCTTCAGCCTGACCGGTATGTTTGGTGCAGTCAGCAATGACTTGAGTAGCCTAACCTCCAATGATCCGGCCTGGAACATCGGCGGAAGCATCCTGGGCCCCCTCTTTCACTGGAATCAGAATGCCAACCGGGTAAAGATTGAAAAAAGCAAACGGGAAGCTATCATTCTCAATTATGAAAATGTGGCACTGAATGCTTTCAGAGAAGTGGAAGATGCCCTGGTTGAAATAGAAACACTGAAAGACGAACAGCTGGCCACACAAGATCATGTGAATGCCGCTTTAAGTGCGGAGAAATTATCTGCCGACCGCTACGACAAAGGAATTGCCAGTTATATCGAATACCTGGAATCGCAGCGACAAGCGTTTGAAGCACAGATTAGCCTCGTGGGGGTGCGACAACAACTGTTGTCGGCCTACATAAAACTTTATAAGGTCTTGGGCGGCGGATGGGCTACCCAAAGCGAAATGGCCAGTCAGGAATAGTTGTTTGATTGAAATCATAGAAAAGCCGTTTCAGGAATTATTCTGAAACGGCTTTTTTATATCCAACAACACTTACTTGACTTGCAAAACATAACCCAACTTGGAAATTATAAATAACAAACAGCTCTATATGAAGCGCATGGTAGTTAGTTTTTTACAATTGGGTCACAACTTTTGTTTTTTGCACATAGGGCCTGTCTTTAAAAGCTAAAGCTTCATATATTTTTTTAGCATCATTG
>RHGE01000146.1 GCA_004296775.1 Marinilabiliaceae bacterium JC017
TCTCGAGGGTATTAATTCAGTTCTTCAAGCAACCAAGGCTCGGGCTAGAGGTTATAAGCTTGCTGAAAACTTTATAGCTATTGCTTATTTGATGGAAGGGAACATTGATCTTAATGTAGTAAACCCTCATTACAGTAAATTATCATAATTATGAAGTACCCACTCTTTTTTAGAGAAAGCCAAATATCTTGATACTTGATACTCATATCTGTGTACTTTTCTGGCTTGTCCAGGTTAGGATAAGGAACAGTGTGCTGCTGTTATTTGATTTGTTTTTAAGTTGACACAGGTATGTTGTCAATAGATGATTATAGACCAATAAGAGGCAAAGCTCGCTTATTGGTCTATACTTATTTGTTGGTTAAACTTTTATAGCATTCAAATGCGATATAGGTAAATCAGTCTAACATCTAAAAATCTAACGATCTGTTAATACCTGTCAGCTTTCAGGCGGTCGGCCATTGCTTTACCCATGGCTACGCATGCTTCGTATTTATCGGCTTTAAGTGCATGTTTTTCTTCTACGGCTTCACTCACGAAGTCCCATTTAAGTTCTTCGCCGGCAGCAGTAAGTTTTTTACCGGCAGCACCGGCCCAGGTGAAGGATCCCAGAACACCATAATAGTGGTTTGCTACACCCATATGTGTAAGTTTCATCACAAGCGCCTCCATGTTCGGGTGCAGTTCGTTGCTGTAGGTAGGACTCCCTAAAATTACTCCTTTAAACTTGAAGATGTCAGAGATGATAAATGATTGGTGTGTTTTACTGACATCATAGACCCGTATATTTTTAATGCCATTTTCAGCCAGTGAACGGGCAGTGACTTCTGCCATTTCTTCAGTATTGCCATACATTGACGCATAGGCTACTACTACGCCTTCTTCGGTATCATATTTACTCCATTTGTTGTACATGGCAATGACCTCCGGAATGTGTTTGCGGAAGATGGGGCCATGGGAGGCTGCAATGGTTTTAATTTGCAGGCCGCCAAGTTTGGTAAGGGCTTTTTGAACCGGGTTGCCGTACTTGCCTACGATGTTGGAGTAATAGCGGCGCATTTCATCTTTGTAATGGTTGAAATCAATTTCGTCGTCGAAGATACCGCCGTCGAGGGTGCCGAAACTGCCAAATGCATCGGATGAGAAGAGAATTTGGTTGGTTTCTTCAAAACAAACCATTGATTCAGGCCAGTGTACCATTGGAACAGTATAGAAGGTGAGCTTGTTTTTACCTAATTCCAGTGAGTCGCCTTCTTTTACCTCTTTAGTGTTTGTTTTAATACCATAGTAACCTTCAATCATTGGAAGGGTCTTTTTGTTTCCGATGATCTGCATATCCGGGTAGAGTTCAGCCAGAATTTTGATGGCACCTGAGTGGTCTGGTTCCATGTGGTTTACTACCAGGTAGTCGATGGGGCGTTCGTTAAGTATGGTACGTACTTTATTGATCCATTTTTCAAAATGGCCGGCCTCAACCGTATCAATTACAGCCACTTTTTCATCTAGGATTAAATAGGAGTTATAGGATACTCCACGGTCCAGTGGCCACATATTTTCAAAAAGTTGAGTGCGGCGATCGTTAACACCTACATAAAATATCTGATCGGAAAGATTTACTGGTCTGTACATTTTATTTTATTGTTATGTGTTTTATTAATTCGGTAAATGAGTGCGCAAAAATATAAAAAGTGCGGGTATCATTCAAATGATAAAAGATAATATATGGGATTCCATGAGTATGGTTTTGTTTTGAAGAAGGTTAAGTGTTAGGGAGGTGAAAGGTTTCTGGATATATTTAAGGGTACATGGTTTATGATATAGGGTTTACGGTCAAAGGTTAATTTGTAATTTTCTAACCAGCTAATCCGCTAAAACTCTATCCTATCCCTGATAGTATTATCTTTTCTTGAATAAAAAATATCCCTCTCCGGAATGAAGAGGGATGGGGCATATTTTCTTATCGCTTTCTGATTAGCAACCAGACATCACTGTATTTTTCATATTTAAGGCGAATATCGGTGATTTTATCCCTGGCCGGCATCTCATCGTTATAAGCTGCCACGGATATGCGGTAGAGACCGTTTTCATTTTCCAGGATGACCGGCATAAATCCTTCGTCGAAGAGCTCTTTCTTGTAGTTGCGAGCATTATCCAACACCCTGAATGAACCAATTATGGTATAGTATTTGGCTGTTTCATTCTCCGGTTCTGAAGATTCAATTACCTTAACTTTTTCCTCTTTTACCACAATCTTTGATTTAGCCTTCGGTTTGGGCTTTGGTTTGGGTTTTGTGGCGATGGTTGTTTCTTCTTCTTCAACATAGGGGGAATCGCTATCATCGAAACTGGAAGAACCTGTTTTTGATAATGATGAACATGCTGTAGACATTACAGCCATTGCAAATAACATGATAATCCAATTCTTTTTAATCATAACCTCTTTGATAAAATTTATTCTTTAATTAGTGTCCGAAATAGAATACTTCAATCAATTGTTTTCTTTGCCGATAGTATTGACGGCCTTCTTCGCTGGCTACATCCAGAATGAAGTCTTCAATGATATTACTAAAAACAGTTCCAAAAGTAAGTTGTCCTTTTTGTAAATACGTTGGATTGTGTAGCTCACATATCTTTTCCATGTATTTTTTAATGACCGAATCGGTATCAATGTCCGAGCAGTATTCACTTTGACTGATTCCTTTGGTAAGGTTAGTTTTTAGTGTTTCTTCAATAAAAGCTATTTTTTCTTTTTGGAAGATTTGGTATTCGGTAGGGTATAAATCTCTGAGATGAATCGTTATTGCAGGATTCATGGAACAAAATCGCTTGTATATTTCTTGTCCTGCGATAATCATGCTATCAATCGCACCTTCTTTGTCAAAATCCAGATCGGTAAAGATTGATTTAAATGTTTCAAACTCGGCAATAAATAGTTTTGTTACCAATTCTGATGGTGTGGGTGCGATGGATAGAATATCAGTACTTGGGATGCCTAGTTCGGAAGCTATGTTTATCACATTCAGTTTCTCCTCTGAGTGATTATATAAGTACTGTCTTATCTGATTGATTAAATTAGGTTCTGTCGTTTGCATAAGTACCACTTTATAAATTGCGACTGTGAATTCAAAAATAGTACAATTTTGTCAGTAAATGGAAAGGAATGCGATGGTTTAATATTTTTAAACTAAATAGTCGAAAACTGTAACAGGGATTTAGTGAGTTAGTGCTTGTGTGTTTTAAAGTTTAGTGATTATCTGATAGATAGCTTCCAGTTGAATAGCAGTTAATTTTTATATAACATTAAAAATGAATCAAATGGCAACATGTCCATTGTCTGTTATTCAATTTCTAACGATCTATTGTTTATGTGTATCATACGAAATTGATTATTTTCGTGCCTGGAAACTTAGTGATAAGAAAAGAGTCAGGTGTTCTCCGATGTTTGCTGATGCACTGTTTTGCTAAACGTATGAAAGTGTTTAAAAAGATGGGATAAGTTTTACCTGGCTATTAGAAAATGAAAATATAAGTGATATATGGCAATAAAACGAAGAATGCAGCGAAAGCGTCCGGGGAAAATATTAGCAAGGATCATGTTGGTTTTCACCCTTATGGCGGTATTGGCCGGACTATTCGGGTGGCGGTTCTATAATATTATATTTGGAGCGAATGTTGATTTGGGTAAGTCGGGGGTTGATTATTTGTATATCCCCAGTGATGCCTCCTTTGATGACGTGGTGGATCTTTTAACCATGGATGGTTGGCTAATAGATGCCTCTGCTTTTGAATGGGTGGCTGAGCAAAAAGGTTATTCTGACCGAATAAGAAGTGGTCGTTTCGAAGTGCGGAATAGAATGAGCAATAATGCATTGGTGAATCTCTTGCGATCCGGTAAACAGGCGCCAGTTAATGTTACATTTAATAACATACGCACTAAAGAGCAGTTAGCCGGTGTTATTCATCAAAGACTGGAGGCTGATTCTGCCGAACTGGTGCGTTTGATGAATGATGCATCATTGCTTGGGACCTATCAGTTTGATGTTGAAACCGCACTGGCGATGTTTATTCCTAATACCTACCAAATGTATTGGAATACGGATGCAGCCGGTTATGTGAAACGTATGGCTAAAGAGTATCAACGCTTCTGGAATGCCGCGCGTAAGGAAAAAGCCGAAGCCGCCGGGTTAACCCCTCTGGAAGTAAGCATTCTGGCTGCCATAGTAGATGAAGAGACAATTAAAGAGGATGAAAAGCCTTTAGTGGCAGGTCTTTATATTAACCGACTGAAGAAAGGTATCAGGCTGCAGGCCGATCCCACCGTGAAATATGCCATTGGTGACTTCACTGTCAACAGGATTTTAAATAAAGACCTGGAAACCGATTCGCCTTATAATACTTATTTGTATGCCGGGCTTCCTCCCGGACCCATTCGTATTCCATCTATTCAGGGAATTGAAGCGGTGCTTAACCATTCAAAGCATAAATATCTGTATATGTGTGCTAAAGATGATTTTTCAGGGTATCACAATTTCGCAAAGACTTTAAAGCAACACAATGTGAATGCTGCTAAGTACCGTAATGCTTTGCGGAAGAAGAGGATTTACCGGTAATGACAGGGGCGCCAGTGATTTTGTGGTGATTTATTCGGTAAGTAGTTCCAAAGTGCATTGAGGGAGTAGTCGAATGGTATTTTTTTTATCCGTTATGGGGATTCCTGTTAAGAAGGTTAAGCTCTGATAAAAGGAACTTTAAAATTAAAGACATTAAAAAGCAGGGTGCATTATGGCACCCTGCTTTGTTTTTTGCAATAGCTCGTTAAAGTTTTGTAAGTAATTGAAAAATAGTTTATCTCTACCCAATAGACAAAGCTATTAATGGTCTAAAGATGAGAGTAATGTAAATCAGTCTAATGTCGATTATTTAAAATTAAACGATCTATTGTTTTTTACTGCCTAAATAACATTAACCTCTCGCTCCAGGTGTATATTGAATTGGTTAAATACGTCTCTTTCAATGGTCTCGGCCAGGGAGATGATGTCACGGCCTGAAGCGCCTCCTTTGTTAATGAGTACCAGCGCCTGATCAGCATGTACACCAGCCTTACCCAACGATTTTCCTTTCCAGCCTGATTTTTCGATAAGCCAACCGGCCGGGACTTTAACCTGTCCTTCGTCAGCCGGATAGTGTGGTACCTGGGGATTTAGTGTTTGTAGCTTATTAAAAAGAGTGGCACTGATGACCGGATTCTTAAAGAAGCTTCCGGCGTTGCCAATTACTGTGTGATCGGGCAGTTTTGCTTCCCGCACATCAATAATTGCTTTGCGGATATTTTGTAGTGTCACGGAGCCTAGCTTTTCTACCTGTTCTTTCAGGTGGCCATAGGTGAGGTTATACACGGGTTGTTTGTCAAGCTTGAAAACGACTGAGGTGATAATGGTTTTTCCTTTTAATGCCTTTTTAAATATACTTTGGCGGTAACCAAATTGACACTCCTCACGTGTCATGCTGAAGAATTCGCCTGATTCCAAAAAAATCCCTTTTACCTCATGGATGCAATCTTTGACTTCTGTGCCATAGGCGCCGATATTTTGTACGGGAGAAGCACCCACATGTCCGGGGATTAAGGAGAGGTTTTCAATCCCATAGTAATCATGATCCACGCACCAGCCTACCAGGTCATCCCACACAATGCCTGCACCGGCTTCAACGAAAACCTGGTCTTTTGTTTCATTCACTACAGCGATACCGGAAATAACCGGATGTATGACAGTACCCTCATAGGGTTTTGTGAAGAGTAAATTGCTGCCACCACCAATAATAAGGGTAGGGTGGAGCGGAACCGGTTTTTCAGTGATAAGTTTTTGTAGGTCTGTTTGAGAAGTACACGTAATGAAATGTTTGCAGCGTACATCAATGCCAAAAGTATTGTATTCTTTCAGGGAGTAGTCTTCGTATATTTGCATGCCAATAGAAAATTTGGGCAAAGATAGTAGTTATATTCGAATGGGATGAGATTCCTGTTATGCCATCGCAGGTAACGGCTGCGAAAACGAGGGCGGACTTTTATAGTCGTGAAAAAAATTGTTTCTTTGGATGTGTGTTAATCCCGCAGGCCATCTGAAAAGTATAAAAATGCAGGTATCTCAACCGGCAAAATGAAAAGTAAAAGTATAAATAGGGGAGATCAGAGGCGTTGAATGCGTTGCACATAACAACTGAAACGGATTTTTGCCAACCGATAATTGGTCATCATGAGTAAACAACCAGGAACAACTGTAAATAAGAGTGGAAATATTGTAGAGCTGAAAGGCGCTGTTATCAGACAGGAAGAAAATATCATATTGCGTGATATCAATTTGGAAATTAAACCCGGGGAATTCGTTTTTCTAATCGGGAAAGTGGGAAGTGGTAAATCCAGTTTGATGAAGACGCTATATCATGAGTTACCTTTACGGGAAGGCTATGGTTTTGTGTTGGGGTATCCCATAAAAACAATAAAACGACGGGATATACCTTATCTGAGACGTGGAATGGGGATTGTCTTTCAGGATTTTCAGCTTTTAACGGATCGAACCGTGTATAATAACTTGTTATTTGTGCTGAAAGCAACTGGTTGGAAGCATAAAAAGGAGATGGATAAGCGTATTCGTGATGTACTGGCGCAGGTAGATATGGTACATAAAGGATATAAAATGCCCCATCAGTTATCGGGTGGTGAGCAACAGCGCATTGGTATCGCACGCGCCCTGTTAAATGCGCCTGATCTGATCCTGGCCGATGAGCCCACCGGAAATTTAGATCCCGATACGTCTGATGAATTGATGCATTTGTTGCAGGAGATATGTAAGCTGGGAAAAACAGTGGTCATGGCCACCCACAATTATAATCTGATTAAAAAATTCCCGGGAAGAACCGTTCGTTGCGAGGATACCAGGTTATTTGAAGCGCAACAGGAAGAGATTGATTTTGATCTTTTGATAGAAGAATAGAATTTGGCAAAATTGCAGCTCACAATATTCAAATTTCTTTGACTTAGTATTACTTGGGAAATATTGCGATGAGATTGGTAACGCTGTGTTGTACTTTGTAATAGGTGCTGCAAAAGAGAAATGGGGGAATTTACATCTTATTTCAACCGAATTAATCTTACGGATAGAAAAGTAGTAATAGGTTATTGCGACAAAGGGTAAACTATGAGGCTGCTATCTTATATTGGTATTGAATTATAGCTTGTTTTAGGAAGACCAATGTATGAAGTATCCAATGGTATGAAAAAATACACCAGGAGATGTCAAAAACTCAACATTATAGACGTAAGTTTGGGCTCGTTTACAATGAATAAAGGCGAATGTACCTTTATGTGAGGCAAGATAGAACTATGCTTTATATCGGTGGTAATATAGCCATCCGTATTAACTTTCGATTAATAAGAAGCATAGTGGAATAAGACCAGGTAATGCGAAGTAAGCAGATACTATCCTACAATAGATCGTTAGGTTTTAGATAATAGTCAGAGATGGCCGTTGCCCATATTGACGACTGTACAACCCGATCCTACCGTTACCTTCAAATCAGAAAAGATAGAGATGCTTCTCACTACCTGGAAAAATACACTCTTGAATATCTTAAGAACAATCTAATACACCTTGAACAATCCGCATCCAAGACAAAAGCACTAACCTCTGGCAGTGAGATACTTTGCAAGCTTGTTGTATGATAGTCAGAGATGGCCATTGGCCATATTGACGCCAAGATAACAACTTAACAAGAGGGTTAATTGATATATAAGTTTTAGTTCTTCAGGAATAGTTTTATTGGGACGTTGTCCCAAACCCTACTTCATTTTTGGCATTGCCCCAAA
>RHGE01000147.1 GCA_004296775.1 Marinilabiliaceae bacterium JC017
TAACCAAACCTATGGGTCACAACCGCGAAGCTTTCAAAAATTTCATGTTGTTGATCTATTGGCTATTGTGTTTTTAAAAGTGCTGAAATTCATTAAAAAAACTGACTTTTTTGCCATTTATGGGTCCATTTTTTTCAAGTTGGGTTAATAGTTCATTAACCGTTTTTAATTACCTGAAAGACCACTTATGGTTATATGAAAGCCTAACCTTTTGCTGCTTATAAATGAGCTGGATAATAATTAGCCTAAGGTCTATTATCTGGATTCCTACATCCTTTCCATTGGGAATTCAATATAGAAGGTTGTTCCCAATCCACTTGTAGAACTAAGCCATATTTTTCCACCCATTGCAACCACAAATCCCTTAGCAATGGCAAGACCTAAACCAGTCCCTTCATAGTTTCGCGTATTAGACATATCAGCTTGCCAAAATCTTTTAAAAACTAACGGTTGCTTTTCCGGAATAATACCAATTCCAGTATCACTCACATAAATCCGAACAAAATCAGGCATCAGTCGATAACCAATTTTAATATCCCCTTTTTGAGTAAACTTGATAGCATTACTTACCAAATGACTTAAAATGCGAATCAATTTATTCCGGTCTGTACTAATCAAGGCAATTTCATCCGGCAAATGTTTATATCTGGCAAACTCCAGTCCTTTTTCCTGTACCTTTTTCACATAGAGATGATAGACCTCATCAACAATCTGATTAATATTAGATTCAGTAAAGTTAATAATCATCTGCCCCGTTTCAATCATACTATAATCCAGCACATCATCAACAATACTAAGCAATTGATGACTACTGTGCTGAATAACATGTATGTATTGATTCTGCTCCTGGTAGCTTTCCTGTTTCTTCAACACTTCAGTGAAACCAATGATACCATTCAACGGCGTTCTTATCTCATGGGATAGGTTAGCCAAAAAAGCAGACTTCAACCGGTCATTTTCTTCTGCCTTTTCCTTTGCAAAAACCAATTCCTGTTCGAACAATTTCCGAATGGTTATATCCTGAAAGACGCCATACATCCGTTTCATGTTTCCAAATTCATCCAACTCCGTCTTGCCATCGATAAATAAATGGCGAGTCTTTCCACTGGCTGTAACAACTCTAAATTCAAAGGCTGGAAAATACCGGTTTTTAATATTCTCTCTCAATCGATCCCGCACCTCTGCCCTGTCTTTGTTATACACATATGGAATAAGATCTTTAATGTGAAGCTCCATTGCCTTGGCTTCATCAAACAACAATTGCCCCCACTGTTTTGAAAAGCTATAGACTTTATTTTCAATATCAAATTCCCAGCTTCCTAAGCCGGCAATATGCCCTGCTTCCTCTAACATTGCACTTCTGCGCTGCAGTTCTTTACGCATCTTCACTAAATCTGTAATGTCACGGGCCAGAGTCATATTATAATAGCCACCATCCAATTTGATTCGAGTAGTAGTAAAACTAATTGACAGTTGTTGCCCATCCTGTCGAATTACCGGAAAATCTGCCGGCGGAATCTTTCCCTTCACTTCTAAGGCTTGAAGTCTCTTTTTGATTTCAGAGCGATAACTCTCTGGCACAAAATCCAATATCCCCTTCCCAACCAACTGTTCTTGACTCGTGAATCCCATCATTCGCAAGCTTTCAGGGTTTCCGTAATGTATCACCTCCTCTTTATGCAATAAAATACCAATGGGTGCTTGTTCCAAAAGTGTGGCATACCGTTTTTCAGTCATACGCAACTTCTCTTCAAAACCCCTGGCCTCAGTAACATCATCAATATAGACTAATATTTTTTCTAAGGGATATATAAAATCAGTGGTCACCTGTACCACCCGATGTTTGACTTTATCCCCAACCACTACCGGAACCACTCCTTCCTTTTTAATTAATTTTTCTTGCTTCCGTCTGGTGGATTGCATCGCTTTACAAACAATACAACTACTACACCTTGAAAAAGCCCCACAAAAACTATAAGAGTCTACAAAGGAGGTTTCTTTACTGAATTTTTTCTCCGGACAATAGCAATTAAAAAAATCTTCAAGGGCACTATTTGCTCGTTCTATCTTTCCGTCTTTTGAAAAAATCACGAGCATCCCGGGTAATGAATTAATTATTGTATCAATCTCTCTCTGAAGTTCAAATATTTGATTTTCTCCACCACACTCCCGCATTTCAATCCCCACTAAAAAAATGTCATTATTTTGATTATCATCGGCATCAACAGGCACAACAAACCATTGTGCTTTGATGGATTGATGAGTCTTAGTATCAATCGAAAACTCAATAACCTTCCCATTATTGTGAGCCTTCGGATTATAATAATCCCTGACCTTTTGCCGATGACAAGCGGAGACCAGTACATTTATCCAATCTTTTCCTTCGAAATCACTTTCATCATAAAAGGTGATCTGCTTTATATAAGGATTAAGATGAAACATCTTTGAATTATTAGACACACCGATAATAAAGAAATTCGCATTATTAACTAGTGTCTCCCACCTTAATTCGTTTTTCTTTACTTTAACTCCATCAGCTATATCCTGAAAAATGCGCCGAGCCAATTGCACATTTAAAGCAATTAACAGCACAATAATCCCACTAATTAGTAACAGTGGTCCATAAATTGATAATCCCGGCAAGAGAGCTACAATTGAAACAAAAACGCTCCCATGAAAAGCATAGAAAACCGCCACATTCCTTCGGATGGATTTTCTAAACCAACATTGATACATCAAGAATAGGTAATACAAGTTAAATCCAAGTACTAACACTTTTATAACCGGATCACCGATTGAACCAATATGATTACTCGAAAGGATTTGGGCTCCATGATTAACATTAGATAAAAAAACATCTGTGGCAGGAAAGGAAGAATGAGAAAGAAAACCAACAATTATGATATAAGCAGAAGAAACAAATGCAAAAGAAAAAAGAAACAGACGCACTTGCTTTCGCTTTGCTACAAACAAGTTTCGTAAAAAAAAGCCAACACCTAAAAAGCTTCCAATAGTCAGATGTAAATAAAACAGTTGAATACCACGCCCTTCGAAATAACAATCATCTGATTGATACCCGATACAAAGCATAACCGTTCCAATCACACAAAGACTTGCCACCGCAAGCCAATAATGACTAACAAACATGCGTCCTTTTGATGCCACAAGACTATTAAGGAATATGGAATGAAGGCAATAGCCAACAATAAACCATAACAAAATCAGGAGTATCATAATAAGTCAAATTATTTATCCAACAAATAACACAGTGTTAAAACTCAAAACACCTTTCCTTACCTCTGATTCCTGACAGTTATTCCCGTTATAAAAGCTTTAGTATCTGTTTAGCATTGTTTATTTCATTCTCTTTTGAAGTACAAAAAACATCAAATCATCCATAAACTTCAAAATATTCCTCCTTAACAAAACAAGCAACACACTCCCTCCATACATATCTACCAACTTACAGTACAACTGCTTATTATTAACGCTTTAAGTTAATCATTAATATTAACACAAACCTAGCGATTCATTCTTTTTTCATTATCCATCTATGCAGATCTCCGCTTCCTGCATTCTTATGATACGGTTATTTGCATCCAGAGCTGTTAAAACAAAAACACCTTCCACTGCTTTATATCGTTCTTCTGAATACATTTCTTCTGCGAATATCTCCACTTTAACCAGCAGTTTTACGGGGCCTGCTTTAATCACGCTACCCACTACTTCAACAATAGTATTGCTCTCTACTGCCTTTAAAAATTTCACCCTGTCAGTAGACACGGTAAACATCCTTTTCCGGGTAAATCGAGTAGCAGTAATATAGGCTACTTCATCCATCCATTTCATTGCCTGACCGCCAAAAAGGGTATCATTAGCATTTAAAGTACCGGGAAAAATGGCTTTACATTGTCTTGTAACTGACGATGCTATTCTTTGATCAAAATCCATGATAAAAATTTGCGTAAAAGTATCAATTCTTTCCAGAATCGAGCATATGCCCACTACTTAATATTGTATTTCTCCATCAATCAACACATTGGATCTATAAAAAACCAACTATAACTAATTATATCGTTCCTCTGAAAAACAGCTTGACAGTATTGGATAGCCTATAGTTTTATAGTCCTGCAAAATAAATTAGATGTAAATCACTCACAATTCTATGATCTACCAATCTACTTAATTGGTGTGTCCATTTTTATTTACAAACATGTACCTTTCACTGCAAATATTTTTACCAAATGAAAGTTCTCGTTTTTTACACTAAAAGTTTTAGCTACGCACCCAAAGAAAAAAACCTGAAAAACACTCCAGTGCCCGATTCCGGAAACACATTCAGTAATTGCATCCTGGCCTTTATCCAGGTTGAAGCAACAGATGAAGAAAATGATGTGAAAAGTAGGGAGAAAAAACTTGTTAATCATCTGAAATGGACGGCACGCAAAAACAATACACAGAACATCGTGCTCCATTCCTTTGCCCATCTATCCAACTCAAAAGCATCTGTCCCCTTTACTCAGGAAATATTTAATGCAGCCCAGACAAGATTGGAAAATGCCGGCTACCAAATAGCCCAAACACCATTCGGCTATTTCCTGGATTTAAAAATTGACGCCCCTGGATTTTCGCTTGCCCGAATATGGGCCGAATTATAAATCCAACAACTAACAATATTAATAGTAAATTAGCTACCGCAATTATAAAATACATCTTTCATTGGCACAATGAAGCTTTATTTCATGTGAATAAAAAAAATTAATGGATAAACCAGTCCGGTATTTTGTCATCAAGAATTAGAAACTCTATTTTTGCGATCAATGAGTCAGATAAAAGTATTCCTTTTTGTTAGCACACTTGCCATTACAAGTTTTTGCCACCTGATAATGGCACAAAAAAGCGTACCATTAGATAAAGATAAACCGCTAAAAGGTGAGGGTATCTATTCTTTTCTAACCCGTCATAACCGCCTGCCATCAGAATACATGGAGGCCTTCATCGACATTAACAAAGACAAACTGGGTAAAAACAACAACCTGTTGGCGAACTACGAATATGTACTTCCACCACTTACTAACGAAAAAACAATTCCGCTTTTTGGTCCTGACCATGAAAAAGTGACCATTCAATCCAATGAATTAAAAGGAGCCGTAATCTATTTAGTCAACGGACATGGAGGACCAGATCCGGGAGCCATTGGCATTTATGGAGATCATCATTTACATGAAGATGAATATGCTTATGACATATCGCTTCGTCTGGCCAAAAACCTGATGGAACGCGGAGCCAAAGTGCATATTATCATTCAGGATCCCTCAGATGGCATTCGAAAGGATAAATTCCTTTCAAATAGCAATAATGAAACCTGCATGGGAGAACCCATTCCCCTTGATCAAATTGCCCGCCTGAAGCAACGAACCGTGAAAATAAATGAACTCTACGCAAAAGATACTGAAGCCTACCGCAGAAGCATTATTATTCATCTTGACAGCCGGAGCAAACGCAAACAAATTGATGTATTTTTTTACCATCATCTAAATAGCAGCAAGGGTGCTCACCTGGCAAAAGTGTTACGCCAGACATGCGAAAACAACTACAAAAAACATCAACCTTACCGGGGATTTTCAGGAACGGTAAGTAACCGAAACCTATACATACTTCGGAAAACAAAACCAGTTTCTGTTTTTATAGAACTGGGCAACATCCAAAATTACCGCGACCAGCAAAGATTCATTTTAGAAAATAATCGCCAAGCGTTGGCAAACTGGATAACCGAAGGAATAAAAAAGGATTTCAATCACTACAATAAGAATAAATAACTATTTTTGTCTTTCATTTAGTTTCGTCATTATAAAATTATAACATAAATGAAACCTACACTATTAGTTTTGGCAGCCGGCATGGGCAGCCGTTACGGAGGCCTTAAACAAATGGACGAATTAGGTCCGGGCGGAGAATCTATTATTGACTATTCCGTTTTCGATGCAATTGAATCAGGATTTGAAAAAGTTGTTTTCGTCATTCGCGAATCATTCTCAGAAGCTTTTAAAGAACGCTTTGAACCCCGCTTGAAGGGTAAAATAAAAACCGAATACGTTTTCCAGGAATTAAACGACCTGCCGGAAGGCTTTTCACTACCTGAAGGAAGGGAAAAACCATGGGGAACGGGACATGCAGTACTGATGGCCAAAAATGTAATTAACGAACCTTTTGCCATTATTAATGCTGATGACTTTTATGGTCGCGAGGCCTATCAGCAAGCCTGCGATTTCATAGCCCATAGTTCTGAAGACAATGAATACGCTATGATTGGCTATGCACTGAAAAACACCTTATCGGAACACGGTACCGTATCCAGGGGAGTTTGCGAAACCAACAACCATAACAATTTAGTTAACCTTACAGAACGTACAAAAATTGGTTTAGAAGGGGAGAAAATCTTTTTCTACGACGAAAATTCCAAAACCGAATTAACCGGTAATGAACCGGTCTCAATGAATTTCTGGGCTTTTAAACCCCAGTTCTTCACCGAACTGGAAACAGCCTTCAAGGCGTTCCTGAAAGAAAGAGGAACTGAAATGAAGTCGGAATTTTATTTTAATACAGTGGTTGACAACTTAATCAAACAAGAAAAAGCAACAGCCAAAGTAATAAATACCGATGCTCGTTGGTTTGGTGTTACCTATAAGGAGGACAAACCAATTGTACAGGAAAAGCTGCGATCCCTAATTCAGGATGGTATCTATCCTGAAAAACTTTGGTAATAAATTCTATAAAACCAAAAATACCAGAGGCTGTCTCCTAGAAGACAGTCTCATTCTTTTTACAAAAAAACCATCAGCTTATTCATTATAAAGCAAAAAAACCTCCATTAATTTCACAATAGATCATTAGATTTTAGATAATAGTCAGAGATGGCCGTTGCCCATATTGACGACTATATAACCGGATCCTACCTCTAGTTTTGACACCTCCAATACAAATCAACAGAATAACGCAAAAATCCAATCGACGAACTGGACCGTGATGATCCGAAGCGCGTAAGCCCGTCATACCGATTAGTAATTAAAATGCCCACTTAATGCGCTTCGCTTTTAATTGGCCTTTAATTATCTATCGGCATTACACCAAGGTCATTCTTAAATAGGTTTGCTGTCAAATAAGCGGGCCGGCGCAGGCGCGACGCAGATGAATGCGGGAATTCCCGCCAGTGGGTTAGCAAAAATTCATCAAGGAGGCGCGCGGAAGCGTTTATTTGACTAGAGTTTTTTGGTTCCTTTTTGGGGCGATGTCAAAAAGGAACTAGGGTCCGGGACAACGTCCCGATGAAAATACAGAATCTTCAAGTCTTAACATTCTAACAAAAGGTGAGTCAAAGATGGCCGTTGCCCATATTGACGACTATATAACCGGATCCTACCTCTAGTTTTGACACCTCCAATACATATCAACAGAATAACGCAAAAATCCAATCGACCAGCTGGACCGTGATGATCCGAAGCGCGTGAGCCCGTCAAATAAGCGGGCCGGCGTAGGCGCGACGCAGATGAATGCGGGAATTCCGGCCAGTGGGTTAGCAAAAATTCATCAAGGAGGCGGGCGGAAGCGTTTATTTGACTAGAGTTTTTTGGTTCCTTTTTGGGGCGATGCCAAAAAGGAACTAGGGTCCGGGACAACGTCC
>RHGE01000148.1 GCA_004296775.1 Marinilabiliaceae bacterium JC017
GACTTGAAGACTCTGTATTTTAATCGGGACGTTGTCCCGGACCCTAGTTCCTTTTTGGCATCGCCCCAAAAAGGAACCAAAAAACTCTAGTCAAATAAACGCTTCCGCCCGCCTCCTTGATGAATTTTTGCTAATCCACTGGCCGGAATTCCCGCATTCATCTGCGTCGCGCCTGCGCCGGCCCGCTTATTTGACGGGCTCACGCGCTTCGGATCATTACGGTTCAGCTCGTCGGTTGGATTTTTGCGTTATTCTGTTGATTTGTATTGGAGGTGTCAAAACTAGAGGTAGGATCCGGTTATACAGTCGTCAATATGGTCAACGGGCATCTCCAACTATCATATAACAAGCTTGAAAAGTGTCTCACTGCCAGAGATTAGTGCTTTCGTCTTGGATGCGGATTGTTCAAGGTGTATTAGTTTGTTCTTAAGATATTCAATGGTATATTTTTCCAGGTAGTGAGAAGCATCTCTATCTTTTCTGATTTGAAGGTAGCGGTAGGATCGGGTTGTACAGTCGTCAATATGGGCAACGGCCATCTCTGACTCACCTTTTGTTAGGATGTCAAGACTTGAAGACTCTGTATTTTAATCGGGACGTTGTCCCGGACCCTAGTCCCTTTTTGGYATCGCCCCAAAAAGGAACCAAAAAACTCTAGTCAAATAAACGCTTCCGCCCGCCTCCTTGATGARTTTTTGCTAACCCACTGGCCGGAATTCCCGCATTCATCTGCGTCGCGCCTGCGCCGGCCCGCTTATTTGACGGGCTCACGCGCTTCGGATCATCACGGTTCAGCTCGTCGATTGGATTTTTGCGTTATTCTGTTGATTTGTATTGGAGGTGTCAAAACTAGAGGTAGGATCCGGTTATACAGTCGTCAATATGGTCAACGGGCATCTCTGGCTACTATATAGCTCTTTTAAATCCTCACTGGTTATATTGCAATCAAACTACCCCTCCTAATTCTTTCAGGAGGGGAAAAGAGTGACCGGGTGAAAAGAAAATGAATTACGAGTATTTGAATCCTTTTAGTTGATGTGTAGAACAATCCTTTCTTTATCCTTTGGTCTCTACGGAAATTTGCGTGAGATCAAAGGTACTGGTAGCGCAGGTTGATTCTTTATTCCCGGGTCATTTGTTTCATTATATCCTCGGCAAAATGACGGGTATCGGGGTATAACAGGTCGGCGCCTGCATCTATTAATGTTTGATCATCGAGGATGCCGGTGTTAAGAGCTACGGTGAAAATGCCGGCGGCTTTGGCTGCCTGGATACCGAGAGGCGCATTTTCCACCACCATGCATTCTTCTTTTTTGAACCCGGAGCGCTCCAAGGCGATGAGGTAGGGTTCCGGATCGGGCTTTCCTTTTTTTACATCAAAACCTGAAATGACGTGATCGGATTCAATGTTGTAATCGTTGTGCAGTTTATCGAGCAACAGTGGTTGACGGGAGCCGGTTACCACAAACGTGCGGATGTTTCTTTGCTGTAGAAAAGTCATTAGCCGGGGCATTTCTTCCATAATGGCGGCTTTGGGTTGCAGGTGCATCAACCTTGTCTTTTCATTGTAAATGGTTTCTTTGTCTTTTTGAGAAATCACTTTATTTGCGTACTCCTTAAAGGCTATTTCGATGGTTTTATAGCCAGTCCTTCCTTCGTTCATATAGGCTTCGCGGGGCGGAAAATCAATACCATATTTTTTTAAGCTTTCAACCCAGGTGACTTCATGGTTTTTCATGGAATCGTAAAGCACGCCATCCATGTCAAAAAAGATGGCTTTTATGCTAGAATAAATCGGAATCATATCTGTTTTATTTGGCTGCAAAGGTGTCGAAAAAGTGGGAGATATGGTAGGGTTTTGGGGTTGCGGTATGCGGTTTAGGGTATGCGGTATGCGGTTCTGTGTTTAGGGTGTGCGGTTTGGGGTTAATCGTTTTGGTTTTGTGTTTAATGTATGGGGTTGATGGTTTTGTGGTTTTGGATTTAATGGTATGCGGTTTAGGGTATACGGTATATGGTTCTGGGTTAAACGTTCTGGGTTGGGTTTTCCTTTTGGTTGGTTTCGCGGAGTTGGATTATAAAAAATCATTTACTTTTGTGTTTCGAAAGAAAATGACATTATTATGGATATCCGCATATCAGATGAGTTGAAGCAGGTATTGCCCGGATTAAAGCTGGGGGGCTTGCTTTTAAGCTTGAAAACAGAACCGTTAAACGATACCGTAAAAGCTTTGTTGACCGGGGAAACCGATAAGCTGGCATTGGACCTGACTCCTGCTTCCATTCGGGAGATGGATACGGTTAAGGCCACGAAAAATGCCTACCGGAAGTTAGGAAAGGATCCTAACCGTTATCGTCCGGCGGCGGAGTCACTGCTTCGACGGGTGGCCAACGGCAAGGGGCTATATCACATCAATAATGTGGTGGATATTCTTAACCTGGTATCGGTGAAGACTGGTTTTTCCATATGTGGGTATGATTATGAGAAGTTGAGTGGCGCTATTACCATGGGTGTTGGTGCTGCCGGTGAGCCCTATGAAGGAATTGGCAGGGGCGAGCTGAACATTGAGAAATTGCCTGTTTTCAGAGATACTAACGGTGCTTTTGGTACGCCTACCAGTGATTCGGTGCGGACCATGGTGACCGAGACTACCACTCGTTTTTTGTTTCTCATTATCGGGTTAGAAGATAGTGACGCGTTGATGAAAGAGGCATTGGCGGAGGCTGCAGCGTTGTATGCTACCCATGCTGACGCAACCATTGAGCAGGAAATATTTGTGGACTAGATAGAAGAGAAAATAAACATGACAGAGATATGTGCCCTGGCATCGGGCAGTAACGGGAATTGCTATTATATAGGGAATAAGGATGAGGCCATATTGATCGATGCCGGGATTAGCCGGCGTCAGGTGTTGAAGCGGATGAAGCTGGTGGGGCTTGATATAAATAAGGTGAAGGCGGTGTTTATCAGTCATGAGCATTCCGATCACATGAAAGGGGTGCGGGTGTTGAGTAATCTGCACCAGGTGGCGGCTTATTTTACCCGTGAGACAAAAAATAAATGCCGGCGTGATCATTTGCCGGATAAGGTGAACTTCTTCAATCCCGGTGAAGTGGTGCACATTGGAGGTATCGCTATTCATTCTTTTTCGAAGCAGCACGATGCCGTCGACCCCTGTAGTTTCAGGGTGGAGGTGAATGATTTGCAGATAGGGGTGATGACCGATATCGGGGCGCCATGTGATAATGTGCGGCAGCACCTGGCCATGTGCGATGCGGTGTTTCTGGAATCGAACTACGATGAACGGTTGCTGATGGAGGGGCCTTATCCTTATTACCTCAAGCAGCGCGTGGCTTCGGAGAAGGGGCACTTGTCCAACGATCAGGCGGTGGAGTTAATCCGCAGTACCGCTAATGGTAAGCTCAAGACCATCTTTTTATCCCATATCTCGGGGGATAATAACCGGCCGGATATTGCTTTAAAAGCATTTGAACCAGTTGCTGATAAATATGAGGTGATTGCGACCTCCCGGCTGGCGCCTTCTGAGGTGTATCGGATGGGATGATGGGGTGTTAGTGTCTTATCAGTAATGTCTGTGTATTTTTTTGGCAGGATATTGCAATATCGGTCATGCAAATATCTTGATACTTGATACTCATATTTGTGTACTTTTCTGGCTTGTCCAGGTTAGGTTATTATGTTGATAGGTCGATTGGTTGTGGCTTCTATTTTTCCTTTGGGGAGAGGGTTTGGGTGAGGTGTTAATACTGAAAGCCTGAATGTATTTGGCCAATCATGACAATACAACACAAACACCCTTCCAGGGTTGCATTCATATGCGTCAAAAGACATAGGGTTAAAACCCTATGCTGGTACAAACGGTCTTTCAGGCCTGAAAACTGTTACCCTTTATTCCCCTGCTGGCGCGAATTTGCAATTCGTGCCTCATAATAAAATCACCAATGCCCCCTACTCTTCTGGTACAATAAAAGTGATAAGATAGATTTCTTCCGGTTCATGAATCTTTTACTTTCTATCCATAGGTGATATCTATTGATTCACAAAGCACCGATTGCAAATCGGCGCTAGCGTGGGGGTGTTTTATCCGTAATATTTGTGTTCTTTTTGGCAGAATATTGTAACCCTGACAGGGATAATTACCATCATGTAATTATCCCTGTCAGGGTGGTTTGTTTTGTTGCGGCAGGGGGCGCAGTGGCAGCCGCTTGCCGCCGGGGCTGATGTGGCGTGGCGGGCGGAGGCGACGAAGGAGCCCACGTACCGGCAGACGCCACACAGCCCGGGGGGTAAGCGCTATAACGGAGCACCCGCCCGGCCGCCCAAATAATAAAAAAGAAGGGAGCTTCCGTAGATTTGGAGAGCTCCCTTTTAGTATGTGGTGTTTTTATGCTTAATAATAGGATTGGCTGCCGGTGGTGCTGGTGCCGGTTAGTAGGATGGGGCCTTTGCCGATTTTTAGTTTCTTTTTCTTTGATTTACCCAGGGCGAACAAATAGCTGTTGGTGGATTGCAGTTGAAAGGCCAGTTGGTCTTTGGGCATGTCAAGCTTCATCTTTATTTTTCCTTCGGTACTGGTTAAGGATGATGCGGCAGCGAGTTTGATGCGGGTGCCGGATTGGTTTCCTTTGGTAGTGGTTACGTTCAGTGTGCCGTTGGTTTGAAATAGCTGTACATCTCCTTTGGCGGCTGTGATGAGGATGTTGGATTCGGCAATGGATATTTTAATGTTTCCTGAGGAGGCTTTGGTTGTGATGTCGCCCTTGATGTTTTCATATTCCTGGTTGCCAGAGGTGCTTTCGGCGGTGATGATTCCTGTTATGGTTTTAATATTTAACTGCCCTGAGTTGGTAACGGCTTTCACATTGCCGGTGATGTTCTGGATGTATTGCTCACCTGATTTTGATTTGGTGGTTACGTTACCGTTGGTCTGGTCGACTTTGATGGCGCCGGTAACCGTGTGTAATGTCATGGTGGCGTCGGAATTGGTAATATTTATTTTACCCGACTTGGAGGTGATGTTTAAGCTGGATGTTTTGACGTTTTTAATGGTGGCGTAGCCGGAGGTGTTCTCGATGGTTACGGGAATGTTATCGGGAATGGTGAGTTGTACTTCCCCGGTGTGGCTGCTGGCCGTGGTTTGGGGTATTGCTACCATTACTTCCAGGGTGTTGCCGGTTACGGTGTGTTTGATGTTGTAGCCTTCAGGTTTAATGGCTTTTAGGGTGCCGTTGAGGATGACATTGTTTTGTTGATGGCCGGTTATGTTTACCTTGGCAAAAATACCTTTAACGGTAATGGCTTTAATATTGTCAAATGTATCATTGGCCTGGCAGGCTAATTTCAAATCCTGTGAATGGGCTGTTGTGGTTAGAAAAAATAGAAGTGTAAGAATGAGAGGTGTAAATAGTTTTTGCTTGTACATTGTTATTTGATTTAATATAAAAAAGTAAACACCAGCTTTACGTTGGTGTTTACAAGATTGTTTCATAAATGGGCGTAAAACCCGGTTAAGAGTTATTCACAACTACTTTTTTTACTTCCTCATAGCGATGTTGCGCCAGGATGCCGAATCCCGGCATTTGTTTGGCTTTGGCCTTTGTTATAAAAGGCGATATGATGCCGCACAGGAAACGGGTCATGGTGTCGGCCGACGGGGGCGTTTTTAATGCTTGCTTTAAGGGTTGCAAAAGCTCATCCAGTTCATTTTTGGACAGGGGTTTTATGCCATTGGCGGTTGGCAAGGTGGCCGGGCCATTGAGGCAAACAGAGCAGTGACCGCATTGGTTGCCGGCCATCTCTTCGCCGAAATAGGCAGATAGTTTGTGTGACAGGCATTGGGTGCTTTCGAAGAAGGCGATCATCTGACGAATACGGTCTATTTCAATCTCTTCTTTCTGTTTGAACCGTTGGTATAGCAGGTTGGTCAGGGCTTCGATGTTGGTGTTGTTGAGTTGGGCCTGGTAGACATCGATCAGTTGTTTCGATTCCAGTTGTATGTAAGCCTGTTCGTGGAAATAGTCCAGGGCTGCGGCGATGCGCTTACGGTCGGTGCCATAATGTTGGCGGATCTCTTCAAAGTCTACCGTAGTCCATAGACGTGCTTTTTTTGAATGGTCAAAAATCGCTTTTATAAAACCCTGGCGTTCGCCCTTAAATTTACCAATGATCTGTTCCTCGGAAAGGATGTTTTTAAAACGGTAGCTGCCAAAATAGCTGTAAAGGGGCTTTATGTAGCCTTCCATTTCCAGGTAAACCAAAAGGGTTTTGAGGGGTAATTGGCGGATGTTGCTTTTGTTGCTCAGTGTTGCCATTTTTACTTCCCACTGTTCACTGGCCTTTTGTATCTCTTCCAGCACGGTTTTTATGCCTTCTTTTTCCGGGGTGTCGCCATAAACAAAATTCTCCAGCACATTGACGCCTTCCAGGTTTCCCAGCAGGATGCAGTGGGATGGTTGGCCATCGCGGCCGGCCCGGCCTATTTCCTGGCTGTAGTTCTCGATGGATTTGGGCAGGTCGTAATGGATGACGTTGCGAATATTGGCTTTGTCGATGCCCATGCCAAAGGCGATGGTAGCGACAATGGTGTTGGTTTGGTTGCCCATAAAAGCGTTCTGCACGGCTTCCCTTGATTCATTGGTCATTCCGGCGTGATAGGCGCAAGCAGAGACGCCTTGTTCTGTTAAATAGGCAGCCACCTCTTCGGCTGTTTTCTGAAGGGTGACATAGATGATGGTGGGTTGTCCTTTTTTGGTTTGAAGCAGGGCGGCTAATTCCTGTAGTTTGGTGGCTTGTTCAGTGGGACGGACCATCAGGGAGAGGTTGGCGCGATAAAACCCTGTTACCACCGCATTGGTTGGTGGAATGTCAAAGGCTGTACACATGTCGGTGATGACCTTGGGGGTTGCCGTGGCGGTCATCAGTAGTACCTGGGGGATGTTAAACTCCTGGCGGTAGGCTGGTAGCTTCAGGTAGTCGGGGCGGAAGTTATGACCCCATTCCGAGATACAGTGGGCTTCATCAACCACCAGTAACGAGATTTGCACACCTGCCAGAAATTGCCTGAAGCGTTCGTTTTTGAATCGCTCCACCGAGATAAGCAAAAGCTTTGTCTTGCCCTGCCTGATGTCGGCTTGTATTTGCCTGATCTCATTGGGAGAGAGGGTGGAGTCGATACGGGCTGCCGGAATATTAACCGAGCGCATGTAGTCCAGTTGGTCGGATATGAGTGCCAGCAAGGGGGATACCACCACGGTGAGGTGGGGCAGATGCATGGCGGCCAGCTGGTAACAGAGTGACTTGCCGCTTCCGGTGGGGAAGATGGCTACGGCCGACTGGTTCTCAACGATTTTACTAACGACCTCTTCTTGTCCGGGACGAAATTGGTTGTAACCGAAATATTTTTTGAGTGACGAATGGAGCATGGTTGAGTTTTTATTTAGTGTTGTATGATAATAGATTGTTAGATTTTAGATAATAGTCAGAGATGGCCATTGGCCATATTGACGCCAAGATAACAACTTAACAAGAGGGTTAATTGATATATAAGTTTTAGTTCTTCAGGAATAGTTTTATTGGGACGTTGTCCCAAACCCTACTTCATTTTTGGCATTGCC
>RHGE01000149.1 GCA_004296775.1 Marinilabiliaceae bacterium JC017
ATTCATCAAGGAGGTGGGGAGAAGCTTTTATTTGACTAGCGTTTTTTGCTTCGTTTTTGGGGCAATGCCAAAAATGAAGTAGGGTTTGGGACAACGTCCCAATAAAACTATATGTCATCTAACAAGGATGTATAGCTAGTATCTTGGCGTCAATATGGCCAATGGCCATCTCTGACTATTATCTAACAATCTCTTGTCATAACAAACAACTAAAGGCAACATCCCTCTAAGAGGCTTTTTTTTCAGGTTACTCCTGAAAAAACATAGTGTCTTACGGGTGATATTGGTGTATTTATTGGCAAAATATTTTGGCGAGCAGTAAATCATCTTGATACTTTGTACTTGATACTTTTTACTTTTCTGGCTTGTCCAGGTTAGGTTTTTATCAGGTAAGCCAAAAGGTTATTAAAGGATTGTAATTATTTGAAAAGCAGCCTGTCGTTAAATGAAAACTTAAATCTTTATGGCTTTGTCAATGAATGGGATGTCAATCAGTATCTGCTCTGTTAGCTAAAATATAACGACCTGTTGAAGTGTAGCAGTTCAAGGTGATTTAAGGATTTAGTGACTTTCATTTATTTATTCAAACCTTATTGACGTTATTTAAGCATCGATTTTATGCGTTTAGCTACTTTTTTTTCTGTGAGTAATAGCTGCTTGATAGTTTTGTGATCATTAAATTCGAAAAGAGACAATGAGCATTGCTGATTTTGATATTAACCAAAGGATTATCTGTTTAAAGCAAAGAGGTCAATCGATAGGTAAAATGTTAAATCCTGTTAAAAGTGATGTATGGTTGTACGCGACAGGAGTTAGGTGTTTGTCTTAATAAGTGTTGAACGATCATAATATTTTATGGAGGAATTACGCTTGTTGATAAAGCTATCGAAAGGAATATTAAGAAATTGTTAATCTATCAGTGATATATAGGGGCAATGAGGACATGTGTTGTCTCATTAACAGACCTTAATAATAAAACAACTAAAGAAAGTATGAAATTATCTATTCGGAGGATGTGGTTATTAATACCACTGATCTTTCTTGGAATTACATCTCTCAATGCAATGGAGGGGTCGTCAAATGTGAATAAGCGCGTCACCTTGAGTGGGCATATTAAGGATGCTCAAACCGGTGAGGTACTGATCGGATCTACCATTTACGTTAAAGAGGAAGGTACCGGTACCATTGCGAATCTCTACGGATTTTATTCCATTTCATTAGCTCCCGGAGAGTATAATATCTCCTTTGCCTACCTGGGTTATGATGACCAAAGTAAGGTTGTAAAATTAGAAGATGATATGGTTTTGGATATTACGCTGAAACCTTCTTCAGAACAGATTGGTGAGGTGGTAATTACTTCAGAGAAGAAAAATGTTAACATTGTAGCTCCTCAGATGGGGGTGCAGAAATTGCAGGGGAAGGCCATTAAAAACGTACCTGTATTAATGGGAGAAACGGACCTGGTAAAAGTGCTTCAGTTGTTACCGGGTGTTCAGGCTTCCAGTGAAGGTTCCAGTGGTTTTAGTGTGCGTGGAGGAAATCCGGATCAAAACCTCATTTTGCTTGATGAGGCCATTGTTTATAATGCCGGGCATATGATGGGTTTCTTCTCGGTGTTTAATAATGACGCCATAAAAGATGTGAAATTATATAAAGGTGATATTCCGGCCAGTAATGGTGGACGTTTGGCTTCCTTACTTGATGTGCGCATGAAAGATGGGAATGCGAAGAAATTTTCCGGTACCGGTGGCTTTGGAACGGTGTCATCGCGTTTGACCCTGGAAGGGCCTGTATTCTCCGAAAAGACCTCTTTTGTTATGAGCGGGCGGCGTACCTATGCCGATCTTTTGCTGCCATTGGCAGGGGATGAGTCCATCCGGGACAATAAGCTTTATTTCTACGATTTAAATGCAAAGATTAATCATACTTTCAATGAGAATAACCGAATTTATCTGAGTGGTTATTTTGGCCGTGATGTTTTTAAAAACGGTTATTCCAAAATGGACTTTGGTAACCAGACACTAACTGCCAGGTGGAACCATATTTTCACTCCCCGTCTGTTTTCCAACTTTACCTTTGTGACATCTAATTATGAATATGGTTTGGAGTCTACCAGTGGCGGATCTGATTCATTTATATGGGATTCTACTTTACGTGATTATAGTGTGAAGGTGGATTTTAGTTACTTTTTAAATCCGAAAAATACCATTCATTTTGGAGGACAATCCATCTATCATACAATGATGCCCGGATTGGCCAGAGGTAAGGATGAAAACTCGTTATACAACGAAATACGGGTTCCTGATGTTAATTCGCTGGAACATGCTATTTATGCTTCCAACACACAAAAGTTTAGTAATTGGTTGGTGGTTAAATATGGCTTAAGGTATTCTGTCTTTCAGAATATTGGGGAAGGTACTGTCTTTGATTATGATGAGAAAGGTAATGTAACCGGCGAGACAAAACATAGCGACGGTGATATTTATCACACCTATAGCGGTCTGGAGCCCAGGTTAAGCATGAACTTTATTATTAATCCCAGTACTTCCATCAAGGCCAGTTATTCAAAGACGATGCAGTATCTGCATATGGCCAGTAATTCGACTTCTTCTTCTCCGCTGGATGTTTGGTTTACCTCTTCTCCCAATGTGAAGCCGCAAAAATCAGATCAGTATTCAGCCGGTTTCTTTAAGAATTTCGATGATAATACCATTGAAACCTCTATTGAAGGGTTTTATAAAGACATGCGCAATACCATCGACTTTAAGGATCATGCAGATTTGTTGCTCAACGAGCACCTGGATGGAGAATTACGATTTGGTAATTCATGGGCCTATGGGATTGAACTACTGATGAAGTTTAACCGGGAGAAATGGAGTGGCTGGGTTGGTTACACCTGGTCGCGTTCGGAGCGAAAGATTGAAGGTGTGAATAACGGGCTTACCTATTTATCACCTTACGATCATACGCATGATATTTCTATTGTTTTTAATCGTCGACTGACCAAACGGGCCCAATTATCGATGAATTGGGTTTATTCTACCGGCGCACCGGTAACTTATCCGGTAGGACGATATGAGTTGGGTGGAAATATTGTGCCATTGTACTCAAAACGTAATGCGGAGCGTATGCCCGATTATCACCGACTGGATGTTTCTTATACGATTAAAGGAAAAGAGCGTAAAGGTAAAAATTGGCATGGAGAATGGGTGTTTTCACTCTATAATGCGTATGGCCGTCATAATGCCTGGACCATTAATTTTGTGCAGGATGAAGACGATCCTTATAAAACTAATGCAGAGAAAACCTATCTCTTTTCAGTTGTTCCATCCATTACTTATAACTTTAAATTTTAGTCATGATGCGTTTGTTGAAAGCCATATTTATAGTAGCACTTGTTTTGTTTTATGCCTGTACCGAAGAGATGACACTGGAGTTAAGTGATAGCAAACCTCACCTGGTTGTGGATGGGAGCATCACCACTGATACCATGAGTCATATGGTAAGGTTGTCTATGTCGGGAAATTATTTTGCCAATGAAGCAATGAAAGGAGTTTCCGGTGCACATGTCACCGTGTCTGACGGTAGTGAAACGATAGTATTAAAAGAGTTTAATGAATATCCGGGTTTGTATTTTACGCCACAGGATTATTATGGCGTGGAAGGGAAAGCTTATTCCCTGAAAATTGAGGGGTTGGACATTGATGCGGATGGTAAGAAGGAGATTTATGAAGCCAGGGATACGCTAAAATCTTTGGCTCCTATTGATTCAATCCGTTTGGAATGGTTTGATGAATGGAATAGGTGGAAAATTCTGTTGTATGCTAAGGAGCCGGGCGAGGCAAAGGATTTTTATACGTTCGGAGTTGCGATTAATGACAGTTTATATACCGATCAATTATCTGAATGGAATTTGGCCGATGATAAATTTTTCGATGGTAACTATGTTAATGGTGCCTGGGTACAGGATATAGATATGGATGATGAGGATATTGATTTTGTACCAGGGGATACTGTGACTTTGCTTATGGGAGCGATAACCGAGGATTTTTTCGATTATTCAGGAGCTTTAAAAGAGGAAACAAGTCCTAAAGTACCTTTGTTTAGCGGTCCGCCGGCCAATTTGCCGGGAAATATCAGTAATGGTGCTTTGGGGTATTTTCGCACCCTTTCCTTGGCACGAAGTTCAACAATACATACCGGGGAGCAATAATTATGTGATGAAGCGACCATGCAGATTTAATTAACACACAGGAAGCTGATTAATACTAGAAACTCAGTGTCTCTGCGTTCATAATCTATTATCTCATATCTATTAATCTCTTGTCTAATAGGATAAATAAAAGCGCTGCTGGTTCGTGTTACTGAACCGGCAGCGCTTTTTTATGCCTTGAATATTCTCTTAATGAAGTTTCGTTCCAATGATGTTGAAGAACTCTTCTCTTGTGGCAATGTTCTTCATGAAGGCGCCTGTAAAATCAGACGTGGTGGTTACTGAATGTTGTTTTTGTACGCCACGCATTTGCATGCACATATGCTGGGCTTCGATAACTACTGCTACGCCAAGTGGATTTAAGGTGTCCTGAATGCAATTTTTAATTTGTGTCGTTAACCTTTCCTGCACCTGTAAACGGCGGGCAAATGCCTCCACTACCCGGGCAATTTTACTTAAGCCGGTGATATGATGGCGTGGTATGTAGGCCACATGAGCTTTGCCAAAAAAAGGTAATATATGGTGTTCGCACATGGAATACAATTCTATATCCTTCACCACAACCATTTGTTGATAATCTTCCTTAAACATGGCAGAGCGGATAATCTCCTCCGGATTCATATTATATCCTTGTGTTAAGAACTGCATTGCTTTGGCAACTCTTAACGGGGTTTTTTCAAGTCCTTCACGTGTGGGATCTTCTCCTAGTAGTTCCAATACCCTGAAATAGCTTTGCGATAAATCTTCTGTTGTCTTATCGTCAAAAGACTCTATTTTCGCATACCCCTTTTTGCCATTTAGTGTAAATTCCATGAGTTTATTTGTTTATGAATCTATTCGCGGTGCAAAGTTGCAATATTCTAACCAATTTGATGCTGACAAATGCTATATTTCTTCTGATCTATTGGTCAATCCCTTGCTGGCGCTTGTATAATGAGATTAAAAAGTCAATTTCCTGGTGGGTCATTGGTGTTACTTTTGGATTTGTAATCTTTCTCTTTGAAGGAGATAGATAGAGCATAACCGGAACGAAATCTTCCGTGCTGATGCCAAGCATTTGGTCAGGCCTTAATTGGGTCTTATAAACAGTCTTTTGTGTTTGTTCATGTAATACCAGTTGTTGATTCTGTGCTGCATCCATCTGTTTGGGTTGGGTTGTTAAGGCCTGATAGGTAGATTGCCTTAAGTTTTGTGACGCGTATACTTGTTCCGGCGTAATTTTCAGAGGCATGTACTTGGCTGCAGCATATAAATTTCTGTGCCGGGGTATGATAATTACTTCAGAGAGTTGTACAGTATCGCGCGTAAGAAAAATACCAAGCAGGTAATTGTTCATTATTAATGAATCTGTAACATTGATGTAGGTATCCCGAAAACCAAGGTGGGAGAATTTGATGACATCTCCCTGTTTGGCCCAGATAGAGAATTGACCTTCTTCGGTGGATAAATATTTCTGCTTATTAATATCAAAAGCAGCGTAGGGTAAAGAAGATAGACTGTCTTTATCAAGAATGACGCCGGAAAGTTTTATTGAATCTTGCCTGGCATTTTCAAATTGTGAAAAGCCTGAAAGGGAGGTAAGAAACAAAATTGCTGTGATTAATATTGATTTATTCATTTTTCTGGATTAAAAAGGTTAAGTCTATACTATTGTAAGGATATGGTTTTGAATAGAACAAATATATTGAACTTTGGTTGGAAACAGGTTGCTCTTTCTCATTACCAGTAATAAATGGAAAAAATAGTTCCCATTCTTTCAGATAATGTTAGATGATTAAATCTTCAAGATTCCGCTTGGGGACATGGTGAACGTGCTGGCTGTCGCGCCAATACTTGTAATCATTTTCTTTCATCTCTTCCAGTTGAATAATCTCTTTAGGCTTACCTAGTGCGATGACATGAATGATTTTGTAACGATCCGGAATAGTTAAACTACTTTGAAGTTTTAAACGATTCACAGCACCTATAATGCATCCGCCTAAACCTTTTTCTGCAGCTCCGAGTAATATGCTTTGTGTGGCTATGCCGTCATCGCAAAAGTAATTGTTTGCTATTTCAGTGTCGTGTAAGAGAATGATGTAGGCCGATGGTCTTTCGCCTTTCACGGGGCCATCCCAATCTTTTAAATAGCCGGCCCAGGTGAGGTGGGGAAATATTTTTTCATTTAGTTCAGGGGTATTAGAGAGAAAATATTTTAATGGCTGTGCATTTCTTGCAGAGGGTGATAAGCGTGCCAGTTCTATCAATTCTTTTAGGATTTCTTTGGAAATGGATTCATCTTCAAAAAATCGGCGGTAGCTGCGGCTTTTGGTAATTAGTTCTTTAAGCATATTATATAGGATTAAAAAAAGCGAGTCTTAATATACAAATAATGCAATTAAGACTCGCTTTGCAGCTATGTTTAAAACTTTTTAGAACCGTTTGCCAACGACTTCCCAGTCGATAATATTCCAGAAATTACCAATATAATCAGGGCGTTTATTTTGAACATCCAGATAATAGGCGTGTTCCCATACGTCACATGTTAAAATGGGTATTAAACCATTACGTAAGGGATTGCCTGCATTGCTTTCCTGAATAATTTCCAGGGTGCCATCTGTATTTTTCACTAACCAGGCCCAACCTGAACCAAAGAGTGTAGCAGCGGCCTTTGTAAATTGTTCTTTAAAACTGGTAAATGATCCGAAAGACTTATTTATGGCTTCTGCCAGTGGGCCGGTGGGTTCTCCTCCGCCATTAGGCGAGAATGACATGAAATAGAACGTGTGGTTCCATATTTGCGCGCCATTGTTGAAAATGCCCCCTTCTCCTTCTTTGACGATGGTTTCCAGGTCTGCATTTTGAAATGGTGTGCCCGGAACCAGGTTGTTAAGATTGTTCACATAAGCCTGGTGGTGTTTCCCATAGTGAAATTCTAAAGTGGTTTTTGAGATATTTGGCTCAAGAGCATCTAGTGCATAAGGTAATTGAGGTAATTCAAATTTCATGGTATTTCGTTTTATTGTTTAGTTTTTCTTCAACAAAGAGTAGGCATTAGTTGTTTAGTTGAATCAAAAAAAAATAAATAAAATAGTATTTAGTTCTGAAATGTGCCCTGTAAATAAGTAGTATCGAATGTATCTGTTGTTGCAAAATAGTTTTTGGATTTTATATTGGGGCTTGAAAATGAGGTTAATGTAAAATAGTCTAAAGTCTATCATATAACATATCTCGCATTTACTCAACAAATACGAAAAAGGCCATAATGTTGGGAAGCGTGGGAGCCAGTCAAATAAGCGGGCCGGCGTAGGCGCGACGAAGATGAATGCGGGAATTCTGGCATGTGGGTTAGCAAAAATTCATCAAGGAGGTGGGGAGAAGCTTTTATTTGACTAGCGTTTTTTGCTTCGTTTTTGGGGCAATGCCAAAAATG
>RHGE01000150.1 GCA_004296775.1 Marinilabiliaceae bacterium JC017
TCAGGTTGTCAAATAAGTAGCTTTTGTTCCAATAACCAAGCAATACATTAAGCAATATAGCACCATAAGTTTCATGTATTTTAAGCACCATTGACAGAAGAGAAACGGAGTACTTCTAAATAGCATTACTCTTAAGTCAATGACATTATTAGGATTGGGGGTAAAAGCATTTGGAAACTTAATCTCACCCCCCATTTCGGCAATAACAGCCTCCCTCTTCAAATACGTATCTTTACACCCCAACTCATTGGTAACGTCAAGCGAAATATCATATACACCCGGTTCCTGGTATTCATACATGAGGGAATACTCGGAAGAAACACTTCCATCACCCAGATTCCACAAGCTATTCACCGCATCTGTTGACTTATTTATAAACGAAACAGACTGCCCGGGGATCTTAACAATAGCAGGCACGGCATCAAAAAAAGCGTTTGGTTTTTCATACACCTCAACCACTACTTCATCGGCCTCCATAATTCCGCCCGGGCCAGATGCTGTTAATTTAACCCGATAGTTACCCGGGGTATAATAAGTATGCTCCGGCTCTTTCTCCGAGGACACATTGCCATCTCCAAACTCCCACATAAAGTTATAAGCATCTACTGTCTCATTGGTAAACTGAACAGTTAAGGGCGGGCAACCTTCTGCATTGGAACCATAAACAATATCCGGAAGCGAAGGAATGATTTCAATCTGCTTAAAGGCACTGTTTTCACAATGCTCTCCCCTGGCCGTTAACACAACATTAAACAAACCACTCTTATTATAGATATGAGAGGTAAGATCACTCTGATCAGAACTGTTTCCGTCTCCCAAATCCCAATGGAATGTCCACCCGGATCCCATTGTGGTATTTCCCAATGTTATGGTGGAATTGGGCATCTGCTGAGAGACAGGAGCCACATCAAAGGAAGGCTGAGGAGTCCTGTACACTGTAACAGGTACCACCGCTTTATCCTCACAGCCAAATGAAGAAACAGCCGTTAACACTATCTGATATTCCTGATCTTCCAGTGAATTATTGATATAAATATGCTTTCCCAACAAACCATTGGAGACATTTCCATCACCGTAATTCCAAACAAATGAATTAGCTCCCGTTGAATTATTTGCTATAGACACTTCATGGGGCGTACATCCGTTATCAACAGCACCAATACCAGCTTCTACTTCAGGATATACCTTCACTGTTTTTACGGTTGAATCCTGACATCCAAAGCTATTCTCAACCATCAAGGAAACATTATAAGTTTCCATACCCAATCCATCATTTTCAAACAAATGGTTAACAGAACCATTACCTGACACTGATAATTCTGTTCCGTCACCAAACCGCCAAAGAGATAATTGGGCATCCAAAGATTCATTGGTAAAAGCAATGTCTACCGGCGCACATCCGTCAGCAGGCGTCATCTGAAACAAACTAACAGGGGAAGGATTTACCCTGAGTGATAATTCTGAGGTATCCTTACAACCGAAAGCAGATGTTGAATACAACCTGGCAGTATAGTCTATAACATCACCAGTTGTATTTTCATAGATATGAGAAACACTATTGGTGCCTGTTACCGTATGTCCGTCACCAAATTCCCAATTATAGCTATATGCGCCCGGATCAGCTATAAAATCAACTCTCATGGGATGACACCCCTGTACGGGAGAGGCAGTAATACCATAGGTCGAAAGCGGATAAACCGTAACGTATGTTTTCGCCGTATCAGTACAGCCATAATCGTTCTCAACCACCAATTCAACCTCATAGGCCATCACATAATTCTGATCATTAACAAAAGTATGCGTTACATCCGGGGTTGTAATTTCCGGGTTTCCATCATCCATATCCCAAACACACGAAGTGCCCCCTTCTGATTGACTAATAAAATCAACCACCAAAGGACTACAACCAGGCCCCTGCGAAATATCCATCCGGGCCACCGGCCTTGGTGCCACTTCCAGCAACTGTTTTAGGGTATCGCTACATCCATAACTATTAACCGCCACTAGTTCTATTTCATAATCTTGCAAAATTTGTGTGTAGTTTTTGAAAGTATGACCAGGATTCTCTTCATTAGACACGAAACCATCCCCAAAATCCCAATGATAGGAATCAGCCCCAAGCGATGTATTTATAAAATCTATATGAACAGGATTACATGAATTCGGATTAAAAGGCGCTACAGATGCAGTAGGAATCGGATAAAAAGTAACCTTTAAAGTATCACCGCCCACACAACCAAAGCCATTATCTTCAATCCAGGCGAATTCATAATCGCCCGGGTTATCAACAGTAACAGACGAACCGGCCATGCTACCATCTTCAAAAAACGAGCTCCCCGGACCTGATATTTGTTTCCAATCTCCACCAACATCAGGAAAGGCCGTCAGGTTATAGGTCAATCCACAGGTATCGGCATCTGGCCCCACGGCGGGTGCCGGAATTTGGTAAAAAGTAAGTATTACTTCATCCTCATCCCGACAGCTACTATTTTCTTCACTCCATTTAAAAATATACTCACCATAGGCATCAACAACAACCTCTGAATTAGGATCATTTAAATCATCTATCAACACATTTCCGTCACCACTTTTCAGGCTCCACTCACCAGCCCCGATACTTGGTATAGCCTGAAATGAATAGATATCCCCGCACACAACCGCATCGTTTCCCGCATTGGCTATTGGTTGCTCATACACGTAAACGTATATACTATCAGCATCCTCACACCCCTGGCTGTCTCTTACGTAATACTCGTACTTATACACCCCTGGTGATGCCGATTGAAAAACAGGATTCTCAACATCCGTAGCAGACAGTAAATCTGTACGATCCCCTCGCCAACGATGCTCTATAAAAACTTCCGATCCCCCTGTAGGATCAGGTTTTAATACTTGCGAAACACCGGTACATAAATCCAGCTTCTTATTGACAAAATGAATATCAACGGTATCCACCTGAATAATTAAAGTATCTAATCCGTAACAGGTATTATCATCGGTCACCTTATACACCAATTCATAAGTACCGATATTTGTTGTAACAAATTGAGGATTCTGAATACCCACATTATTAAGCGGTGCGATATCTCCTGTCCAAAGATGAGTATAGGGCAACTTCCCGCCCGTTGGATTTCCATCAATCGACTGCGAAGTCCCGGGACAGAGACTAACAACATCTCCCTGAAGAATATCAGGTTTAGGAGATTCATTCACCCGGATAATAATACTTCCTGAACCATTACAACCTTGTGCACTGGTGACCTCATAGGAGATTAAATGATCGCCTGGCCCTGCTGCTTCAGGATTAAATAGTCCGGTTGTTTCGTCCATTATCCCGGGACCCGCCCATGTACCGCCAGGAGTCACCGGAATTAGAAAGACAGGGCTGTCGTTCTCACAAAAAGGACCAGCTGCGCCAATTGATCCATCCGGTAAATCCACAATCAGCGCTTCTGCATGCGTGGTTACCGGATCATAGCCCCCATCGTAAGGATTACACTGGTTCCAGTTACGCAATTCCACCTCAAAGCGATCCCCCACCACATGTCCATGTGGAATATAGATAGGCAAACATTCATTCATGGGGGGCACCGGTCCATAAACCGGTTCACTGGTATATTCCACCGGCCCTTCAAAGGGATAAACACGTGCCACATTATCAACCAAAGCATCAGCAATAAAGTTGGCATCCAGATGATTAGTTCCATAAACCCACTGAATCCACCGTTTCCTATCATTGGGTCCCTCCTCGATCAACACCTCATCGGGTACACAATTCCATTCACTGGCATCCACAAACCGAACCACATCATCATTCCCAACACATATGGGGTATACCGGGGGCAAAACATTAAGCCGTCCGCCATTTTCATTATCGGTATCATATACCCTGATCCGCTGCCCCTGCGTACTCAACGGACAAGGCGATCCGTTTACGACTAACCGCACACTGGCATTATAAACACACTCCGGACCATTTTTCGGATATTCATGATTGACCGTGACTTCATAGGTGCTTGTCAACGGATCAAACCCCGTAGGAGCTACAATCTCTGTTGGATTGCCATCATCCCAATCAAATTCAAACTCAATGGTCCCATTCGGAGGAAGAACAACCTCCGTATACCATACCCGCCACGTTAAATTTACAGGTGCACACTTTCCACTTGTATTAATATTATTCCCCTGATCATTGTAATTGCAGTTCTGACTCCAAGCCACACTTATCCCACCCAGGAGAAAAGATAAAATGATTATTACCTTTCTAAAACCGTCCATTAAAAGCCCTTTCGATTGAATTACCGACCCATTTGAGCAACGATAAAAAGACAATCCCTTTTTCCTTCATCCGATAAACCAACAGCTTAACCAAGCTGATTTTTATCATGTCTAACGCAAAACATTCATTTTAATGAGATTCGTCATTTTTTTTAGTTTCGCAATTAACAACATTTACACTACTGAATTCGGATTATACCCTCCCGGGATTGTATTTTCTATTTTATCGAAACATTATCGCTATTACGTGGACAATAGCAGAATGGTTCCGATATCTAATATTTAATCATCGCATCTTAAACAATCTCATTATGGTGAATAAACTTATTGCACAGGCATTGCCTTATTTTCCAAAGAAATTCGTGTGGATCTTCTCGAAGAAATATATCGCCGGGGAAACGATTCAGGAGGCTATTCTGGCCTCTTCGCAACTCAATGACGCAGGGATTAAGATTACAGTTGATTTATTGGGAGAGTTCATTACCAATCTTGATCAGGCACATCAGAACAAAGAAGAATACCTCAAAATCATAGATACATTTGAACAAGAGAAAATTGATGGTAATTACTCTCTTAAACCCACAAGTTTCGGGTTATTAATTGACAAAGAGGTCTGTTACCAAAATATCAGGGAAATAGTTGCCAGAGCAACCTCCTACAACAACTTTATCAGGGTTGACATGGAAGACTCCAAATGTGTGGATCCGGAACTCGAACTATTCAGGCGATTAAAAGCTGAATTTCCAAAAAATGTTGGTTTGGTATTCCAGGCATATATGAAACGTACGTTGTCAGATATGGAAAATTTGATGGATATCCATTCCGAAAAGACTCCAATTAATTACCGCCTTTGCAAGGGTATTTATGTAGAACCTAAAGAGATCGCGTACAAAGGATACAATCTCATAAACGAGCATTACAAGCAGGATCTGGAATACTTGTTAAAAAACAAAGTATACGTTGGAATTGCTACACATGACAGGAAATTAGTTGATCATGCCTATACTCTACTGGAAAAATACAACGTTCCAAAAAACATGTATGAATTTCAAATGCTTTATGGTGTCACACCAGATTTACGGAAAGAAATTGTAAGCAAAGGACATGCCATGCGGGTATATGTACCGTTTGGAAAAGACTGGTTTGGGTACAGTACCCGACGTTTAAAAGAAAATCCAAAAATGGCTACTCACATTATTAAATCGATATTCGTACGAGGATAAAACCACATTCTCTCTCTGGCGCAAGAAGATCAGACACTTTTAAGCACTATTAAAGCTAGTGATCTTATCTTTTTGCCTACCAGGGACAAGACGGTAATTTTCAAATTTCCTATTCAATACAAGCTACTGAATTAAATGGGATCCCTTTTGAAATTGTTACAGTTTAAACACTTCCATAATCACTAAAATTTTTTCACCTGAAAACATTTGCCCACACAAAGGAGCCCCACCTTATATAAACAAGACAACAACTCCTCTTTTCCCCGGAAACCTGGTCGATTTCTGGAATGCGTGGCTATAACGCCTCTATGGTAATGCTCCCGGCAATGACTGCCCCATTCACCCCAGGAAAAGGCTCCTCATTCATGAAAGTTTAGCAAAAACACCCTTACGAATAAAAGCTGCCTGAAACACACCTCTTGCAAACATAAACGCTATCATAGCAAACCATAAGGCATGATTGCCCATAGATGATTTCAGTGAATAAAAAATAACAAAAAACGTAATGGTGGACAGCAGCATGGTATTTCTCATTAATTTACTGGCTGTTGCCCCTATATATATCCCATCATAAATATACGAAGCGAAACTCATCAACGGCATTGCTATCAGCCATGGCAGGTAATTTTCCGCTTCATCAATTACATTCTCCATATTGGTAAAAATGGTCAACAAACTTCGACCCGACACCCAATAAATAACACAAAAACAGATAGCAAACCCCAATCCCCACATCATTAATAACCGGGATACCCGCCGTAACTTAAAAGTATCTTTTGCCCCATAATACTTACCCACCAATGCTTCAGCCGCATAGGCAAAACCATCGAGAAAATATGAAAAGAGAAATAAAAATTGCAATAACGCACTATTGGCAGCTAAAACCACATTGCCGATTCCTGCAGAACGGGAAGTGAAAAATGTAAATACCACGATAATGCAAAAGGTTCTTATGAAGATATCCCCGCCGACATGCAAAAATGCTTTCAATCCTGTCGCATTTATTACATGTTTAAAAACAAACTCCTTAATTATAAAGGAATATTTCCTGAGGAATAAAATCACCGCAAGTAATAAGCCAAAATACTGTCCAATAACAGAACCAAGCGCGACTCCTTTTACCTGCATTCCATAATGCTTTACGAACAAAAAGGAACAACCTATATTGACCAGGTTTACCAGCACCGAGATAAGCATAGGATAGATGGCCTTTTGCATACCTAAAAACCAGCCATAAAATACCATGAGTGAGATAGCGGCCGGTGCTGCCCATATACGCACATAAAAATACTCTCGCGCCAGTTCCTTTACATCTTCTGTTCCTTCCAGAATAGAAAGGCTCAACATCTCAATCCCATTTTGAGTCAATAAAAGCAACAAAGCACCGACAATAGCTAATAACAAACCTCGAAATAAAACCATCGCCATTTCATGGTCATCCTTCCTTCCGAAAGCCTGTGCTGCCACACCACTTAAGCTCATACGAAGAAAAGCAAAACCCCAATACACAAAATTAAAAATGACTCCACCTAAAGCTACTGCTCCCATAAAAACCTCAGAATTTTGGTATCCCATCAGGTGTAAGTCAACCATCCCAAGCAGCGGAACCGTTAAATTGGTAAATATATTAGGAAGTGCCAGCCTTAAAATATTCTTATTCATGTGCATTCTTTTAAAATTGCTGCGAAGATAAGTCTTTATTGCATCTATGTGAGAACTGTTAATATCACAGTTCAATACTCTTTTTTATAATCCCACCCTTTTCACCCAATCAATCATTTGAATGTGTCAATTAACCAATAGATCGTTAGATTTTAGATAATAGTCAGAGATGGCCATTGGCCATATTGACGCCAAGATAACAACTTAACAAGAGGGTTAATTGATATATAAGTTTTAGTTCTTCAGGAATAGTTTTATTGGGACGTTGTCCCAAACCCAACTTCATTTTTGGCATTGCCCCAAAAACGAAGCAAAAAACGCTAGTCAAATAAAAGCTTCTCCCCACCTCCTTGATGAATTTTTGCTAACCCACATGCCAGAATTCCCGCATTCATCTTCGTCGCGCCTACGCC
>RHGE01000016.1 GCA_004296775.1 Marinilabiliaceae bacterium JC017
AGGATAGTTCTACACATCTACTAAAAAAATTCAAATACTCGTAATCCCTTTTCTTTTCGCCCGGTCATTACTTTCCCCTCCTAAAAGATTTAGGAGGGGTGATTTTCATTGAGTATGCAATGAAAATCGGGGTGGTTTGATGGTAATATCAACCAATGAGGACTTAAAAGAGTTATATAGTAGGCACGGAGACACTGAGTTTTTTTTAACATCGTCCTGCGTATACTGAATTTGTACATCACCTTGTAATTTTAATAAGACCAGCCTGCTTTAACCGGCTAAAGGTCTGAATACATTAACGGCCTGAAATCAATAATTTCAGGCCGTTTCTATTATTATTTAACGTCAAATCTAATTAACCAGATTCGGGTTATTCTCCACCGCTTCCTGTGGAAAGCGAATGGTGTATCGGGCATCATCCTTGCTTAATACATAGGTTTCACCCTCATATTCCCGGGTTATTTCAGGGCGTGTTGTACGCCTTAAATCATACCAACGGAATCCCTGGAAGGCCAATTCACGGAATCGCTCTTCCCATATTTCAGGTAACAAGTCAGCATCAGCGGTTTTATTCAAAGCCGTTTCCCGCTCCTGGTAATAAGCCGGTGTTAAACGCTTGGCCAACAGCTGAAGCAACACCTCTTTCGCGTCCTTATACTTCTTATTATTGGCCAATGCTTCAGCTTTAATCAGGTAAAATTCGGCTGTTCGCATGCTTACTTTTTTCTCGGCCTTTTTTCCTAATGTTGGTTTATATCCACTCCAACTTTCTTCAAAGAACTTGGCAAGACGTAAATCACCTGCCTGGTCATACGCATTGATCATTTTATCAGAAACCATTACATCAAATGCAATCAAATTGCTGTATGTTTGCTCCAGAGCCAACACATTCTCTTCCGATTTATAATTAAATGGCATTACAGCATCCTCACCCAGAGCATTGAAATCAACCAATTGGTCGTTCAAAGCCAAGGCTTTATTGGCATAACTCAAGGCCTCATCCCATTTATTCATGAACTGATATACACGTGCCGCAAACCCATAGGCAGAAACTTTTGAAAACCGGTAATTCAACCCTTTTTCATACTCATCGACATTTAACAATGCCATTCCAGCCTCAAGATCACTGATCACTAACTTATATACATCTTCAACGGTATTAGGGAAATACTCGCGTTCCAAATCTACATCCAGCACAATAGGCACCGCCTTTTGGGTGGCAGGATCGTGAAGACCGTATTGCTCTGCATAGGTATTAACCAGGTAGAAATACATATAAGCCCTTAACAGGTAACTCTCACCCAACAATTGATTAATCTGATCCTCTTCCCCCTCGGTGGCAGTGGCACCTTCATTAATAATGTGGTTCACATTAAAAATAACCTTATAAAATGCTTGCCATGGAAATTGCTGGGTGGAAGGATCTGGTGTTGCATCATTCCAGGTATAAATATCCTTAAGCGATCCGGCACTATTGCCATAAGGATCGAGGGTAACCTCATCGGCACGTACGGTACTTAACGACCGGTTACCAGGCATGGCCTCATAAGAAGCTGTTAACATGCCTCTGAAGTCCGAATAGGTTTCGGGAATCACCTTTCCCACGGGCTGAATGTCCAGGAAATCATCGCATGATACATTGACCAGTGCCAGTAAAGCAATAGTCAACCCCAGACTAACATTATATATTTTCTTCATTTGAATCACTTTATAATTCTACACTCTCTTATATTGTAGCTCGCTGACCATTTAAATTATCAGACTTCCCGTGCTCACCACTAGATGCCTCAAACAACTAAGGGGTTTGCATCCGAATCCTATGTCTGACAATTTAAAGGCCATCGTCCTATTTATTCTTAAAAGGATAAGTTTAATCCCATCATGATGGATTTGGCAATCGGTTGTGAATAGATATTGCCATAGGTTTCAGGATCGAAATACCCCGAGTAATCGCTTCCGAACACAAATGGATTCTTGGCTTCCAAATTTACTTTAGCAGAAGCCAGTCCTAACTTATGACATAACTTTTGAGGAACAGTATAGCCCATACGAATGCTATTGATCCGGATATAACTAATCTCCTTATACCAAATATCCAAGTCACTGAAGGCATCCATGGCTTGTCCGTTTCCGGTCATCCAGAAATAATCCAACGCCCTACCTCCTTCAAAAGAGTCAGCACCTACAATACCCGGATATTTTCCGGATGTATTCTCCTGCGTCCACACCGAGTAGATGGCAGACGTGGTATTCGTACCCCGGTCGTACTGCGTCATACTATAGAATGGGGTTTCCTTAACCCATTGCTTCAAATTGAAATTGGCAGAAATATTCAATGTCCAATTCTTGTAATGGAAATTGTTAATGATACCTCCTGTCCATTTGGGGTCTCTGCTACCCACTTCTTTATACAAACCGCGTAACTCTTCATTGGAAAGATTAGACTTAACCAATTCAGGAATTCCCCACAACGCATCCAATTCAAAGAACTCAGTGACACTCATGTCCTTTCCATCCTTCACAAAGATAGGATAGCCCTGTTCATCCAGCCCATTGGTAGGCAATGCAAAAAAGGTGTTAATCGAATATCCTTCAACTGAAGGTATCACTTGATTGTTGTTGACGTGAATTTTCTCAACACGATTGATGTTTTTTGATAAATTGATTGATGTAGACCACTCAAAATTTCTACTCGCAATATTTTTAGTGGTTAGCACCAGTTCAATCCCTTTATTGGTGATCTCAGCCCAGTTACGATTAACAGAAAAGAATCCATTTTCCACTGGAATAGCCTGAGGCCCGATCAAATCTTCTGAACGACGGTGATACACATCAACCGCAGCTTTGATACGGTTTTTGAAAATACCCATGTCAACTCCGGCATTCCAGGTAGATGTTTTCTCCCAACGCAATTTATCATTTGGAGGGCTCATAACATTAACCGTTTTCTCACTGGTTCCAGGTAAAATACTTGCGGTTTTATATTCCCCAACAATAAAAGGCGAAGTGCTTTTATCAATGTTTCCCTGAAGGCCATAAGAAGCCCTCAATTTCAAATAGGTTAACCAACCCGCATTCTTCAACCACTCCTCTTCATTCACATTCCAGGCACCTCCCATGGAATACAACGGCAGGTATTTGTATTTAGGATCTACACCAAACAGGTCGGAGCCATCATATCTCAAACTTCCAAAAACGGAATATTTATCCTTGAAGGCATAGTTAGCTGTTGCGAAAAATGATGCAAAGGCATTCTCAACCTCAAATTTATGGTACAAAGAATACTCTTTAGCAGTTTCTTCATCCGGGAAAATAACCGGCACCGTCGTTAGTGTTTGATTGTCATACCCATATCCGGCAGATGACAACCGATTGGTTTCATTTCTTCTTAACTCACTTCCCACCATCAAATCCAAATCATGAAGGTCATTAAAGGATTTTGAGAAATAGAGCATATTCTTCAGGTTCCACTGATTGGTGTTTTCACGGAAGTTATTAATCACACCCCCTTCAGGTAAAAAGTAATAAGGTTCTCCATCTTTAAAACGGCGACTCTTTTCTCTCGTTTTACGAGCGGCATAGGAATTATCCATTGCAATCTTTTCGTTCTCCGACTTATCAACGGTTACCCCAAACTGGGATTTGAATCTCAACCAATCGTTTATATCATAATTCAAGTCTAACACAGCCATTGTGTTCAACACATCCAGTTCATTGGAAGTATTCTTACGCTCTTCCATGATGTTATAATCGATGTTACGGTCACTGTATCCATCAATCTCAGGATCGTACACATACTTACCGTCCTCATCATAAATAGCCAGGTAAGGATTGGCTGTTCGTGAGTAACGTGATGGGTTGGTAAAAGAGTCTGTACTGATCAGGTAAGTCCCCTGCTTTCTTCTGTTAGTGAAAAGCGACACCCCAAAGTTCACTTTATCATTGAGTTGAAAGTCGGTTTTTAAAGTCAGGTTAATCCGGTTCAAGGAAGTCCCGATGGTGGTTCCTTCTTCGTCATAATAACCGGCAGAAAAATAGTAGTGCGCCTTTTCGTTACCACCGGAGATACTCACACTGTGGTTTTGACTCAAAGCCGATTGATACAGCTCATTTCCCCAATTGGTATTTGTATTTCGAAGCCGGCTAATACCTGCTTTGGTATCGGCAGAAAGTGCATCATACCCGGAAGTCTGAAACAGATCCCACTCATTGGCACCATTCAATATTCTTGCTACCTGTCCTTTGTCTTTGCGATAGGTTAAGTCGGTTCGAGCTGCCAAAGCCAATTCCAGATCCACCTTTTGATTGGAGTTTAACAGGTTCAGACGTGACATATCAGGTCGTGTGTTAACAAACCAGTTGGTGGACACATCTACTTTCATAGATCCTTTCTTACCACTTTTGGTAGTAATCACAATCACCCCGTTGGCTGCACGGGTACCGTAAATGGCCGTAGCTGCCGCATCCTTCAAAACGGTAATAGACTCAATATCGGCAGGGTTAACACCGGCAATGGAAGAGTTAATCAACTGATCCACATCTTTACCATCCATATCGGGCAGGTCGTTTCCTTCCAATGGCATGCCATCTAATACCCACAATGGTTCCTGTGTTCCACTTAATGAGGAGGTACCCCGGATACGAATTTTAGCAGGTGCACCCGGCGCTCCGGATACAGGCGTTGTTTGCACACCGGCAATCTGACCGGTCAGCATGTTATCCACACTACCGGTACTATTTTGCATGATCCCTTGAGCTTCAATCTTAGAGATGGATGCCGTTACCTTTCGGTTCTTGATCTCCTGGTATCCGGTCACCACCACTTCATCCAATTCAGAAACGGCTTCTGACATGAACACCTGGTAACTGGCCTTATTGGTTAAATCCAGGATATAATTATCAAAACCGATCATACTAAATGTCAGTTTTGTGATGGCTTGCGGAATCTCAAAACTAAACGCGCCATTAATATCGGATACTGTTCCCCGGTTATAATTAGAGATAACTCCCTCACTATACTCCACCCCTACAGTAGAGTTATCGATGTAAATGGATACACCAGGCAATGGCATCCCGTCATTTTCACTAATCACTTTCCCGGTCACTGTTCGGCTTTTCTGCGCAAAAAGTGCCATAGGAAAAATAAGTAGCCACAATAGTAACTGTTTTTTCATTTTCTTCAGGTTATATTAATAATGGTGTTTTTTATCTTAAGCACTGGTCGATTCTCAGCAACAAATCTTCGTAATGACTCTTTGTTGCCCAATCGCCGCTATGACGTTGTTTCTTTAATAACTGCTCAATACGCAACAGCTCACCCCTTTTCAAGGAGATGGCATCCGACATCCGGGTAGGTCCTCCGAATTTGCGTGTTGAAATAAGCTGCTGTAAATCGTTACAATGCGAGCAACACAAGCCATGAGGCATGGTAGCTTCAGCCTGTTCTTCAATCAATGATTTCTTTGACTTAGACGCCGCTGAACGATCTGCAGCAATGATTAAGGCATCCACATAAGATTTTTGACTGGCCCGCTCCGACACACTCAACGTGCGGCCTTGTATGGTATGCTTGAAAATTCCGCGATGCAACTGAAGAAGCATCTCTGATACAGTATAAGCTTTCGAACCCAGTTGAGACTCGGCTGCCAGCATGCGTGCCATCCGTTCGTTGGTCAACAGATCCCAATACACATAGGACTGTGTGTTTTGAACCGACGAAAGGGCACTGTATTCATTCAAGCCGTCAGGTGCTATTTTGATTGGATAGACGTAATTATACAAATCTGATTTGAACAACCAGGCCGGACTGGCAAATACCTGTTTCAAAAGATAATCTACCGCCTCGCGTTGACGCTTCTCCGGCACGAACTCATAAGCCTGCTGTCCATCACCTTTAATGGCATTGTTGACATATACTCCACCCACATTGGTTAAAACATGGTAAGCATACATGTGCCATTGTCCGATGATTGCATTCAGTAGTTTACCGGCTTCCTCGTAGCTATCTCCCTCTTTAGTGGTCCAGTCGACAATTTGCGGCATGATACGCTTCAGGTTTTCAATACCAAACAGCGATGCTTTCACGGAGTTATCTCCTAAATCCTCACTCTGAGCACGGGGATCAATACCTGAACGCATATCCTGCTGTGGCAAGTAAACACAAAGCGGATTCTTATAGGCTTCGGTGATTAAGGCATCACCTTTTTTCTGATCTTCCCATGGTGTCAAATCGCCGTAGTAGCGATAGGCCCACTCAATGGCAAATTTATCGTAATCACCAATTTGTGGTGATATGCAGGTTACCTGATCTTCAGGCTGCGCCACATAGTTAAAGCGGGCATAGTCCATGATGGAGGATGCCGTGGCGTGCTCGTTGGTATAGCTGGGTGAACGTAACGAATCGACCGGGGAAAAAGAAGAAGCTCCCATATTATGACGTAAACCAAAAGTATGGCCCACTTCGTGTGAACAGATAAAACGAATGGCTTCTCCCATATGCTTCACCTCAAACTCATTATCACGGGAGGCCGGATCAATAATACCGGTTTGTACACGCATCCACGACTTCACAGCAGTGATCACATTGTGCCACCAGATAATATCGGCTTCGAGGATTTCGCCCGAGCGCGGATCAACCACCGATGGTCCCATGGCATTGGCTTTATCAGAAGCCACATAGGTAATCACAGAGTAACGGGTATCGTCCAGATCGAAATCCTTTTCATCTGTCACCTCTTTACAAACCACGGCATTTTTAAATCCTGCTTGTTCGAAGGCTTCGTTCCACTCTTCTACGCCTCTTATAATATATTCGCGCCACTGCTTTGGTGTAGCAGGATCCACATAAAACAAAATGGGTTTAACCGGCTCAACCAATTCGCCCCTGAAATAAGCCGCTTTATCCTTGGGCTCTAAACGCCACCGGGTCACCAGCTCCCGCTTCTCAAGACCTTGTTGCATGTCATTGAAATACCAACGGGGTGTTGAGAAATAACCCACGCGTGCATCCAGGAAACGACCATTCATCGGCTCTTTGCTCAGCAACACCAAATTGGATGTCACCTCTACGGTCAGGGCTGCTTCCGATTCGGCACCTGGTATCTTGGTTGTTTGCACACTCTTGGCGGTGATATTGTCGTCGAAACTCTTAATGGATGAAATATAAGAACGATCACTATTGGCACTGCTGCCCAGACCGGTCATACCAAAGACATTATTGAAGCTTTTTTCGCTTCCGTCGTATACCTTATTTACCTTGATCACATATTTGGTGCTATCATCCGACACGGCTTCCACGTCAAACGACTCCAAAATAGATTTGCGGTAATTATTATTAACACTCCGGGCAATCATGTCTGATGAAGGCACCTCCACTAACGGTTTATAGTTAAGGACGAATACCTTGTTCAGATCCTTATTATAGGAAAACTGAATGAGCAAGTTTTCGAAATTCATTCCCTTATTAACCCCTGCATCGTTTAATTCAAAAGGCACCTGGGACAGTTTGTTAACGATCAGAAAGTCACGATCAAACAACTCCTTATTTATCTCGAAATAGTAATCTTTCTCACTCTTAAGCACATTAATAACTCCCGAATCCACAACGGCATCCTGGATAAGCTTTGCATATTTGCTTGCTGTGGTTGTTGTGTCAACGGCAGCTTTTTTCTTAAAGCGTAAGAATTGACCTTTAGAAACCTGGATAGAGCACAGGCTCACCAGCAAACAAACACATGTAATTTTAGTCCTATAATTAATACCCATACGATAAATAAGTGATTATTAGTAACAACCAATAATAATATCTTTGACAAAACCTGACAAAATATATGTAGTGACATCGTTTATAGATGTAGTGAATGCAAATAATAATGCAGTGAATTGGTAACCGTTTTTGCCGGTTTATGACCGTTTCTATGCATGAAATAAGACATCAGAACATTAATTTGTTAGCATAATAGCCTGTTTTTACATTAGATTGTTAGTTTATTTGGCCGATGGGTTATTAGGTTATTAGGGCTATAGGATGTTAGGTCATTAGGGCGTTAGAGAATTAGGCTGATAGTTTATTAGATTGTTAGGAGATTTGGTTATTTGGCCGATAGGTTGAAAGGGCATTAGATCGTTAGGGCATTAGAATGTCAGAGTAGAGTTAGATCGTGAAAACCATATACCCTTATTCCCATATACCTTTTAATCCTATTGACCTATCTGTTTTTTCTTCCGTACCCCTTGAATGCTAATTCACATGATGTCAAAACCATATCGTAAAGACATTACTGTTGAAATGAGCATACATCCAAATCATTATCCATACCCTATTCTTTAAACCATATACCCTTATACCTTTTAATCCCATAACCTATTGACCCAATGACCTAAAACCTATTAACCTAATGACCTACTGAGACCCATCATCTTTTCATTTCCCCTTTTTCCTTTCATCACAGACACCCTTTCAGGGTTTCATTTACATGCACTGATACATAGGGTTAAAACCCTATGCTTATACAAACGGCCCTTCAGGCCTGCAAATTTAATTCTTAGATGAGTCAGACATTAAACCTGATCGTTAAAATCACATATCCTTAAACCTTATTCACATATACCTTTTAATCCTATTGACCTAACCTGGACAAGCCAGAAAAGCCCTCAGTTTTGAGTAGCAAAAATTAAGCATTAACCTCATTCGATTTTATCCTATTTAATAGTTTATTTATCGGGACTTCGTCCCAAACCCTACTTCATTTTTGGCATTGCCCCAAAAACGAAGCAAAAAACGCTAGTCAAATAAATGCTTCCACCCACCTCCTCGATGAATTTTTTCCAACCCACAGGCCAGAATTCCCGCATTCCTCTTCGTCGCGCCCACGCCGGCCCGCTTATTTGACGGGCTTCCGCGCTTCGGATCATCTTGGCCAATCTCATATAATTAGTATGAAGCAATATTCGAACTTAGTTTAAACCAATATCCTATTAATCCATTAACCTATTGACCCAATGACCTAAAACCTAATTCTTCTTCAACAATGGTATCATTGCTTTAAATTTGCGTTCTCCTTTATTGAAGTAACAGTCCCTGTTTGTGAGCAACGAATAGCGAGTTTGCAAATTGGCTAATCCTTTCCCATTGGATTCGCCCCACGTCACCTTTGGTTTTATTTCATTCTCCACCACCAGCATCTCATTCTCCACCCATATGGCTATTACCAGGGGATTATCTGCCGCCACCACATTGTGCTTTATACAGTTATCAACCAACAACTGCAACGAAACAGGCAGGATACGGTACCCAAAGAATTCTTCCAGGTTATTGATATCCAATTGCACAGCATCACCCAAACGCAAATTGATAATCTCCACAAAGCACCGGGTAAAGCCAAATTCGTCTTTTAACGACACCATTTTTTCTCCTTCAATCTGCAATTGGTACCGATAGAGCCGCGAAAGGTCGGACACAAAGCCCCTGGCCACCGCATTATTCTCATTCAACAGTGCCTTGAGGGTACCCAACGAATTAAACAAAAAATGGGAATTTAACCCCGACCGCAACAACTCCAGCCGGATTGAGATGGTTTCGCTCTTTTGCTTTTCACTCTTAAGCATTAAACCCAGGTTTTGTTGCTCCACCTGTGCCCGCTTTTCAAATTCCTTTTTCCAGTTAACGATGCCATACACCAGGATACCAATCAACAGAACGGTAAAGAGAATGAAAATCAAAAACAAGCTCTTCTCCTGCTCGGCAAAAATATCGCTAATCTCAAAACCCGGCGACACACTAATGATGATCCCCTCTTCACCCGCCATGGAGATGAGCGAATACTCTTTATATACCGGCATGTTCAGGTAACGCGAATGCGAGTGGTGTATTTTAACAAGCTGTTCGGGACGAAAATGACCGTCCGTATAAATATTGTCAGGCAATTTCCACTTCTTACCCACAAACCGATACTCCGGGTGATACACACACTCCAGCTTTGAATTCAAAATAACCTGGTAAACATATCTGTATAAATCCTTTCGAACAAACTGGTTATGCATTTTTCTCAAGTCAATGGTCAACCCGGTAACCAAAGCTTCTTTCTCTGGCCAGGCACGGTAGATAACCAGGTGATCCCCATCAACAAGCGCCGATTTCAAACATGGCGAAGACCTATCAATTGCCGCCAAAACACCCCTGATCCCTTTGGCCAATTCCTGTTTCAGGCCCGCCTTCACGATAAACGCATCTTCACTATTCACCACCCACATGGACACAATAGTGCTGTCCATCATCATCAACTGATTCACCAATTGAGTAACATTTTCATACTGCACCGTCCCCTTTCCCAAGGCATGACTAACCCCGGTGAGCATATGCGCATACTTTTCAAACTTCTGCTCTATGTATTTGGTATAACCACTGGCTACCTCTTTGATGATAGAGTGACCGGCTTCATTGGTCTTTTCGTGCATCTCCCCCCGGATATAATAAGCCCCGTAAGAAAATACTCCGATCAAAACAATGAAGGCCGCAATATTCCAACACTTAAATCCTTTCATCATCAGCTGGCAATCCACTTTTTAAAATCACTACTCTTGGAATAACTAACAATGATGCGTTCCGGCGTCTCCACCGTCATCTTCAACTCCAGCCGACTCCTGGAAATCAACACCATCTCACTAACAAACTGCTTATTGACGAAATACCTTCTGTTGGCCCGAAAGAAAAAGGTGGGATTCAGCTCCGTCTCCAGCTTATTGAGGGTTGAATCGTAGTAATATTTTTTCCCGTTATCGGTGATGGCAAACAGGTAACGGTCATCGGCCATGAAATAAGCGATTTGATCTACCGACACCGGCTTTTGCACATTCCCCAGGGTCAGTATCACCCGATTCAGGTACTGACTGCCTTCCCCCGGAGCGTTTATCTGATCGATCAGCTTCGACAGCTGTATACGCGGCAACTGCTGCTCCCGGTATTTATCAAGCACCTTCTTCAGGTCGCTCATCTCCACCGGCTTCAACAGATAGCCTATACTATTGAGTTCAAAAGCTTTTATCGCATACTGATTATAGGCTGTAGTGAACACTACCGGCACCGACACATCGACCTGGGAAAAAATAGAAAACGAGAGTCCATCGGTTAGCTCTATATCAGAAAAAATCAGGTCGCAACTGTTATTCCTCAGCCACTCTATGCTGTCCCGCACATTCCCCAACTTCCCTACCACCTTAATTGAATCGTCCAACGCCTTGAGGTTACATGCCAGCTCATTGGCCAACAATAACTCATCTTCAATAATGATAACATCCATCTAATTCCCCGTTAACACCAAAAACGCGACAAAAATAACTATAAATGGATTGGAAAACGAGGGGGATTTGGGAAAAATTGAGGAGATTGAGAAGGTGAGAATTTGGAAAGATTATAAACCGCGGAGGCGCAAAGGCGCGGAGATGGTTGGAGATAAATGGAAACAAATGGAGATTGAGGAAGGGAGAATTTGAAAAGGTGAGAAACCGCGGAGGACGCTGAGGCGCGGAGATGGTGATACACGAAACCCAGAACCCGGAACAACCCAACTTGAAAAGGTGAAAATTTGAAAAACTGAAAAGATGGTGATACCCCAAACTCAGAACCCAGAACCCAGAATCCAAACCCAACATCGAATATCCATAACTTGAAAAGGTGAGAAGTTGAGAAGGTGGTGATACCCGAAACCCAGAACCCGGAACTCAGAACCCCTACATCGAACATCCAAACACCCTAAAGCTTTAACCGCTGAGGCGCATGAGACGCAAAGAAGGTGATAGACACCAAACCATCGGAAAATTCAAAAGTACATCTTTACCCCTCCGAAAATATTTTCGCTCCCAAGAAGACTGTTTTCTACTATTCCGAAAATAAATTCGCACAACACACCTAAAACCCGCTAAAACAAGGTTTGGCATCCTATTTGGCTTTTAAGTGATCAGTGAAAATGAAACTTAATTTCTAACTATTTAAAAAGAAAGTTATGCACGACATTGATCGCACATTCAACGACAACGAGTATGAAAATGAGTACTACGGTGAAATGGAGTTTGAAGAAGAAGGTGATTTTGAATTTGAGGCCGAAGGGGACTTTGAGTTTGAATCGGAAATGATGGGTGAAATGGAATATGAAGAAAACTTTGATGAGAGTGAAGAAATGGAACTGGCATCCGAATTACTATCGGTATCCAACGAAGCAGAAATGGAGCAGTTCCTAGGAAAACTATTCAAAAAAGCCTACCGAAAAGTAAGGCGAGTCGCCAGAAATCCGATTGTCCGTCGATTGGGGCGGTCATTGAAAGGAATTGCCAGAAAAACATTACCCTATGCAGGACGCGCGATAGGTACCTATTTTGGAGGTCCTATGGGTGGTTACATGGGAGGTCGCTTAGGTCGGTATGCCAGCACCATGTTTGAACTGGAACTAGAAGGATTGAGCCCTGAAGATCAGGAACTGGAAGTAGCTAAGCGATTTGTACGATTTGCCAGCGAAGCCGCCCGCAAAACAGCAAAAGCTCCGGCCAATGCCAACCCTCAATCGGTTGTAAAAGCAGCCATTTCTTCAGCCGCTAAAATGCATGCTCCAGGTCTTATTAGAAAAACTTCTTCTTACGGCTTAACAGCATCGGGCTCTAAAAACAGTGGCAGATGGATTCGACGAGGAAATAAAATCATATTACTGGGCTTATAATGAATTATTCAGCCAATCCATATGATTTTTTAGCTCTTCAGGCGCAGGCTTTATTGTCGAGACTTCGGCAAGTAAAGCCCTTCGCCCTAAGCATGCCCATGGTAAACGCTGCTACTATCCCCGATGAAGCAGATGTGCAGATAGAAAAGATGATTACCACGGGCTGCAAAGAGCTGGAAGCAGGCATACAAAAGTACCTACGCCTGCTGGATACTGCTACCTCCAGAAAGCTAAGTCCCTATCGGGCACAGTTTCTCTTCTCATCGCTCAAATTACGTTTCAATGCCCTTCAGGAACGTATTGACATCTATGCCGATGTTTACACACAACGGGGCGAACACGAGACCGGTGTATTATTAAAAGGACTGGATAACGTGGCTTATGATGCCTTATCCCTGGATGGCAAATTCACGCCCCCCACCCCCATGTTGTGTTACCTGGAACGAGGTTTAGGAGCGGCTATTCGCCGTTTCTCCACCCGTCTGCCGGGTAAGAAGAAAACACCTGTAACCATCATCCGGGTACCTCGTGAACGCATGGTAGGCACAGCCATAGCCTCGTCACTGGTACATGAGGTAGGTCACCAGGGAGCGGCATTACTGAACCTGGTCAATATTTTCAAACAAGCCATTCGGACGCACCAAACCCGGCTGGGAAGCAACTCCATTGCCTGGCGGTTGTTTGAAAACTGGACTTCGGAAATACTGGCCGACACCTGGGCGGTTGCCAAGCTGGGCATAACAGCCCCCATCGGTTTAATTGGTGTAGTAAGCCTACCCAAGTATTTCGTCTTGAAAATCAACATGGCCGATCCCCATCCTTTTCCCTGGATAAGGGTCATTATCAGTGCTACTATCGGCAAGGCGTTATATCCCCATCCACAATGGGATCAGCTTATCAGCCATTGGAAAAAGTTCTACCCTCTGAAAGGAGTGCATAAAAACACCCTGCAAATTATCCGGGAGGTGGAGCAAACGTTACCTGCGTTCATCAACCTGCTTTTAAACTATAAAGTAAGTACTTTGAAAGGCCGATCACTCCGGCAAGTATTCCCCATCAAAGAACGCCACCCGGCGCAACTAAAAAGAATGTTAAAACAGCCGGCGGTAATGAAACAAGCCGCTCCTACCCTTCTCTTTGCCGCACTGGGGCAGGGTACCTACGACAAAAAGATAAGCACCTCCGAAGCATCGGAGAGGATCACGCAACACTTGGAAAAATGGGCTTTGGATAAGAAGTACCATTACAGTTAATAAAAAACAAACATTATGACAGAAGATAGCAAAACGCCCGTCATCAAGCTGGACAAGGAGCGATTAATGATGGGAGACATTCTGAAAATAGAGGTGGCACCAGCTCCTTCAGTTGAGGAAAGAAAGATTTACGATTATAAAATCGTTGTTACCCGAACAGATACCAGCAGAGAGAAAGATTGCGGAAATAAAATAGAGAGCCGGGACGATCTGTCTGTTACCTTTTGGAAAGCCACTGATGATTTACCTGCCGGAACCTATAAAGTCATGCTCATGAAAAAAAATGACAAGGCTAAAGCTTATGGCGAACCAATTGATGTTAAATTTTTTAAACTTATTGACATGGACATCAGAAAATCAATGGAAGAGATCAGTGAGGGGTTACAAGACTTGAACAACACACTGGCTCAACCAAAGGAAGTGAAACTGAGTAAAGCCTTTTTTTCAGTCACCGACGAGAAAATTGTGTTGTATGAATCGATCAAAGAATATTTAAACACGTTGGATTTTGATTCATTCAAATCATGGCTCGACCATAAGTATGTTGACAACAATAACATATTGTCCTACGCCGATATGATGGATGAAATAGAAGATTACCTGAAAAACCATTGTCTGTTCAAATCCAACCTTGAGAAACTAACCGATTCATTAAGAGACAAGAAATCACTTTGGGTGAGTAAACATGGCCTTAATCCTCAAAAATTAGATGAGGAAATCGATAAAGTTCATGAGTATCAAAAAATAAAAGTTCCTTACTACGAAGAGATTAAAAGTAATATTCACGACTGGAAAGAGAACGAAGCCATACAGGCACAGGTGAACAGTCCTATTTTCATTGAACTCATCTGGACCTACTGGATGGAGGAAGGTATGCTGGCCCAAGTGATTAATGCCATTGAACTACGGTTCCAAAACAAGCAGATTCCTTACTCTAAAACACAAATCAACAACCTTGACATCAGCCCCCTTTACCCGCTCAATGGTTTATTGTGGGAACTGGTCGAAGCTAAACGCTCGCGTTTGTCGGTACAGCGCCGGGCCTATGAATACGATCATCAGTATGGCTTAAAATTGTATGGCAAAGCTGCCCCCAAACTGCACTCCGTAGATAGCCGCAAACGTTTCCTGGAAGCCTTCCACAATCTGTTGCACATAAGCTTTGACTTCTACCGATCGGATGCAGATCAAACAGTAAGAGCCGATGGTTTCTCCCTACTGAACGCCCTAAAAGACTTACACCTGGTATTGGCCGACGGCGCTTACAACCAATACAACGGTCTGGCCTGGAAATCGCGCAAAGAGATGATGTTCCAGCAATATCTATTATCACGCAAAGAGATGCGGGAATTCCTGGGTAGCAAGGTAATGTCACCAGTAGACGACTGGATTCGTAATGTGGATACCGTAAAAAAAATGATGGGTAAACCAGACATCAGCACCAAATATTTCAGTGATTTGGCCGAACGCGGCGAACACATCTTGTTATCGGTTCGCTTTGGCGGGTGGAACGAGAGTAATATCGGGGAAGATGATGCGAAAACATGGGCTAACTTCTGGAAAGATGATGTGCAAAACTACATCTATTCCTACAAGGTAGTTACAGGAGTGGATTTAACCGCTGAGAAAATCGACTATGCCCAGCCGGGAAGTCACATACAACGTCGTATGTTAGCCAAAGAATAAGGTATGGGCCAGCCTGTTTTGGATTTCTCATCAGCCTTATACCTGGGATTGCAACACCCATGGCAAAAACTATCACCATGGCACCAAATGACCACAGGCAAACCTGCCTTTTTGGAAAAACCAGGCATAAGCACCTTATTAGCCAAACATCTGGCAAATACACAAGGGTTGGAGACCGGAATTCTCGGGACTTCAACCCTGCATATCTTTTTGGACCTGTTTACCCTTTTTTCCTCCCACAATACCATCATTTATTACGATCAATTTATTTACCCCATTATTCGCATGGGTATCGACAGGGCCAACGCCAAAGGGATAAAAACAGTTTCGTTCCGGCACCACGATCCATCTTCGCTGATACAGTGCATGCATAAATACAGCCATCAATTAACAATCCCTATTGTAGCCACAGAGGGCTGGTGCCCCCACTGTGGCCATCCGGCTCCACTTCCTGCCTACCTCAATATCATAAAAAAACATAATGGCTTATTAATAATTGATGACACACAAGCCTTTGGCCTGCTCGGTTATTCGCCATCATCGACCCTGCCCTATGGCCATAACGGAGGAGGCACATTAAAATGGTACAACATGCACAGTCACCGTATCATCACCGTTAACTCACTGGCTAAAGCCTGGGGCGTACCAGCAGCTATTTTATCAGGCAATAAACAAATCATTAAATGCTACAAGCACAATAGTGAAACATACATCCATTCAAGCCCGCCCTCATTAGCACACATGAGCGCCACCATCAATGCATTAAGAGAAAACACCCTAAATGGTGACGCCCGAAGAAAAAAACTCATTCAACTGGTAAAATATTTCAGATATAAAATGCACCAAAATGGCATTTACCCCAAAGGCGGCATATTCCCCGTTCAAACCATTCCATTTAGCAATAGACGACTGGTTTTTGAAATGCACAATTATTTATTAAAGAATCGTATTAAAACAGTTATAACCACTGATCATTCAGCCAAAAATCCCGGCCTGACCTTCATTCTCTCTACCGGCCACAAAAAACAGTCGATTGATTTCATGACACAACTTTTTCAACAATATCTCCAGCAACATACCATCACTGAAGCTCCTTCATAAAATTCTTACGTGCCGCACAATAAAGTTGAATAGTTCGGTCAGAAACCCCCAGTGATTGAGCGGCTTTTCGAAGGTTACCACTTTCATTTTCAATGGCAATATCCATAGCAGTATTGGCTGCCCGCTCTTTTATCTCCTTAAGACAAACGCCCCGGCTAACAGCCTGCTTTATAGCCAGCTTAAAGTTAGCATCTTGCCAGGGCATCTGCATCATCATCCCTTGTGGCCGATCCATTTCCGGGATATCACCTATACTGATGGAACCCTCACCCACATGCCGGATAGCAATACGGTGCACCAAATGTTCCAATTCACGTATATTCCCCTTATAGTCGCGATTCAATAAATAAAACATCACCGAATCATCAATAGGAGGCAGCCGCTTTCCTTTCAAATATTTCTTCAGAAAAAAATAGGCTAATAAGGGAATATCTTGTTTTCGTTCCTTCAAGGAAGGCAATGTAACAATGAAGGTAGAAATTCTAAAAAACAAATCGTGCCGAAAATTATCCTTCTCAATCTCCGCGGGTAAATCACGGTTGGTAGCAGAAACAAGTCGAAAACGCGTCTTATTCCAGATATTGCTCCCCACCCGCTTAAACGTACCTTCCTGCATCACACGCAGCAACTCACCTTGCAAACGCATAGGCAACTCACCAATTTCATCAAGAAACAAAGTACCGTTATTGGCCAGGGCAAAAGCCCCATCCCGCGCTCCCACAGCATTGGTAAACGCTCCCTTTTCATGTCCAAAAAACTCGCTTCCCGAAAGTTCTGGTACTATTGAAGCGCAATCCAGAACTACCAGTTCTTCTTTATCTTTCCGCTTATCTAAGGTATGAATGAGCCGTGACACCAACTCTTTCCCAGTACCACTCTCCCCCATAATCAACACCGGGGCATCGGTAAAATAACTGGTTTCTATTATCGTTTCCAGCGTCGCCTTCCAGGCACGGCTTTCTCCTACCATGTTATCTTTTATTAATTCCGAATCCAATATCCGTTTTATCACTAACCATCGCCCCACATATGCAGCCACCACGGCCTCAGGTTGATTCATATTATACCAGTCAATAATATAGGAAACGCCTTGTTGATACATCTCCCATTCCACCTGCCCTTCAAGGGGCAAAAACGAGGTTCTGACAGCTATTAATTTACCATGATAAGAAGCGGTCCACTTATCAATAAAAGCACACATATTCTCCTGCGATTCCTGGTCGTTAATAAACAACAAACCAATTTCAGATGGCTCATCTTCACCTTCTTCAACAAATCGTATTCCCGCCTCACCCAATCTCTCAAGTATAGAATCAATTTTATTTCGCGGATCATTGGAAAACACTTTGTACCAAACAGTAGGTTTTAGGTTATTCATAAACACATTGGATATCCTCAGTTTAAAATTGCCAATAAGTTTTCTTTTAAAAGGGAGCATTAATTTATAAAAGATAACATACTCTCACAAAATCAATTTGAAAATTTGTTAATGAAACAAACAGCCAAAAGATTTAACCGCAGAGGAAGCTGAGGTGCTGAAAAGGTTGGAGATTAATGGAAATAAATTGAAACAAATGGAGATTGAGGAAGGGAGAATTTGAGAAGGTGATAAACCGCAGAGGTGCTGAGGCGCGGAGAAGATTAGAAATTGATGGAAATAAATTGAAACAAATGGAGATAGATGGAAACAGGTGGAGATAAATGGAAATTGAGAAGGGGAGAATTTGAAAAGGTGATAAACCGCGGAGGACGCTGAGGCGCGGAGATGGTGATACCCCAAACCCAGAACCCGGAACCCGAAACGCAGAACCCAAACCCAACATCGAATATTCCCAACTTGAAAAGGTGAGAAACTGAAAAGGTGGTAATACCCCAAACACAGAACCCAAAACTAAGAACATCCAAACATCCCCACATCGAACATCCCCTCTCCTCCCTCCCCTTCATCAAAAACAAAGTCCCATTCAACCCTATACAATAGCCAGAGAAGCAACAGATCATCTATTTAACCAATAAAAACAGGCTGTTAATCAAATAAAAACAGCCCCTTGTCTCATTGGTGACATTTATCATCCATCGAACTTATGTAAGTATATAATTTCAAGTATAGAAACAGGTAACCCGCTGGCTGGTCATCAACCAGCTTTTTTGTGAAGCATCGGAAGAGGAGGTCGGCGGGCCCTGGAATGAATACATGCGGTTTCATAAAAAATGAGCTTTAATACTATGAATAATATGAAATTCATCCTTAAGGATCTTAAGATAACTCCTGACGAGAATGACTTCGCGGCTATACCGTCTGAAGTCATTTACCGGGACCGGTCCGACCTGATAAAACAAATCATCAAACAAGAGGGGACCATATTAAAAGAAACGGAAACACAGGCTGGCGTTGATGCCCTGTTCAAGTTCATTCTGAAGAACTTTGAGCAAGGCATTGGCTACCGTGATGACGTCATTACCATCACCCCCACCATCCAGGGTGTTTTCAATGGAAGTGACGACCGTTTTGATCGGGAACGCCACACGGTGACAGCCTCCCTGGCTCCCGGCACAGACCTGAAACTGGCGGCTTCGCGCATTGAGCCAATGAAGATTGACGCGAAAGATCTTTCACCAAAAATTGAAACCATCCGCGACCTCATCAGCAATGAGGTAAACGGCACCATTGCTGCCCGCAGTATTGTGGAAATTAACGGTGACTATCTCAAATTAGATCCGGAAGACCAAGAACAAGGGGTATTCCTGGTTAACACCACCAATGGTAACCGGATTAGAATAGCAAATTACCGCGAGGTGTATCCTAAAAGAATCACCTTACTTACCCCGTCCGATTTGCCAGCCGGGACTTACAATTTTGAAGTGCGGGCAACATTCCGCAATTCAAAATCAATTCGCATTGGCAAATCAACCATTGAAATAACTGTCGCTTAATTTAATTCAACATTTGAAACCGCATTAAACCCCTCACAAGAGGGGTTTCCTTTTTTCCAGTATTAGGTGGAAAGAAATATAAACAGGTGGAAATAGATGGAAATAGTGGAAGTACAATGGAAATAGGTAGAGACAAAGGAAGATAGATGGAAAGAAATAGAGACAAGTAGAAAAAAAATGAAAAATGGGAGAGCCATTAAAATACAAAAAACACCCCATAACACTCTATCCCTTATACTTACACACAATATAAATAACTCTGCGTTTTTTGTCGTGCCTAATCAACCTACGTTGTCATGCCTAGTCAACCTACGTTGTCATGCCTAGTCAACCTACGTTGTCATGCCTAGTCAACCTACGTTGTCGTGCCTAGTCAACCTACGTTGTCATGCCTAGTCAACCTACGTTGTCATGCCTAGTCAACCTACGTTGTCATGCCTAGTCAACCTACGTTGTCATGCCTAGTCAACCTACGTTGTCATGCCTAGTCAACCTACGTTGTCGTGCCTAGTCAACCTACGTTGTCATGCCTAGTCAACCCCAGCTGGCGCGGATTTGCAATCCGTGCCTCTTCAATTAACCACAACACCCCCTTCTATCTAACCTGCCAACCGAGGTAAGTGACAAAAAAAAACAACACCACCAATTGCCTCTGGCCTTTATCTTCATTCATCTATTTTTACCTCTTATGGTTAATTAAAAACCTTGCAAAGCATCTACCTGGAACATTTTGCGATTAGCAGTTTTTAGCACAGATTGCAAATCCGCGCTAGCGGGGACAGTAGGGACATAGGCTCGAGAAACCAAGTTAAGGCCAAACGCCTCCCCTCCAATTCTTATAAAACTGATACTTAATGTTAAAAATCATATACCTGAAACCCCCATTTAGCGGCATGTTTTGTTATTTTTGGGGAGCTTAAATCAGTCTGATGAAAAACTACCCATACTATTCATTGAAATTACTCAATACTGGATTCAATTCTATTGCATACACTTACTCCCCGCACTCATTTTCTGGCTGAAACTGTATAAATTGTATTCCTTTGGCTTGAAGGAATATAAATATAAGAAATTGATTATACTCAATAATAAAGCGCAATTTACCCAAACAAAAACTCAGAACAATATGAAATTTAAATACATAGAAAATATTGGAAGTGGAGGATTTGGTATTGTAGATAAAGTCTGTGATGAAAATGGAAATGAATATGCAAAAAAGACTTTTTCTATCAATCAAGGACCTAGTTTCCCCAAACAATTAGAAGAGAATGTTAAGAAAAGGTTTATTAGGGAAGCTCAGATTCAGAATGAATTGATTCATGACAATATTGTTCCAATTATTTTTTCTTCTTTAGAAGAAAATCCTCCAAGCTTTATAATGAAACTTGCTGATTCATCCTTAGATAAAGATATTCAAAATAGCAAAAATTTAAATGGTAATTTCTTAGATGCAATTTTAGATATTTTAGCTGGATTAGAAAAGTTACATGATTTAGAAATATATCATAGAGATTTAAAACCTGCTAATATTTTACGTTTTAGAAATTCAAGAGACTATTATGCTATCGGCGATTTTGGTTTAATGTCTATCAATCAAACACAAATCTCCACTCTCACACAAACTGGAATGCGCATGGGATCAGATTATTATACTGCTCCAGAGATTGTAAAAGATCTAAGAAAGGCAAGTATACAATCAGACATTTATTCAGTAGGTTGTATTATTCATGATTTTATAGGTACAGAAGATAGAATTCCTTGTGGAGAAATTGATGAGGATGGAGATTATGCTGGAATACTTAGAAATTGTACAAGAAAAGATCCTAATAGGAGATTTAAAACTGTAAAAAATCTAAGGGAAGCAATTTTATCATTAGGTGATGTAAGCGTAAGTGCGAAAACCGATAAAAACAAAAAGCTATTTACCTATCTTGATGCTGAACAAGAAGACATATCCGAAGGAAATTGGATCGAAATCATAGGTTTCATTGAAGATGAATATGAAAATGAAGAAGATGCAATTTCTTTAATGAAAAAAATTAGCATCCAACAAATTGACTCTTTACTAATAAATTATATCGATTTAGGCAATAGACTTGGGATGATGTTTTCAAAGTGGATTAGAAACACTTCATTCAATTTTGATTATTGTGACGGCCTTTCGTTACGTCTATCTAAATTCATCGATAATTGCAAAATAAATGTTCAATCAGAATGTCTTATGGCAATGCTTTACTTAGGGACTAGTCACAATAGATGGTACGTTGAAAAAATGTTTGTTGACTATGTGGGTTCGAGTTTGCAAACAAACTTGGCTAAGAGACTGGCAATTGAATTTATTACGGATTCTAAAAAAGCAAAACAAGCAGTACAACATTTAACCCACTCAATTCATTATACAATTAGTAACTTGCATCCAATTTTATTAGACGCATACAGAAAATTATAATGAAAATAGATATCTATAAATACACTAACAAAGGCCCAAGATCAGAAAATCAAGACTCATTAGGATATAAGAGATTTGATCAATCTTTTATTGCTTGTATTGCTGATGGTGTTGGAGGAGCGAATGGTGGAAAATTTGCTTCTCAATACAGTGTTGACAAATTCCTTAAAACAGTCTCCAACTTTAATGATAGTCTTAATCCAGTTGTTGAATCTATTCATAAATCAATAGTTGAACTACAAAAAAAGGATGAGCAATATAGTAGAATGGCTACAACTTTTACAGGTTGTCTAATATATCAAGAAAAGATTAAGGGAGTGCATTTAGGAGATAGTCGTTTGTGTATATTAAGAAGAAATGGCATAAAGCAATTAACAATCAATCATACTGAGGTTAACCGTCTGCTTCGCGCTGGAAAACTCACAAAAGAAGAAGCAATAAATTATCCAAGAAAAAATGTTTTAGAGAGTGCCATCGGCATAAAAGACATTATCACAATTCAGAATTTTGAATTTGATTTGGAAAATAAGGATAGAATTCTAATTACCACAGATGGAGTCCATGATGTGATTAGCAAAGTTGAGTTTAGGGATTTATCTAAGAAAAACAAAAGCATTAATGACTTTGGTGATAATTTAGTATCTATTTTGCAGCAGAAAAAAATAACAGACAATTTGACATTTCTTATAATTGAATTAAATAAATAAAAAACCACTTAAAGTAGTATTAATCCGCTTGGCCATTATCAACTCATAGAGCCTCCCACTCCACAGACAAATCAATTCTCGTATACGGCAGTTCTGTAAATCCATCACCAAACCAACAACATGAATCAAGTAAAACAAATAATAGAACACTTACAGCTACAGCCCCATCCCGAGGGAGGCTATTTCAGAGAGACCTACCGGAGTGCGGGTGAAATAAACCCGGACAGCCTGGGGGCAGCCTACAACGGGAAAAGAAACTACTCCACCTGTATCTATTTCCTGCTGACCTCTGATATGTTTTCGGCATTTCACAGAATCAAACAGGATGAAATCTGGCATTTCTATGACGGCTCTCCCCTCCGCCTTCACATGATAGCTCCAAACGGCGACTATTCGCATGTGGTGATTGGTCGTGATATCGCCAACCAACAGACGCCTCAATTCGTGGTGCCGGGTGGTTACTGGTTTGCCGCCGATATTATTAATGAGGATGCCTACTCCCTGGTGGGGTGCACCGTATCCCCCGGCTTTGACTTTAACGACTTTGATCTTCCCTCCCGGGAGATGCTGATGGCCCAATTTTCGCAACACCGGGAGATCATTGAACGGTTGACCCAGTAGAGGTTAGAGGCTAGAAGTTAGAGATTAGAGGATAGAGACAGGAGGATAAAGAAAAGTGGGACAGCCACGGGGATTCAGAATAACATTAACCACCCAACAGTGCCATCGGCACGACAGTATGGTAGATTTAAAAGAGGCCACTACACGAGTGCCGTAGGTATGACAGAAGGAAGTAGAGTTTGTGTTAACCTCCCATATTAAAACACAGAGACACTGAGGCACAGAGTTTTTAAAAGGTCACAATAACGCAAATCTCCAAATTACGAGCCAGGCCATGATGATCCGAAGCAGGGCGGGCCCGTCAAATAAGCGGGCCGGCGTTGGCGCGACGAAGAGGAATGCGGGAATTCTGGCATGTGGGTTGGCAAAAATTCATCGAGGAGGCTTTATTCAATTAGCAGTTAATAGTAAACAATTAACAGTGGATTTAGATTTACTTCGATTTTGGGGCGATGCCAAAAATGAAGTACGGTCCGGGACAACGTCCCGATTATCACTGACTATTATGCGACTCCGCCGGAGTCGGGTTCAGGTGGCAAAACACATGCTACAAACATTTGATACCTCCGGCATCTTTCCTACAATGCTTCAATGGCTACCACCCAATTTCCTCAAATACAATACATGATACTCCCTTCAACCAAATATCAGCTGAACCAATGATCGTGAATTAATCCTTTCTCTAGTGAGCAGATTCTGATTCATGTGGAGGATGAAATGCCATAGAATTCAGGCCTGAAAGGCCATTTGTATCAGCATAGGGTTTTAACCCTATGGTTATTGGAGTTTGTAAATCCAACCCTGAAAGGGTGTTTGTGCTGTATAGTTATGATAGTATATAATACCAAATACATTTCAAAATGACATAGGTATAATACATATCAGGCCTTCAGCCTTCCTTATTCCCGTGATTGGAAACACAGGGTTAAAACCCTGTGCTGTTACAAACACTCCTTTGGAGTTTATCATGTTACATCCAACCTATCATTTCTCATGACTACCAGCACTCCTTTATGTCTCAGAATTCAGGATGGTTGCAGACTCCCACTCATACAAGGAGAGGGCCGGGGTGAGCGCGACAAAGAAAGTAGTGAACAGTGAACAGTGAGCTGGTTCTTGATGACCGCAAAAACACATCATCACTTATGCACTCACAGTTACTTCCCATTTTAAGTCTCTTACAGTAGTGAGCCAGCCACAGACAAATGGTATAATTCAATGACAAAAAAGTGATCTGAAGAGAAAAATAAACGTTCCCATAATGGGAATCATTTATTACCTTTGCATACAGAATAAACTGCATATGAAACGAATATTTGCAAAAAGTACATTAAAACAATTTTGGGAAAAACATGCAGATGCGGAACAATACTTAAAAACATGGTATGATACAGCCATGAATTCCGACTGGAAAAATCCCAATGATATAAAACAGACTTATGCAAATGCCAGTATATTGAAAAACGGAAGAATAGTCTTTAACATCAAGGGTAACACGTATCAACTAATTGTAAAATTCAATTTTGAGAAACAATGGGCATTTATTCGATTCATAGGAACGCATTCTGCATATGAAATAATTGACGCTAACACCATTTAAAAAAAACCATGGATATTAAACTAATTAAGACAGACGCTGATTATCAAAGAGCTTTGAACAGACTTGACGAGCTATTTGATGCACCCATTGGGTCACCCGAAAGTGATGAAGCTGATATCCTTGGCTTGATCATTGATGAATACGAAAAAAAGCATTATCCAATTGAAGCACCTGATCCTATTGAAGCGATAAAAATACGAATGGAAGAGATGCAATTAAAACAGGTTGATTTAATTGCAGAACTGGGAGGAAAAAACAGGGTCTCTGAAATTCTCAATCGCAAACGTAAATTGACCATTGAAATGATTCGTAAATTAACCGTTCGATTGAATCTCTCAGCTGAATTATTAATAAAGGATTACCAATTACTACATTGATAAATAGAATGCACGCCGAAGGCCCCGTTTTCGGCGTGCATTCTATTTCAGATAATCTATAAAGTAATACCAAGCAAGCTCCCGACTATTTTCCTCTTTTAGAAACATTAAGGTTCTGTTACCACTCCCCGCCTGGCCCGTTCCCAGTTCACCGACTGACTCTTTTTCAGGTAACGTATCAGCCCCAGGTATACGGCATAATTCATCATCAGAAAATAGTAGGGCACAAAGAGTATTTTGAGCTTCACCTCCTGATTCTTGGTTATAATACCGGCGATGGCCAGGGCATAAAACACCACCTGCAGGAAGAAGAGAATCTGATAGAATCCACTCCAGCTGATCCCGGGATCATTGCACAACAGATAATTCAAAACAAACACCAAAGGAATGGCCAGTGGTGCCAGGGTCCAGCGCAACACCCGGTGCGAGATAAATTGGAAGGCCAGCAAGCCGTAACGAAACACATTCATCAAATGCCGCAGCCGCACGATGGACTGAATGCCTCCGGCAGCAATGCGCACCTTACGCTTAAGCTCCTCCTCCACATTGGCGGAGGCGGTTTCTATGGCATAGGCTTCGGGGTCGTACTGCACCGTGTATCCTTTGGCCGCAATGCGCAATGAGATGATGAAATCATCCAACAGCGTGTCAGGCTCCACGGCTTCAAACAACTCGGTACGGATGGCAAACAACTCCCCGGCGGCTCCTACCACCGTATTCAGCTCGGCATCCCACCGTTTCAGGGTTGACTCATAGCGCCAATAGATGCCCTCTCCGGCCCCTGCTGCCGCATCTTCTGCCTTGCTGTATATCCGTTTCTCTCCCGAGACACACCCCACCTGCTTATCGCGGAACAGGTTCACGATGCGCCGCACCGATTCTTCACCCAGGAAGGTATTGGCATCAGAAAAGATCACAATGGACGTATCAACCAGTGGCATGGCCCGGTTAATGGCAGCAATCTTACCCTGCCGCTCCGGTTGGTGAAGCACCGTCACATCTGCATAATCTTTCAACAGCTGGTCGGTGCCATCATCCGAACCATCGGTAACCCATACCTGTTTGAGCTTTTCTGCCGGGTAGTCCAGCCCACATGTATTGCTGACCTTGTCCTTCACCATTTCCTTCTCATTAAACGCCGCCACCAATAAGGTCACTTCCGGCTCATAAGCCTCCACAGCATCATCAGGTGCTTTCCTGAGCCAACGTTTGATTCGCACCATTAAATAGAGTACCATGCCATATCCCAGGTAGGTATAAAACAAGAGAAACAGCAGTATCCAGAAGATGATTTCAAGTGTTTGCATGGTAGTTTGATGTTATAGTTAGATTTCTAATTCAATACTATTCTTGATAGATCTTTAGATTTTAGATAATAGTCTGAGATGGCCGTTGTCCATATTGACGTCAACCTAATAACTTAACAAACGGGTTAGTTGATATATAGGTTTTAGTTCTTCAGGAATAGGTTTATTGGGACGTTGTCCCAAACCCTACTTCATTTTTGGCATTGCCCCAAAAACGAAGCAAAAAACGCTAGTCAAATAAAAGCTTCCCCCCACCTCCTTGATGAATTTTTGCCGACCTACAGGCCAGAATCCCCGCATTCATCTTCGTCACGCCTACGCCGGCCCGCTTATTTGACGGGCTCCCCCGCTTCCCAACATAATGGTCCGACTCGTCATTTGGCTTTTTGTGTTATAGTGTCGATATATTCAAGGGCGACTTCGCGTTTGCACCTGCTAGCATCGATTTGCAATCGGTACCTTGTTATATAATAGACATTAGACACATTCATACCTGACTCATTGGCAACTTCATAACAACTTGACTTATGAAACAATCACTAAAGCTTAACAAGATTCATTATACACCGTGGAGGCGTTGAGACGCAGAGATTTTTCATCGATTGGAAGTTGAGATTGTTCTTTGAAAAGTACAGGTTGTTTCAAAATATTTCTATCTGTTTCAATGTATCTCCATTTATCTCTAAGTGTTTCCATCTATTTCCCACCTCTAACTTCTGACCTCTATCCTCTCTGCATATTTCCATCCAATTTGAACAACATGTTGGTTAAACTTTTTCTACCGCCTTCACCCGCTCCCACTCGCCTGTTTCGTGGTTATAGGTTTTGATTACCCGTGCCGGGTTACCCACCGCTACAGAAAAAGGAGGAATATTCCGGGTCACCACACTACCGGCACCAATCTGCGATCGTTTTCCAATGGTAACTCCCGGCAGTACCACTGAATTGGCCCCGATGTGGGCTTCCTCCTCTATTACGGTTGGTTTGATGTCCAGTGGTTGCCGACTGCTATTGCGGCTGCCATCCTGATAGCCATGGTTGAAACCGGAGATAAACACATTCTGCCCCAATCCGGACCCGCTGCCCATGGTTACCGGCCCAATCACCACCGACCCGATACCTACCCGTACGTAATCACCCATCACCACATCGCCCGAACCATTATTCACCGTACAGAAATCCTCGATGGTGGTATATTGCCCCACGCTAAACTTATTCCAGGGAAACACATCGATACGTGAACGTCGCCGCACCACGGCACGATGCCCTCTTTTATGCACAAAGGGATTTACCAACAGACGTACCCATAACCGTGGCCGTGGGTTACGTGCGGGCCGAATCAAAAGCAGGATAAAGGCTTTCAACCCGGGGCTTGACTTTATTTTTTCAAGTAGTTTCATATATAATAGATCGTTAGATTTTAGATGATAGTTTTCCAATGGTCTTTGACGTTATGATGAAAGCAAAATCCTGATCAAATGATAGTTGATGATTAAAAATAGATAGAAACCAATACCAGATGAAGTGAGCTTTCCGTTCTTCTTCGAGGCGGTTAGATTAAGGTGATGACAGCATAAGCAAATGTTTATCCACCTCACCCCTCCCGATCTCAGGGAAATCCCTTTTAAAAATGATTTCACCCTCAATTGCTTTTAACTACTTTAATTTCCCACTCAAGCCGTGGAGGCTCTTACTTTGTTCACATTTCAATAATTGTTTATAGGCGTTCACGATTTTCAATTCTCCTACAGTCGAGAAAGTAAGCAAAGAGTCCGCCGACTGCACCACTCGTTCACCCACTACTCCTGAAGTTGATGAGCCAGAAAGAACTCGCTCCGCTCAAACAGCTTTAGTTCACATGATTTTATTTTTTAAGGCGTTCATGATTTCGCTTCGCTTCAATTCTGCCTTTTCATCAACTTCAGGAAGTGGGTCCCGAACTACGTTGCTGAGGTCGGAAGTAGCACAACATTGCTATTGTACTGCTAAAAGAGATTTCACCCCTCCCGATCTATCGGGAGCTCATCAAAGGCGAGGGAGTCTGCAAACCTGATGTTTCTGCTCATAATAATTATGTGTAGTGAAAGCTTGTTATATGAAAGATTACGCACATGAAACAAATCTGCAATCCGATTATTTTTCACATCTTAACCATTTTAATGCTCAGTACACACTATCCATATCCAAAAGCATTACAACCAATCAACGAACGATTGTGCGGGATGCTTTTCTTTTTTATACAAGACCTCATCCATATAATGATAGATGGTATTAACGCAATTCTCCCAACTGTGACTGGCCCCGGTCTTTTGCCTTTTCTTTCTTAATTGCTCTGAGTCTTCCTGCAAGGCTTTTTCAATCAGCGATAGATACTCCTGGTAATTGGAAGCCAGGTAGACATCCTCTTTAAAATAGTCCATTGCCCTGGTTGCCGTTGCCACCACTGGCTTCCCTACAGCCAGGTATTCATCAATCTTACGGGGATAATTTCCCTGTGTCACCTCGCTAACAAGCTGGGGATTGATCGCTACATCGAATCCTTTAATGTACGAAGGCAGTTCCTCCGGTTGTCGGGCACCCAGAAAATGCACATTACTCAACTGATGCAGGGAGGACTTTTCGAAAACCTCATCCTGCGGACCTACCAACACGATATTCCAATCCGGTTTTTGGGTAGCCAGATAGGTTATCAGATGTATATCCAATCGCCGGGCCGAGAGATACCCCACATAACCAATGATGGGGCAGGTGAATTGTTTGAGATCCTCCGCCACACAAATCTTACCCTCCGAATCATCAAACATGCTTGTATCGCACCCCTGCCCCACCATATAGGACTCCTGGTTATACCTGGCTCCATATTCTGTATATAACAATGAGTTACTTACTACCAGATCAGCTTTCCCGATTAACTGAGGTTCCATCTCCTTGCCATGCTTACGCCAATAAGGATTATTCACCAGGTTATCACGCATGTAATACACATACAAATCAGGATCAAGCAACTCTTTTTGGTAAAACCCCAGGAACATGTATTGATCGTTAAACAAGAGATAATCTTTGAATCCCAATTCGTCAATTGCCTTCTTAACAGATGCCGCAAAACGCCGGTTATTATACTTATTGACTATTTGATACAACCTACCAGGAGTCAGCCAATTGACTGACTCTACAATGGTGTCCGGATACAAATTCCACAGGTTATCTGTGATATGCAGAAGGCCGGGCTGACGCCCCTGTATAACATGCAGACGCGTTTTCACCTTGGCAGATTGCCGCTCCTTCCAGAGGGAAAAACGATCCAATGGGGCATTGACATACAATACCCTGTTATGCCTGGCAAACTGCAAAGCAATATTTTTACAATTACTTCCTATTTCAATATCCCAGGGCTGAATGCCTATAATCACAATGTCTCTATCTTTAATCATAACAATGGAGATAATAAGATTCTATGTTTTTTAGGAGTCACCTGAAAAAAAGCCTCTTCGAGGGATGTTACCTTTAGTTTGTTGTTTTAACAGGTTTCATTACACACCGCGGAGGCGCTGAGACGCAGAGATTGTTCTTTGGAAAGTACAGGTTGTTTCAAAATATTTCTATCTATTTCACTGTATCTCCATTTATCTCTAAGTGTTTCCATCTATTTCCCACCTCTAACTTCTGACCTCTATCCTCTCTATCTATTTCCATCCAATTTGAACAACATGCTGGTAAAAGTTACTCCTTAAGCACCTACACCAGATCAACAACCTTCTCAGGTACTTTTCCTGTCTCTTTAATATTTAGCACCATCCCATACAAGTCCAATACTTCACCAGCCATCTTTTCCCATGAAAAAGCAGCTGTCCTTTTCCACCCTTTTTCCCTTAACACCATTCTTTTCCCTTTACTTGACAACACTTTCTCTATTCCCAGGGCAATCTCTTCAGGGCTAAACGGATCAACCAGAATGGCCGCATCACCGGCAATTTCAGGCATTGATGAAGTATTGGAAGTAATGGTTGGAGTCCCACACTTCATGGCTTCTAAAATGGGTAATCCAAAGCTCTCTCGTAACGATGGATACAAAAAGAGATTACATAAGTTATAGATCGCCGGCAATTCATCATTTGGTACGTACCCACAAAGTTTGATTGAATCACTCAAATGAGAAAGGCCTAACCGTTCCAACTCTTTTTTCAACCGGGATCTGTCATAATCAAGCAATACCAGGGGCATGGGATCTGAAGCAGAGGATTTACGATATAAATCATAAGCCCGAAAAACATTTAAAGTATTTTTCTTTGGATCGGTATTTCCCAGGTGAAAAATAAAATTATTCGGTAACTGATACTTTTGTTTTACCTCCTCCAGGTATTCGTTGTCTTTTATTCTTTTGAATTGATCACTTACTCCATTATATATAGCCCTGATCTTACCTGCATACTCAGGAAAACGACCGGCTATGGTAGCTTTTTCAAATCCGGATACAGTAATCACATATTGGGCCCGTTGCAGAATAAAAGGCACATTCCACCGCCGATAAATATTGCCCATTCGCTGATACCATGAAGCCCGTTTCCTGAAATGATTCAGACTCTCCAGGTAAATAATATCATGTATGGTCACCACCAGCGGCACGCATACTTTTAACGGAGCGGTATTGCTGGTACAATGCAATAAATCACACTGATATTTTTTCACCGCAGCAGGCAATACTACTTGTTCCCAATAAGGGTAAGTGGCGCCTGATAAAGGCACTATGTGAAAATTAGCCGTATCTTCCAGGCAAACATCCTCGCCTGGTTTAACAAATACGAAGTACTCATTTTCCTGGTCAATCTTTTGAAGATTACGTATTAACTGTAACGCCACGAAATCCATTCCGTGTTTGTTTTTTCTAAAAAGTCGTTGTCCTTCAATTGCAATTTTCATCTTACCAGATTTTAATATTAAGACATGAGACTATTTTATTATGCAGATCCGGGATTAGACAGGATATTCCTATCTGAATATCACTCTATCATCCGGATGACACCTGATCAGTTAAACCATGTGAAGTATGTATAAACCGTTTATTCGCTCCCTTTATCTTGAGAAGCGCAAGCACCATTAATCCAAAAGCCTTAGGCAGGTAGAGCAGTGCCTTTCCTGTTTGCCGGTTATAAAAACGAGATGGGATAGAAAAGAGAAAACCGGTTAATACCATCGAAAGCATCAGATACCAATAAAAAGGTTGAGGAATGATCCATTCCGTCCAGGTCCCCAAAGGATAAATAGCCGATAGTATACCCAACACACCACTTACAACTGCTAATACACCAAGTAAAATAATCCTTGGAGCCAGTACCATTTGTATGATCTTATCAAACAAATCCACATTGCCATTAAGTACAAGTTGACTTACTCCTTTTCGTATCCCTTTAATGAAATAAAAAATCTGGGCCGCCAACCACCTCCTGCGCTGACCTATGAAGGCATCCGCACGGTGCACTTTTTCATCGTATACCATTGCCTGGTCTAAATACTTTATGGTCTTTTGATCGGCAAGAATGGCCAATTCAAGTTCCTTATCAAACCCACCAATAGCCCTGATAGCCTTCATCTTCTGCTTAAAGCAAGTATAGTCGAATGCCATCCCGGATCCAATGAGCGCTGCCGATAATCCCATTGCCCGGTGACCTTTCCGAAAGACATGATTATTTACCTCTTCACTAATGGCATCCAGCACAGCCAAATGATTGTTTTGATTCAAAGCTGTGCGATGCCCCTGGATAACATCACCAGATTGGAAAGCCTGATTCACTTTTTCAAGAAACCTATCCTCCATAATATTATCGGCATCCAACACCACTACAATGTCAAAGGAGTCATCAATCAAACTCAGAGCCCTATTCAAAGCCTTTGCTTTGGTACTTTTTTCAAAACTCACCTCAACTACCCTAATAGGAAGCTTAATTAAATCATCCAACGTTTCCTTCCTTAAGGAATCGGCAATAACAATGATTTCAAAATGGTCAGACGGGTAATTCTGGCCAAGCGCCTTACGGGCTACTTCTACAATCACACCATCCTCTTTATAGGCAGGAATAAACACAGCTATATTCCTATAAACCGAAGCCTTTTCCCTCTTTTCCCTGTAAAACATTCCTGAAATACTAAAGAAGAAAAAATAGCTTGCAGATAAAAGCAGGTAACTGAACAGACCCAGCCCAACGATTTTTAAAAAGATTTGCAGATATTCCATGATAACTAATCTTAATACGTTATTAAGCTTACTTCAGTTTTCTAAAATGCCAGAATACAGCTCGCATATAAGCTCTTAAATGAGCCCGTTGAAAAGACAACAGGTAACCAATAAAATTTTTAGGCACCGCAATCAGTGACAGATACAGAAAAGACATGACAGCCTGACCACCCCGTATATGCCGCCGGAAATACAATATTCTGTTCCGGTTAAGGTAATAGGTTTTCAAAGGACTATTTTTTCCCGTAGAGATGGATTCTTTATGAAACACCACCGACTGAGGCTGGAAAAAGATGCGATAACCAGCTTTTTTTATTTGAGTACTCCAATCATGTTCTTCATAATACAAGAAGTACATCTCTGGCATGACACCTACTTTTTCAATAACTCGTACCGGCACCATCATGGCACACCCATGAGCAAAATGGGTTTCCCCCACTTCTTCATATTGTCCGGCCTCCTTTTGTTTATAACCCACCGCCTTCATGCGTAAGGTATAGGGATTCATTTTGCTGAATCCCGCATATTGAATGGTGTCCGGATGATAAGAATACCTGATTTTCGGACTCACCATACCAATGGATAAGTCATTTTCCAAAAGCCTGACCATTGGCTGTAAAAAGTCCTTCTCTACTTCCGTGTCATTATTAATGAAAAGAATATATTTTCCCCTTGCCCGCTGTATTCCCAGGTTGTTTCCACCTGCAAATCCAAGGTTCTCTTCACTCTGAATTAAAATGACTTCGGGAAAGCGTTCGACAATAATCTCAGGCTGGTCACCGAGCGATCCATTATCCACCACAATAACCTCCAGGGCAGGATATGAGACGTTTCGCATTGAAGCCAGAAACTCACACGTCACCTGCGACTGATTATAATTAACGGTCACTATGGAAACCAATGGATATGTTTGTAATTCCCTCATGTCATCTCATCTAAAACAGATTATTGATCTATCTGATGTTAAACATTACTTATTCTGAGAGTCATCCTTCCCCTTCTTCATCACAGAAAAAGGATACATTGATATTCTACTATCCGACAAATAATCCTGATTGACGAAAGGTTCATCTTTTTCACTTAACTGCCGATCCAGCTTGTCTGCCATAAACATAAAAGCCATTGACATGTAGATAATAATTCCGGTCGGCATCTGTCCCAAGACCCCATTACCATAGGAGGCTAACATGATACCGAAAAGACCTGCAACTAATGCCTGAAGTCGTCCCCGCAGCCATTCATTCTTAACTTTAAAACTCACCACCCAGGATGATTTAATCAAAACATAAAACAAAATGAACAGATGTAACATCAAGCCCACTATACCCTGCTCGGCCCATATCATTACATACCAACTGTCGGTTGGCACATTGGCCAGGAATGTATTGGGAGTAAAACGTTGTCCCCAATTACCGGCAGAACCAATCCCTCCACCAAAGGGACGCGTTGCCAAATACCCTTTAAGCCTGTTTTGATTCTCAATGCGAACTCTCAAGGATGGATTATCCTTGTCAAAAGCCGTTCGAATACGTCTTATCTCATAATTATTTTGTCCAATGGTGGTAAACATGAAAAAGACAATCACCATTACACCTAAAACACCACCGGCCAAAAGCAACCGGAAATTACGACGTAAGAGCAAGTACATAAAAAAACCGCCAACAGGTACTGCGATAGCACCACGAGTGCCCGAAATCATTAAAGCATAGAAAAACAGCAAAGCTGATAGCCCATATATGAGCTTGTCTTTCATTTTCTTTTCATTGAGGGCCACAATGGCAAACACCACCCCTGAATGCCCCATGGCAGCCCCAAACTGCCCGGCATCGGTAAAAAAGGAGAATATCCTCAGCTTTCCGAAAAGCAGATGTGTCAAAGCTCCACCACTGTTTAACCATTGCTGTTCCCAGGGATCTAAAAACAGGTATTTTTGTTGCAATCCTTTAATCACACCCACAAGCGCAAAGATTAACCAGAAAGTAAAAAAACGTTTCAGATGCTTAGGCTTATTGAAGAGCATAAATACCAAGGGTACCGTAAGAAGCATATACAGAGCGATCCCTCTCATGGCATAAAACCAGGCCACCCGGCTCACCGCTTCCGGATTTACAAATTGAAATAACGCATATAGAAACCAGATAGCTGCCAACAAGGTCAAATCACTTTTTGCGGCTAACCACCGATGACGCTGTTTAAAGTATTTAAAAAATACGGCCATCAACGTAAGTACCAACAACAAATCGATGGATAATCCAAGTGGTGCAGGGATGTATCGGGTCAAACCAAGCACAAAATAATTGGCGATAAAGGTGATCCATAAACCTGTTTCAGGCGACTTGAACACTTGATATAACAACAAGATACCAACAGGCAGAAAAATCCCCATAAGTGTCACCATGATTCCAAACTTTACAATCAAAACAGACACTGAAACAGCTAGTAATCCAATCACAACTGCTTTAAAAAAAACCACCATGTATTTTAGACTGACTGCACTCATGGACGAACTTTATCGGTATTAACGTCTGATATTTTTCCTTTTAAAAACTTTTGCAATTCAAAGCGGTAAAAATCAATACCCCGAATAAATACACTTCCTATTTCAATCTTCACGACTTTATTCAGAAAATGCCACCCCAGAACCATACCGACAATTGTGAAGACCACTGATGTAAAAGCCACCAGGATTAATGACTGAAAAACAAATACAGCAATTAAATCACCTACAAGATTCAACGTTAACATGACATATACCTTAACTGCATTTTTATCAGGTCTCTCTATGGCATCCAATGCCACCCCTGACAGACGATCAAAAGGAAGCAATAAAGCATATGGAATAAAGATCAAAAGCAACAACCACATTAATCCCAAGGAAGAAAGATATTGCTCACCGGCAAAAATCAGGAGAAATTGCTCACCCAACATTCCAATAACCACCAGTATTGGCATAAACAATAGACTCACAGCCCCGAGATAAGTACTAAATATGTTTTTAAAGAGATCAATTTGATTATTAATGTAGGCTTTTGACAAGCGTGGAATGGCCACTGCCATAAAACCACTTAAAGGAAGCTGCACAAGATCAATAATTTTGAATGGTATCGCATAAATAGCTACCCATTCAGCCCCTAAGAAAGGTGCTAATCCAATAATTAACGAATCAGCACTCCTTAACAAACTACTTCCTACACTGGTTAAAAGTGTATACTTTCCGTAGTTAAAAAGCTGCTTTATACTATTTCTGTCAGCTCTTGCCCAATTATAAAAACCATCCCACAGAGAGGTAAAAACCACCATACTTCCGAATAGATTACTGATGATAAAGGCCCAAGCAACCATAACCAGGTCAATAGAGAAAAACAGACTTGTAATTAGGATTATTAGAAAAAAGCTGCCGGATATAACCAGTCGAATGACCAGAATACGATCAAAACGTTGTTCGGTTTGCAAATTACTAATCGCATTATTCCATAGTAAATTCGCAACAGCTAATAATGGGTAATAGCCAAAAAACAGACTGTAAGCACCAAATGAAACCTCCGAAAAAACAACACGAATAAACACAAATAACAAAACTAATGCCACCGTAACACTGCTGTCGATAATAGCTCCTGAACTCCTGAATATTACCTTTTCACTATCATGATGTTTGGACGAAAAATGGACAATTGCCCGGCGGGTTAAACCAAACCGTAACAAGTCTACAAAAGTTGCCAATGTGGCAAATATGACCCACTCACCAAAAGCTTCTTTACTCAAAACTCTGACTAGGATCAGAAAAGTAAACAGGTTCAACAAAGCCCCTAATGCATTGGCACCAATAGATTGTACATTTTTATCCGTTAATATTTTCCGACTCAAATTCATCATCACACCAAAGTTTAACTGTTTGTATCAAATGTTTCGAAAAACCTGAAATTCAAGATTCGTTTCATCCTTCTGCGAAATCCTGACTGCGACTTGGAAACCTGATCGGTTACATTCGACATTAATTCAGGGTTTACAAAATTTACAATCGACACGATCGGTTTATGATCAATCGAATTTAACACACTTACAATAGTTTTATCCGCCTCAACCCAAGCCCTGTCAGCACGCATCACATAACAGATAACATCTGCTTTATTTAAAATGTCAAAAGGAAAAATTCTTGCTTTTAAGACACCTGCTTCAGCAAAAAGATATCGGTCCGAATCTGAATTCTTAACAAGCGAATCATCCTGATAACATTCTATCCCATGGGCCAACATACTTTCCATTAAAGCAGCAATAATAGTAGACTTACCTTCTTGCGTAAAGCTGGAAACGAAAGCCAATTTCATTGGAGAATTGCCATTCTCATTCCACATGTTTAACAATTGATTATTAATAACATGACTAGCTGCCTGTTTTAATTGGTCGTGATACTTATCCTTGTCTCCATTCAAAAAAGGCATACCTCCCAAACACTTTAATTGAGTTATTCTTTCTGAGCCTGCCACATCTTTGATAGTAGTATCAAAAAAATACGCCAGAAGGTAAAATGCGCCAGTTACCACAAATCCCATAAGCATTGCTGCAATAACCAACAACTTTCTCTTGGTTGGTTTTGGTGTAATCGGAAAAATAGGTGGGTCAACCACTTTGAGGGTTGAAGCCATTTCAATGTTTTGCTGCTTTAGTTTCGCCAGCCCCAGATGGTGTAACAACGATAGGTATTCACGCTCCTGCACATCAATCTGTCGCTCAATCTTTTTCATATTAGCACCTAATGGTGCATAAGAACGAATAATTTCATCAATTTCCTGCTGCCTTTGCTTGAGCATTTCAAGCTTTGCCTTTGCTTCATCATGAAGGATAACATTTTGTAACCACTGTATAGCTATCTCGGCTATCTGAATGCCGCTGCGGGTATTTTCAAAATAATGTAGAGAATCCAACGCATGTTGTAAGTCACTTCGCAACGCCAATGCTTCTGTTTGCAAACCGATATAATAACCACTTACAAGTGAATCCTTTGGTGTATACAAGTCATATAAAGTCTTCTGCTTATTAATCTCTGTTAATTTATTGCGCAGCGCTGTAATGTGACTACTCTGAAGCTGAAGTTGATTCCTGGCACCGAGCTGGCTCTCCAGATTATCTATTGCTGATTTCGCAGCCACAAAATCCAACATCACTGCTTGCCGTTCCAATTCAAATTTTTCCTTTTCAGAAACGACATGTTTGGACTGCTCATAGTAATTAATTATCTGATTATCCTGATTGAATTTCAATAAACTACCTTCTACTTTTGCCAGCCTGGAATTAGAAATAGCCAATTGATTATTGAAATAATTGACCACGGCATCCGTTTGATTTTCTTTCAATGCCCGGTAATTTCGTCTAAAAACATCAAGTAATATCTTTAATGCTTGATAACTCACAGCCGGATCATCCGTTTCATAGGATAATTCTACCAGATCACTGGTGGAAATACGCTTAACTTTAATCTTTGATAGTGCATCGAAGCTGTAATGGGGATGATACAGATTTATCAACTCATACACGAAATTTTCCTCATCCTTATTCTTAAATGCCAATAGTCGATTATAAGTGTTTTCTACAGAGACCGGATCAACCAACGCTTTCACCTCATCTGGTGTTATTCTTTTGATCTCTTCCAATGATGCTTCTGAAACGATACGAGGCAATGCCTCCATTTGGATAATATGCAGAGCAAACAGTCGCAGCCCCACTTCATCAAGGGTACTTTTGGTACTTATCAGGTTTACTAAATTATCGAAGGCATTGTTGATGGCAAAATAATTAAACTGACCTCCCTGGGTTGACTCAAGCGAATACCCCGAAGCTATTCCGGTATAAATAACCGAATGTACAGGATACTTTTTGGGCATATTCATGGTTAATAACACAACCGATATCCCCATAATTAAAGGCACACCAAATAGTACGCGTTTATGCCGTAACAGCAATCTTATGAATTCAGGTAAACCCATTACATTTCTATTATTTTTATTCCGGTAAGCAATTCAAGCTGAGTAATTATTAATCTCATATTATGGCGTGCAACTTTATGAGCAAGTTGAGCTTCGTAATATAAATTCTCTATTCTGGCCAACTCATTCACAGGCAACTGTCCGTCATTAAACTCCTTTTTTGCTTTTATCAGTTGCAATTGCATTGTTTCCTGCTGATTGGATTTAATGATCACATCATCATAAGCCTGCAAAAGCTCATAGTAATACTCAACAACAAGAGCTTGCACTATTTGCATTGCTTTCACCGATTCATGCTTTGCCTTTTCAATCTCCAAATCAGCAATCTTTACCCGATTCTTTCGTTGAAAAACATCTGACAATGGTAGATCAAGCGAAAGGCCTATGTAATACCTCTTTTGCTTTTGCGACATCAGCGATGAGGTAGATATGTTTTCATCCCCAAGTTCATTAACCAGAATTTGATCATACATACCATACCCGTAGCGACCTTCAACCGATAACATATTCATCCATTCCTTCTGTATCGCTGATTTTTCCTGTTCTTTTATTTTTATGGCTCCGGAAAAATATTTATACGCGCCTGAATTGTTAACCGCATGTTGAATCAATGTGTCAATGGATGGAATATTAGGCATAAGTAACACATCCTTCATTTTCGAAGATTCCGATGCTATTCCCTGCCCTGCTACCTTTTCTGAAGACAAGGAGATATAGACTAAGAATAATATTATAGCGGTTTGCTTTACCATTCTATCATCCTCTATATTTACACATTCTGTGATTGCAACAAAGCAGGAATTGTCCTGAAGATGATCTTTATATCATTCTTTAGAGAGTAAGTTCTGGCATATTCAATATCAAGCATTTTCCGTTCATTGGGAGACATTTGAGAGTTTCTTGCCCTTAATTCAACTTGCCACAATCCTGTTAAACCTGCTGGTGCCAAAAACCGTTCACTCCATTGATCGGTCGTTAACTGCTCTGCCTCATATAGCGGTAATGGCCGATTACCAACAATAGACATATCTCCTTTCAATACGTTGATCAATTGTGGCAATTCATCAATACTGGTATTTCTAATGAATTTTCCAACTTTAGTTATTCGAGGATCATTTTTTATCTTTAAGAAAGCTACCTCAGATGCTTTTTGATTTTCTTCAACATAAAGATATTCATTCACTTGCCCTTCATCATTATATAGAACAGTGCTATCATATGTATTTATAGCATGATTAATTAACATGCTATTATTATCATTGAGATATTGGTTTTCACCTGATAGTTTTGATAAACTCTTTTCGGCATCAACTTTCATCGAACGAAACTTATAAAAATTGAATATTTTATACCCCGCCCCAACTCGTTGCGATACAAAAAGTACACTGCCTTTTGATCCCAGTTTTATTATTATTGATATCAGTAACATCAGAGGAGAAAGCACAACCAAAGCCACACTCGCAATTAATACATCAAACACTCTCTTTTCTACAGGAGTTTTATACTTCTTAAAGCGATCATTTGAGCTCCTTACACCTAATCGGCTTTTATAGTCGATTAAAAAGCCTATTCGTTTTGCAATATTACCTGCCTTTTCGGCAAAACGATAGATATCATCCACTCCCATTGACAAAAGCTTTCCTCTTTGCTCTGGTTTAACTGAATCGTTTACCAAAATCACCACTGACTCTCTAATTTTTTTGTTTGCTTTAAGAAATCTCATAAAAGAGAAGTGACACATATCATCACCATTACACTCCAACACAATAAAATCAACCTCATGCATCAATTTCGTCATTCTCTCTATCAACTGACGACCATTGGCATAATAATGCATCACTACATTTCCTATTTGAACGGATAATGTTTGAGCAAATAAATATCTTTGCCCTACGTATATACCTACCTTAGCTTTCATTGGTTTAAATTTTATTTGTTAGCTAAATCCCTCCAAAAATCCCTGTTCACTCAAGTTGAATTCTTAATATTTCTCAATTACTCTTTAATTCATTCTATGATAGAAGAAGTTTTACTCACAGCTAGTTTCACAACTATTGATTTTGAGTATGAACAACTTTTTCAATACGAATTTTCAATTCTTCAGGATTAAACGGTTTTACAATAAAATCATGCGCGCCCAACTGAAGTAACCTGATACGATCTTTTGAACTCTGCAAACTGGATAAAATGATTACCGGAATATCTTTAAACACACCAGAAGCCTTAATCTGGCTAAGAAAGGTCTCACCATTCACTGTCGGCATATCAACATCAGAAATAACACAGTCAGGAAAATTTCCTTCATGAAGCCACTCAAAAGCCTTTTGGCCATTAGATGTAGTAATGACCTCATATTCTTTTGACAGAAACAAAGAAATCAGACTTCGTATTTCTGGCTTATCATCAATGACTAATAGCTTCTTTTTCATATCACATATTTTTTATAGTTAGATTACATCTGTTACTATTAAAAAGTCTTTTTCAACTAACACAGTAACAAGGACAAAGCTTTATTGTGTTTGATTATTCCAGTAAACCTTCCTTTCTCAAACTATGATTTGATTCTACCAATGTCCCATCCTTCTCAAATAGAATAGATTTATATCCTTCTTTAAGAACCTGCATAACTTCATATCCTCCCTCTCTTTCTATATGTTCATAATCCATCTGAGTCAGTGAAAACCTTGAACCTTCCGACAACGAACTGATTGGCAGCATACCATGATTTATATTTTGGGAACACCCACCAATTACTAACAATATTGTTCCAATCAACACTACAATCTTTTTCATTTGTTCAATTTTTCAATAAGAACATGACCAAATATCAAATTCTATTTTATTGTGTCGAATTATTGTTTTCTATCATTTTAACGATCCCATAAAGGTTATTGCCATCTTGTTCGTAGCCTATCTATAACTACTTCCATACCAAAATAATCATCAATCTGAATTACTGACATTTAACCTCCTAATATAATCTTCAGCAACTAGGAAATATTCGAAAATGAAGCTTGACTATAATGCATTGTCCCAATGCCTCATTCGAAAAAGAAGAAAACGCAAAATTCACCAAACAAGCAATATTCACAATTAAATGAATTTTACTACATTAGTGTTAATCAATTAAATATACCATGAACCCACATAAGCTACATATCTTAGTTTTGGATGACGATCCTATTATCCGAAAAATCATCTCATCTTCATTGAAAAAAAATTTTCTGATCTCCACAGCTGCAGTACCATCGGAGGCATTTAAAAAACTCCGTGAAATGCCAATTGATATCTTAATCTGCGATATCCAACTCCCGGAAATGGACGGAATAACTTTAGTGAAAACTGTTAAAGATGATTTTCCAGAAATTGAAATCATCATGATTAGCTCGGATGTAAATCTCCAAAATGCAATTGAAGCCCTAAGGTTAGGTGCTTTTGACATCTTTAAAAAACCACTTGATACAAACGAAATACTCCTTGCTATTGAGCGAACAAAAAAATTTACTACTCTCCAACAGAAGCTCCAACAACTTGAAAGAAGTAAGTCTTTCCTTATAAAAGAGCAACAAAACAGGAAAGACATGGAAATTATAAGTTGGAGCCCCTCAATGGATAAGGTCAAAGAACTCATGTATAAAGTCGCACAAACACCCGATACTTCCGTCTTGATTACCGGCGAAAGTGGAACAGGCAAAGAACTTATTGCCAGGGGCATTCATAACATTAGCTCAAGAAAAGATGAATTTTTTGGTGCCGTTAATACTTCTGCTATCCCTGAAACATTATTCGAGAGTGAATTTTTCGGACACAAAAAAGGTTCTTTTACGGGTGCCATCAATGAAAAAGTAGGTTGGTTTGAAGTGGCCAATAACGGTTCTCTCTTCCTGGATGAAATTGGAGACATGCCCAATAATTTGCAAATTAAACTACTGCGGGTCTTAGAAGAACGTACATTTAATAAAGTTGGGTCTTCAAAACAACAATCATTCGACATTCGTGTCATTGCCGCCACAAACAAAGAAATGGAAGAGATGAGCTCCGGTGAACATTTCAGAACTGATTTATTTTATAGAATCGCAGCTTTTCATATCCACATTTCTCCTTTACGCGAAAGAAAAGAAGACATGCCTGTACTTTTAAGCCATTTTATCCAATTTTTTTCAGATCGAATGCGAAAAAACATCAAGGGTATTGATGATGAAGCCATATTTCAGTTACAACGGTACGATTTTCCAGGAAATGTAAGAGAGTTAAGAAATATGTGCGAAAGAGCTGTTATTTTATGCGACAATAAATTTGTAGAAACAATCCATTTCCCTGATACCATCATGAACCAACCTTTAAGTCAAGAAGAAAATCAGGAAGTGTTACAATTAGAAGAAGTAGAAAAACTCACAATACAAAAAGCTCTTGCCAAAGCCAATTATAACAAGGCGAAGGCTGCAGAATTACTCAATATTCAATGGAATGCCTTGCATCGTCGTTTAAAGAAACATGGTATTGATCTTCCAACCAATTAAGTGGTTGGGAGCAGGATTGTAAACGTACTTCCTTCACCTATCTTGCTGTTAACAATAATCTGTCCGTCATGTTTGCTTACAAAATCATGACAAACCTTCAAACCCAAACCACTTCCTCTTTCATCGTTCGTTCCGGTTGTTATCAGGTTTACATTACTATCAAACAGTTGTTCAAGCTTCTCTTCAGGTATACCAATACCTGTATCCTTTATGCTGATTTTAGCCCACCGGTCACTTTTCTCCGATTCCACCATAATCCGTCCACCAGAGCGAGTAAATTTAATTGCATTTGAAATAAGGTTCCGTACCACTGTCTTCATCATATTTTTATCTGCTTGAATAATGACATCATCTTTAATCTCGGAATACAATTCAATACTCTTTCTTGCTGCATTTGCCTTCAACACATTGACGTTCTCACTAACAAGAAACTTCAAGGAGACCGGACTTTTCCAAGGAACCAAATCACCTAATTGATTTCGTGACCAATAAAGAAGGTTCTCTAATAATTCAAATGTATCATTAGTGGTTTGTGATAGCATTGAAACTAAATTTGTAAAATCGTCTCTATTTATATCATTTTTCTGTAATGCATTTAACATCATATAAATTGAAGCAAGAGGCGAACGTAAATCATGCCCGATAATAGAATATAATTTATCACGAGAGGAAATGGTGCGCCTCAATTCAGCTGATTGTCTTTCTATCTTTTGCTTCGAATCAAATAACTCCAGATGAGTTTCAACCCGAACTAACAATTCCCTCTTCTTAAATGGTTTAGTAATATAGTCAGCTCCACCAACTTCAAAGCCTCTTACAATGCTATCCTCTTCAGTGAGAGCAGTAATGAATATAATTGGAATATCCATAATCTTTTCATTCTGTTTGATGATTTCACAAACCGAAAACCCATCCATTTCCGGCATCATCACATCCAACAAAATCAGATCTATTTCAGACACTTCCAATATTTTAAGAGCTTCCTTTCCACTAAAAGCAACAGCCAATTTGTACCCTTCATTTTTCAAAATAGTAGCCAATATCCGAACATTCTCTTGAACATCATCCACTATCAATATATGTTTTTCACTCCTAAGCATAACAATAACATTTAGTATTAATATTCACTTAAAAATAATCAATTCAAGAAGGTCTTTAACTGCTCTAAAAGATTGGGAAAATTCCTCAACTTAATATGTACTTTATCCAAGTCAAAAGAGTCCAGGTCCACCTTTATATCTGTTACATAATTCACCATAGGATTTACCTTATATTTTTGAGAAACATTTTGTAATTCAGTCATAAACTCTTCTATTTTATAGATTATCAAATGATCCTTCAAGCCATTCCAGGTAGGCAAAAAAGACTCCTCCATAACCTTTATAAAATCACCCAACTCTTTATTATTTACATTTGACAGTTCCTTGCCAGTTATAATATCTTTGGTCTCTTCTTTCACTTGCTCATCTGTTTTTTGATATGGCAAATAACGAGCCAATTCATCAAACAATTCACCTCGACTAACTGGTTTATATAAAAATCCATCAAACAAACCTGAATCTGTAATATGTTCCGTACTCATAACTGAAGCAGTATATGCCACAATCGGGATAGCGCTATGTTCTTGATTTTGTTTTATTCTCTTAGCCACCTCAAAACCATTCATCCCGGGCATACGTAGATCCAGCAAAATCACATCTGGTTTGGTGTAACGAAGTATTTCCAATGCCGTCTCACCATTTTCTGCTGTATAAACAATCAATTGAGTTCCCATTAAATGACTCTCTACAGCTTCAATATTTGCAAGTACATCATCAACAACTAAAATAGAAGAAGCATCAAAATCGAGCAATTCGAATTCTCCATGAATATCTTTTTTTCTAACCTCGAAATCACTCTTAATTATATTAGGCAAAATCACAGAAAAAACAGAACCTATTTCTTCCTGACTTTTAAGGGTAATCTCGCCCCCCATCTTAAGTACTAATTTTCTGGAAATTGCAAGCCCCAAACCAGCGCCTTCATAGGAACGATCAGGCTGGCCCGAACGTTGTTGGAAGGCTTCAAAAATTAGATTTTGCTGAGACGGAGCAATACCAATACCGGTATCTTCCACATGAATAAATAAAGTTCCATTATCTACTTCTGTATATTCAAAATCTAAGTCAATATGCACATATCCTTTATGAGTAAATTTAATAGCATTCCCAACAAGATTAAAAATAACCTGTTTGATTCTTATTTCATCCAGCTTTAATGCTGCAGGAAAATTCTCAGGAATCATTAAAGCAAGATCAATGCCTTTTTTTCTGGCTTTCTCGGTAAATAACAATTCAATTTCCTCAAGAATCAACCGCAAATCAGTAGGTTGAGGCGAAATCTCTAATTTACCAGCCTCTATTTTCGATAAATCAAGAATATCATTTATAAGCGAAAGCAATAAATTACCACTAGACAATACCGATTTGAGCATCTTCTTTTGTTTATTACCTTCAATGGTATGATATAAAGCTTCACTAAAACCCAGAATAGCATTCATTGGAGTGCGAATCTCATGACTCATATTAGCTAGAAATTCACTTTTTGCCTTATTTGCATATTCAGCTTTCTCCTTTGCCTCTTTTAGGCGCTGTTCATAATGCCTGCGATCGGTTACATCCCGTCCTACTCCCTGCAATTCAACAGTTATACCAAAATCATCCCGAATAGCATTACCTTCCCATGCCAGCCATCGCCACCCCTTAACTGTTTTCAAACGATGTTCAAAACTAGCTCGATAAGGTGCTTCATTCAATTTCAGAAGTGACTCAGAAGTAAATACTAAATCTTCTTCATAGACAAGCGGATGATATTCCTGTCCTAATAACTCTTCACGGGATTTTCCGACACCCTTGGAAAAAGAATCGTTGACATAGGTAAATTTTCCATCGGGTGTAATTCGGACGACATAATCCTGTTGAGATTCAAGTAATCCCCGATATCTTTTCTCACTCTTCTTCAACGCTTCTTCAATCAGTTTACGCTCGAATGCATTGGTAATAATATTAGACACAGTCTTTAACAACTCCAGCTCAGACTTTGTCCATTTTCGATTAAAAGAGCATTCATCAAAACCAAGAAAACCGGCAAACTTATTTCGTTTTAGAAGCGGATAAACAATAATTGACTTAATACTCTGAGGCTCTAACATACCTCTTATATCCTGAGGTAAATTATGAATGTTCTCTGAATACAAGATTCCTCTATCAATAAGAATTTGACGCCAGGATGGAATCTGTTCATAGGAAATATTTTGCAACTCGCCTTTCTGGGAAGGAACACCTCCATTACACCACTCATAAGTATTACTGGTTGTTTCACCCCTTGGATCATCTTCAAATAAATATACCCTGCTTACACAGAAATGAGCACCAATACCTTTTAACGCATTATTTATCTTTACATCAAAATCATCCAGCTCATTAAACATGATGGCAATGTCAGATAAAATCTCCTGTTGTCGTAATCCTTTTTCCAAGGCCAGGCTTTGTTCCTTTAATTGGTTCTCTGCCTTTAATCGAAGTGTAATATCCCGACTAATCCCTATAATCACCTCTTCCCCTTTCCAATGTCCAAAATGAGCTTTTGTTTCAACTGGTATCTCTTCTCCCGACTTAGTAAGTAACGGAATTTCACATATGCGTTCCTTTCCTGCTAAAATTCTTTGCATTATTTTTTCAGCTTCTTTCCTTCTTTTATGGGGATGCACCAAAAGAAGATTTCTTCCGAAAAGCTCTTCCAAAGCGTAACCTAATCTCTTTACAACAATTGAATTAAAATGAATAATATCCCCTTTCATATTTAGAATAAAAAGGAAATCATTGATTGTATTAAAAAGCGTACTCAGATCCTGTCGGCTTTGCTTTATTTTTTCTTTATGTTGGGACTGAATTATAACGGCTCCTATCTGAGAAGCAACATTCTCCAAGGCCTTCCTGGAAAAATCAGGGATCTGATTTAACTCATGGGAACCTAGAATAAGTGCAGCAACAATTTTCCCTTGGTACAAAACCGGAATAAGCGCAACTGTTTTTACACGCTTAGGGACTCCTTTCAATGAAAGCATATTAAAAAACGTATCGGAATCAGTATAAAGAGGAATGCCTTTTTTAATTAACCTGACAGATTCAGAATCTTTACTAATAAATGTTGTATGCATCATACAATCCTTACACATCTTTTGACTAGCGATCATTTGATAATCACCATCGGGCTGTATATTATATAGTCCACCACAACTCATCCCCGAAAACTGAATAGCTGTTTCAAGACAAATATCAAAAACCTCCTCAATACTCTCTGTTTTACTAACCTTAAACCCAAGTTCCCTCTCTATTTTAAACAACTCTTCCGAAACCTTTCTTTCAGAAATATCCATAATGGTTCCCAGCATTCTAAGTGGCTTTTTAGAAATCTCATCCCATTCTGTTACTTTCCCGGTGTTTAAAATCCATTTCCAACTACCTTCCATGGTTTTGGTACGATGCTCCGCCCGAAAAATGGATTCTTTCCCTTTTAAATGGCCCTCCATTCTTTCCAACACCAATGTTTTTTCATCTGGATGCAACAACCTATCCACTAATTGAGAATAGCTATAAATATCCTGATCCCTTAATCCTATTATTGACTTCATACGATCATTAAAATAGATCGAATCATTCTGAATACTCCAATCCCACAACCCGGCTTCACTAGCAAACAATGCCAATTCTAACCGTTCCGAATTTTGTTTCATCTCCTGTTCAATTCGAATACGCTCAGTAATATCAACCATTACCCCCCGAATCCCGGTAACTTTATTACCCTTCAGAATCCTGTTCGTATAGATTAATACATTTAGTGTTTCTCCTTCATTTGTCAGTGCGATGTATTCCCTTGGACGCAGGAACTCTTGCTTTAATGATTTTGCCAAATTATCCTTGGCCTTTTGCCGATGTTCCGGAATGAAAAAATCAAAAGCTACAAATCCGGACTGCATATCGGCCTCTGTATATCCTAACCTATTCAACAAATATTTATTGGCATAAATCACCATACCTTCCAAATCCACTTCACAAATCATTTCAGGTAAGAGCTCCAGCATATCTTTATACTTACTTTCGCTCTCCATCAATTCCTTTTTGCGAATACAAGCCAATGCAGCGGACGCAAATTTCTCATTAACCGTTTTAAGGGAATAAAGCACATGATCAGGCAATGCATCTTCCTCTTTCTTAAGAATCAGCAATCCAAATCCCGGCATTTCCATAATGACAAAAAAGCTTGATTGCTCCTCAATAACAATTGGTAATTGTTGTTGAAAAGTTATCATTTTCTCCTCACTGACATTTTGAGGCAATCGCTCCATAACGGGATACAGCGACTTATTTCTACTGACATTGAGTGGCAGAGCATAAACACACTTATAGCTAAAATTCCCTCTTTCATTAACCATTTCCAATACAGAACCTGCTGACAAGTTGAGTTTCCGCAAATATTTCAGCAAACTCGACCTTAACATTTCTTTTAGCTCGGCACAGCCATTGATCGACATGGCGATTTCAAAATAGACTTGTAAAAGCTCAGGAGAATTTTTTTTATACATAGCTATTATTTTATCATTAAAAACAAGCCACTACTGCCGTTTTATTATAGAATTCAAGATAAGCTTTACCATTATTCGCTATTTCTCCAATGGTTAACGCACCTGCAAAAACTCTATTTCCATTATACACCGCATCAATTTCCTTTTGAAAATCATCGCCCAGAAAAAGTGCCCGGGATATACAATCAATAAAAAAAGAGAACTGACACATGGCCTTTTGTCCCTCAGCTTCCTCAATAGCCATTTCCTTGGCTTGTTTGGCAGACTTCAACAATGTTGAGTGATCTCCAACCAATATGTAAACAAATTCATCTTGCTTTATTTCTCCTACACACACTATGCTATTATCATCAGCAACCCGAAAAGGATCACGCACTATTTTTTCTGCGCCAATCTTGGAGATTCCCAGTGGATAGGCCTTAGCATGCTTTAAAAAATTATGCTGGGTAATAATGGCTCCTGAATGTTCCTTTATAACTTCTTGGTAGGTAATAAAAGCCGGCTTATGGTCTATTGTTATAACCCGGTTTCCGTCTGCATTAGTCACTTTAAAAGGTCCGGAAAGCGTTTCCCAACCATGCTTAACTCCAACTCCACAATTCATTCGACAACCGGCAATAACGGCAGCATCTTTCAATACTCCTTTATTGGTAATAATACATGGTGTTTGCTTCATAGATAAAGAACCAGCACCTCCTCCTACATATTTATAATCCAATCCGAAAACAACAAAAAGGGATTCTACAAAATCATTGATTCTGGATGCAAAACCATCAATAAAAACGAAGAATGTGCTTAATTCATCTGTCTTTTCAAGAAACGGCAAAAAAGCATTCTCAAAATCAGTAGACGTTTCACTAACATTTTCAACCACCATCAATTCAGGCACCTCATCCAACTCAATAACAATAATCCCCTTATCACTTCGCCTGTTTTCATAAATGATTCCCGGAAAAATTCCACCAAACAACGGGATGTCTATTTTCCTAATAACAGCACCTAATTCCTGAGGGGAAAATTGGTTGTTTTCACCCACTATTAATAAAAGACCTTTAATTTTGGAATCCTGCTCGATTGATTCAAGGCATCTTTCTAATTCTCCAATATCATTTGTGGGAAGGAATGTTATTTCCATAGCAGTAACGTTTTCAAAAAGTATTCATAAGCGATTCAAGTTACAAACCCCACAAATGGATATCAATAATATGTTATAAAAAATTGAAGTATTCCTGCCATGATCACAATGGCGATTGAATTCATTGAAGATTATTCTTAATTTTCTATTCCACAAAAATCCTAGAATAAATGAATTCTCAACCTGTTGTATTAGATCCGGATTCATGGGTTCGGAAATATGGTGACATTCTCTATACCTATGCGATTTCAAGAGTAAATGATCCGAATCGGGCTGAAGACCTTGTTCAGGAAACTTTTTTAGCCGGTTTAAAGAACATGGCAGGCTTTAAAGGGCATAGCTCAGAACAGACCTGGTTAATTGCCATTTTAAAACGAAAGGTAGTTGATTTCTATCGCCAAAAAGCTCGAAATAGAGAGGTAAAATTGGAAACTAATCCTCAAAGATTCAAAAAAGACAAACCAATGAAAGGGCATTGGCTGGATACCTTTACACCCAAACGTTGGGATAACGAAGCACAAATTAAACTGGAATCCGACGAATTTATGCACATCCTCAAACGATGCATTGAAAAATTACCAATAAAGTGGGCCTCTTGTTTCATGCTACGAATAATGGAAGAGATGAAAACCGAGGAAATCTGTAAGGAACTAAATATAACATCGTCTAATTTATGGGTGATACTCCATAGAGCCCGTCTGCAATTAAGAGACTGCTTAGAAAGCAATTGGATTAAAGAATAAATCACACAAAAGCATGGATACTAAAGGTAAAATAATGATCACCTGCGAAGAAGCTACCTATTTAATCTCCAAAAAACAGCAAGATAAACTCTCTCATGCTGAACGTCTAAAGCTATTTATGCATCTTATCATGTGTCGTTATTGTTATCGTTTTGCAAGCCAGGTAACCCTTATAACAAAAGCAATAAAAAGATTGAAGCGCAGAATAGAAAATAAACAAATCAAGATAAAACTAACCGAAGAGCAACAATTGCGTCTTAACTCCGCAATAAAAAAACACCGCTGCGATTAATTTTTCTCAATATGCTGTAAGGAATTGTTCTCCCCATCGTCTAAATAATCAAAATTGGACTTAAACATCTTTTAATCTTTAAGAGATTTCAGCATGAAAACAAAAAAGGAAAATCAAAACAGCCTGCTAAAAGGACTTGTACTAGGTGGACTTATGGCAGGAGCACTTCCCGTTGCAGCTAACGCAAACACATTATTCAACTATGACAATTTAGGATCAGGTGCGGAAGTACGGTCCAACTTATTAGATCTTTATGGCTCTCCTCTTGAATCCATGAACCCAAGCAGTTCCGATTTTATAGTGGGAGAAGGAAAGTGTGGCGAAGGTAAATGTGGTGAGGGCAAATGTGGCTCCAAAGAAGAAGCAAAAAAGGAGACCACCAAGGAAGCTAAAAAGTCAGAAACAAAATCCGCTACTGAAGCTAAGTGCGGAGAAGGAAAGTGTGGCGAAGGAAAATGTGGTTCCGAAGAGACCAAAACGGAGAAAAAAACAACAGAGGAAAAAACTTCCGAACAAAAATGTGGCGAAGGAAAATGTGGCTCTTAATGACCGCAGAGGTAGGAGCAGGTGTTCCGTCCCAATATCAAAGGTTCTCCTGCTACCTACTTTCTGATTAATTCTGCTCTTTAGCACAGGAAATAAAAATCTAATTAATGAAAACATCAATCGGCATAGGCTTTCGAAGAGATTTCGCGAATGAGTTTCTAACGAATCAGAAGTTTACTCCTGATTTCATAGAGTTTGCCCCTGAAAATTGGATGAACATGGGAGGATACTGGAAAAATATCCTCGATCAGGTAGCAGAGCGATTTCCCGTTACCTGTCATGGCTTATCACTTTCCATTGGTAGTCCGGATGAGTTGGACTGGTCGTTTCTAAAAGAACTGAAACAGTTCCTGAAACACTACCAGGTAGAGATCTATTCAGAACACCTCTCATATACCAAGGCGGCCAACGCACACTTATACGATCTTTTACCTGTACCATTCAGATTAGACGCCATTAACCACATCGTGAACCGGATCAGGCAGGTGCAGGATTATCTTGAACGACCACTGGTCCTTGAAAATGTATCCTATTACACACCGGTTGCAGCAGAAATGGATGAAATTACTTTCATTGATGAAATCGTCAACCAATCCGACTGCCATCTCTTGCTGGATGTAAACAATGTCTATGTAAATGCTTTCAACCATGGTTACGACGCCAGAGAATTTATCCGGCAAATGCCGTTGAATAAAGTGGCCTACATTCACATGGCCGGTCACGAAAAGGTGGCGCCTGACTTAATCATTGACACCCACGGACAAGCCATTATTGATCCCGTCTACGAGCTATTTGACTATACCCTGTCTCTGATGCAACCAGTACCTGTATTACTGGAGCGTGACTTCAACATTCCCGAAACGGATGCTCTTATCATGGAAATGAAACAATTAAAAACCATTGCTACTAAACACTGGGAGGTTCATCATGCTACTAAACACTGAAACCAAAACGATACAGGAGAAGCTGGCCGGCTATTGCAGAACAGGTGAACCAGTAGAGATACCCGGAGTAAAACATGACAGACTTCACAACTACCGCCGATTGGTTTTTAATGTCATTAATAGCACCATACAACAGGCTTACCCTATTACGAGAGAATGGTTACCAGACGAGGAATGGCAATACCTGGTAAACGAATTTTTCAAAAAGCATGATGCCCAAACGCCCCAGGTATGGAAATTACCGTTTGAATTTTATCAGTTCATCAGCAACAACCATTACGCTGATGAATTAAACAAACCGGCACTTAACGATCTGCTCTGGTTTGAATGGCTGGAAATAGAAGTTCACACCATGCCGGATCAAATCATCCCCGACTACCGCTCCAAAGGTAATCTGTCTTCAGATAAACTGGTGATCAATCCACACCTGGTACTCACCAAACTAACTTATCCAATACATAAAATGGGCGGTAACGAAGCCGCTCTCCATGAAGGCCTCTATTTCATTTTAATCTACCGCCAAAAGGATACAGGAAATGTACGCTTCATGGAGATATCTGCCTTGCATGTATTCGTTATTGAAGAGTTACTTAAATCACCCTGGTCAATCGAGCAGCTGTTGCCTGATATATCATCCCTGTTTGGTTTGGATGATTACCAAACACTATCTCAACATCTGTTTCATTTCTGTTCAGATATTTTGGATAAACAGATCCTGTTGGGATACACCAATTAGAAGATTAAAAATCACCATAACTCCGAAACAGATTAATCCCCAGTAAAAAATAAATATCATGAAACTGCTATTAATGAAACTAAACCAGGCAAGTAACCGGCTAAACGATCTGTCGCTCTTATTGATCCGATTAGTTCTGGCCTATGGTTTCTTAAACCCGGCCCTTATGAAATGGAAAGATATTCCTGCTATTACCGATTGGTTTGCTTCCATGAACTATCCACTACCGGCACTGAGTACTTACCTGGCAGCCACAACGGAAATACTGGCTGTTATTCTGCTGCCCCTCGGTTTCTTAACAAGAATTATAGCCTTGCCACTGATGTTTACCATGATTGTAGCCATCACTACCGTCCACTTGGGCAATGGGTTTGAAGCCAGTGCAAATGGTTTTGAAATTCCACTATATTACTTACTCATGCTCTTTCTATTGTTTTCAAGGGGAGCGGGTAAATACAGTGTTGATGCGTTATTGTATGAAAAGCAGTGAACAAGGAAGCAGTGAACAGTGAACAATTAATAGTGAAGAATTAATAGTGAAGAATTAACAGTGGGCAGGTATCAATACATAACATGTTGTGCTCTGTCCATTTTTATAGTGGCTTATAAACAAAAAAAGGCGTGATCTGCTGATCACGCCTTTTCTTTGAGCCAATGATGGGATTTGAACCCATGACCTCTTCCTTACCAAGGAAACGCTCTACCCCTGAGCTACATCGGCTTTTGTGAGCGAAAAACGGGACTCGAACCCGCGACCCCGACCTTGGCAAGGTCGTGCTCTACCAACTGAGCTATTTTCGCATTAAAACTTTTTTCTCAACTCACCACCTTTCGGTGAATCGTGCTGTGTTTTCCTTAACAGCGATGCAAAAGTAGGAAAAAATTGTTTTCGTCAAACTCTTTTTCGAAAAAATATCTGGCAAAAAATCACCACACCACTGATCACATAAGGATATCAGAGTAATTATCAACGATTTTGCAAATTCATTTTTTTGAAAAAAAATTCCCGTTTCATGGAATCCAACTTGTAACAATGAGACGGCTTACACCGATTTCACCAATAAACACCCACAGGGAACATCTGTTCACCCTATCGGAACATTCATTAGCTGCTATCCAAAGGAAGGAGTGATAATTTTGCTGCCATAAATATTTCCATGTTGAAACAAGTCATGAGCAAGTAATCACGCACAAGTATGATTCGTTCATGATGCGTTTCATGTGACAATTGAAAAACAAAATAAAACACATGAAAAACCTGCACACCTTCCTGTTTGCATTGCTTCTTCTTGTATTTGTTGGCTGTAACCAAAAGCCACAACCGGAGATGCCTGCATTAATTCCCCTACCACAATCCTCTATCTTAAACGGAGAAAATCTTGACTGGGCAAAGATCTCAACCATCATTGCCTCTGAAAATGCCAACCAGGCAGTAACTCCTTTCATCAATGAACTCGCCCAACGAAACCTGCCGGTTCCTGAGGTGTTGAAGAGCTCCAAAAGCAACAAGGGAATACTCCTTCTTGAACATGACACCACCCTAAAACCTGAAGCCTATAAAATGGTGATAGCAAAAAACGGCATCACCCTGAAAGCATCGGGTCCGGAGGGATGGTTTTATGGTTTGCAAACCTTACTGCAATTATTCCCGGTTGACGGAACAAACACAGCTATTAAAATCCCCTGCATGACGGTTTCCGACTACCCGCGTTTTTCTTACCGAGGCATGCACCTGGATGTGTCGCGTCATTTCTTCACTGTTGACGAAGTGAAACATTTCATCGATAGGATGGCCGGTTACAAACTAAATAAACTGCACCTTCACCTCACCGACGACCAGGGATGGCGACTGGAAATTGAGAAATATCCGTTACTGACAGAAAAAGGCGCCTGGCGTACCTATAACAGTCAGGATTCGCTTTGCATGAAACGCGCCAAAGAAGATGCCACCTTTACCATCCCGGAGAAAAACCATAAGGTGATTAACGGACAAAAATTATACGGGGGCTTCTACTCCAAAGCTGAGATGCGTGACATCATTAAGTACGCGGCGGACCATTTCATCACCATCGTACCGGAAATTGACATACCGGGCCATTTCATGGCAGCCATTGAAAACTACCCCTGGCTCTCGTGCACAGGAGAAGCCGGTTGGGGCGATCATTTCTCACATCCTGCCTGCCTGGGTAAACCATCCACCTATAAATTCATTGAGGACATCCTTACTGAAGTCACCGAACTATTCCCTTGCGAATATCTGCACATAGGTGGAGATGAAGTAAACATTGCTTCCTGGAAAGAGTGCCGTAAATGCCAGTCGGTGATAAAAAAGAAAGGGCTGAAGAATGAACACGAACTACAATCGGATTTCAACCATCACATAGAAAAATTTCTGGCCTCAAAAGGGAAAAAACTGTTGGGATGGGACGAAATAGTAGAAGGTGGTTTATCGGAAAGTGCCACGGTGATGTGGTGGCGTAACTGGGCTCCCAATACCCTTTCCGACGCAGCAAAAGCCGGCAATGATGTAATCATCACCCCCGACTTTGAGTACTATTTTGATTTTGATCACAAAAGCACACCGCTTTCAAAAGTATACAACTTTGAACCGGTACCGGAAGATTTCACCGCCGACATGGCAAAAAGCATTATTGGTGTACAGGCCAATATCTGGACGGAGCGTATCCCCAACCAGGACCGACTTTACTTTCAATCCATGCCACGCATGCTGGCGCTGGCAGAAGCTGCCTGGCTTGATGCATCGAAAAAGGACTACGACCAGTTTTTTGAACGGGTGAAAAAGCATTTCGACACATTTGATGCCACCGGTATATTCTACCACCTGCCACCAATCACAGGTTTCCAGGACGAGACGGTTTTCACCGACAAGGCACAATTGGAAATTACCATCCCCATGGACGACATGACGGTTTATTACACCACGGATGGTTCCGCACCGACACCCTCATCTTCGAAATATACAGGACCGGTAGAAATCACCTCAGAGAGCCTGGTTTGCATGCGTGCCTACCGCAACCAAGTGTATAGCGAGATTTTCGAAGCACATTTTGACAAACAAACCGCTCAAGCCGGGGTTGAACTTACTTCTCCGCAGGAAGGCCTTACCCGCAAGGTTTACAACGGTCGGTTTGGTAAGCTTTCGGATATACCAACGAATAAAGCGGCCGATAAAGTCTCCTCCGTTGATAATATCGGACTGGGAGAATACGATGGAAAAGAGTTTTTCGCATTGGTCTTTGAAGGTTATTTCTTTGCCCCAAAGGATGGGATTTACACCTTCTATACCAGCTCCGATGACGGAGATCAACTATACATTCACAACAAACTCATTGTAGATAACGGCGGCAGCCATGCCACCCGCGAAAAGAATGGCATGATTGTCCTGAAAGCCGGGTATCATCCCATTCGTCACGAATACCGTCAGTTAGGTGGTGGTCTTTCGCTCAGCACTTCGGTAAAAATACCTGGTGAAGAAAAGAGAGCAACCGTACCTGCTGACTGGAAAATACAACAATAGTATTACACAAAAATTATGAAGTACATCTGGATTTTATTCATCTTTCTGATTGCTTGCAACGCCCCGGTGAAGCAAGCACAAACCTCAACGGAGAAAAAGGCCGGGCAGATCGCCTTACGCCCTTTCAATCCCAAATCATATATCTGTTACAAAACCACCACGCCATTAACAATCAATGGTAAAATGGATGAAACAGCGTGGCAAAATGCCCCCTGGACCGATCTGTTTGTGGACATTGAAGGCGACAAAAAGCCGGTACCGCCATTGAAAACAAGGGCTAAAATGCTTTGGGACGACCACTATTTTTATGTGGCAGCCGAATTGGAAGATCCACATATCTGGGCCACCCTTACCCAGCGGGATACGGTCATTTATTACGACAACGACTTTGAAGTGTTCATTGACCCGGATGGCGACACCCATGGCTATTATGAGTTTGAGATGAATGCCTTTAACACCGTTTGGGACCTGATGCTGATTAAACCCTATCGTGACGGCGGTCCCGCCATCAATAACTGGGACATCAACGGACTTAAAACAGCCGTTTCCATTGATGGCACCATTAATAATCCGTCAGACATTGATAAGAAATGGACCGTGGAAATCGCTTTTCCATTAACGGTTCTCAGCGAATTCAATACCGGTAAGCAGCCGGCCGAAGGGGTGCAGTGGCGCGTTAACTTCAGCCGGGTGCAATGGCACACGGAAGTGGTTGACGGACGCTACAAAAAGAAGATCAACCCGGAAACCGGCCGGTCTTATCCCGAGGAAAACTGGGTGTGGTCGCCACAGGGTGTGATCAATATGCACTGTCCCGAAACATGGGCTTTTGTGCAGTTCACCGAAGAAATGCCTGGTAAAAAAGAGGTTGAGTTCCAATATAATCCTGAAGAGGATGTAAAATGGGAATTGCGCACCATCTACTATGCCCAAAGAGCTTACCGGGAGAAACATGGTACCTATTGCAAAAACCTGAATGAGTTGGCCAAAACAGGTCTTGACATTAATGCCTTCAAGTTTAATCCAAAACTGGAAACCACCTCATCCCTGTATGAAGCAGTGGCATCAAAAAAAGGTAGCTCGCTGGTTTGGCACATCGATCAGGCAGGACGCACCTGGGTGAGCAAATGACAAGGAATCCCGTTACACGGGACTGTCCTAACGTCCAGCAGTGAGCAGTGAACCCAGAACCGTAAACCGCAAACCGAAGACCGCAAACCGTGAACCGTGAACCGTAAACCGTAAACCAAAAACAAACAGATTGACAAATCAAAAGTTTAAAATATATGAGAGTTAATACATTCTTTATAGCCATGCTGCTTTTGATCTCAATGGGATTGAAAGCACAAACCAAAGAGACGAAGGAAGACAAAGCCAAACGCATGGAGTGGTTCAAGGATGCCAAGTTGGGTATCTTCATCCATTACGGTATATATTCCGTCAACGGCATTGATGAGTCATGGTCATTTTTTAATGGTTACATTAATTACGATGACTACATGAAACAAATGAATGGCTTTACGGCCGCCAAATACCAGCCCGACGAGTGGGCAAAGCTGTTCAAAGAGAGCGGCGCCAAATATGCGGTACTGACCTCAAAGCACCACGATGGGGTAGCCCTTTGGGATACCAAAACCGATCATTATAACGTGGTGGACAACACACCGGCGAAGAGAGACCTGGTGGCTCCTTTTGTATCTGCTTTGAGAGATAACGACATGAAGGTAGGCCTCTACTATTCACTCATCGACTGGAGCTACCCGGATTACCCGGGATTCTTGCGAAATAAAAACCGGTATGAAAAAGATGCCGCTCGCTGGAACCGGTTCACCGATTTCTATTTCACCCAGATGCGCGAGCTTTCGGAGCGTTTCAATCCCGACCTGTACTGGTTCGATGGTGACTGGGAACACAGTGCCGACGAATGGAAATCGGCCGATCTGCGTAACATGTTGGTGAAATACAACCCCAACGTGATATTGAACAGCCGCCTGCAAGGGTATGGCGACTATGCCACCCCCGAACAAGGGTTACCGGTAACTAAACCAGCCAATCCCTATTGGGAACTGTGCATGACCATGAACGACTCATGGGGTTATCAGCACAACGACCACAACTACAAATCACCGTTCCAGATGATTCGCATTTTTGTGGATTGCATCAGCATGGGGGGTAATTTACTGCTTGACATCGGGCCGCATGCCGATGGTTCCATTCCGGCACCACAATTGGCAGTATTAAAAGAGTTCGGTCGCTGGACTGCCAAGCACAAAGAGGCTATTTACGGTACCCGTGCCGGCATTTCCCAGGATCATTTCTATGGTCCGTCAGCCTTGTCGAAAGATAAAAAGACACTTTACCTCTACGTGGATCACAACCAAGAATCAACACTTAAAATAACCGGTCTTGAAAGTGCCATCCGCTCGGTGAAAGTGGTGGGTTATAACAAAAAAGTGAAACATTCAACTGAGGACGACATCACTAGCATTGCGCTTCCTCACGACATGCTTGACCCAACTGTTACAGTGGTTGCTGTTAACCTGAAAGATCCCATTAAGCTTAAGGAGAATGCTACTAAATTGTTTGATGCCAAAGTGAAGCCACTGATGAAGTCAGAAAGCTGGAGCAAAAAACACGAGGTGGCCTTGAACGACCTGACGGAAGGCATTCCGGCCGGACATTACAACGGTCCCACCGCACTATCAAAAGATAAAAACACCTTGTACCTGTTCGTTGATGGTAAGCCTAACGGGCCACTCACCATCAAAGGATTAAAAAATAACATCAACCGCATCTGGGTGGTAGGTAACGGCACCAAGCTGTCGCACCAGATCAGTGGCAAACTCTACTGGAGCGCCGTTCCAGGCATTGCTTACATTGATGTACCCGAATCAGTGCTGGATAAACAAATGACCGTGATCGCCGTATTGCTCGATGGCCCGGTTGATTTATACCGCGAAGAAGGGCAAGTGATTGAGAGTAATTAGAGGAAGGAGAGAGGGAAAAGGAAAAAGGAAAAAGTTTAAAGTAGAAAGGAAGAAGGGAAAAAGGTAAAAGTAAAAAGGGGGTGCTTATTAGAGGATTTATTCCTTTGCAATAGGATGACTGGCTTTTTCTCCAACACTCCCAAATGTGAGAGCATACAATCACCCTGAATAAGGATTTAATTATCCATTGATTTTTTCTATTAATTGTGTTTGGTAAAAAGAGGTGCCTTGGCTGAGGGGCCTCTTTTTTTTGAATGATATTACACACTTCGTGATGAAAAAACGCCCAATACAACCACACTACTCTTTACATGAGCAGGAGTATTACAAAGTAGTTCCTCCGTAGATAATTCTCAGGTTAACATCCTGCCAATGACAACATGAAGCCCTTTGCCTGGATATAAGGCCCGCCATTGACGGCACTTCATCCATCAGACCGGCAAGTATCCCGCCATTGGCGACAGTATGATCCATACCCCGAACAATTTCTCGTCAGTGACGACAACACAAACAACCGACTGGCGAACCTCCTGCCGGTGACGACATATTAACCGATGCCTTGAACATTCTCTCGTCATTGACGACAATATAAACAACAAGCTGGCAAAGCGCTCGTCAGTGACAACATCATAAACTATAACACGGAACAGTGTTTCCCAATTTGCAACTTACCAAGCTTTGCTTCAGACACCTCTTTACCCATTGTTGTGATGATGACTTTTCTCCCGGAAAATCGATATAAACATTGCGTCTCCATCTTCTACCTCCCCCATACCATCCTACAAACCTGGCGAAGACCATCCTTTACAGTGGCATCGCTATTATACCAAAAAAAAGGTGCCTCAGCTTTCTGAGACACCCTTTTAACCTATCTATTAATCTATGAAAATTCAGTTTGTAATTTAATTAGCACAGAAGAAATAAAGGGTTGGATCGGATTTACTTACCAACCAACACGACTCATTGTACTCAATGGTTGATTGGGGCACAACTGTAAAACCAGCCGGATCGAAATAGAAATCATAAACCGCTTTACACGCCGGTGAAGCCATAAATTCCTCATTGAGATCGGCACCGTATGATGGTTCTCCTTTGTAAGAAAACACCACATGGTCTTCTGCTGCTTTGACACTCTTGGTATCAAATTTGGCACTTTTATAATCTACGTAATTAAACGACACATGCTCAAAGCCATATTTTCCCCATGCTTCAATATGAAAATAATTAAAGGTGCCGATGTCATTTAACCCTTCCAGCTTCGTAACAAGAACATCGCTATACTTCTTGATGTCGTACGCTTTCTTACCAAAATACATATCATATGCCCCATTGAACACGGCAGGCGGTGTGGCCTCATAAATCAGTGATCCCGACACCCCTTCATCTGAGACCTTAAACACTTTTTTATCAGTATCGTATTTAAACGTCCTCACTTCTTTCCCATTTACGATGATGGGCTTGTTTATCACAAATCCATCAGCCGTATAATGTACACCTACATTAAAAATCTGAGTTTCGCCCTTGGCATCGGTATAATACCAGTTAATACGACGCTTATCGTCATCATAGGTCATCATGTATTTGGTATCACTACCTTCAAATACCAGGTTTCTAAAAAATGGGTGAACCCCTTCTTGACTGATCACTTTGGCTTCCATGTTCTTCAACAGGTCTATTTCACTCCAATCAGCTTCGGTTGCTTTGTAAAAAACAACTGCAGCACCTTGTGCCTTGCCGGTGAAATAAATGGAGTCCCCCTTTTCAGAAACCCTCTCGAAGAACAGCTCAATGTCACCTCCCATGCCTACACCAGGCTCACCGATTTCCGGATCGGTCATTTTCGAGAATACATTGTAGGTCTCTATAACCAATTCAGGTCGCTCAATGGATTTCAGGGCATACATGGCTTTATCCTTACCTGTTCGGATGTCCCAAACGGTTTCCACCGTCCCATCATTGTTATACTTCATAACGAAGGAGTACCCCCCCAACAACTCAGGGTTGGGATAATAATCCGTCTTCCATCCATGTTCAGCAGATACCAATATATCTGAATACTCCTTTAGTTGTTCATTTAAACGGGCATCCGATGACTGATCAAAAATATGATCATCATCTTCCTGACAGGCACTAAAAAACAGTGCCGCTCCCAATATTATATAGATCAGATTTCTCATAGTTACTTAGTTTGATTGGTTAGCAGATTCCTTTAATTCCATGGTGGCCTGATGCACCAGGGCCTGAAGCTCATAAATATCTATTTTCCATACTTGCAGAAAATAATTGGCTACGAACAATTCCTTTTTTCGGAGTTTGCCAATGCCCTCTTCCTTTTCTTTCTTCTGTTCATCGCCATAAGCATAGGCACTCTCCACCAGCTTATCCCAATCTTCTTTGCTATTGGTAAGCATCTTGGCAATCAACTCCACAAAATCATCATCCGGATTACTCTTTGAATAAGGTGAAATATAACCTTGGCGCAAGGCCTCACTTTTTGTGGTATTAAACCAGGAAGAGGTGTAAGCCGGCGTGATTTTTTTATACTCCACCGGGTACATCACTGTTTGATGCAAGATGTGTCCAAATTCATGCTCCATGGTTTCAAATTGCCTTTTAAGAATTTTATCATCGGAAGCATCGAAATAGTTCAACTCAAAGATGGTTACCTTGCGCCCGTTTTCGGCCTGTCCCAGGATAATTGACCCATTGGGGTTGTAGTTGTGACTACCGACCAGGATAATCTGCTTGGGCAATAGCCATTTCACAAAATCCTCACCACCAACAGCCTCATAGGGATCGATCCACACCTTTTTCATGGCCTCCAAAAAGGGCTGTACCATTTCTAATTTAGGAGGAGTAAGTACTTTAGAGTTGTCTACCTCCGAATCGTCCCACCGGTATTTCACCTCCACATTATATGGCGTGGTGTAATTATCGCGTATCCATTTATCTACTTCATTAAGCTGCGGGGTAGAAGTGTCAATCAGTGATTCGCCCAAATCTTCTTCCTGACTGCAGGAAGTAAAGGCCATCAACACTACTAATACTAACCAGATATGTTTATTCATCTTTTCCATTTTAACAGTCTTTTTCATTAACGAGGATTAGGAGTAAGGCCACTGGCGATGGCCTGAGAAGGAATCTGCAATACCTTTCTTAAGTCATCTGCGGGGAGTACAAACTCTTCGCCTTCCTGGGTTTTATGCACCACTTGCATATGGAAGCGGCGAATGTCGAACCACCGAATTCCTTCGTGTACAAATTCCCGACGTCTCAAATCAAGAATGTATCGGATCACATCCAGTTGTTCATCTTCAACGGTATAAAATGGGTAAAGTGGAAAGTTGTTGTTTTTACACTCCTCGCTCTCATAAATATCTTTGAGATACTGCTCTGTAATGATTGGGCTATCATACTTTTTTACCCGTTTACTCCGAAAGACTTCTAAATCGGCAAAAGCCTTGGTATTGTCTTTCTTCATGGCATAGGCTTCAGCCCGGTTTAACAACACCTCTTCAGCTGTAAACAGCGGTGCCATTAACATCCCAATGTACATATTGGCATTAACGCCCCCAAGTCGCTTTTTATACTGATTGAACTTGGGCACATGATACATCGTTTCATATCCTGCCACGCGGTAGGAAAATTCAAACGGAGAGCCAAATGTTGGAAACAGTTCATCTTTGATATCAGAATATAAGCTGTAGCGATACACGATATAGCCTTGCTGCCAGATAGCCTCCGCACTTGCCAGCAACAAATTGGCCGGCTCTTCGGAACTGTTGTAACGGGCCTTCAATTCATCGTAGGTTAAATTCAGGTATGAACCATTCCAATCCCTGAGCATTTTAACCGGATCGGTACCTAAAGCTATATTAGCATGCTCAATCACCTTATCCCAATTACCCATAAAAAGATAAAAACGAGCCGCAAAAGCATTTGCCGAAGTTTTGGTAAAATGATATTTAGGAACCGTATACACCTCATCCTTGATCAACTTAATCCCTTCTACAATATCTGCTTCCAGCTTTTTGTATATCGTCCCAACGGTTTCTCTCTTATAATTCTTGAATACCGTTTTCTCCGATTCTGTCACATAAGGCACACCAAGGTCAGAATCAGCTGTGACCGGATCATACGGCTTGGCAAAGAGGTTAACCAGCATAAAGTGGGCATAAGCCCTTGCCACCAATGCCTCTCCTTTTTGTGCCGCATAATCTTCGGGATTAGTAACACTTTCTATGGCTTCCAGGGCATGGTTGGCATGCGCAATGGCACTGTAGCAAGCATTCCAATAATAAATAGGAGTCCCGTCAGCTTGTGTTGTATGATCTTTCCAGAAATAAGCTTCTGTATTTTCCAGCTGCGTTTGCACATAGTCTCCCTTTCCCTTTTCACTGACGTTATCACTCATCACTTCCGTAAACTGGTAATAAGCAGCATCAGGGTAAGCCGAAACTAACAGCTCGCTAACAGCTTCAGGCGAATCAAGCGTTGTGCGGTTATCAGGCAGTGTATCCAGATAATCCTCACATGAGCACAAACCAGTGGCAATGGCGGTTAAGCTCAATATATATTTCATCATATTTTTCATATGTCCAGATTTGTTATTAGTGTTACATGAAATTCACCAACCTTACTTTTCCTCTGTATGAGAACAATTCGATTCCGGTTCGTTCCATGGTCATCGTTTTTAGATTCCAAACTTAAGAGTGAAAGTAAATTGACGGGGTACCGGCATTGCCACACCACCAGCGCCAAAAAACTCCGGATCCTGTCCCTGTAGCTTATCATCGGAATAAAGCAAAAACAGATTGGTCGCCTGCAATTTAAACTGCATTGAACTTAACTTCATCTGCTCCAAGATAGTCTTAGGAAGTGAATAGGCTAGCGAAACCTCCTTTAAACGCACAAAGGAACCATCGGCAATACGATCTGTCGACCGGTTATAGGCACTGTAAGTTTTCCTGTACTCAGCATCGTATTGACGCTTACTCAAGATGGTAGGAATATTTGTTTTGGCTTCATCCCCCGTCATGCTCCAACGGTCGAAAAACTCCTTAGGCATGGCATCCAGGTCAGTGTAGTAGGCTTTAAACGAAGGATACAAACGTATTTTATTCCCCCACTGATAAGACACAAACACATTTAGTTTCCAATTCTTATACTTCACCACATTGGATAATCCTCCTGTAACTTTCGGGTCAATTGATCCTTCATATTTCAGAAAATCCACATCCTCCGACTGGAAATTAACGTCAGTAGAAGTAACCTCTCCTTTATCATTGGTAAAGGTTGGTATTCCGTCTTTATCAAGTCCTTCAAACGGAATAGAAAACAGTCCTCTCACCGGGTAACCTTCCAGTGCTCCACCCGATTGCTTCACCAGGTCATAAACCATTGGATTTGATTTCAGGTTGGTGATTTCATTTTCATTGTAAGCAAACGTCAGGTTGGTATTCCAGGATAAATCAGACTTTACAATATTTTTTGTTCCCAAGGTAAATTCAATACCATGCGATTTCATATTGGCATAGTTGGCAAACTTCCAATACTCACCACCAATACCAGAGGTACGTACATAACCAATCAGGTCGAAACCATCGCGCTGGTAGGCATCCAATGATAAGCTGATGCGGTTTTTGAATAATCCCAAGTCAATACCCACATTGGTTTCGTATTGCTTTTCCCAGGTTAATTCACTGTTTTCGAGCGAACGGATATACATCTGTGACTCCTTCTCCGAGGTATATGGACGGTCGGCCACCATATTCATCAGCACCAGGGTGGAGTTATTAGCAGCACCCATACTGGCAGTCAATCCATATGTTGCTCTTAAAGTCAGGTGGGAAATAACATTTGAATTTTTAAGGAACTCCTCGCCATGCGCATTCCACGAACCACTCACATTCCAGGTAGGTAACCAACGGGCACTACGGGCTTTACCCAGACGGTTTGAGCCGTCGTAGCGATAAGTTCCGTTAACAGTGTATTTACCCATGTAAGAATAACTGGCAGTACCAAAATAGGCCAGGAACCGGTCATAGAATTCACCCATACCATAATAGTTGTATCCCCCTTGTATTTGTTGCTTCAGGAAGCGGTAATCGATAAACGGCACACCACCACGATCCCACTGATAGCCTACGCCATCAAAACTGCTATCTTGCCTGTCGGCATACTTTAGTTCCTGTCCCCCCATACAATTCACAATGTGAGTATCATTAAAGGTATGGTTCCAGTTTATAGTATTTCTCAAATAGTAGTTTAACAGCCTGTTGTCGGTACGATTATAGAAACCGCCACGAGGCAAAACCACCTCCGGCAAAGCATCCGGGTTATCAATGTCACGGTACAGGAAGTTATTCCATTTAGCCACCTGCGAATCGTCAGCTGCCCGATAGGCCATGGCCATGTTAGAGTTCTCACGAATTTTATGTTCTTGTGTCGACTTCACATAGCGAATCGATCCCACAAAATTAAAGTCCAACCCTTTAGCAAGCTTATAATTCAAATTGGCTTGCAGGTTAAGGTCCAACACATCCAAATCAATGTAGTTATTATCCAACTCATTAATAATGTTGAATGGTGCATAGTTCATCCTGAAATACTCCAGGTCTCCATTTTCATCATAAGGACGCAATGCTCTGGAAGTATTCAAGGCATAACTGAACGGGTTCACATCGAAGTTACGGTCGTAGGTACCTTCCACTTTGTTGGTCACCCTTTTCATTGTTCCAGGTGCCTTTTGCTGCCTGAACGATCCCATTGAACTTAAACCAATCGATAATCTTTCAGTTAAATCCACATTGGCCTTCATGTTGGTGGTATAACGGTTCACCTTATCGGCCAATGTCCATCCTTTATCATTGTATACACTGGTTGAGAAGTAAAACTTGGCTTTATCCGTACCTCCCGAAATACTTACGGCATGATTTTGAATAATGGTATTGCGAAACAATACATCGAACCAATCGGTATTGGCCATTTCATATTGTTGCAAATATTTAGCCCTGGCTTCGGGTGTATTTGCCAATCCAAATTGGCCCGACTCCAGGTTATAGGTATTAATCAGATCGTACATTTTCTTATAGATGCCACCATTTTGCTTCCTGGTGATATCCGCCTGATTCAGCCATCCCTTTCGCTCCAGCTCGCGATAGACTGACATCTGATCTTTGGAGTTCATGATGTTAAAATCATTGTAGGTGGGCTTCATCCGCATGGTAAATTCGCCGGAATAATTCACGCGGGTAGAGCCTGCCTTACCTTTTTTAGTGGTAATCACAATCACTCCATTCATGGCACGGGCACCATACAACGCCGTGGCTGAAGCATCCTTCAGTATTTGGAAATTCTCAATATCATTGGCATTCAAACCTGCTACGGCCGAACTGATAAGGGTAGCGGCATCCCCGGAAGAAAGATCATCGGGAGACACATCAACAATATCTTCTAATACCACCCCATCAACGACCCACAAAGGCTTCTGGTCGCCATAGATCGATGATGAACCACGCACACGGATCTTAGGAGCAGCACCAAATGTACCCGATACATTCTGCACCGATACCCCGGCAGCTTTTCCTTCCAGCATACGGCCCACATCGGCAATACCATCCACCTTGGCCTCTTCGGCATTCACCTTGGCAGCGGCTCCGGTAAACAGGCGTCGGTCGATACGCTGGTATCCTGTTGTTACCACTATCTCTTCAATCTGTTCAGCATTAGATTCAAGGGTCACCTTCAACTCTTTCTGATCAGTTACAAATACTTCCTGGTTGTTCATTCCAATAAATGAAAAGACCAGCGTTACTTTTTTATCGGCAGGTATCTTTAAGGAATATTCCCCATCAAAGCCGGTAGCTGTTCCGGTAGTAGTCCCTTTAATAATTACCGACACTCCGGGTAATGGCAGGCCTTGATCATCATAGACAAAACCTTTAATAATTCTTTCCTGCGCCTGTTGGGCATCGGTTTTTATTTCTGCTTTTCGAAGAATAACAGCATCGTTTTTAAACTCATACTCTAATCCTGTCTCTTCCAGGCACTTTTTTAGCACCTCTTTGACATCTTCATCTACTGCTTCAATTTGCAAACCCGTAACATCTTCTACATCATTAGTACTGTAAAGAAATACTACCCCGGTTTGCTCATGAATCTTCCACAAGACCTCTTCCAAATTCACTTTATTCAATTTTAAAGTCACTTTAGAGTCTTGTGCCAGCGTATTAGCAGTAACGCTAATAGTCCCCACAATCAAAAAAACAGTCAATAGCTTCATGACTCGTAACAGCTTAATTAACCTCCGGGATCGGAGATTAAGATTCCTAATTTTTCTCATACATTTGAATTGATTACAGTTATTAAACTTCATTTCTGTAACAGCAGAAATGGTCAGTCAATCAGAAGATGTACCACCATCTTCTAATCAAATTTCGTAGATCAGTTTTAAATCTTACTAATGCCCTAACGAACTGTCAGGATTAGAATTTGCAATTCATTGTTTTTCCCATAAATTTGTATCGATTACAGTTATTAAACCTCATTTCTGTAACAGCAGAAATGTTTAATCATTCAGGAGATGTACCACCATCTCCTGTTTTATTTTTCGTAAAACACTATACTATTCTCTTTAACCCGCACCTCTACTTTGTTAGTGAGCGCTAACATATCCAGCAAAGATTCAATGCCATCTTCCCTGTTTAAGTGCCCGCCAAACCGCATCTCTTTTACCGCCGGATTCATATAAAACACCTTAATATCATACCAACGACTGAGTGCCACCATGATATCTTCGAGTCTTTGATCCCTGAACAAATAAACTCCTTTTACCCAAGATGTGTAAAGATTAACATCTACCTCCCACTTGGTAATATCACCAGCCTCCTCATCAATAATGGCCTGTTCGCCAGGCTTAAGCAAAATGGATTTGTTTTGCGTTCCGGCGCTTACATTAACTTTACCCTCCACCAGGGTGGTAACCTTTTCTTCGCCCTTGTAGGCTTTCACATTAAAAGAGGTTCCCAACACTTGTACTTGCACTCCGTTAGTTTTCACCACAAAAGGCATCGCTTCATTCTTTGTCACTTCAAAAAATGCTTCTCCTTCCAACTCAACCTGGCGTGTAGCAGCAGTAAATTGTACGGGATACTTTAAGCGCGTCATGGAATTTAAATACACCACCGTTCCATCAGCCAGCTGCACCCGATAGTCTGCTCCTTTGGGCACTTCAATGGTATTGATTAAGGATTCCTCCTTTTTTGAATCAGTATCGGCCTGATAAGCCAACATTTTATCCTGGGGTTTAATGAGCGTCCCTCCCTCTTCCAGGATGCTGTCTGATTCAATTTCATCGACTACCACAACTTGTCCATCGGCTAAATGCAATTGCACTTTGGGCTGACTTACCTCTTCATCCTGAACTGTCACAACCGGCTGTTGCTCTTTTTTATGACCACCCCAATAGTATATCGCAATTCCTAACGTTAAAGGGATAAGTATTACGGCTGCATATTGTAACACTTTCCGGCCTATGCTGATCAACTTGCTTTCAGGAAGGCTGGTTTTGAAATTGGCCCAGTCAGCTTTTTCTGCTGAAGAGGCATAACGGGTTTGCCACTCTTCATAGCGATCGGCATTTTTTAACCGCTCGTAAATTTGTCGATTGGCGGCGTCCTCCTGAATCCACTGATTCAAGTATTCAATTTCAGAGGAAGTGATGTCACCACAACACTCTTTAGCTATTAATTCTGATATTTTTATTATTTGAGAAATATCTTCCATCTCTACCTGAAAAAGTTTCCCCTAAAACAACTCAGAAATAAAAGTGGGTGGGTTTGATTTTAGTTTTTTTAATTTTTTTTCACATCCACCATCAAAAAGAAAGAAACTATTCCTTTTAAGACAAACGCCCTACATCTCTTTTTATCCTATTTCTCAACGACTAAAAAACATAGCACCACGCCCCATTTAGACTAATGACTCAACAACAAGAAAATTCTGAAAAAACATTAACTGGCAGGATCTACAACAGAGAGAAAACAAGAATTAATAACAAAAAAAGGCTCCGCTTTTTCAAATGGACACGTAATAATTTAATTGCATTGGCCTTTACCGATTTCACTGTATTTACTGAGATATCTAATCGCAAAGCTATCTCAGGATTCTTTAAGCCGGCAAGACTTAATTTAATTATTCGCTTACCTTGCTTAGGTAATTCACCGATAGCAGCATGAATCAACTGATAAGTTTCCTGTTCGATGATTTGATCCCTAAAAAACACCTCCGATTCAAGCACCTGACTATTATAAGCCTGTTTTACCCTGGAGTGTTTCAAATGATTTAAACAGTTATTTCGGGTAACGGTATATAAAAAACTCTTAATGGCCTTTTCATTATTGAAAGTAAGCCGCTTCTTCCATAATTCAATAATAGCTTCTTGCACCATATCACTTGCCACAAGAGAATCCGTTACAAAACTCTCGGCAAATAGACACAACCCTGGATGGTATTTCTCAAAAATCTCTTTGAATTGTTCGCGGGTCATTAAATTTTCTTCTGATGATAAGGTACCTGTTCTTCGGCTCAAATATAAATATTTTTCACTTGATTATTCTACTTTACTATTTTCATTCCAAATCACCCTTCAATCTATTACTAAAAAGCAACCCCCAAATAAAAATGCATAATAGCAACATTAAAACAATTAAATATGGAAGCCAAAAAATCCAAACAACTCAAACTACTAATCAACACAACACTGCCTCTTCCCCCTCCTATTCTACATTAATTACCTGTTTTTAGTTAAAATCTTTCATCCGAATGAGCCATGAATGAAAGGATATTTCTATTTTTACAAGCCGTTTAATGACATTCGTCAGTCATTCGCCTGATGGAAGTCAAATATAATATCACGCACAACATGAGTAAAAACAAAGAGATTATCCTTCTAAATATCTCCGGAGAAGACAAGCCGGGCCTCACAGCTTCATTAACTGAAATATTATCACAGAACGATGTAAATATCCTGGATATCGGTCAGGCTGTTATCCATGATGACCTGGGGCTGGGTATTTTATTTGAAGTACCGGAACATGCCGAGTCATCCCCCATTCTTAAAGACCTTCTTTTTAAAGCCTATGAACTGGGCGTGAATGTTAAATTCACCCCCATCACCAAGGCTAAATACGATGAATGGGTCAGCCACCAGGGCAAGAACCGCTACATTGTTACCTTGCTTTCCAAAACTTTGTCGGCCTCTCAATTAGCCAAGGTGACTAACATTATTTCGGATCAGAAACTCAACATTGACTACATCACCCGCTTGAGCGGTCGATTACCACTTGACAAGGCGAGCAAGGACAATAAATCAGTAGTTGAGTTTTCGGTGCGGGGAACACCACTGAATGCAGAAAAGATGAAGCGGGATTTTATCTCGGTATCTCGCGAGATTGGCATTGACATCGCCTTCCAGGAGGATAACATCTTCCGGCGCAACCGGCGACTGGTCTGTTTTGATATGGACAGCACCCTGATCCAGACCGAAGTGATTGATGAGTTGGCCGAAAAAGCCGGTGTGGGTGATAAAGTCAAAGAGATTACCGAAGCGGCCATGCGCGGGGAGATTGATTTCAAGGAGAGTTTCATCCAGCGAGTAGCTTTACTTAAAGGACTCGATGAAAAGGTGATGAAGGATATCGCCGAGAACCTGCCCCTGACAGAAGGCAGCGAGCGGCTGATTAAAACCCTGAAGAAATATGGCTACAAAACGGCTATCCTCTCCGGTGGCTTCACCTATTTTGGCAACTACCTAAAAGGAAAACTGGGCGTGGATTATGTGTTTGCCAATGATCTGGAGATAAAAGACGGTAAACTGACCGGACGTCACGAAGGTGAAATAGTGGATGGGGCTAAGAAGGCAGAACTTTTGAAATTACTGGCCTTTAAAGAGGATATTCACCTCAACCAGGTAATTGCCGTAGGGGATGGCTCCAACGACCTGCCCATGCTGCACCTGGCAGGACTAGGTATTGCTTTTCATGCCAAACCTAAAGTGAAGGCCTCGGCCAAACATGCCATCTCTACCATTGGCCTGGATGCTATCCTGTATTTATTGGGATTCAGAGACCGGGAGATAAACCTATAAAAGAATACTCATAACATAAGACGAATAGTGCTTTATATCACAGTTCACTAGACCAGGCAGGTGGCTACTTTTTTAGTAGCCACTTGTTGTTTTTAGAGGAATATATAAATCAGGTAGTCCATTAATAACCTATTGTATCGAATTGTGAGAATAGCTGCCGGATGCCGGAGGTATCCCATGTTTATAAAAGGACGTGGAGTTTATGAGTCCGACGCCAGATGGTGTCGAATATGAATGTCTACTAAAATATTTGCCTGTTGGGATTGGGAAATGAAGGTTAACCTGAACCCCACAAACCATGAGAGGCCCTGCGGCAGGGGGCGCAGTGGTAGCTGGTGGCCGGCGGGGCTGATGTGGCGTTAGCGGGCGGAGGCGACGAAGGAGCCCACGCACCGCTTCACGCCACACAGCCCCGCCGGCTGCCACTACAAACGGAGCACCCGCCCGGCCGCCCTCATAAAAAGGATGCAGGAACGACATTTGGTGAGATTTAGCCACCCGAATTTCACCGATGGCCTAAAACGTAAGTATTTAGCCCCATAGAAACACCTTAATTTTGTAAAATAACAAGATCACTATCGGCCCTGCCAAGTCCTTTGGTATTTTATGCGCGACTCAAAAAAAATACATTCTTCCTAACCTCATGACTTCCTTTACTCCGTCCATAATATGGAAGGTTTTCAACAATGGGATGTTTATAAAATCATGAAGAACGATGAGACGAAAACCATAAAATGGTTCTAATTTAGCCGCAGAAATTATCGGTTCTACTCCTGTTAATCATGGGAGGGATGAAAAGGGAACCCGGTGCGAATCCGGGGCTATCCCCGTAGCTGTAAATCCGTTAATGATCGAATCATTCCATTGCCACTGACCTCACAATCGGTTGGGAAGGCCGGTTTGATCAGGATGAGCCAGAAGACCTGCCGACAATTTATAACAATCGTAGCTTTCGGGTGAAAAGCGAAGAGGCGCATTTCAGCATGTCATCTCTTTAGTGTAATCCGTGGCTGCCATTATTTTCACCAAACAAAAGTATATCACGATGAGTAATGGAGCTTTCTCTAACCTGTTAATTCGCAAGCGCGATGGCCGCATGGTGCCGTTTGATCTGGAAAAGATTACCCATGCTATTTTCAAATCACTGAGAGCCACCGGTAATCCCGACAGGGAGCTGGCCAGTAACCTGGCCCTGGAGGTAGTGGGTCACCTGGATCTTTATAATGATACCAATGCGCCTACCGTGGAAGAGGTTCAAGACTGGGTAGAGAAAGTGCTTTTTCGCAACGAACACTTCGATGCGGGCAAAGCGTTTATCCTTTACCGCGACCAACATAAGAATTTGAGAGACACGAAAAGTCTGCTTTCAAACCTGGACATGGTGGAGAAATACCTGGATGTGGATGACTGGCGCATTAAAGAGAGTGCCAACTCAACCTATTCACTGCAGGGATTAAACCAACATGTGGCCACTATCATCAGCTCACAGTACTGGCTGGAACGTATTTATCCGCCGGAGATCAGGAAGGCCCACACCTCGGGTCATTTCCACATTCATGACCTGGGCTTTTTAAGTGTTTATTGTGTGGGATGGGATTTGGAAGACCTGCTAATGTCAGGTTTCAAAGGGGTGACCGGCAAACTGGAGAGCAGTCCGGCCCGTCATTTCCGCACCATCTTGGGACAGATCGTTAACTTTTTCTATACCATGCAGGGGGAAGCTGCCGGTGCGCAGGCATTTTCGAGCTTCGACACTTACCTGGCACCATTTATCCGCTATGATAACCTGAGCTACGAACAGGTGAAGCAATCGCTCCAGGAGTTCTTGTTTAATATCAATGTGCCTACACGGGTGGGTTTCCAGACGCCTTTTACCAATGTAACGCTGGACCTGAAAGTTCCGGAGCCATTGAAAAATCAGCCGGTGATCATTGGCGGTAAAATACAGGAAGAGACCTATGGTGATTTCCAGGCGGAGATGGACTTGTTTAACCGGGCCTTTGCTGATATGATGGCCCAGGGGGATGCCAATGGCAGTGTATTCTCCTTCCCTATTCCAACGTATAATATCACACCTGATTTTGACTGGGACAATCCGGTATATGACAGCATATGGGAAATCACCGCTAAATATGGTATTCCTTACTTCTCCAACTTTGTGAATTCCGACATGAGTCCGGACGATGTGCGCAGTATGTGTTGCCGTCTGCGCCTCGACAAACGTGAGTTGCAGAAACGCGGCGGTGGCCTGTTTGGCTCCAATCCGCTGACCGGCAGCGTGGGGGTGGTTACCATTAACCTTCCACGCTTGGGCTATGAAGCGAAGTCGGAAGAGGAGTTTTTCCTGCGCCTGGAGAAACTGATGGAACAAGGAAAAGACAGCCTGGAGATCAAACGTAAGGTGATTGAAGAATTTACCGACAAAGGGCTCTATCCTTATTGCAAATTCTATTTGCGCAACGTTAAAAAGCGCATGGGGAAATATTGGAAGAACCATTTCTCTACCATCGGCATTGTGGGGATGAACGAGTGTTGCCTCAACTTCATGGGCCATGACATTGGTTCGGACAAAGGACATGCTTTCTCTGTTAAGGTGCTTGACTTCATGCGCGATGTGCTTGAAAAATACCAGGACGAAACAGGTAATATCTACAACCTGGAAGCCACACCGGCTGAGGGCACTACTTTCCGTTTGGCCCGCCTGGACAAGCAGGAGTATCCCGATTTGATTGTAGCCAACCAGGAGCACTGCAACAAAGGCAGCAAGCCTTATTACACCAATTCGTCGCAGCTTCCGGTTAATTACACAGATGATCTTTTTGAGGCCCTGGATCTGCAGGATGAGCTTCAGACGAAATACACCGGGGGTACGGTCTTCCACGTGTTTGTGGGGGAAGATCAACTGCCCATCGCATCGGTGAAGCAGATGATTAAGAAGGTGACCTCTACGTTCAAGTTACCTTACATCACACTATCACCCACCTTCTCCATCTGCCCGGAACACGGCTATATCTATGGCAAACATGAAACGTGCCCCAAATGTAAGGATGAAGGTAAAAACACCACCTGTGAGGTATTCTCACGCATCGTAGGCTACCTGCGCCCAATCAGCCACTGGAATGACGGCAAGCAGGAAGAGTTTGCCGAAAGAAAACTATTCGATAAAGAGATAACGGCCCTGCCCGTTGAAGGATAATGGAAGGAATAATTGGCCAATGTTTTATCTGCCCGATTCATTACACAGGCCAAATCCTTTACCTCCCCCGGCAATAGTCGGGGGAATCTCTTAGGGATAGATAATAGACTTTTAGACATTAGACTTCTAGATAATAGACTATTGGAAGATAGAGGGCTAGACGTTGGAAGACGGAAGTTAGAGGTTAGTAGACGGTAGACGGAAAGAACAAGACGTAAGACCATAAACCGAAGACCGCAAACCGAAGTTAGAAAGTAAAAGTTATAAGGATTTAGTACGTTGTCATTTTGTAACATTTCACCTGATTCATTCATCAATATCCCATTAATATGCGTATTGGAGGTTTTACCAAACAGACTTTAATTGATTACCCCGGGAAACTGGCGGCTATGATTTTTACACAAGGGTGCAATTTCAGATGTGGCTATTGTCACAACCCTCAGCTGGTGCTTCCGCATTTGATAAATGAATCGACGCCCATTGCGACGGAGGAGGTGCTGCAGTGGATACAAACCCGAAAAAACTGGCTGGATGCGGTTGTTATATCCGGCGGTGAACCTACCTTGCATAACGACCTGCCGGAGTTTATAGCCCAAATAAAAGGGATGGGATTGGCCGTGAAACTGGATACCAATGGCAGCAATCCGTTAATGCTGAAAAAACTGATACGCGAACATCTGGTAGATTATGTGGCGATGGATATCAAACACCTTCCTTCCTGCAGAGACTATGAAAAAGTGATTGGTCTGAAAAATACTGAAAAGCTAATCAGACGCATTGAGCAATCCATGATTATCCTGCAACAGGCGGGTATTGATTACGAATTTCGTACTACCTACATCCCGGGAATCCACACACCGGAAGCCATTGAACAGATTAAATCGCTGCTCTTAGATGAGAATAAATACACCGTAAATGAATACCGGGATGGCTATACCATAGCGCACCATCAGGCAACGGGACAAACCATTACAACCTAACCTGGACAAACCAGAAAAGTACACAGATATAAGTATTAAGACATTAGTATCAGGTAGCAAGATATAAGTATCAAGATTGCATAACCGTGTTTTTAATTCTCTGCCCAAAAGAACACGAACATTACGAATAAGGGCCTTTGTTTTTTCAGGAGTTGCATGAAAAAAAGCCTTTTCGAGGGAGGTTACCTCAAGCTGATTGTTGTTCGGGATTAACAATGATTAGTGCTGTCTGTTTCTATCTGTTTCAATGTATCGCCATTTATCTCTAATTGTTTCCATCTATTCCCCTCTAACTTCTGACCTCTATACCCTCTATATATTTCCATCCATTTTGAATAACTTGTGGATAAAAGTTGCTGCCTAAGCGCCTGACAAGTTGGGAACGAGGAGAGGTGAGACATTTAACGCTATCAGGTCCTGCGGACGCTGACAGGTTGATTGGCTCTAATGCTGACCGGTGGCTTTGGGGACATGGATATTGTGGGACGTTATACCTTACATGGGAAATTAATGATCATTTTTTTGCACACTTAAGTGTTTTCTATATCCCCTTGCGTGATTTTTCCGCTAAAGAACCCCCAGATAGATTCCACGCAGGCTAATAATGACACGGATCCCCCCTGTCGTGACTTGGTATGCACCTATATTATTGGCTGGAAACTGTTTTTTGCTGTCTTGGAGTACAGATATGATGTCTTGGAGAACAATTTGGATGTCTTGGAGCTGGTTTTTGATGTCATGGAAGGGGTACCGGCTGTCACGGAGAACAATTCTGGCGAGCGGAAGGGATAATGCACCGAGCGGAGCAATAATTCTGGCGAGCGGAAAGGGTAATGCACCGAGCGGAGCAACAATTCTGACGAGCGGAAAGGGTAATGCATCGAGCGGAGCAATAATGCTGACGAGCGGAAAGGGTAATGCATCGAGCGGAGCAATAATGCTGACGAGCGGAAAGGGTAATGCATCAAGCGGGTGTATCGTGTCACGGAAGGGTTTATTGTGTCACAAATAAGTAGCAAGTATCAAGATTACACAAACGGGATTGAATATCAAGCATCATGATATAAGGGATATCGGCTATATCCCGGAGGACAAAAAAGGCACAAAAAAAGGCAGATCGTTATCTGCCTCCTTTTTTTTGAAAAAAAACAATCACACAACACTATGGTAATGTATCTTCTGATTTCAGTTCTATCAATATCTGACCACCGGAAACCGGTTCGTTATCTTTCACGAACACTTTTACTACTTTACCTGTCACCGGTGAAGCAATTTCATTGTGCATCTTCATGGCTTCCAGGATTAATAAGGGATCACCCACATTCACCTGCATTTCTTCACTCACCAATACTTCACAAATCTTACCCGGCAGGGGGGCTTTTACCTGCCCCATAGCGGTATCCTCTGTAGGGGCGAATTTCTGTTTCCGTTCAAACACCTGCTCCTCATCAATGCTAAACTGATAGGTATTCCCATTGATGCACACGGTGCAGTTATTTTGTTTGACCGATACCACTTCACCCGTGAATGATTTATCATTGAGTTTCACACAACAGACACCGCATGCCATCTCCTCTAATGAAAAGGTACAGGGGCGGTCGTTAATGGCCAAAATATCTGAATCCCTGGTTGTGACCTTACTTTTTTCACTCCCGGAAACTATATAATTGATTGTATTATTTTCTCTATCCATCTGATCATCTTTTTAATGGTCGCTTATACTTTAACCTGTTAATGGCGGCTATCAGGGAGTAATACCCGGGATAGCCTCTCATTTCTGAGGTTAAAACATGGACTGCCTTGATTGCTTCCACGCACTCATTTGCTTATGCTCCAACATCTCGCCTTTCACAGTCTCAATATGGTTTAAATAAGCCTGCATGGCCAACAACGCAGCCGCTTGCTCTTCATCTTCTTCTACCCAATAAGGTTTGGTCAGCTGTGTTTCAAGAAAAGAGGTATTATAGTTTCCTTTCACAAATTCAGGATGATTGAGCAACGCCTTAAAGAACGGCACTGTATTTTTTACTCCTTCAAACTGCACCTCTTCCAATACTTTCAAGGCCTTTTCGATGACATCCGCCCGGTCCTTGCCATGAATAATAAGTTTGGCAATCAACGAGTCGAAACAATCGGGAATTACTTTTCCTGCCTTATACCCGCTATCACAGCGCAAATAATCACAGGCCGGAATGGCTTGCTTTTCCACCACGCCGAAATCAGGTGCAAAATTGGTCTGCACATCTTCGGCATTAATGCGCAACTCCATAGCCCAGCCGTTTATTTTTATATCTTCTTGCTTCAATTGCATGGGATACCCCTGTGCCACCAACAATTGTTGTTCCACCAGGTCGACTCCTACAATGCTTTCGGTGACCGGATGCTCCACCTGAATACGGGTATTCATCTCCATAAAATAATGGTGTCCCGCATCATCCATCAAAAATTCCACCGTACCAATGTGATCATATCCTACCTGGCGACATAACCGAACGGCATCATCACCCAATACTTTTCGCTGCTGTTGGTTCAGATAAGACGACGGCGCCTCCTCCAACAACTTTTGATGCTTGCGCTGGATCGAACACTCCCTCTCACATAAATTAATGGCTGCCCCATGCTTATCGGCCAGCACTTGTATTTCAATATGTCTTGGATTTTCCAGGTATTTCTCAATAAAAACGGACGCATTACCAAAAGCACTTTGAGCTTCATTGCTGGCAATGCGGTACATCCGCTCCAACTCCTCTGCCTGACGCACAATGCGCATTCCTTTGCCGCCACCACCGGCAACCGCTTTAATGATCACCGGAAAACCTATTTCACTGGCGATACGGCCTGCCTCGGTCGCATCTTTCACCACCGATTCACTGGCCGGCAACACCGGCACCTTGGCTAATTCGGCTTGCTGACGGGCAGCTTCTTTATCGCCCATCAAACGAATCACCTCAGCTGAGGGGCCAATAAATAAAATGTCGTTTTCCTTACAGGCCTGAGCCAGTTCGGGATTTTCCGACAGAAAACCATATCCCGGATGGATGGCCTCGATGCCAAGCCGGTTGGCTTCGGCAATAATGCGTTCGATATTGAGAAATACTTTTCCCGATAAATCATCGGACACATCCACCACCTCATCTACTTTTTCGAGGTAAAGCGCATTAGGCTCCTGTGCTGTTAACAAACCATAGGTTCTAATACCCAGGCGACTTGCTGTTTTAGCAATTCTTATAGCTATCTCGCCCCGGTTAACGATCAACAACGAGGCTATTTTTTTGATTCCACTCATAACTACTTATTTACAAGGGTATATTACCATGCTTACGAGCCGGTTTCTCGGATAATTTATTTTCCAAAAGGGCAAAGGCTGAGATCAATACTTCACGGGTATTCTCCGGTGCTATAACCTCATCGATGTAACCATGCTCTTCAGCGAAGTGCGGATTGGCAATCTCCTCCCGGTATTTATTAGCCAACTGAGCTTTCATAGCCTCCCGGTCATCTGCTGTTAACAGCTCTTTGCGGTGTAAAATATTCACGGCTCCTTCAGGTCCCATCACGGCAATCTCGGCTGTTGGCCAGGCGAAATTAAAATCACCGCCCATGCTCTTACTATTCATCACAATGTAAGCTCCCCCATATGCCTTCCGTAAAATCACGGTAATTTTAGGCACCGTCGCTTCAGCGAAAGCATACAATAATTTAGCTCCGTGCATGATGACCCCATCATGTTCCTGGTTAATTCCAGGCATAAAACCAGGCACATCTTCAAAAACCAGCAACGGAATATTAAAATTGTCGCAAAAACGTACGAAACGAGCGGCTTTCTTGGAAGAATTAATATCCAGGGTTCCCGCCATCACATTGGGCTGATTGGCAACAACACCAATCACCTGGTTATTTAGCCGTGCCAGGCCAATCACAATATTGGGCGCATAATCTTCCCCTACCTCATAAAAGGTATCCACATCAACAATCAAATTGATTACTTCATGGACATCGTAAGGTTTATTGGAATCATCGGGAAGGATAAAAGGTAACCGGGCCCGTTTCAATGGTGCCTGTGTCATCCGTTTTACCAGCGGCGGGTACTCCACATTATTCGATGGCAGGTAAGATAACAACTTACGCACGCCCAACAAGGCGAATTCCTCATCCTCGTATACAAAATCGGCCACCCCGCTTTTGGTCGCATGAACACTTGCGCCCCCCAGCTCTTCAAAAGTAGTTTCTTCATTCAGCACTTCCTTCACAACCGAAGGTCCGGTTACAAACATACAAGCCGTGCGTTTTACCATCACAATAAAATCAGTCAACGCAGGCGAATAAACAGCGCCACCGGCAGCTGGTCCCAACACAACAGAAATCTGTGGGATAATACCCGACGACTTCACATTGTTTAAAAAGATACCGCCGTAACCAGCCAGACTGGCTACTCCCTCCTGAATTCGCGCTCCCCCGGAATCAATCAAGCCGATCACCGGATGACCCATACGCAAAGCCAGATCCTGTACTTTTTGTATCTTTTTTGCATGTAAATGCCCTAAGGACCCACCCATGTAAGTCGCATCCTGAGCGTAAACCAGTACTTTTCGTCCATGAATCTCCCCATGACCACAAACAACCCCATCCCCATATTGAGGATGTGTGTTACCGGCCTGGTCAGATTTGACAAAGGCATCGACCTCATGAAAAGATCCCTCGTCCAGCAGCAAATTAATCCGTTCATAAACGGAAAGTTTCCCTTTTTTTTGCTGCTTTTCCACATGCACTTCATCATACTGGGCTAAACGATCCTGTTCGCGCTGTGCAAACCGCTTATATGGTTTTCTGTTATCATTCATATTCCTCATCTATTTTTGACAAGTTATTACTTGATGTTAACGATCACTCGCTTCCCATCATTCTGTCTGCCCCTAAAACCTGATTAGTTTGAGGGGCAGCTATAATGATTGTTCGCTAATAAAACAGAACTGTAAGTCCGAATAAGCATTTACTTTTTATTTCTCCACCCTTCTACAAGAGGGCTAATACTAATATCTGTGCCAGCAACACGCGTAAAAACATGGTCAATGGATACACGGTAGCATAAGCTGTTGACTGGGCTTGTCCCGGAGCAATAGAATTGGCAAATTCCAATGCCGGAGGATCGGTCATTGAACCGGCCAGCAACCCACAGATGGTTAAATAATTCAACTTCATGAGACGTGCGACAATGCCCACAATCATGATGGGCACAAATGTGATTATCGCACCGTATAACATCCAGATATAGCCCCCATTAACAATGGTACTGACAAAATGCTTACCGGAAGACAAACCAACACAGGCCAAAAAGAGAATAATCCCCAATTCACGAATGAACAGGTTGGCACTTGGTGTCATGAAAAAGTTTACTTTACCCACACGTCCTTTATGGCCAAGTAACAAAGCGACCAAAAGCGGTCCACCGGCCAGTCCTAGTTTAGCCGGAGCCGGCAATCCCGGAAATACGATAGGGATACTACCAATTACGATACCGGCAAATATGCCTAAAAAGATAGGTACAATATTGGGATGCGACAGCTGATCCATTGAGTCACCCAACATTTTGGCCACCTCAGGTAATACCTTCCGTTGTCCAACAACGCGTACGGTATCCCCAAATTCCAAGGTATGGTCTGAAGTAGGTAAAATTTCATTCCCGGCCCGAAAAATACGGGTCACATTGGCAGGAAAACGACGATACACGCCAATCTCTTTGATTGTTTTTCCAGCCAACGCTTTATTCGTGATCAATATATGTTTCATTCCCAGTTTACCAGTGATCTCCACTTTACCGGTTTTGGCAACTTCTCCGACAGTCAACTCCAGATTTGAAAAATTCTCCTCCGTAGATACCCCATACAAAACATCACCTTCCTTTAGCACCAAATCATCTTCAGCACTAACAAACTGATCCTCACGTAAAATACGAGATATCACAAATTCTTTATCAAGCGTTTTCTTTATAAACGCAATATCCTTACCAAACAGATTTATATTTTGCACCTTGATATTGATGCCCTTAAGCTTACCATTCATCCCGGTTACATCGCGCTTATAATCTTCCTGTTCGCGATCCACCTTAATCTTAAAAAACACCCTCAACAAAAGCATGGTGAGGATAATGCCAAAAATACCAAAAGGGTACGCCACGGCATAACCCATACCTGTAACTTGCACCGCATCAGTAGCTCCGGCCATTTGTTCCGATATAGCTTGCTGAGCTGCTCCCAGCCCTGGCGTGTTAGTCACCGCACCACACATGACGCCGGTAATAACAGGAAGCGGAATATCAAACACCACTTTCAAAGCTAATGCCGTGAAAAAACCTAACACAACGATACTAGCAGCAAGGATGTTAATTTTTAATCCATTATTCTTCAGTGAGGATACAAAACGAGGTCCCACATCCAAACCGATGGAGTAAACAAATAAGATCAAACCAAATTCCTTGGCAAAGTGCAGGACGTGCCCGTCAATCTTTGCCCCCAGGTGTCCGACCAACAGACCGGCAAATAGCACCCCGGCTATCCCTGGTTTGATTTTACCCAATTTCAATTTACCGATCATTACACCTAATAAACCGGTAATGCTTAAAAAGAGCAAGGTCTGGGCCGTCCCTTGTCCGCTAAAAAGCTTGATTAATTCCATATCAAAAGATTTGTTTTTTATTAGGAGAGGGCTATAACGACCAATTATTTACCCCCTCCCAATATCTACTCAGGTTATATTATTATTTAATCCACCGTAAGGGTTCGATGGATCAAAAAAGAATTCTAACATCATTAATACCAATAATTTTAATTCACCACATAATAAAACTGCGCTAACAAAAAACTTTCCTGCTTTACCATAAGCAAAACCTTTTCGTGCAAAAATTGACAAAGCATGCAATTGACATGTTTGCCATTTCATTCTTTGAACTGTGCCGATAAAAAATTTAAAACTACAGTACGAGAGTAGTTAAATCTCATTGCAAGCATAAATAATTGTTTTAGTTTCAATTACTCCCATATGCTTACACGGAATAGAAAAGGAAAATACAATAAAACAGGATCCACTAGCGTGAACCTCTAATTATTGATAACCACTCTTTCCGCGAAAGCAATTACCGCTCATAAAACAAGACAGGTCTCCTGGCTTACCCCTCCTGCAACGCCTTCCCATCTTCATTTCTTCAGACAGTGGCAAAATGTTGCAGAATATTTTGGGGACTCACAGTTGCGCGTCAGCTCATGATTTCCGGCCTTCCAAAGACCCGTCACATGATTCCCTATTAAACCCGTTTTACCGGGTATCCTGTTTCATTTAATCAATTTTTCGAGCGGCAAACTTAGAGCAAAATTCTTGAATAACGATTCAGTTTTTAGTTTTTTTTTACAAAAAAAAACACAAACCACATGCAACCTGCATCTTAGGCTAAGCGAAATAAAAATGAATTATTTCATATTTGGATTTCAAAATTTATGATACATTTGCATCGTTTTGGTTTTTGCTTAGCCACTGCTAATCAAAACAAAAGGGAACCCGGTGAGATTCCGGGACAGTACCCGCTGCTGTGATTCCCCTAAAGTTATGGCACACTCAGCCACTGTTCATTACAACATGAATGGGAAGGCGCCATTAACCGGGATAAGTCAGAAGACCTGCCAGACATTTACTATTTCAATGCTTTCGGGATTAAAAGCAGATGAGCCTTCACCTTTTCTGGAGCCTTATTGCTATTTCGTGTTGCATTGAATTTTGGTAACCATAAATCTCTTAAGAGAACGCTTACTAAAATTTAATGATATGAGAAAAATTTACTTTTTAATTGGATTCTTTCTTTCAAGTTTACTGAATGGAGCAACAGCGCAAAGCAACCTTGGTTCTTTTATCACGGAACCCATAATTGCATCGTCAAACGATCCGGTGGGAACGGCCTTGCCAAACATTCCTGATGACTTTCAAAATGACCTGTGGCTCAATACCAACTACCGCGAAATGAGCGTAGGGGATACTTATGACATAGTAGCCCGCAGAGTGCCAGAAATTATTGACGGACCCATTTCCAACAACATTACTCTCCCGACTTTTCACTACAATGTGGTACGCGGCAATAGCGTGAGCGTGGATGCCAATGGTGTAATCACAGCGAACAACTTAGGGACAAGTATTATTGAAGTAACCTATGATGCCATTCAAGCCAATGGACAAAACTATGGTGCGGTATCGCAGGTGAATATTACTTACATGGTTATAGATGTTATTGATAATACTAACGATCCGGGCATTACACTATCAACTGATATTTCAACCAGGAGTTACGATACCCACTATTTCCTGGGAGATGGTGTGGATTACTCTTTCACGATTTCAGCCTCCGGAGCCGATAATATCACGGTAACCTGCAACGATGAACCAGCTGTAAAAAATGGTAATTTATACTCGGTCACGTTGAAAAACCGTGCCAACATTATTGAAATAATCGCTACCAATACCACCGGAACGAAAAAACTCTATTACGTCATTGATGCAAGAAAAATAGCGATCAATATTACTAATCTATCCAATCCCAACAGAGCAATCGTTGCCGGAGATAATGTGAAGGTTGCTTTTCACGGCATTACATTACCAGTTTACAAGCTGGCCACCATTTATAATCCTCAATATGAATCCATATGGGGTGGAGAATACACCAGAGTTGTATACGAAAATCCCCAACTAGGAACTCTAAAAACCAACGATCCAAATATTGATCAATACACTATTGCAGATTACAACTCGATCTCATTTTCTTGTACAGAAACCGGAACTTATACCTTTTCTAATGGTCACATACATGAGGTCTGGTGGGGCTCTCCACTGGGTACTGAGAAAGATATGAGCGGACCTGGGCAGCCCAATTTAAATGCACCCACCAATGAGTCAGACTTTTCTTTCTTTCCCGAATTCTCTATACCAGTTATAGATCATTGCTTTGCTTCCACAACCAGACCAGACTATAAGACTGCCGATGAAACGGTAGAGCCAGGTTTTAACACAAAATTGGATTATAAGAAAACAAAATCATACCAAACGATTGGATTGTTCGATATCGCTGGCGGTGTAATATATCACTACGATTTCGCAACTCATATAGTACATGGCCTGAATATAAAAACAGAAGAAGAGGTATTTACTAGTAAGCCCCTAAATCCGGACGATACGATTTATCCAGCCTGGGTAGCTGTTGATGAACAAAATGAAACTCTATATTTTGGTTATACTGTTTCAGGCAATGAGAACGACCGCATATACAAAACCAACTTGACAAATGGTGAATGGGAATACCTGACCACATTGGCTTGTAATTATGATGGTGAAATATACAACGGACAATTGTATGTTTCCGGATTGGGGTATAGCAATTGGCAAGACCCTAACATTGAAAATAAAAACTCCATCTGGCTGGTGAATCAATCAGAAAGTGTTACCCATACTAAATTAATAACTGTTCCTGGCAACTCCACTGGTTTCGACATTGCTAACAATGGAAATATGGCAATAGGGGAGTATGTTGCTGATGGTAAATTTGCAATATGGCAATGGAATGCCGCAGAAATTGAACAAGCAAAAAAAGACAATCAGGTACTTGAAACTAATGTTGCTGCTAAAATCAGTTCTCTTTCTGATGGAGTTTGTGATTGTGTGTACGATAATGCCAATAATTTGTATTGGAACACCAACAGTTTTACTAACGGATCAAAAATTGTAAAATGGAATGGAAAAACAGGAGATGGTAACAACTATGAGGTGATTGCAACAAACAAAGGAGGATGGCTAAACATGCTTAAAGCCACTGGCAATGTGGAAGCAAGAAACATTGATATGAATTTGTATATCGGTGGTACCAAAGAAGGTCTTTCTGCTATTCACAAAGATGTTCCACCAGAGATCTTATTGAATAATTTCGCCTTCGATTACACGCAATCCTCAATGAGCTTTGACTTAAATAACATCTTGCAAGATGTCGATGATGATGGACCTATTACATTAGAAGTAGTGAAAAATAGTCAACCTACCCTTATTACAAGCACAATAGATGCCGAGCACCTAATATTTGGTCTATCTGAAAATAAAACCGATCAAGCAACAGTAACACTGAAAGCTACCTGTAACGGATTAAGCAATAATAAAGTAATAACAATAGATATTACTATTCCTAATAACATCGAAAACAAGGATCGAAACTTAATAAAATTTTACCCAATTCCATGCTACGATTATTTTACCATTAAAGGTGATAATGTAGCAGGTAGCCCGTATATAGTATACAACATAAGTGGTCAGGTAATTATTAGCAACCGCTTAAACAGTAATGAACAAACCATAGATGCCTCACAATTGGCTCCAGGTACATATATCATTATTCTTGAAACAGAACAAAAAGTAATAACACAAAAAATCATCAAACGATAATACTTATAACCTGGCCACCGGATCAACCTATTGATCCGGTGGTTTTTTTGATCTTAATAATTATCCATGAAGCAGATTTACATTTTATGCACCTTTCTTAAAATTTGCTGTCTTTGTTTTAGTCAGACAGACATACAATATGCCAGCAAGCTCATAAAATATGTCCCGGCCCCCGGACAGTTTATTAATAAATCCCCGGGTTTACCCGCCAATGCCCAAAAAATTATCGGTAAACTGGATCCGGGAGACATGGTTTCACTAGGTTTTTGGGGTGGCTATGTAGTTGTTGGTTTTGATACACCTATTAAAAACGATCCAAAGCATCCCTACGGCGTAGATTTTACAGTCTTTGGCAATCCCTTTTTGGGAAGCAGCGAACCGGGCATTGTGATGGTGATGCAAGATAAAAACGGCAATGGCAAACCGGATGAAACCTGGTATGAACTGCAGGGCAGCGACCATTGGTTAAGTACCACCAAAAAAAATTACACCATTACATACACCAATCCGCATGGCAAGTACAATGTTCCGTATGTTGATAGTGATGGCAAAAGAGGCGAAGTAACGTACATGCCTTACCATGGACAGGAACATTATCCCTTATCCACAAATTTTCCTGACATCAATCAAACCAGCTACTCCTTTACAGGTACCAAACTAAAATCAAAAACCAACCATGGTACCATTTGGGTGAATTACGAATTCGATTATGGCTATGCCGATAACAAACCAATTAATCGTCGAATACCTTTCGACCAACCAGATAATCCCTATACTTTATATGAATTAGAAGGATGTGGTGGAGATGCATTTGATATCAGCTGGGCCATGGATAATAAAGGAAATCCTGTAGAATTAGATCAAATTGATTTTATAAAAATTTACAACGGCGTAACACAAAACGCAGGGGCCATTGGCGAAGTATCCTGCGAAGTTGCTTGTATTGCGGCAGTAAAACCCAATTCTCACATCACAGGTGTGACTGATATGATCATTTCGAACCACCCACCTGTAATTGGCCAACAACCCGCCAAACGTGAATTTGAATGGCCACAAGGTCTCCCTTTTCCTTTTGAAGCGTATGTCATCTCAAAAGGCAAAAAGAATGCAAACCAATCTATTATTTGGGAAACGGATAATTCTTCCATTGCTACTATTTCGTCAGAGGGCGTATTGCATCCCAAAGCGCAGGGCACTGTAACAATAACCGCTAAATGGCAGAAAAACCGTGCGATCAGACGGGAATTTAAAATCATTATTACACCGGCAACTGCCAATGAGGAACCACAACAATTTCAAGACCTCCGCCTCTGGCCTAATCCGGCTCGCAACAGATTTTACATCAAATCACCACATGACCGCATTACAAAAGTTTGTATTTATAATTTATCCGGACAAAAGGAAGCCGAACAACATTATGACGAAGCCGAAAAGGTAACGATAGAATTAAATGGCCTGACAACCGGCATTTATTTAATTGAAATCCAATCCCAAAACAAAACCATTGTAAAACGTTTGATCGTTCAATAATAACTACTGCTTTATCTGTTTATTAATGATTTGGATACTTGACCCGGTTCAGGTATCCAAATTTTCAATTTTTATTCCATGATAAAAAAGACCATACTCGCTTTGGGTATATTATGTGTTTCCCCCCTTTTACTAAAAAGTCAGTCTCTTTCTGACACCATTAATATTAAAGAAGTTGAAGTAACTGCTAACATTTTACTTAAAAAAGAAGAAGCCGGCGTCACCAAAACAACGGTGGACACCATTGCCATGATGGAATCACAACACTTGTCGTTGAGTGAATTGATTTCTACCCATACACCTATCTTCATTAAACATTATGGACGCGGAAGCCTGGCTACTGCTTCATTCAGAGGAACTGCTCCTTCCCACACCCAGGTACAATGGAATGGCATCAGCCTGAATTCACCAATGCTGGGCATGGTGGACTTTTCTTTAATCCCGGTATGGTTTTTCGATGATGCACAACTCTATCATGGCGGTGGTTCCTTACACCTCTCGAGCGGCGCTTTGGGAGGCACCATCGCATTAAAAGGAAAGCCCATGAACTGGAACCAATCTTTCTCAGCAACGGCATTGGCAGGCCTGGCAAGTTTTCACACCTATGACTACTTTACAGCCCTTGGTTTTGGAAGTAAAAAATGGCAATCAAAAACCAAGGCATTCTATTCTTCTTCCGAAAACGATTTTGAATACACCAATAAGTTAATTCGGGATCTGGATTCTCAAACAGGAGAAGAAACGCATCCTACCGAAAAGAATGACGCTCCTTATGAAAACTATGGTCTTCTGCAGGAGTTTTATTGGCGACCAGCCACTGATCAAATAATTGCTCTTAGAGGATGGGGCCAACAAACAATCCGGACAATTCCTTTACTCCTTACTGATGAATCGGATCGCACCAACCAATATTCCTCCGGCGGATTTTATACCACTGAAAAATTTGTCACCAAAAAAAAGAACGAACAAATCAACAAAGCCTTACGCCTTTCTGCTCAATGGAAAAAATATGGCGAACTAAGTCAGTGGTGTCTTCAAACAGGATTGAATCATGAAAATAATGATTACATCGCTCAACACACCGTTTCAGGCGATACGACCGAAACAACCCTCAATGCCAACAGCCTGTCATCAAGCTGGTACAACAGTCTGAATTGGAAATTAAAACTTGGAAAAACTACAGTATTACACTCCGGATTAGATTACCAACACCACAATGTTCATTCAAATGATACAGTCAGTAAAACCGGATACGACAAAATCCAATCACTACTTTCAGCACATGCCAAAATCGCCGGCCAAATCACAGATGCTGCCACCTGGTCGCTATTATTGCGTGAAGAATGCATCGATGGTAACTGGCAACCATTCCTGCCCTATTTGGGATTGGAATGGCAACCCTTGAAAAACTCTAATCTTGTAATAAAAGCCAGTGCAGCCAAAAACGCTCATTATCCCACGCTTAATGATTTATATTACCTGCCTGGGGGTAATCCCGATTTAAAAATCGAAGAGAGTATCACCGTGGACGGAGGGCCGGCTTTTTCATGGAAAAAAAATAAACTACATTTCAACTGTTCCATCACTGGTTTCTATTCCGATGTGAAAAACTGGATTATCTGGCTCCCCACATATAAAGGTTATTGGGAGCCCATCAATATCGAAAAAGTTGTCTCCAAAGGATTTGAGAGTAACCTTCTGGCCCAACTAAAATATCCGGAAGGATCCATTACCCTTAATCTATCGTATGCCATGACCCATGCCCTTAATTATGGCAATCCCATCAACTGGGCCGATGACTCTTATGGCAAACAATTACCTTATATTCCAGTGCATTCAGGAACGACAGGAACGACTATCTGCTATAAAAACTGGGAACTGAACCATACTTTCACCGGCTACAGCACACGATATACCACATCATCCAACGAAAAAGAAACAAAGCGGGATTGGATATACCCTCACCTGATAAACGACATTTCCCTGTTGTACCGTCTGAAGTTAAATACACACCTGGTGGAATTCAGGTTCAAAGTTTATAATCTGTTGGATGAAAACTACCGGAATGTTCTGCAACGCCCCATGCCGGGACGCAATTACTGTCTTATCGTTAAATATAATTTCCATAAATAATTATTCAACGCATGAAACGATTCTATATTTTTTTACTTCTGTGCCCTTTTATCCTCGCATCATGCATGAAAGAAATGGAAGAGGACTGGTTAAAACGTTATGCTGAAGAATTAAAACCAGCACCTCCCGGCGGCCTTTTCATCACAAACGAAGGCAACTTTATGTATGGTAATGCTTCTCTTTCCTATTATAACATTGACTCAGATACGGTAACTAACGATGTGTTTTATAAAAAAAACGGACTTCCATTAGGTGATGTCCTGCAATCCATGGTTATTCGCGACACCTTAGCATACCTGGTAGTTAACAACTCAGGCAAAATATATGTAATGAACACCAATACCTTTGAGTATGTGGGTAAAATAACCGGCTTCACCTCTCCGCGTTACATGCACTTTATAAATGAACGCAAAGCCTATGTCACCGATTTATATGCCAAACGCATTTGGATTGTTGATCCGCTAGGTGACTATTATCACACCAGCGGTGTAGCTAACGGTTGCATCACCGGCTATATTGATGTGGAAAATAAAGAAAGCACCTTTTATCAGCATCCCACAGAACAGATGGTTCAATACGAAGACTTCGTTTTTACAAATTGCTGGAGTTTTGATAATAAACTATTGGTCATTGACACCAAAACAGATCAGTTGGTAGACTATATTACAACCGGCAAACAACCATCGGGCATCACCATTGATAAATACAATAAGATTTGGGTGATTTGTGATGGCGGCTATCCCGATTCTCCTTATGGTACCGAACCACCAAAGCTTCATCGTATTGATGCTAAAACACGAAAAGTGGAAAAAAGCTGGGAGTTTGATGTTGACCAGTGGCCATCAGAAATTTGTACTAACGGAACCCGGGACACAATCTATTGGGTCAATCAGGACATTTACTTCATGGCTGTGACCGAAGAAAAGCCCCGGATAATTATACCAGGGAAAAACACCATTTTTTATGGATTAGCAGTAGATCCAATTACTTCGGAAGTATACGTTGCCGATGCTATTGATTATATCCAAAGCGGAATCATCTATCGGTATTCATCCGATTTCTCTCCCGTTGACACCTTCAATGTTGGCATCATTCCCGGCGCTTTTTGTTTTAAACCAAAACAATTAAGTTCTCAGAATACAGATTAGCAGAAGTAAAAAAGAATTCAGTCCAGCAAACAGGTATAGGCCGTCGCAATAGCGATGGCCTACCTTATTTTAACCCAACTTGAAAATTAAAAATAACAAACAACTCTATATAAGGTATATGGTAGTTGGTTTTTTACAATTGGGTCACAACTTTTGTTTTTTGCACATAGGGCCTGTCTTTAAAAGCCAAAGCTTCATATATTTTTTTAGCATCA
>RHGE01000151.1 GCA_004296775.1 Marinilabiliaceae bacterium JC017
GTAACTACTCAGCAACCCTTCTTAATGCAACTTGAACATTGAACTTATATTCATTTATTCGTCTTATTTTGAAAGAGAAAAAAAGACTAATAGGTGTGTTATTATACCCGGCACAGGAATAAAAATCGAAAACATGATTTTGGAAGTACTTTTGTGAGTAAAAACCAGTTCGCTGTTTATAAGTAGAAGTATTTATTAGACCCTAGAACCGTCATTAAGTATCATCTTTGTACTATATGAATAAGGTTCCTTCTACACGAAAATCACTTGAGAAATTAAGCAAAAATGAGGCGATAGATCGTATCCTTAAACTTGTTTCTGAAGTTGAACAGTTAACCAATGAAGTTAAGATATTGAAGGAAGAGATACGGATTCTCAAGACCCCAAAGAATAGCAGCAACAGCTCTTTTCCGCCTTCCCGTGACTTGTACCGTGCAAAGAATAAAAGCCTTCGTGAAAAAAGCAATAGAAAAACAGGAGGTCAGCCTGGTCATAAAGGGGAAACACTCCTTCAATCAAAGCACCCTGATCAAACAATTAATCATTACCCTGATGACAAATGCCCTAATTGTGGGCAGATACACCATACAGATACATTGACATTGAAAGCAAAGCGACAAGTAATCGACATCCCTTCAATTCAGGCATATATTGTTGAGCATCGCATTTTTGAGTCCAAGTGTCAGTGTGGACATGTTTCCAAAGGTAATTTCCCGGCAGAAGTAAAAGCTCCGGTTCAATATGGCAATAACATGGCGGCTCTTGTTGCATATCTTAATGCCAGGCAATATGTTCCATATGGTCGATTACCTGAACTTATTAGGTGCCTTACTAATATTTCCATCAGTGAAGGAACTGTTTTTAATTTGCTCAACAGGACAGCTGATCTTTTGGAACCTGTTTATGAAGGTATTAAAAGTAATGTATCTAAAGCAACAGCAGTGGGTAGTGATGAAACTGGCGCAAAAGTTGAGAAAGATAAGTACTGGGCCTGGACCTGGCAAAGTCCAACTGAAACATATATTGTATTTTCTCCAACCAGGGGCTATGCAACCATTGAAAAAGAGTTTCCAAATGGCTTTCCAAATTCTGTGCTTATCAGCGATTCCCTTAGTGCACAACTTAAAACACCAGCCATTTTACATCAATTGTGTCTGGCGCATATAATGCGGGAACTCAATAGTTTTATTGAGCTTTATAATAATCAATGGGCGGTGCAGATGAAAGCCTTATTAAAGAAAGCCATTAAGTTGAAGCAATCCATGAGTCGCAGTCAGTATAACCAGTCTCATGAAGCTAGGGATGAGATTATAAGGGAATTTGAAAAATACATTGATCTGCCACTTCAAGAGGATATTCCCAAGTTACCCGCTTTACAAAAGAGATTGAGAAAACGCTGCAAGTCTGTGTTTACTTTCTTGTTTCATCCTGACGTCCCATTTGATAACAATGGCTCTGAACGGGCAATCCGAAATATAAAAGTAAAGCAGAAAGTCTCCGGAGCATTCCGTTCTAGAAGAGGGGCAGATATTTTTGCCATTACCCGATCAGTGATTGATACATTTGTCAAACGCGGTGGGGATGTATTTGAATTTTTACGATTCGCATTGGACGTTTCTGTTCAGAAAAAGGTATTCGTCACAAATAGTACTGTTAACTAACAGTTTCTACGTCATAATATGTGAAATAATAACAATGGTGGCATGTTATAATTGCCGCTTAGTGTGTTATGTCAGTTAGTACATAGGGTACCTGAGGTGTAACAATGAGTTAAAGGGATAATTAACACATTAACTAATTAACAAAATGAAAATAGCAGTAAAGATACTTTCAATAGCAATTGTGACTCTGGTAGCCTCTTGTAGCGATGACCCTTTAGTAAAAGATATAGACCCTGCCATAAAATATACCGATATTCAATGGGACGAACGGGAGTACAAAATACACAAATGCCCTGTGGTAAACCGCACAGGCTACGGCATGGACTTGTTCCGTAATTTGGTGGTTACAAAATACGATACCACCTACATAGGCGACATTAATGGCGATGGTACGGAAGACTACGAACTCACGCCTGTAGAAACAGCGTTAAAAAACCCCAATGACACGGTTGATGTGCTGTATATGACTGCCGAAACAGAGACTACTTATAATTGGGATATTAAATTTTACAACGAATATGCCGTAACATATATAGAGTGGAGTTATAGTTGGAATACCCTTGCCAACTCATCCATATTTATGCACCCCAAAACCGAGGCTTGCATTGTTGGTCAAGGCGTAACTGCTTACGAAAACTTTACCGAAGCCGATATAAACCAATACATAGAAGCTGGCAGTTTTTCTTCCGACAAGTCTTTCCCCGGCGATTGGGAAGAGTGCCGCGAACCAACCACAGGACGCTACAAAATTAATGATATTGAAGCCCGTTGGGTAGATGATTTGATTATAGGCATACATATTCATCCTGGACATACCCCATACCAACCATCTGGCCCGTGCGACAATCCCGACCAGGTAAACACCCAGCCCGTATGGCTCATAAAAACTCGTGAGGGAGCGTATGTTAAATTCCAATGTCCACTTTTCAAAGGTAGCGGAGAGGACATGCAGAAATGTACGGTAAAATGGAAAACCCTAAGAGAACCTGAAAATTGATGTGATGATGAATCAACTAATCAACAAATGAATAAAAAACTCTCAATAATACTATTCCTGTTGCCAACATTGGTTTTACACGCAGGAATCTACAAAGGAACTGTAACCGACAGTATAACAGGAGAGCCAATGACGGGGGCATACATTACCGATGCCAATAATAGCAAAACAGTGGTTTGTACCGATGCACAGGGAAACTTTACCATCGAACTGCAACCCGATTCAGAAGGCTTGGTTACTGTAACAGTTTCCTTTATCAGCCACAAGACTTTAACACAGTCATTCCCTGCCAACCACAAGGACCTTATCATAAACATGACCCAATCAATCAGTGAGATAAACGAGGTTGTTGTAATGTCGGGAACATCAAAAATAAAGGTCGATGAAGTCTATTCACTCACAACCATAAAGGCGGAACGTATTGCCGAAGATATACAGGCAAACCTTATTGATGTATTGGAAACCGTGCCGGGGCTGTACAAAAAGTCCGATTATCATTCACCCATCGTACTACGGGGCCTATCGGGAAAACGCTTGTTGATTACCCTGAACGGCAACCGCCGCATGGGAAGTACGGCCAAAGGGTTTACGGGGCATAAAGCCAATATCTATGCTCTCGAAAAGGTAGAAGTCATTAAAGGACCGGCTTCAGTAAAACACGGACCGGGAGCAATTGCAGGAGTTATCAATATGGTAACGTTTTCGCCCTTTGTAGAGAAAGGCTTTGGCGGTCAGTTACGTACCTTTTACGGCACAAATAACAACGAAAAAATGACACAGCTTGAGTTAATGGGCAGTAATGACAAACATGCCTTTACCCTGGCTGCACGTTATCACGATGCCGACAATTACCATAGCGCCGATGGCGAAGAACAGACAAACAGCTTCCACACCGACAAAGACCTTGCAGCTACCTATGCTTTGCGACCCAACGAACAGTTTTCGTTGTCCGTTGAAAGTAGCATCCGTTTAGGCGGAGCATGGGGGCGACCAACAGGATTTAACGGTTGCGAATACCTCGACCGCACCACGCTAAAAGATAATAATTACCATATAGCCACTACTGCTATATTCAATCCAAAAAACAAGATAGAACGCATAGAGGCAGCCCTCTACTTCGACATTGACGAACGGGACGATGAAACCGTTTACACCGATATAGGTTCGGGTTCGCTCTCCGGAATGTGGGAACACACCTACGATAATTATTACGGTGGATGGCGGTTAAATGCCATTATGCCATTTTTGAAGAAAAACACTCTTACCGTAGGAACAGACGGGGTACATTACAAGGCAACCACCCCCTACACCTTTACCGATTATTACGACCCCTTACAGCTTGATATGGTTTCGTTAAGCAATGCAGGTGTAACAATGGGCGGACTGTTTGCCGAAAACGAAATACCACTTTCAAAGGACAAACTGCAATGGACACTTGGTATTCGTGGTGATTATGCCAATGTATTCGAGGGACAGCGTGATCCCAAAACAGGCGAACCCCCAAGGGACGAATACTTTCTTGTGTTCAACGCAACAACAGGTACAAAATACCAATACGCAAAAAACAATTACATCTCGCTGAACGTAGCCCGTTCGTGCCGTATGCCCGATGTAACCGAACTGTTCGTGGAAACTACTACCAACGATGCTCATGTATTCGGTAATGCCGACCTCGACCCTGAGTATGGTTTGGGTGTCGATTTTGGCTTGCGTGGTAAAGTAATAAAGACCCTTCGTTACGACCTTACCCTGTACTCCAATTTCCTGCGTGATTTTATCAGCCTCAAACATAAACAAGCTTCGGGAATGCCGGGCTATGCTTACCAACATGTAAACATACCACGAACCCATATTTACGGTGGGGAACTTTCGTTGGACTACTCCATAAACGGGCTGTTTGGCAAAAAAGACACATGGCAGTACGGTTCGTATTACGTAATAACCAAAGGTTACGAAATTGAGGAGGGAGATGCGTGGACGGAACATTCTGAGCCATTGATAAGCATTCCGCCATTCAATACCCGTCAGGAACTTACCTGCCGTTACCGTTTTTCCGAAAAACTGACAGGTTTCTTAGGGGCAAACTTCCTGTATTTTGCACGCCGTACCGAATATCCTGCCGACAGTTACCAAACAGGGCGTTATAACCTCCTGGGTGGTAAAGCAGGTATGCATTTTGAGGCAAACAACGGTATAGGCTATAACCTTTCGTTTGTAGGCACAAACCTTACCGATGAGCGGCATTGTGCTTTCGAGAGTATTGTTTACGGGATGGGACGAAACTTCAAGCTAATGTTCAACATCGAGTTTGGCAGTAAACGAAGAAAATATTTTGCAAAGATGCAGGACAACAATGGCAGTTAATTGATTAATCAATGTACTAATTAGTTAATTTAAAAATTATCACATTGGCACATTAATAACAAAAATATGGCACAAAAAATTACTATAGAAAAAGGCAACGTACAGGAAACATTGTTACTGCCTTTATGGGGACGGGCTTATGAAACAAAACAAGCCAAACCACGTCTGATTGACAAAAAGGCGGTTGAGATTATTGAACAACTTGATTACGATTTCTCTACAGTGAATGAAACACAAGCCCTGTCGCAACACGGTTGGGTAGCCCGGAGCCTCCATACCGACAGGTTGGCAAAAGCATTCATTGAAAAATACCCCAATGCTACAATCGTAAACCTCGGCTGTGGCATGGACACCACCTTTAGCCGGATCGACAACGGTAAAATCATGTTTTACGAATTGGATTTTCCCGATGTCATTGAACTCCGCAAGCATTTTTATGAAGATTCCGACAGGCATAAAAGCATTGCTTCGTCATTGCACGACACCAAATGGTTTGAAGAAATAAAAGTGGTTGACGGGTTACTGTTCCTTGCCGGGGGCGTACTCTACTATTCAAGCGAGGAAGAAATTAAACGCTTTTTTATAAAGACAGCAGATTTCTTCAAAAACTGCGATTTTTATTTTGATGCCTTGTCTCCCCTGGGGATGAAAATTGCCAAAAAGATGGTGCTGAAAAAAGGCGGAATGAGCATGTCTGGCGATGGATGGGCAATAAAGTCTGTAAAGTCGCTTGAAAAATGGGATAACCGTATTAAAATAGTAAGCAAAATCCCTATGCACAAAGGGATTAAAAAAGGACTGTCGTTTAAAACAAAAATGACATTATCCATGCCCGATATACTTGGCATTGGTTCAATGGTTCACATGAGGATTACAACACCAAAATAAAAGCACTATGGGACTTTAAAAAGATGTTTGAAAATGCAAGGAAGCCCACAGGGAGGCTTGGCATATTTGTTGGGAATTCGACATTTTAGATAGAACCTGTCACATAGCCAAGCACATTTGCAATTCGCACAACCAAAAAAACACAAAAGAGCCTGTCTGTTTACCCCCGCTTTTTTGCCGACCCTAAAAACTAATTTTTTCGGGAAGCACAGTGCTTCGATTGAACTGAGTAATAACTGCAATAGGTTGATTACCGACTGATAATAACTGAACACCAACAGCTAATCGACTAGCCAGTCACCAGCCCAATAGCCTGGCAAAAAAACTCTCACACCACCGTAGTACGCGGGCTTCGCCCCTTCCTTTCACTCCAAATGGCCACCGGACATTTTAATCTCAGGCACCTATACGGCGGTTCTCTAATCATGGGGAATTGAAAATCGACGCAGTCAATAGGGAATAATGATTAACGCTGTCACATGGTACGCTTCCTTAGCTGACGTACATTGGCAATCCGTGCCCCATCATTCAATCACAAAACAACCAGTACCCCCTGCACTCCATGTCCTAACATATTAACATCCTCACCCCTCTAAATCTATTGACCTCGTACAATACATTTAATTTACAGAATGATTATAGTTCAGTTTGGGGATTAATGCTTATTTTCGGGAATGGAAAGTTTTAACATTCAAGAATCCGATCGAGGATATTAATTTTGATGGGGATACCTGATTATATCTACCCCAAATGGACAGACATAATCAGGTATAAAAATGACAAAGCAGAAAGATAATCACTTGATGACATACAGTCGTTAAGGGCAAATTAAAAACATATATAATCAACTACAAAATATTAGAAAATTCATATGAGTAAATTTAAGAACTGTTTTGCATTTGACTTAGGAAGTAGTCACATTAGAATTTTTCATGAAGGTAAACAGAAGATTGAAGTCCCAAGTGAAATTATCCAAGACGGTAAAAAATATGATGGTTTAATTAGAAAAGGTGTAATTGCAGATTTTAATGCATGCGATATCATACTACGTAAAAACCTAAAGAAAATCCAAAAGCCGTTTTTGGGTTTTATTACTAAACAGTTCTCAGCAATTATTTCTGTTTCGTCAGACAATAGCGATGTATCATTAAGGGCATATCGTGACCTAACTGAAGTTTCCCAGGTCATTATTAGCTGATTTACAGAGGATATAAAAGAAAATAAGTAGTGGAAAAATGATTTTAAAATGCTATATTTGAGTTAGTTACAAGACAAAAAGCAATTTGTAATCAAAACCACTACTTATGCAATCAAAATT
>RHGE01000152.1 GCA_004296775.1 Marinilabiliaceae bacterium JC017
TGAATGGATGCCTCTATTAAAACCAAAAATCTATCACAGTAATTACTCAGCAAAACCGGGTTAAGAGGAACCGTATGCGGGAAAGCCGCTCGTGCGGGTCTGTGGGGGAGCGGTGAGGTAACAAGCCGCTCTACCCGGAACATGTTGTCCAAATTGAATGTTGTATTTTAATTCATAATTCTAGGTGTTATGAAATTACTAATGATCTTGATATATGTAGGTCTAATGTCTATTATCTAACAATCTCTTGTCTTTTTGAAACAAACAGCAAAAGGCAACATCCCTCGAAGAGGCTTTTTTTCAGGCTTCTCCTGAAAAAACATAGTGTCTTACCAGTAATGTCTGTGTATTTTTTGGCAGGATATTGCAACGTCGGTCATGTAAATATCTTGATACTTGATACTCATATCTGTGTACTTTTCTGGATTGTCCAGGTTAGGTTTAAACCTCTTAGCGGATAGGGCGTAGTGCCACATTATTTTAATAGGATGGTGGAGGAAGAAGGGTATTAGTATAAAAAAGCGAGCTGATTTAAATTAAACCAGCTCGCTTATATAATTCGATGTTAAGTATTTTAATTCCGTTTATCCCCGGCGTGGCTTAAAAGTTTACCGGTTAAAAGGCCATCGTAACGATTTGCGTCCTGGAATAACTTTTTTGCTTCTTCTAACTCATTATCTTTCTTCAGGCTAAGCTTGATAGCACCTTTTTGATAGTAGTAGCGCTTGGTTATTTCCATCGCCAGAAGTTCTTTAATCTCATCCTTAAACAAGTCGAGGTCTTTGTTGATGTCTAGTTTAAGAACTTTTTCAAGTTCTTCAAATTGGTCTTTAGCCACATCATAGTAATCTTCTCTTTTGGCAATATTTATCAAATCTTTCAGGTCTTCCTGTGATCTTGACTCGTATTTGAAGTCTTCCTGTGACTGTACAAATTGTTTAAATTCAGTATAGATGTCATCGGTAATGGTAAAAGTGGCCGGGGCTTCAATGGTGGGGTGACTGATGGCAAACTGAGTGGCATAGTCAAATATTATTTGCTGAGCCACAAGAGCAAAGGTTACATTGCTGTATTTTTGGGCTTTTACTTTTATATCGGGAGAAATACCTCCGCCATCATAAACCGTACGGCCGTTTTTAGTTTGGAATTCAGAGATCAATGAATCGGGAACATGACCAACACTGCCATCTTCATTGCGATGGGTGTAGTCCAATGCCTGGATGCAACGACCGGATGGAATGTAGTATTTTGCAGTTGTTACCTTTAATTTGGCATTATATGACAGATTACGGGTTGTTTGAACCAACCCTTTACCAAATGATCGCTGTCCGATGATTACTGCCCGATCCATGTCTTGCAGACTACCTGAAACAATCTCTGAAGCAGAAGCCGAACCACGACTGACCAATACGGCCAATGGCATAACGGTATCGATGGGTTGGCGGTTGGCTTTATAGGTTTTGTCCCACTGTTTTACTTTCCCCCGGGTACTTACCACTTCCGTGCCTTCAGGAAGGAAAAGGTTGGATATTTTGATTGCTTCATCCAACAATCCCCCCGGGTTAGAACGTAAATCAAGGATAATGCTTTTGGCGCCCTGATTGTCTCTCAGGTCAAGAAATGCCTTTTCTACCTCGTGGCTGCAATTTTGGGTGAAATTATTTAATGAGATGTACCCGGTTCTATCATTTACCATGCCGTAATAAGGCACAGGGTTGATCTGAATTTTCTTTCGTGTGATATCAAAAGTAAGTGGTTTTTTCTCTCCAGGACGGTCAACTTTTAGCTTGAAGGTGGTGTTGGCAGGTCCTTTTAACTTATCGCTCACATCGGCGGTTTTTTTACCTTTCATCACATTTCCGTCAATCTCAAGAATTCGGTCACCGGCTTTTAGTCCGGCTTCTTGTGCAGGAAAGCCTTCGTAAGGTTCGGCTATGATTACATAGTCGTCTTTTTGAGAGATCAAGGAGCCAATTCCGGCATATTCACCGGTAGTCATAAATTTGAAATCATCCATATCCGATTCCGGGATATAGGTGGTGTAAGGATCTAATGACTCCAGCATGTTGTCAATACCCGTCTTGATCAAATCTTGCGGGTTCGTTTCATCCACGTAGTAACTGTTCAGTTCCCTGAAGAGGGTATAAAAAATATCAAGGTTCTTTACAATTTCAAAATCACGCTGATCCTTATTAAAACTAAACAACCCCACTGAAAGGGTCAGCATGATTGCAATCAATGCTACCCACTTAGTCTGTTTCTTTCCTACACTTTTTTTCATTTGATTAGCATTTATTCTTTTCAATCTAAATAAGTCTTTGTTTTCGGTTCAATTATCAATTTATAAAAGTAAAAAAATTCAGGTAAAGCCTGTAGTGACCATTTGTAAAAACACGAGTGGTTCACTAATGGAATGGCTTGTTTTAATGGCGTAAAATGATGTGTTGTTGTGTTTAAATAGGCTTGATAAATAGTGATTTAGAGTGGTTAATTAAAGTATGGAATCCTGGTTTTTATTGTGAAAAAGCGGTTTCACGATCCAGCTTTCTTTTTAGGAATCATTTGGGTTTCATTACAAAAGTTAAACCAAATACATTTCAAAATGCCACAGGTATAATGCCGATAGATGATTAAAAACCAGTTAAAAGCGTAGCGCATTAAGTGGTTGTTTTAATCACTAATCGGTATTAAACCTAAAATAGCTCATTTGGTTTTATGGCCGGTTCCCAGGCAGTTAAACCATCTCGACAGGCTATTCCCGCCGGTATCGATCAGGGTTATTTTATGCCATCCCTTTTGGGTGAAGATCTCCAGTTGGTGTATCTCTTTTGTTTCACCAATATATTGATCGTCAAGGTGCCAGAAGATAGTGGTGGAAGGTTTACGATGGGTCGCTTTCAATACTATTCTACCAGGTGAACCATTCATGTCCAATGGAATATATACACTAGCCAGCTTTTTAGGGTAGATAATCTCCATAGAAGAAGATTCGGTATTGTAACAGCCCTTTTTGTAGGGGGGGAGAGATTTGTAAGAAAAGTTCTTGGTTTTGTAATACCACTCCATTACCGGCGGGAGAATAAACCAGGATTTGTGTACCATTTCAGAGACCGGATAGCATTGCGCTGTTACACGGTATTTTTCATCATTGGAAAGATGGATAAGTTTATGGTAGGGACAAACGGGTTTTGGTGCCGCTGTTTCAGGGAGATAAAGGGTATCTGTAGCCGGACAGTCGGGGCCGGCTTTAAAGCCTGAAGTGCGGCAAATGAGGGCTGGTGTGGTATCATCATAGGGTAGGGTAAACCAGGATGTTTGAGGTAAGAGGCGAAACAGATCAAACATGATGGGCGAGGCTGCTGAGCCACCAATAATTCCGGGGCGTCCCTCACCGGTGGCATTACCAACCCACACAGCTACGGTGTATTCGGGTGTCACGCCCACAGCCCAGGCATCCCGGTAGCCATAGCTGGTACCTGTTTTCCAGGCGACTTTGCGGCTGGAGGAGAAGGTTTGCCAGCCGGATTCCTGCACGGGACGGTTGGTGTTGGTAAGGGCGTCAAAAGTATAGTAAATAGAAGCAGCTGAAAGCGAAGGGGTGACCTCTTCTTTATCGCTGGCTATAGCTTTGTTTTTCTGCAGGAAGATAGGTGTATGGATATCATGCTTGAAATAGCGGCTGTCCTTGTCGTTAAAATGATTTAAGACCCGGGCTAATGAAGCATAGGCTCCGCTGATTTCCCATAAGCTGGCTTCGGCACCTCCCAGGATCAGGGAAAGACCATAGTAGGAGGCCGGCTTATTAATTGAAGCTATCCCCACATTATTTAAGGTATGAATGAATTTTTCGATACCATAGTCATCCAGCATTCTTACAGCTGGCACATTCAGGGAGCGGGATAATGCCGTATGTGCCGCAACGGCTCCTTCAAATTGTTTGTTGTAGTTCTTAGGAGCGAAATCCATGTAATAGGTAGGGACATCCGGGATGAGCATGTGGGGAAGAATCTGACCGTCGTTGATGGCAGCCGCATATAGAAAGGGTTTCAAAATGGAGCCGGTACTGCGGGAAGCAGTGATGATATCCACTTCATGACCCTGGTATTTATCCCGGGCAGGGGTATTGCCCACATAAGCCAGTACATTACCGGTTTCATTATCCAGGATAATGGCCGCAGCATTATGAATCTCGTTATGGCGGTAAATGGCGTGAAACGAGGCAACAACCTGGTTGGCCCGTTCCTGTAAATAGCCGTCTATGGTGGTTTCATATTTTTTTTGATCCTGTTGTTTCATCAACCGGGTGAGCAGGTGGGGAGCTATTCGGGGCAGTGCCAGTGGTTTTAAAGGAAGGGGCTCGGCGACCGACAGATCATAGGTTAATGAATCAATAAGTTGGTTCTCCAGTAATTTATGTAGTAGTCTGTTTCGTTTTTTCAGTAACAAATCGCGGTTTTTACCGGGGTGAATCAGTGAGGGGGCATTGGGGAGCACGGCCAGCAGGGTTGATTCACTCCAGGAGAGTTGATGAGAGGGCCGGCCGAAATAGCGCCAGGAAGCTGCTTCAATACCGACTACATTTCCGCCGAATGGAGCATTTGAGGCATAAAGATTAAGTATTTCTTTTTTGGAATAGCTAAGCTCAAGGCGGGTGGCCTGTATTAATTCTATCAGCTTATTGGTAAAATTCCTTTTGTGTTGGCTGGACAGACGGATGACCTGCATGGTGATGGTACTTCCACCACTGATAATCCGGGCGTTTGTAATATTCTGAAAAGTGGCCCGCAACAGGGAGACCGGGTTGAAACCGGGATGGTAATAAAAGTATTCATCTTCAAACAGAAGCAACGATTTCTCAAATTTGTTGGGTACAGAATCAATCGCCGGGAATCGCCATTGGCCGTCTTTGGCAATGTGAGCCCCCAGTAACTCGTTATAACATCCGGTGGCAACCAGGCAATAGGGTTTGTTGAAGAGGGGGGAGGGCAGGCAAAACCAGTATAACAGACCAGTTAGGAAAAGGATAATGGTTAAGTATAGTTGTTTGTTGGTTAGTTTTTTGAGTAGCTTCATTTAGTATGATGATTGATGCTTTTTATTATTCTGTTTGATGTCTTAAAACGATGACTTATTGTTGGAAAGGAGATGCCTTTGGAAAGCACACCTCTCACGGTGCCTGGTGATAAGTCAACAGTTTAATACGATTACAAGAATAGTGATTGTTTATTAAACCTGAAATGCGCTAAGCAAGGAATGTTGTTAATCAGTGTTAGCCTGGAGATATCCGGTTTCAACAGGACAAATAGTAATATCATTTAAACATTAAAATGAGCCATTATATTTTTGAGTAAAATGATGTTTTGTCACGAACCACCTTAAGCGCACTAACTCCGACATCAGCAACGTAGTTCGGGACCCACTTCCTGCAGTTGATGGGAAGACAGAATTGGAGCGAAGCGTAAATCATGAACTCCTATTTGAATAAACATAAGTGAACTAAAGCTGTTTGAACACGGTTTAGAACTTGTAGGGATTTGGGCACCAAATTCCACAAGGTTCTTAATCGGGTGAGTTCTTTCTGTCTCATCAACTGCAGGATTAGTGGGTGAACGAGTGGTGTAGTCGGCGGACTCTTTGCTTACTTTCTCGACTGTAGGAGAATTGAAAATCGTGAACGCCTATAAACAATTATTGAAATGTGAACAAAGTAAGAGCCCCCACGGCTTGAGTGGGTAATTTCTTAGTTAGCTTTATTATACAGAAAATCATTTTAAAAAGATCTCTCTTTATTTATGATGTCAATATAAAAGCAAAGGACTTTTGCGTACTTGCAAAACTTATAGGGTATTTTGAAAAGTGTTTGGTGTAATTCAATGTTTTATTGAGCGTAGGAGGGATGTGTGTGTTCGGAAACGTAAGTATTATATGAATGGCTGTACGATACTCTTTTTTTGCGGAGACTAAGGGGCACAACTGAAAATCTAGCGATATGCTGAAGGTTTAACAAAAATCATCTCCTCTAAGAATTGTAGGGTGGCACTGTAGATCCCGGGTGTTTGACTTTCACGGTTTCCTGCAATGTTTAGTGTTTTTACGTTATAACTCAGTTTCCATTGTGTCAGACGAAAGCCGTTGGCTTCTGAGTCTTTGGATAATTCGAGGAGTAAAACCGGTTTGCGAAACTTAATGCACCAATCAAAGGTAAGCTTGGCGCCGGGGCCTAATTGGTTATTTAACGTCAAAAGAAGGGTACCATCTGCATTCAGTAAGTTTAGCCGTGTTCGTTCTGAATAATCAGATGTCTGTGTTTCTATCAATGGGTATTTTTCATCAATGATACCATCTTCACATTTTCTTCCTTTGGGACAGAAACCGCCACAGGGGATGTCATGCGCCAGGGCAAAGTTCAGGGCAGCCCGGTCTACTCCTGTTTGTCCTCCTGAAATGATTTTTTCGATACGTACCATCTTTGTTCATTTTGAAAGTAAAGTTAGTGAAGGTTGTATCAAATTGGCATTTTTTGAGGTAGAAATGATGGTAATAATCTTGCCGGATATGCATTAATTATTTGAAACAATAGTTCGTTAAACTTTTGTAAGTACTTGAAAAGTAGCTTGTATTTATCTAATAGACAAAGTAGTTAATGGCTTAAAAAGGAGAGTAATGTAAATCAGTCTAATGTCTATTATATAACAAGGTACCGATTGCAAATCGATGCTAGCAGGTGCAAACGCGAAGTCGCCCTTGAATATATCGACACTATAACACAAAAAGCCAAATGACGAGTCGGACCATGATGTTGTGAAGCGGGGGGGCCGGTCAAATAAGCGGGCCGGCGTAGACGCGACGAAGATGAATGCGGGAATTCTGGCATGTGGGTTAGCAAAAATTCATCAAGGAGGTGGGTGGAAGCTTTTATTTGACTAGCGTTTTTTGCTTCGTTTTTGGGGCAATGCCAAAAATGAAGTAGGGTTTG
>RHGE01000153.1 GCA_004296775.1 Marinilabiliaceae bacterium JC017
ACGGGGCTCCACCTCTTCCCATTCCGAACAGAGAAGTTAAGCCCGTTAGCGCCGATGGTACTGCATCAAGTGGGAGAGTAGGTCGCCGCCAACCTTTAGAAACCCGATGTTCATTAGAGCATCGGGTTTTTTGCGTTTTAGGACGTGGGGATTTACGATGTACGATGTGGGGATGTTTGATGGTATAGAGACTAGAAGCTGGAAGCTAGAAGTTGGAGGGGAAGCGGGAATGGATTTGGTTGATGGTTCCGGGTTCTGTGTTCTGAGTATAGTGTTCTGGGTTCTGTGTTAATGGTTTGATCAGGGGTTGAACAGGTACCTGCTAAGTACCAACGATGGGTTTGCTTCGGATCAACTCCGCTAACAGCGAAGTTGATCCGAAGCTGTCCCGACGCAGGTACGATGAAGACCCATTGAATTGCCGATTAAATTACGCGGAGTAACCAAACAGTAGCCTACTGTTGTTGCGTTTAATCAGCATAAATCCATCTAATAATCTCTCTCTTCTATCCTCTGGTTTTTTATGGGACGTTGTCCCAAGGCCTACTTACTTTTTGGCATTGCCCCAAAAACGAAGTAAATCTGATTTTACTGCTATCTGTTCCTTGTTAACTGTTCCCTGCTCACTGTTCATTGTTCATTGTCTCCAGCCTACCGGCTGGAATTCCCGCATTCATCTTCGTTGTGTTTTTCGCCGTCCCGTTTATTTGACGGGCTTGCGCGCTTCGGATCATCATGGTTTGGTGTTCCGGGTTTTGAGTTGATTTTACCATTAAATATTGAGGTTTGTAGATTGGTTGAACCATCTGGGTGGATTGGATGCGTTGCCTTTTTATTTGGGCGCTTTGGCTATAAATACCGGGATGGATCGATTTGCTAATTGCGTTGGAAAGAATGGCAGTTATCAGAGAACAGTTAACAGTGGATGGCGGATAAGCTTGTTAAGTATTAAGATTGGTGGTTCAGGTTACAAAATATTAAACAACCATAACGGAATTATTGTGCCAATTGATGGTGGATTATCGCTTGAAGCGATACTAACCTGATGCTTTTTTACCGGGAACGTTAATTGCCTAATTTTATTTAACCATAATGCATTTTTGTCTGACTTTGTGGCACTCCTTTGCCATCGTGTAGTGCTTTTATCTGACATTGTGGCGCTTTTTGTCTTTGTGCAGCGCTCGGGAGGCATTGTGCAGTGGTTGGGAATGGTTGTTCAGTGCCTTTTTGTGATTGTGCAGTGCTTTTGGGTGATTGTGTAGCGGTCGGGAGGTATTGAGAGGTGCTTGCGGTTTACGGTTTTACGGTTTTTAGAATTCTCACCTTTTCTGTTTGTGAGGGTTTTGATGGTATGATGGCGCTATAGCGGAGCACCCGGCCGTTCGCCCAAAAAAATTTACAGTTAACAGTTAACAGTGATCAGTTAACAGTGATCAGTTAACAGTGATCAGTTAACAGTAATTGGTTAACGGTGATTTTTGGGGTGTGGAGAAAAAAAAGCTGCTTCGGGAGAAACAGCTTTTTTTATGGTGTTTGATGAATTGTTTATTTTAATCCGCGTTGCTTGAGTAGGGCTTCAATTTTGGGTTCGCGTCCTCTGAAGCGCTTATACATCTCCATGGCATCGTCGGTACCACCACGTTCTAATATGTTTTTGCGGAAGGCGGTGGCGGTGGTCTGATCGAAGAGGCTGGTTTCTTTGAAGGCTTCGAAGGCGTCGGCATCTAAAACGCCGGCCCAGATGTAGCTATAGTACCCGGCGGAATAGCCGCTGGCCCAGATGTGTTTGAAATAGGTGCTGCGGTAACGGGCTTTGATTTCAGGTATTAAACCGATGCTGGACAGGTAATCGTTTTCGAATTTCTCCACGTCGATTTCCCTGGCTTCGTTTTGGGTGTGGTAGTTCATGTCGAGCAGGGAGGCTGCCAGGTATTCCACGGTGGCAAATCCCTGGTTGAATTGTCCACTGTTCTTCAGTTTGGTGATTAGCTCATCGGGGATGGCTTCACCGGTTTTGAAGTGGCGGGCATAGGATTTCATGACTTCGGGTTCGGCGGCCCAGTTTTCCATGATTTGTGAGGGTAATTCCACAAAGTCGCGGGGTACTGATGTGCCTGTGAGCGCGTAGTAGTTGTTGTCGGAGAGCAGTTGGTGCAATCCGTGGCCAAATTCATGGAACAGGGTGCTGGCTTCGTCGAAGCTCAACAGAGCGGGATTGTCGCCCACGGGTTTGGAGAAATTACATACGATGGTTACCACCGGCGCGATGTCTTTGCCATTGCGATGTGATTGCATGCGGTAGGCGCCACACCAGGCTCCCTGGTTCTTGGTTGCGCGTGGATGCCAGTCCATGTACAGGATTCCTTTATGTGATCCGTCGGCTTCGGTTACGTGAAATACCTGGGCGTCGGGATGTGGTTTGGGGAAGTCGGTGGTGATTTCTTCGAAATTCAAGCCGTACAATTTATGGGCTACATCGAAGGCGCCTTCGCGTACGTTTTCTAATTTGAAGTAAGGGCGAATCTCGTTCTCATCCATGTCGTAACGCTCTTTTCTTACTTTCTCGGCATAGTACCACCAGTCCCAGGAGGCCAGTTTAAAGTTGCCGCCTTCGCGATTGATGATGGCCTGCATGGCTTTGCGTTCTTTTTTAGCCACCGGAAGTGCTTTGTCCCATAGTTGATTCAACAGGTTATAAACATTTTCTGGTTTCTTGGCCATGCGTTCTTCCAGCACATATTCAGCATAATTGTTGAAACCCAACAGGTGTGCTTTTTTAACGCGAAGCTGGGTCATTTCTGAAACGATGCCTTTGTTATCGTGCTTGTTATTGTTGTTTCCGCGCATGTAGTAGGCTTTGTAGAGCTTTTCACGCAGGTCTCTGTTTTCGGCGTACTGAATAAACGGTATCATGGATGGTTTTTGGGTTGTGAATACCCATTTGCCTTCCATGCCATATTCTGCTGCTGTTTCTGCCGCTCCCTGGATGACCGACTCGGATAAACCGGCCAGGTCTTTTTCATTGTCAATAACTAATTTGAAGTCGTTGGTTTCGGCCAGCAGGTTTTTGTTGAACTGGTTGGACAACTCCGACAGGCGGGCGTTGATTTTACGCAACTCTGCTTTCTTCTCCTCGGGCAGGTTAACGCCGCTTCGGACAAATCCTTTGTAGGTTTCGTCAAGCAGCATGGCCTGTTCGGTGGTGAGGGTCAACTGATCTTTTTTGTCATAAACGGCTTTTACCTTTTCAAACAGTTGTGGATTCAGGTTGATGTCGTCCCAGTGGGCACTTGATTTGCGCGCTACTTCTGATGAAATAGCCATGATGCCTTCGGTGCCATGGGCTCCTTTCAATCCATAATACACAGAGGATACTTCTGTGAGGAATTCTCCTGCGTTATCGAGTGCCACAATGGTGTTTTCAAATGTGGGGGTCTCGGTGTTGTTGATAATAGCTTTTATCTCCTGTTTGTGCTCGGCCATGGCTTTTTCATATGCCGGCAGGTAGTGCTCGGGCTTTATTTTTTCAAATGGTGGCACATTGTAAGGTGTGTTATAGGCGCTGAAGAAGGGGTTTTCTCCGCCGGCCTCTTTTTTTTGTGCTTGCTGACACCCTCCCAGCAACACGGCCGCTCCGATTAATACCGATAAGCTTTTTTTCATTTTCTGTGTTTATAATTTACTTTCCTAATTGTTCTGCATTCCTGTTCTCCACCCTGTTGTGATTTCTTAATTAAAAAATGTGCAGGGGGTTAAAGCAGGAGATGCAATATATAAAAAAGCAAACAGAAGGCTATACCCAAATAACAGGCCTAGGAATAGTTGTTGGGTTGGGTGTTATAAACTGTAAGTGAAGTATTTCATCTGTTGATAACTTTTTGAATGGGGATTGGCAGCTGTGATAGTTTATTATCTTTTGGGTTGAAAAAAGTGTAAAAAATGGGTTTGTATTTCTGTGTCAGGATTATTTTGGATAGTAGTTGTGTTTTGGGATGATTGATGGGGTAGTAAAAATGTATATTTACGTTTTTGTTGGGGGGATTGTGATTATATGGTGGGCAGGGATTTGTGGTAGTGGAAATTGGCATTATCAAGAAAGGAAAAAGTAGTTTATGAAGTACTTGTTGTTACTAACCTTATTAATAATAGCAGTTGTTTCTTGTCACAGAAAGACTGGGAGTAAAAAACAAAGGGATACATGGGAAAAACGTATTCAGGAATATGATATAAAGAACAAAAAAGAGAATGATGTTTTTTATGCCTTTATTAATGAGTTTAATAGTGATACTTCTTTTCAGATATCAAATGCAGTTTTCCCTTTGCAATACAAATGCAATTCAGATGAACTTGATGGAGTGATTGTTACAAAAGATATAACAAACATGAAAGTTGAGAATAAGCTGTTTATTAATGATGAAGATATAAAATTGTTAGGTGATTTTTCTGTTAAAATAATAGACGATAGAGAACATCAATACTCAATACCTATTTCGGATAGTTTTGTTGATTTAAGAACGATACTGCAAAAAGAAGAAAAATTCTATCATATAGAGTTTTCCTATGAAGATTACGTATTACAAGCAAAGTTGTTTTCAGCACAAATATTATCGAAAGATCAAACAATTTGGAACTGGATAATTAGAGAGGATTCATTGAAAACAAAATGTAATTTAAGGGTGGATTTTATTCAGTCAGAACTAGAATACTTATTTCCTGTAGAGTGCATAGATCAATAAGTGTTAAGGTGTAAAAATGAACGAGCTGTAATTATAAAATGCTGTATTTTCAACTACCAGCCACCGCGCGATTGTATCGCGTTCCATTACTAACAATACAGAAATAGGGCTATGGGGTGTTTTGTGATTAAATATTGGGGCACGAATTGGAAATTCGCGCCAGCGAGGGGTTTTAAACCAGGGGATGCAATATATAAAAAAGCAAACAGAAGGCTATACCCAAATAATAGGTCTGGGAATGGTTGTTGGGCTGGGTGTTATAAACTGTAAGTGAAGCATTTTATCTGTTGATAACTTTTTGAATGGGCATTAGCAACGGTGATAGATTATTATCTTTTGGGTTGAAAAAAGTGTAAATAAATGGGTTTGTATTTCTGTGTCAGGATTATTTTGGATAGTAGTTGTGTTTTGGGATGATTGATGGGGTAGTAAAAATGTATATTTATGTTTTTGTTGGGGGGTGGTTTGTGGTTAATGTGTGGTGTAAAAATGTAAAAATCGAATAGGATGAATATGAAATCAGTAGATGTTGTGTTTTTTGTAACGGTTTATATAGTATTATGTGTTAGTTGTAAGCAGAATATTCGAGATAAGGAAAAACTTAAAAGTACAGGCGAATTAGTTAGTGAAGAAAAACATTGTAATAACAATGACACTTTAAATTATGTAATTAAAGAGTTTTATGATGATGGGAAAGTCTCAAGAGTTATTCCTTATAAAGATGGGGAGATAAATGGGAAAGTAGTTTATTATCATAGAAATGGAAATATTAAAGAAATTGATAGTTTTAAGAACGGTAAATTACATGGAATAGTTAATGTTCATAATGAATTTGGGAATAAAATAAGGCGTTATCTATATCTGGAAGGTGAGCAAATTGTTTTTCAAGATATTTTCTATAATCCCGAGCACAAATTGGTCAAAATAGAAAACTATAACTTACTCGGTGATAAACCAATAAAAAATGGTTTACTTATCCAAGATTTTCAGGGTAACGTAATAAAAGAGAAGAGTCTTTTTTATAAAATTCATTTACAAGATACAATTAGCAATAATTCTTCAATAAGGGGAGTGATATTCATGTATTTATCTGGTTGTTCGGGATGTTATGCTGATGTTTCTATTGGAACTTTTAATGAAGATTTTTCTAAAGTTGAGGATTGTTATTTAAGAGACTGCAATATAACTGATAGTGTCAATTTCAGAATAAGTATAGATGAGTATAGTAAAGGGGATAACCTATTATTAGGGAAAATGATTATAAAAAATAGTGAAGGAGATAGCATTACTGGATTTAATATATTTAAAGATTTTTTTGTCCGGTAGTTTTCCGCTACCGCGCGATTGTATCGCGTTCCAAAACTAACAGTTAGCTTACAACTAACGATGCGGATAATGAACCTTTAAATATGTGATATAGAAAATCCCGGTGTGAGCCGGGATTTTTTCATATAGAGTAGGTGGTAATTTATGGCCGTATGTTTGGCTGGTTTTAGAATTCATCCGCTAATGCCCCGCTACCGAGCGATTGCATCGCGTTCCACTACTATCCATACAGGAAAAGGGCTATTGGGGGTTTTGTGATTAAATATTGGGGCACGAATTGCAAATTTGGAACAGGGAGGGGAAACTATAACTCCATAGGAGATAAATCATTAACTTTGTAGAAAATAGAAAGTCATGGAAGCGGTGGAGAAAAGAGAGTATATACACAGTCATTTGCATCAACTTGATGAAGAGTGCATCAATGAGATTTACCAAAAGATGCATTCAATTATAGAAGAAAATGATTCCATAGTGGGTTATGAAGCATCCGGAGAGCCTATTAAAAAAAGTCAATTCATTGCAGATATCCGAGAGGCTGAAACACAAATTGAAAAAGGACAATTTACAACTATCGAAGATGTTGAAAAAGAGTCTGAGAAATGGTAATGAAAAGAGTGAAGGTGATTATTTCCAATAAAGCAAGAGAATCTCTTCGAAGGCATATTAAATTCAATGTCGTTTAGTTAAGCCATTATCATAAACGTTTGTAATTCATTGAGTATAGCTTTTTTGGTTTCTTTTTCCTTTCAAATACCCTATTCGGTCTGATAAGCTCTCTGGTTCTATATACAATATCGTCAAAAGCATGAAAGGCCAAA
>RHGE01000154.1 GCA_004296775.1 Marinilabiliaceae bacterium JC017
ATCGAATTATGGAGACATTCAGGGAAGAGCCCTATGCAAAGCCAGAGTATGCTGCAAAGTGCATCACCTGGTACCAGGCCCGCAACTATTGCCTCTGGCTAGGGGAGCAGGTAGGGGTCCCTATGGATCTGCCAACCGAAGCCCAGTGGGAGTATGCCGCCCGCAGCAGGGGGCAGGCCGTAGCCAATGCTACCGATAATGGTAAATTGGAGGGACCTCGAAATTATTGGGGAGGAGACTATCCCTGGTACGGCACCCCCCCTGGCACATTTCCCCCCAACCCATTGGGAATGTATGACATGGCGGGTAATCTTGGAGAATGGGTGTTAGATTGGCATTTCCCTTACAGCAAAGAACCGCAGATTAATCCCAAAGGTCCTGACAAAGGATATGATAAAGTTGCTAAAGGTTATGGAGCGGGATCAGGTTCTTTATACAGGAGAGCTGCTACAGATCCTGACAATGACGGGGCTGGCACTGGCGTGCGATGCGTGGCTAACAGTGGCAAGCCAATAAAATAGGCAGATGTGATATGAAAAATTGCGTCTATCCATGTCTGAATTTTAACATACAGAAAGCGAGTGGCTCAAATATTTGAGCCACTCGCTTTCTGTTTATTTGGAGAGGTTATTGATGTGTTTTCGCACTTCAAACCATTTTTCTGGCTCGTATAGCAATTTTTTGTTTAGCCATGTTTTGTTCTGTTCCATTCGTTTCTCTTTTTCGGCTAAAGCTTTAGCATTTTCGGGCTGAAAAGATTTTTTTTGAGTTGCATTATAGGGATCAAACACTTTGCTTTGTTCATTGTACTGCGCCATGTGTTCCAGGGTCTCCTGCCAGTCGCGACGACTTTTTACACCTTTCTTGATCACCATCAGGGCTGCATTTTCATAATCGTAATTGCGGTCATAGGTTATTCCGTTACCGGGGAAAAAATCTTGATACCACTTGGTCCGATATTGAGTCAATAGATAGAGGATCCGCCCCTTGGTCTCAGGAGTCAGGTAACCGATCATTTCCGGCGATTGGTTTAATTTCTGTACCAAGGTATCGAGCTTGTTAAGCTCTTGCTTTTCTTTTTCCCATTCACCTATTAAGTTGTCATATTTATGCAATATTTTAATAGCCCCTTCTAAAGCCTCTGTATAGGCATAGGTTACCCCGGCGGTCAACACCTTCCCTTTTTTAAATAACTCCAATGACCAGGCATTGAATAATTTATATACATTAATTTGGGATTCATCTTGTGAGCCATCACTATTTTTTCCTGTTTCAAAAATATCCAGGTAATTAAAATCCACCTCACTAAGCTTCTCATGCACCATGGTTACAAAATTCCACAGATCCACCACACCAACGGAGAAGGCAACCGCGCCGCCAAAACCTACTCCAAGGGCAGCTTTGGCCTTCATCTTAATCTGGAAGCGTTTACTAAATTTATCAAACCCGATCTTGAATTCACCCTCGATGCCGGCGCCTGCCATACCGGTGACAGTGTACCCTACCGAGCCCAGCATTTTAAAGGTAGCGGCTTTTTCCGGTGCCTTCCACTCCAAGGCTGATATCAAGCTTGCTACGGCTTTGGCCCCGGCAAACGCGCTTGCTTTGGCCCCGGCAGAAGCCTTCGGCCCATTGGCTGTTGATTGCTCCGTTGTATCTGTATTGGCCTCATCGGCCTCCTCTTCCCTGGTACCCGTCATCATCAAAATCCCTTTGTGCACTTCCAGGTCAATGCCCACTCCCAATGCCAGGTTGGCCCCCACCCAGGCACCAATAGCTCCTTTGGTGAGCATTCGCATGTACCCCAGATTAATAGCCACTTTTACCTCTTCAGTGCCCCCTACCAGGCGGTGAAATACAAACTCCACCCGCCGGTTCACCACTTCACGGTCCTGGGTATTTTTCAGCAGTTCTGTTTCACCCCTGCTTAGCAGCGGTTTACTGTAAAAATCATCGGAACAAAACAGGTTACCCATTTGCGTTTGACATTTTTGTTTTTTAACACTATAGGCTGTCATGGTTCGAAAATAGGCACTTATAAGCCTTCGCAGATCATATTCAATCTTGCCCGAATTGGGATCATTGGCAAACAAATAGGAATAATCCTTGGGAAAATATTGTTTCAGACCCATCTCCAAATGGGTAGGTGTATACGCCCCCTGGCTCCAGCCCTTGAATGTTTCTTTCAAACCTTCCGGCATGCCATCCAGCAAACCTTCTCTCGACAATTCCTTCAGAAACTCATCCATGGTGCCTTTAGGTGACCGTTCCACAAACCATCTATGGAAGGTGAATTTATTTTTATCATGCAACCAGATGGCCGCATACATATACAACACCTCGGTTTCGCCCCAGGTCTTTTCCTTGAACTGCTTCAGCCAGGTGGCCACATTTTTCTGAAGAAAGCCATAGGCCGATTCGGCTCGTGCCTGACTTAGCGTATCGTTATAGTTATTCTCCCCCATGGCATCGGTGTGCCCCACCAACTGTATTTTGGAGTCGACCTTATCAAAGGGATCCATCAGTTGATTTTCCTTCAGGTTCAGGCATAAGGCAAAAATACCCGAGGGTAAAAACAAGCTGTTGTCGAAGAAAAAGTGAGCATTATTATCTCCCAACTTTGGATCAACCCACTCTTTCGTCTCTTTTTTTGAACGGACATCAAATTTCATATTATACCCCTGGTCGTTAGGCAAGTATTGATTCAGCTCCGCCTTCCCCTCAGCCAAGCAAAAATCTGCTTGTCCATCCAGGTTCACTGATAATTTACCCTGCATTAAGTCCATTTCTGCCTTGGCAGTTACCCCCATGGAGTAGCGCATGAGTTGTGCCCCCATGCTGGCATCCCACATCACCGGCGGCAAAGGTTGAGCTTTCAGGTCAGCTGCCATTTTTTTTCGTTCGACCGGCTCTTTCTCCAAATATCTGGACGGATAACTGGTCATCATCTTTTGGGTGAACTCCCCGTGTTCATCTTCCTGTTCACCCCAGATATCCTTCACACTTCTTCGTACAAACTCCGCATCAAACAACGTGAAGCCGTCCTTCTTGTCGAGCAGAGCCAGTATCTCTTTACGCTCTTCCTCTTTTTTATTCCAGCTAACCTTGGCGTTTTTATTAAAGTTTCCCACCCAGGCATCAATGGCCTCAAAGTTCTCATCCTTTAAAATGGCCTGCAAGCCCGGACACAAAACGCCTGCCACAATCTTCGAGTCGATCTGTCCGTTGTTCTTATTCTTATCCACCAGTTTCCAGTCCACACTAAACTTTAATATCGCCTCCTTAAGGTTCTGAATGATCACCTCCTTTTTGAGGCCTCCTTTCTCATCCCGCCACCTTTTAAAAGCATCATTCTCATCGACCGTTTCTGACTCTTCCGCCAGGGGTATCCAGTTTTTACCTTTGCCCTCCTCTTTCTTAAATTTATCGATGAGCGATTGCGGCAGCATGCGGCATTTTTCCTTGGCCAAGGCAATCGCTTCCTTCAAGCCTGTTTGGGCCCCTTCGTTAAGTACCAGGGGTGTTGTTGTTTTTTCAACTTCCGAGGCGGCCATCGTCTCCGACTTACCGCCACCTACCATTGAGATGGTGATGTTCAACTCTTTGGCCGCCTCTTTGATCTTATCTTGATCTTTAGAAGCTTTGGCCTCATTGAGTTTATTAATGGCCGCATCCATCTCAGCCGATTTCTCTTCCAATTCATCGGCCTGGGCAGCAGTCAACGGCATGCAGATGCCTTCCGATGGAAAGATGAGTATCTCCTGCACCACCGCCGGAAGTGGACGTGTAGTAGAACTTTTTATGTCCCGATTACTATCAAGTGTTACAAATGTATTTTCAGTCATGATTTATTTCTTTTTTCGATGTTATTCAAATTCCATTCAAAATAACAATGCTATTATCCCCATTGACTATTCCACTGAAAGTTGAATATATTCCGTATCGGCACTAACGGCATAGCCTTTCAACATATCTTTTTCGAGCTTTTTACCCTGGTAGTTGAAATCGAAATATTTACTGGTCAGGTCGATGGTAACCTTTTCGCCAATGCAGTTGCGAGTCTTTAATACCAGCACAATTTCATCCTGCAATAATTCCTCACCCAGTGGATTACCTGCTTTATCGGTGTAATAACATTCCATTATTTCAGGGTTATTATCCTTTGCCGGCTCGCCCTGGTTCAGCGGGTAAGTTAACCGGGTCACCGGCTCTTCCGGCACTCCTCGTTCGGGAGGCAGGTTTACGGGGCCATAAAAAGTTACATCCTCCAACCGCACCGAAAAAGCTGAAACAGTGATGTGAATCACCATGGGTTTGTCTTGCTCAAAAAACTCCCGGTACTCCACGCAGTAGGCATCGGTAAAAAACAAACGCTTCAGACGCGAATGCATGTCGCGACGGTAAAACGTTATATTACCACTCTTTTTCATGGTAGGACTAACAGCCCATCTGAAAATCTCCGTGTCGTTGCTTGATTCTATCTTCAGATAAAATATCCCTCCATATAACGACACTTCTCGTGGCAATCCATTCTCTGAAGTAGCCTGACTGGCACCAAATTCACATGACAATAGCGGTATTTCTGTTCCTTCCAGATTGATGGTGCTATAAAAACTGCTCATAGTATTAGTTAATTTGATTTATAGTTTAACTTTTCAATCAGATAATATTGGTTTAATGACATTTATCACCCATGGAATAGTGTCAATATTTTTAATTCTATACAAACATAAATTTTTAAGAGCAAAGAGAAGGTTAAGGAAAATCGAGGGGGATTCAGACAGAAAGTTAAAATGTGGATAATAAAGTATATAGCTAAAAGCAGTAAACAAGCCAAATTTTGTATTTCTCACCAATATTGGTTTATTCATTTACACAATAACACGTTTTATCAACTCAAATCATGCGTTTATCAAAACTTAATCAAGTTACTAAAACACTGAAGGGCTTATCCATAACACAAAGATTCACAGAAAAGACACGAAGAACCGTGGAAAGAAGTGATATGCAATAACTAAAAATATTAAACACAGAGACACAGTGACACGGAGTTCTTTAACCACACATTCCACTAAACAATGCTAACCTGGAAGCATGCGAAGCTCTCAACAGCATCAAAAAAATTCAGCGTCTCTGCGCCTACGTGGTAAATAGAAATAATTGGAAATAAATGGAAATAGGTTGAAATAAAACCAGAGACCTGGCAACGTACGAACCTCACGACAGTATCAAAAGAACTCCGCGCCTCTGCATCTCCGCGGTTAATAGAAATAATTGGAAATAAATGGAAACAAGTTGAAATAAAACCAGAGACCTGGCAGCGTGCGAAACTCATAAAAGCATCAAAAAAAACTCAGCGACTCAACGTCTCCGCGGTTAATAGAAATAATTGGAAATAAATGGAAATAGGTTGAAATAAAACCAGAGACCTGGCAGCGCGCGAACCTCACGACAGCATCAAAAAAACTCAGCATCTCAGCGCCTCCGCGGTTAATAGAAATAAGAGGAAATAAATGGAAACAAATTGAAATAAATTCAACGAGCTGGCAACGTGCGAACCTCATGGCAACATCAAAAAAACTCCGCGCCTCTGCGTCTCAGCGGTTAATAAAAATAATAGGAAACAAAAATGTATCCGGCAGTTATCAAGTTATGATTATGGCCAGCAAACAGCACAATGTGGCGGTCAATAATATTTTCGGGCCAGCGATGAAAACGGTTGGCAAGTGCTGCCCCGATCTGCGTGACCTTGGCCGGATTTCGCGGATAGCTGCCCCGGTTTGCGTAACCCTGACCCGGTTTCGCGGTTCTTTGCCCCGATTTGCGTGGCATTACCCCAGTTCAGCGGCTTATTGCCCTGTTCTGCGTAGCGTTGTCCCGGTTTCGCGGTACTTTGCCCCGTTTTGCATAGCCCTGGCCCGGTTTCGCGGGTTGCTGCCCCGTTCTGTGTGACATTACACCAGTTTCGCTGCATACTAGCCCATTCTGCGTAGCGTTACCCCGGTTTCGCGGTTTACTTCCCCGATCTGCGTGGCTTTACCCCAGTTTCGCGGTTCTTTGCCCCGATTTGCGTAGCCCTGGCCCGGTTTTGTGGTTCATTGCCCCGATTTGCCTAGCCCTGGCCCGATTTTGCGGTTCATTGCCCCGTTCTGCGTGGCGTTACCCCGGTTTCGCGGATTGCTGCCCCGATCTGCGTAGCGTTGCTGTCAAGGTTCAAGATTTTTGCATGACCGGAATTGCAATATCCAGCAAAAAAAACAGCGAACACCTAACCTGGACAAGCCAGAAAAGTAAAAAGTATCAAGTACAAAGTATCAAGATGATTTACTGCTTGCCAAAATATTTTGCCAATAAATACACCAATATCACCCGTAAGACACTATGTTTTTTCATGAGAATCCTGAAAAAAAGCCTCTTCGAGGGATGTTGCCTTTTGCTGTTTGTTTTAAAAAGACAAGAGATTGTTAGATAATAGTCAGAGATGGCCAATGGCCATATTGACGACTGTATAACCGGATCCTACCTCTAGTTTTGACACCTCCAATACAAATCAACAGAATAACGCAAAAATCCAATCGACGAGCCGGACCGTGATGATCCGAAGCGCGTGAGCCCGTCAAATAAGCGGGCCAGCGCAGGCGCGACGCAGATGAATGCGGGAATTCCGGCCAGTGGGTTAGCAAAAATTCATCAAGGAGGCGGGCGGAAGCGTTTATTTGACTAGAGTTTTTTGGTTCCTTTTTGGGGCGATGCCAAAAAGGGACTAG
>RHGE01000155.1 GCA_004296775.1 Marinilabiliaceae bacterium JC017
GGTTATAGCGACGGGGCTCCACCTCTTCCCATTCCGAACAGAGAAGTTAAGCCCGTTAGCGCCGATGGTACTGCGTCAAGTGGGAGAGTAGGTCGCCGCCAACCTTTAGAAACCCGATGTTCATTAGAGCATCGGGTTTTTTGCGTTTAGACGGTTGGGATTTACGATTTACGATTTACGATTTACGATGTTCGACGTGGTGATGTGGGGATGTTTGATGGTTCTGAGTTCTGGGTTTTTATTGGAAGATAGAGGCTAGAGGCTGGAAGCTGGAGTGGAAGCGGGAATGGATTTGGATGATGGTTCCGGGTTTTGTGTTCTGTGTTAACGGTTTGATCAGGGGTTGAATAGGTACCTTCTAAGTACCAACGATGGGTTTGCTTCGATTCAATTCCGCTAACAGCGGAATTGAATCGAAGCTGTCCCGATGCAGGTACGATGAAGACTCATTGAATTGCCAATGAAATTACGAGGAGTAACCAAACAGTGGCCTTCTGTTGCTGCGTTTAATCAGCATAAATACATCTAATAATCTCTCTCTTCTATCCTCTGGTTTTTTATGGGATGTTGTCCCAGACCCTACTTCATTTTTGGCATTGCCCCAAAAATGAAGCAAATCTGATTCTACTGCTTACTGTTCCTTGTTCACTGCTCATTGCTCATTGTCTCCAGCTTACCGGCCGGAATTCCCGCATTCATTTTCGTAGCATTTTTATCGGCCCGCTTATTTGACGGGCTTGCGTGCTTCGGATTCTGAGTTGATTTTACCATTAAATATTGAGGTTTGTAGATTGGCTGAACCATCTGGGTGGATTGGTTGCTTTGCCTTTTTTATTTGGGCGCTTTGGTTATAAATACCGGGATGGATTGATTTGGTAATTGCGGTGGTGATCAGTTAGCAGTGAACAGTGATCAGTTAACAGTGAACAGTTATTAGGGGATGGTGGATAAACTTGTTGAGTATTTAGATTGGTGGTTCAGGTTACAAAATATTAATCAATCACAACGTAATTATTGTGCTAATTGATTGCGGATTATCTTTGAAGGGATATTTACCTGATGATTTTTTACCGGGAACGTTCATGAACTGCTTTTATTTAACCATAATGCACTTTTACCTGACAGTGTGTCACTCTTTTGCCTTTGTGCAGCGGTCGGGAGCCATCGTGCAGTACTCTTGAGCCTCTGTGCAGTGCTTTTGTCTGACTTTGTGTCACTTTTTTGTGTTTGTGCAGCGCTCTTGAGCCTTTGTGCAGCGGTCGTGAGTGATTGTGCAGTGCCTTTTTGTGATTGTGCAGTGCTTTTGGGTGATTGTGCAGTGCCTTTTTGTGATTGTGCAGCGGTCGGGAGGTATTGAGAGGTGCGGTTTTACGGTTTTTCGGTTTGGGGTATTACGGTTTGCGGTTTTTCGGATTCTCACTTTTTCACCTTTTCAATTTCTCTGTTTGGGAGGGGTTTGGTTTTACGGTTTTTCGGTTTGGGGTATTACGGTTTGCGGTTTTTCAAATTCTCACTTTTTCATCTTTTCAATTTCTCTATCTGGGAGGGGTTTGGGTTTACGGTTTTTCGGATTCTCATTTTTTCACCTTTTCAACTTCTCTGTTGGGAGGGGTTTACGGTTTACGGTGTTTCGGTTTGGGGTACTGCGGTTTGTGGTTTTTCGAATTCTCACTTTTTCACCTTCTCAATTTCTCTGTTTGCAGTACTTGCGACAGGGGGCGCAGCGGCAGCCGGTAGTTGCCGGGGCTGATGTGGCGTGGCGGGCGGAGGCGACGAAGGAGCCCCACGCACCGGCAATACGCCACACAGCCACGGGGACTGGCGCTATAGCGGAGCACCCGGCCGTTCGCCCAAAAAATAATTTTATAGGTTCTTTTTTGTGTTTTAACGTGGAGGGGTATTGTTGAATCTATATTCTTGAGACGTTATAATGTTTAGTGTATCAACGCTGTTGGCGTAGAATTCTGATTTTTATCACTCAACAGGGAATGAGATTGTAAGTGTGGGGTTAAAAAAAGTGAGAATATGGAAGGGGATTAATGTATGTGGTAACGAATTTGTTCAGTAAAGTGGCTTAAGATGTCTGTGTAAATCATCTAATTGACTGGGGATTATCGTGGGATATGCAGAGAAAGTGGCCAACGTATATTTCATGTGAATATATGTAATAAGTTTAATGTGTTGATTTTAAGGGGTTCTTTTGGGCCGAATATGTTGTATAACAATCTTTTTTTAATGGAATTTAGCTTGATAACGTTCGATTAAATTCTATTTTTGTGCTTAAAATTCAATTAACAATAATATTCTAATAGATGAAGCCAACGCATATTGAACACATTGGAATTGCCGTAAAAAGTTTAGATGAAGCTATTCCTTTTTACGAAAAAGTTTTAGGACTAGAATGTTATGCCGTGGAAGAAGTTGCAGAGCAGAAAGTGAAAACAGCTTTTTTTAAGGTAGGACAAACTAAGATTGAATTGTTAGAGTCAACCGATCCCGAAGGTCCCATTGGAAAATTTGTTGAGAAAAAGGGAGAAGGTATGCACCACCTGGCTTTTGCGGTTGAGAATTTGGCTGAGAAGTTAGCGTTAGTGGAAGCACGCGGGGTGCGTGTGATTGATAAAACACCTAGAAAAGGAGCTGAAGGCTTAAATATTGGTTTTTTGCATCCAAAATCAACTTTTGGTGTATTGACCGAATTGTGCGAAGATCCAAATAAATAAAGCTTTATAATAGTATTGTTTTAATTTTTTAGTTTATATGTCTACTCAGGATAAAGTAAAAAAGCTTATTGACCTGCGCAACCAGGCCAAATTAGGCGGTGGAGAGAAACGGATTGAGAAGCAACATGCTCAGGGGAAAATGACCGCTCGTGAGCGTATTGAAATGTTGCTGGATGAAGGTTCTTTCGAGGAATTAGATATGTTTGTTACCCACCGGTGTACGAACTTTGGTATGGAGAAAACCAAATTTCTTGGTGACGGTGTTGTTACCGGACATGGTACGATTGATGGTCGTGTGGTTTATGTATATGCCCAGGATTTTACTGTTTTTGGCGGTTCTCTTTCAGAGACTTTAGCTCAAAAGATTTGTAAGGTTATGGATATGGCCATGAAAGTGGGTGCCCCTCTTATTGGTATTAATGATTCGGGTGGTGCTCGTATTCAGGAGGGTGTTACTTCCCTGGCTGGTTATGCAGAGATTTTTGAAAGAAACATTTTGGCTTCGGGTGTGGTACCTCAGATTTCTGCCATTTTTGGACCATGTGCGGGAGGTGCTGTTTATTCACCGGCCTTGACCGACTTCATTATGATGACCGAGGATACATCCTATATGTTTGTGACCGGTCCTAAGGTTGTTAAAACAGTAACCGGAGAAGATATTACTGTTGCTGATTTGGGTGGTGCCGATGTTCATGCGTCAAAGTCTGGCGTTTCCCACTTTAAAGTTGATAACGAGGAAGAGGGCTTGATGCTGATTCGTAAGTTAGTATCTTACCTCCCGCAAAATAACCTGGAAGAGGCTCCGTTGGTAGAGTGTCAGGATCCAATTGACCGTTTGGATGACGCCTTGAATGAGATTGTGCCGGATAATCCCAACTTACCCTATGATGTTAAGGATGTGATTTTTTCCATTGCTGATGATGGTGAATTCCTTGAAATCCACCGGAACTATGCTAAGAACATTGTTGTAGGATTTTGCCGTATGGGAGGTGCTTCAGTAGGTGTTGTTGCTAATCAGCCAAGTTTCCTTGCGGGCGTACTTGATTGCGATGCTTCCAGAAAAGCAGCTCGTTTTGTGCGTTTTTGTGATGCCTTTAATATTCCAATTCTGACACTTGTTGATGTTCCCGGATTCTTGCCTGGATCGGGACAGGAGTATGCTGGTATTATTAACCATGGAGCCAAACTGATGTTTGCTTATGGAGAAGCTACCGTGCCTAAAGTAACAGTGACGCTTCGTAAATCTTATGGTGGAGCTCATGATGTGATGTCATGTAAGCAATTGCGTGGAGACTTCAATTATGCCTGGCCAATGGCTGAAATTGCTGTGATGGGTGCTAAGGGTGCTATTGAAGTGCTTGAAGGACGCAATGTTGCCAAATTAGAGAGTGATGATGAAAAAGCTAATTACATCCAGAAGAAGACTGATGAGTATGAAGAGGCTTTTGCTAATCCATATCAGGCAGCTTCGTATGGTTACATTGATGATGTAATTGAGCCAAGAAATACACGCTTTAGAGTGATTCGTGCCTTCCAGAATTTACAGACTAAGAAGGTGACTAATCCTCCAAAGAAACATTCAAATATTCCATTGTAAAACGGGAAAGAGATGAATTTACTGTTAGTAGACTCAATGACATGGACCATTACGGTTCTCGGATGGTTAATAGTATTTGCAGCGCTGATTTTCCTGGTGTTGATTTTTCTTACCGTACCAAAGTTGCTTCATATGGATCTGAAACGATCGTTGAAGAAAAATGGGAAGGTAGCTGAGGGCGAAGAAATAAAAGCCTCAGATCTTGAGATTTCAGGAGAAGTGAATGCTGCCATTGCTATGGGCTTATACATGTATTTTAATGAGATGCATGATGAGGAAAGTAATGTTATTACCATTAAAGAAGTGAGACGCCGTTACTCACCCTGGAGTTCAAAAATTTACGGCATGAACAATGTAAATTTCCCTAGATAGAATAAGAATGAAAAAGTTTGAATTTACCATAGCAGGAAATAAATACCAGGTTGAAGTAAAAGATTTTGAGGATAACATTGCGAGCCTGGAAGTAAATGGAACTGCCTACGAAGTTGAAATCCATCAGGAGGTTAAAAAGGCAAAAACGCCAAAGTTGGTACGTAAAGAGGTGAAGCGTAAGCCTTTTGAAGGTATGGTTAAAAAAGCCGGGGGTGCTGCTACTGTTAAGGCGCCACTACCTGGAAATATCTTCAAAATAAATGTTGGGGTAGGTGATGCCGTTAAAAAAGGTGATGTGTTGCTGATCATGGAAGCCATGAAGATGGAGAATAATGTTCTGGCTGAAAAAGAGGGAACAATCAAGACAATTAAAGTATCTGTTGGCGATGCCGTCCTTCAGAATGATGTGTTAATTGAAATGGAATAGGTTTTATGAAACAATTTGTCACAGTATTTGGAGTCCTGGCCTTAATATTCAGTATGCAATTTATAGGCGGCGGACTTGAGGCCAAAGCAGCTGTGGAAGGTTCAAATGGAGATATCATTGGCGGAGCACTTCATGGGTTGAATACTTTTTGGAGTTTTACCGGTTTTTTCAATGCCGATTATCCTAATTTAATAATGATCGCTGTAGGGATATTTTTTATCTTTTTGGCCATCAAATATGATTATGAACCATTGCTGCTAATACCTATTGGAGTAGGTATTTTAATTGGAAACGTTCCCTTTCAGGAAGGGTATAAGATTGGTTTATACGAAGAAGGATCTGTTATGAATTATTTATACTTCGGGGTTAAGCAAGGGGTGTATCCGCCTTTGATATTCCTGGGTATAGGTGCTATGACTGATTTCTCATCCCTGATTTCGAATCCAAAGTTAATGATTCTTGGAGCGGCCGCACAGGTAGGTATTTTTGCTACTTTCTATGGTGCTTCTGTAATGGGCTTTACACCTCAGGAATCCGGAGCTATTGGTATTATTGGTGGAGCTGATGGTCCGACAGCGATCTTCTTGTCTTCAAAACTAGCGCCACACTTGATGGGAGCAATTGCTATTGCTGCTTATTCATATATGGCTTTGGTGCCGGTGATTCAACCGCCTATTATGCGCTTGATGATTCCAAAGAAGGAGCGTTTGATTAAGATGAAACCACCTCGGGCTGTATCTAAAACCGAAAAGGTAATGTTCCCGGTTATTGGTTTGTTGCTGACTACTTATATCTCTCCATCTGCTATTCCTTTGTTAGGAATGTTGTTTTTTGGAAACCTGTTGAAGGAATCGGGTGTAACAGAACGATTGGCTGACACTGCACGAAATGCAATGATTAATATTGTTACCATATTGCTAGGTTTAACAGTAGGTGCTTCTACGCAGGCGGTTCGTATGGTTGCTGATCCGGAAACCGGTGAGATGATTAATAAGGGATTTTTGTCACCTGATTCAATCAAAATTTTTGCTTTGGGAGCTGTCTCTTTTATGGTAGCTACAGCGGGCGGTTTGTTATTTGCCCGGATCATGAATTTATTTTTGAAAGGAGATAAAAAGATCAATCCATTGATTGGAGCAGCTGGTGTTTCTGCTGTGCCTGACTCAGCAAGGGTAGTACAAACAGAAGGTTTGAAAAGTGATCCTAATAACCACTTATTGATGCATGCCATGGCACCTAATGTATCGGGTGTAATTGGTTCGGCTGTTGCTGCCGGTATCATGTTGGCATTTTTGTTGGGATAATATTTTAAATAATAGTATAGAGAAAGCAGCTTCCTCCCGGAAGCTGCTTTTTTACTTTATATGAATTGACAATAGATCGTTAGATTTTAGATAATAGTCAGAGATGGCCATTGGCCATATTGACGCCAAGGTAACAACTTAACAAGAGGGTTAATTGATATATAAGTTTTAGTTCTTCAGGAATAGTTTTATTGGGACGTTGTCCCAAACCCTACTTCATTTTTGGCATTGCCCCAAAAACGAAGCAAAAAACGCTAGTCAAATAAACGCTTCCACCCA
>RHGE01000156.1 GCA_004296775.1 Marinilabiliaceae bacterium JC017
TTCCGGCAGCATCACGGGCTCTTATAATTCATCTACAGGCGTATTATCTATTTCAGGAAATGCTTCTTTGGCAAATTACCAGGCAGCTTTGCGTTCAGTGACCTATGAAAACACAAGCGATGACCCCAGCACAGCCACCAGAACTATCTCATTTATCACAAACGACGGTTCCATTAACTCCAATACGTTAACCCGCAACATTTCTGTATCAGCTGACAATGACCCGCCGATACTGCAATCCCCTACCACAACAGCATTGCCCTACACTGAAAATAATGGCGCCGTTGCCATACTCAATGACATAACCGTGCAAGATTGGGATAATACCAATCTATCTGGCGCAACTGTTACTATTTCGGCCAATTTCAATGATGGTGAAGACCGACTTCGCTTCACCTCTTCAGGTGGCATCACAGGCTCTTATAATTCATCTACAGGCGTATTATCTATTTCAGGAAATGCTTCTTTGGCAAATTACCAGGCAGCTTTGCGTTCAGTGACCTATGAAAACACAAGCGATAACCCCAGCACAGCCACCAGAACCATCTCATTTATCACAAACGACGGTTCCATTAACTCCAATACGTTAACCCGCAACATTTCTGTATCAGCTGACAATGACCCGCCGATACTGCAATCCCCTACCACAACAGCATTGCCCTACACTGAAAATGATGGCGCCGTAACCATACTCAATGACATAACCGTGCAAGATTGGGATAATACCAATCTATCTGGCGCAACTATTACTATTTCTACCAATTTCATCAATAATCAAGACCGAATTAACTTCACCCCTTCAGGTGGCATCACGGGCTCCTACAATTCATCTACAGGCGTATTATCTCTTTCAGGCAATTCATCTCTATCCAATTACCAGACAGCCTTGCGATCAGTAACCTATGAAAACACCAGTAGCCACCCGAATACAACTACCAGAACAATCTCTTTTGTAGTAAACGACGGGATTATAAATTCTAATATTTTAACCCGAAATATTTCCCTGTCAGCGGCAAATGACCCTCCAGTTATACAGTCATCTATTACAACTCCTTTAAACTATATCGAAAATGATGGAGCTCTTTCCATTCTCACTGACATAACTGTATTGGATGTAGATAATACCAATCTATCAAGTGCGACTATAACCATCTCATCCAATTTCTACAGTAGTGAAGATCAACTAGACTTTACCTCTTCAAACAACATAACGGGAGCGTTTAATCCAACAACAGGTATTCTTTTACTTACAGGTACAGCTTCATTAGCAAATTACCAAACGGTTTTACGCTCAGTGACCTATGAAAACATAAGCAACAATCCGAACACAGCCGTCAGAACGATCTCCTTCGTTGTAAATGATCTTACCGACTTTTCAAATACGTTATCCCGAAACATTTCCTTATCGGCGGAAAACGACCCACCAATACTTCAAATCCCAACTACAACAGCCTTAAACTACGCAGAAAACGATGGAGCCGTAACCATATTCCATGATATTACTGTACAAGATGTAGATAATACATATCTATCAAGTGCTACTGTTTCCATCTCTGCCAATTTCTCCAGTGGCGAGGATCACCTTAACTTCACTTCCACAGACAACATCACAGGTTCATTTAATAGCACTACAGGGATATTATCCCTTTCCGGCAATGCTTCACTGACAAATTACCAGACTCTATTACGATCAGTAACCTATGAAAACTCCAGCAGTGATCCAAATACTGCTGCCAGGACAATTTCATTGGTAGTGAATGATGGTACTCTAAACTCCAATAATTTAACACGAGACATTTCTGTATCGGCTGAAAATGATGCCCCGGTTATACAATCGCCCACTACAACAACATTAGCCTACACGGAAAATGATGGAGCAATAGCCATACTCAATAACATAACCGTACAGGATGTAGATAACACCTATTTATCGAGCGCTACCGTTACAATCTCTGCCAATTTCCATAATACTGAAGACCTGCTTAGTTATTCACCAGCAGGCAGTATTACTGGTTCTTTTAATTCTGCAACAGGCATTCTTTCACTTTCAGGTTTCGCCTCTTTGGCATTTTACCGGACAGTGCTACGATCAGTAACCTATGAAAACTCCAGCGATAATCCGAATACGGCGACGAGAACCATCACGTTTGTGGCGAATGACGGCAGTGACTATTCCAACACCATTAGCCGAAATATTTCGTTATCCGCAGAGAATGACCCACCGGCCCTTCAGTCTCCAACTGCAACAGCTTTAAGCTACACGGAAAATGATGGTCCTGTAACCATATTCAATAACATAGCCTTACAGGATGTGGACAATACTAATCTCATTAGTGCTACCATTACCATCTCTGCCAATTTTAATAATACAGAAGATCGACTTAGCTATAATCCTACCAGCGGTATTTCCGGTTCTTTCAATACAACAACAGGAATACTAACCCTAACTGGTAATACGACTCTGCTGAATTATCAAACAGCATTACGATCTGTAACCTATGAAAATACCAGCGAAACGCCGGTTACTTCTCCTAGAAATATCTCCTTCTATATTAATGATGGACAAAGCACCTCAAATACTTTAATTCGAACAATCAATATTTCTTCAATAAATGACGATCCTGTTGCCAATGATTTCATGACATCTACCCGGGAAAATCAGGCAGTCAACATCCCTATTGAAAACTTCACATCAGATGCTGATGGAAATTTAGACTACAACTCCCTGGTGATTATCAGTCCACCAGCACATGGATCGGTAGAAATAAATTCAGACACTCATGAAATCATCTATACCCCTGTAAACGGTTATTCCGGAAGTGATACTTTCACCTATCAAATATGTGATACCAATGATGCCTGCGATGAAGGCACCTTAACCATAACTATTTCAGACCAGGCCCCTAGCGCTATTGATGATAACTTTACCATCGCAGAAGACACACCTCATAATCTAAATGTATTAGGTAACGATACGGATCCTCAAAACAACCTCGATGGCAGTTCCTTAAGAATTGTCTCCTTCCCTTCCCATGGAGATGCTACCATAACAAATAATAGCAATGACTATTTCATCAACTATTCACCCGCATTGGACTATAACGGCGCCGATACCTTTATTTATGAAGTTTGTGATGACGATGGTTATTGTGATTTAGCAATAGTCACACTCACAATTTCAGCCCTAAATGATCCTCCTATAGTAGCAAATGACACGATCACTATCTCCGAGGATACACAAGCTACTATCAATATCCTACTTAATGACAATGACGCTAAAGATGATGGAAACATTGACATTAGTAGTTTACAAATAACAATTGCCCCGGATCATGGTATAGCGGAACTAAATCAGGCTGGAAATATAATCTATTCCCCTGATATCAATTATTCAGGAACAGATCAATTGACTTATTCAATACGCGATTATGGTTATCCGGCCCCAGGCATTACCGGGTCAGCAACCGTTCACATCATCATTAATGAAAAGAATGATGCACCTGCTTCACAAGATGATGTTTACACAATTCAGGAAGACACTTCTGTTGAATTCAACGTCCTTGCCAATGACAGTGACAGTGATGACATGATTGACCCTGGATCATTAACAATTACTTCACCTCCTTCACATGGTGACGCATCGGTAAATACTTCTAATTATACCATATCCTATATTCCACAGGAAAATTACAATGGACCTGACTCCTTTACCTACAGAATTGCAGATCCCGAGGGATTGACTAGTCTGGCGAATGTGACAATTACAATAACTCCCATGAACGACAAACCCACAGCTGAAAATGACTATGCCCTTGCCCTTGAAGAAACAGCTATTAGCATACCTGTAGCTGAAAATGACACCGATATCGACGACAATCTGGATATTGGAAACATCACCATAATCAACAATCCGGATCATGGGAGTGCTACTGTAGAACCTGGCACAGGAAGCATCAGCTACACACCTGATCCCAATTATTATGGTGCCGACAGTTTTGACTATCGCATTTGCGACACAGCCGGAGCGTGCGATACGGCAACTGTTTATATTGAGGTAACTTCAGGTAATGTGGCTCCATGGACACAATCAGATTATCACTCCATGATAGAAGATGAATTCACCGATATTTACCCGGCACAGAATGATACAGATCCAAACAACAACCTGGATTTAACAAGCCTGTCCATCGCCCAGGAACCGATGCATGGAGAAGCCGTTGTAAACTCTACAAACAGTCTAATCAGTTACATACCTCACAAAGACTATACCGGCATGGACACCATCATATATCGCATTTGTGACCTGGGACAGCCATCCATGTGTGCTACGGATACTATTTTTATCACCATTCTCCCGGTAAATGATGCACCCATAGCCCAAAATGATACTGCTTACATTTACGATGGCACCCGCGAAACAATTGATGTTATGCTCAACGACACCGATCCGGAAATGGATGTACTTTCAATAACACTTCATCCTGACTCACCTGAATTAACAGGAGAATTAACACTCCTCGGTGAGTTGTTTGAATATACCGCATTACCCGGTTACTACAACACAACAGACAGATTCATCTACCAGGTATGTGATACACAAGGACTGTGCGACACTGCCAGCGTTATCTTAATACTAAAACCTACTGACAGCGACGGGGATCATATTCCCGATGCCATTGAAACACTTGATATCAATACTGACAATGATGCAACACCGGATTACCTGGATGAGGATTCGGATGAAGATGGCATTTCCGATCAGATAGAAGGAGGCATGACAGATCCATCAGTTAAGCAACCCACCGATACCGATAACGATGGCATTCCGGATTACCGGGACACCGATAGCGATAATGATCAAATCCCGGACGCCGAAGAAGGCACAGATGATTGCGATCAGGATGGCATACCAAATTACAGAGACGACTTTGACGACTGCGAAGAACGCCTGGATGTTCCCGATACGTTTTCACCCAATGGGGATGGTATTAATGATGCCTTTTTGATCCCCGGCGCATCCGAACTACAAAATGATGAACTATACATCTATAATCGTTGGGGTGGGTTAGTATACGAATCAAAAGACTACGATAATACCTGGATGGGAAAATCATCTGCGAGCTTACTCGGCAGCGAAGAACTTACGGAAGGCACCTACTTCTATGTCTATAAACCCAATAATAAAAGACAAGTGATTAAAGGCACGATTTATATTAAACGATAACGTTATGATGAAGTTGATCAAAAGAAAAAGAGGGATAAATCGTGTGTGGGCTATAACCGTTCTATTATTGCTCTCTCTATTTACAAATGAGAGTAAAGCCCAACAGGATCCCATGTATACACAATACATGTTCAACACACTGGCAATCAACCCCGCCTATGCAGGCACACGCGACATGCTCAGTTTAATGCTATTATCCCGTCATCAATGGGTCGGATTTGAAGGTGCCCCTTCTACCCAAACACTGACCGCCCACTCACCGGTTGCCAACAAGAACATAGGCCTGGGCCTGTCTTTGATTCATGATCGCCTGGGCCCCACTCGCCAAACAGGCCTCTATTTTGATTATTCTTTTCAGGTAAAGATGAATGAGGCGTTGCGTTTGTCATTCGGATTAAAAGGCGGCTTCAATTATTACCAGCTAGACATGGCCGAATTAAACCGCTTAACGCCTTATGACGATCCGGCCTATAATGACCCTAACATCTCCAAGCTCCTGCCAAATTTTGGTTTTGGTCTCTACCTCTATTCCACCCGTTTTTACCTGGGCTTATCAGCGCCAAAGCTTCTGGAAAATAAATTTTCAACGGAAGGTGATATCGAATCGGAACAAACAGGAAAAGAAACCCGTCACTATTTCATTACCTCTGGTGCCGTATTCGATTTAAGCGACGAAGTAAAATTTAAACCATCCATACTGGCAAGACTTGCAGAAGCATCACCCATCTCATTTGACATGAATGTAAACTTTCTTTTCAAAGAAAAGCTATGGGTAGGGGGTATGTACCGCATCTCCGACTCCTTTGGTGCCATTGTTCAGTACCAGATAACCAAACAATTCAAGATAGGTTATGCATTTGACATGACAACCAATGAACTCCGAAATTACAACAGCGGCACACACGAAATCATGATCAATTATGAATTTAACTTTAACAAAGAAGAAGTACAAAATCCAAGATATTTCTAATAATACCAAGACATTACAATGGTACAATCAGTCAATTACCGAAATTGCAAATACACGAAACGAACCATGATAAAGAATTTCAACACATATCACAAAGCAAACCGTCACTTAACACAAGTTAAAAGTAATTGAATGCAAGCCATGGTACCAAGCATATAAATCAAACTAAAAATCTATTGTCTATCATATAACAAGGTACCGATTGCAAATCGATGCTAGCAGGGGCAAACGAGAAGTCGCCCTTGAATATATCGACACTATAACACAAAAAGCCAAATGACGAGTCGGACCATGATGTTGGGAAGCGGGGGAGCCGGTAAAATAAGCGGGCCGGCGGTGGCGCGACGAAGATGAATGCGGGAATTCTGGCATGTGGGTTAGCAAAAATTCATCAAGGAGGTGGGTGGAAGCTTTTATTTGACTAGCGTTTTTTGCTTCGTTTTTGGGGCAATG
>RHGE01000157.1 GCA_004296775.1 Marinilabiliaceae bacterium JC017
TAACCAAACCTATGGGTCACAACCGCGAAGCTTTCAAAAATTTCATGTTGTTGATCTATTGGCTATTGTGTTTTTAAAAGTGCTGAAATTCATTAAAAAAACTGACTTTTTTGCCATTTATGGGTCCATTTTTTTCAAGTTGGGTTAAGCAAATATTGTTGTATCTCTCTGGCCGCTTTTGCTGCATTCAGTACCAAATTTCCAGGTTGTTCAGAAAGACCGCTAACTGCCAGGTAGGCGTCGCCGATGGTTTTTATGCGGGTACAATCATTATTGGTCATTATCTGGTCGAAGGATGAAAATAGTTCATTTAGTTCCTTAATGAGTTTGTGAGGAGATAGTGTTGTTGTTTTTGCGCTAAAATCCACCAAGTCAACAAATATTACTACTACATTTAAATATCTTTTGGGAAGTGAATAACCTGTAGTTTTTAGTTCATTAAGAATGTTTGCTGGAAGAAGGGAACTTAAAATAGCTTCATTTCGACTTTGTTCGTTTTGTAGTTTATGCTTTTGGGCGTCAAGATCTTTTATTGTCTGTGATAGTGTTAGTGCCGAATTAATGCGAGCGATAAGTTCTAGTTCGTTAATAGGTTTTTTGATGTAATCAATTGCTCCTGAATCCAATGCTTTTTTAAGGTGGGTTGGTTCACTGGCACCAGATGTGATAATAATGGGAATATCTTTAGTAGGGGTATTCCGTTTTAGTTTAATTAATGCTTCAATTCCTGACATACCTGGCATTTCCCAGTCCATGATAATAAGGTCCGGAAGGAAAGTTGCTGCTGTTTTGCATGCTTCTCTTCCATTTTGAGCGGTGATTACGCGACAAAAAGGATCGTTGCGTTTTATTAGTTCTGAAAACAGTGATGTGATGGCTAAAACATCATCAACAACTAGAATAGTTTCCCCCATGATAATGACGGTTACAATTATTAGTTTGTTCCTATCGTTAGGTTTATACGTACTACTTCATTTTTGTAGTATCAGTTTTGATAAACGGATACATTTTTGTGTGTGAGTTATTGGTTAAGCTTGACGATTGGATAATTATTAATTTATATGACTGCATTTTTTCTTTATATGATCTCTGTGGTCAATTGCTTTCTAAACGATAGAAATAAACTTTTATTTTTCTCATGTAGATTTATATAATTTTGTATCTCAATTTTGTAGTTTAATTGTTTTCATATGGAAATTATTAATGACCGAATGATAGATGGCTTAAGCGCCGAAGCCAGAACTTTACCACGTAAACGTACAAACCTGAATTTTCATGAAGGTGAAGATGATTTGATTCAACGTATGTTGAATGCTTTCGAGCCAGGTTCATATGTGCAACCTCACAGGCATGCTACTCCGCCCAAAAGAGAAGTGTTTATTGCGATATCAGGGCGGCTATTGGTAGTGTTTTTTGATGATGAAGGAAGAATAACTTCTAATGCCGTTTTGGATCAGGATAGGGGTGTGTATGGCATCGAGATACCGGAGGGAACCTGGCATACGGTGATAGCATTAGAATCAAATACTGTGGTGTATGAAATTAAGGATGGACCATATGACATGAGTAGTGATAAAGAGTTTGCCTGTTGGGCCCCGTCAGAAAACGCTTCGGACGCTGATGGATACCTTACAGGAATTATTAATCAGTGCATGAAGAATGAAGAAATAACTTGTTAATAGAAGTGAGAAGGAGCTAATATGGATCTATGTTTTTCCAGGAGTACCCTGAAAAAAGCCTCTTCGAGGGATGTTGCCTTTAGCTGATTGTTTTTACGGCATAGGCAACAATCAATTTGAACATATCCTTCCTAAGGGGTATTTAAAAGTCAGGTTGCCTAAACCCTTTTTAGGATGCCTAAATCGATTCTTCGGCTGTCATATTTACATCTTCGACTGCCATGTTTTCATCTCAGACTCCCATGATCGCTTCTCAGGTTGCCATAATTGAAAGTCAGAGTGTCTAGATCCCTTCTCAGGATGCCTAGACCTCTTCTTCGACTGCCATTTTTACATCTTCGGCTGCCATGTTTTTATCTCAGACTTCCATGATCGCTTCTCAGGTTGCCATAATTGAAAGTCAGGTTGCCTAAACCCCTTCTCAGGATGCCTAAATCGATTCTTCGACTGTCATATTTACATCTTTGACTGCCATGTTTTCATCTCAGACTCCCATGATCGCTTCTCAGGTTGCCATAATTGAAAGTAAAAGTGCCTAAATCCTTGCTTCAACATCCCTAACCGCATCTCGCTTGGCCATGCTCACATTTTAAGTTCATTGTTTTTACAGCATAGGCAACAATCAATTTCAACAACATGTTGGTAAAAGTTGCTCCTTAAGCGCCTATTTGATAGCGGCATTATTGCCGAGAGAAATTGGATATTCCCTGAGCGGTTAGTTCTTTATTGCTTTGGTTCCCAGAAGCAGCGTTTGGGGCTTACAATTTTTTCTTTGGTCTTTAATTCTTTGATGGCTTTATCCACATCTTTTTTATCAAGACCCGAAAGTTCACTTATTTCACCTGCCTTTAATGGTTTGGCAGCTTTTTTCATGGTTTCCAATACAACAGTAGTGTGACTCATTTCTGTGCGTTTAATATTTAAGGTGATAGAATACATAATTAAGAAAAAGGGATTTAACCTCAAAAGGATACCTTCTCTATTTTTAGATTAATTTGGTAACTTTGCGCCTGTTTTTAGTAATTGTTTGAAAGAACAAGAGGATCATAAATTAATAATTTTCATAGCATGGCTCAAAAACCAGGTATACCCAAAGGGACAAGAGATTTTTCACCGGTAGAGATGGTGAAGCGGAACTATATTTTTGATACCGTAAAAGAGGTGTTTCAACGCTATGGTTATCTTCCCATAGAAACGCCAGCTATGGAGAATCTGTCTACTTTGTTGGGTAAGTATGGAGAAGAAGGGGATAAATTGCTTTTTAAAGTGCTTAATTCAGGAGATTATTTAAAAAAGGCAAGTGAAGAATTCCTGTCCAGTAAAGCGTCTGGAAAGCTTACTACGCAAATAAGCGAAAAGGGATTGCGATATGACCTGACAGTACCTTTTGCCCGTTTTGTTGTGCAACACCAAAATGAGATAGCTTTTCCTTTTAAACGTTATCAGATTCAACCGGTGTGGCGGGCTGATCGACCTCAGAAAGGGCGATACCGCGAGTTCTTTCAGTGCGATGTCGATGTGGTTGGAAGTAACTCTTTGTTGAATGAAGTAGAATTGATTCAGATTGTTGATGAAGTTTACCGCAAATTAAATATCAATGTGGTGTTGAAGCTGAATAACCGGAAAGTTTTAGCAGGAATAGCTGAAATCATCGGAGCAGCGGACCGAATCATTGATATTACTGTGGCTATTGATAAGTTGGAAAAAATTGGCCTCGATAAAGTAAACGAAGAGTTAGTCGAAAAGGGATTGTCGAAAGAGGCTATTGATACGCTTCAACCCATTATAATGCTTGAAGGTTCTAACAGTGAAAAGCTGGAAAAACTGAGAGCCCAACTGGCAGGTTCCGAAATAGGATTGAAAGGCGTAGAGGAGCTGGAAAAGGTTTTTGCCTATTTAAATACATTAAATCTTGACCTGGAGGTGGAACTGGATCTGACTTTAGCACGAGGATTGAACTATTATACCGGTGCCATATTTGAGGTAAAAGCAAAAGATGTGGCTATTGGCAGTATCACCGGTGGTGGGCGTTACGATGACCTGACCGGCATCTTTGGTTTGAAAGATGTATCGGGTGTGGGTATCTCATTTGGGGCCGACCGTATTTATGATGTGATGAACCAGCTGGAGCTCTTTCCTCAGGATTCAGGAGCTCGTACGAATCTGCTATTTGTAAACTTTGGTGAAGCGGAACAAGTATATTGTCTGAACTTACTTAAGGAAGTTAGAAAAGCGGGCATTAATGCAGAGTTGTTCCCTGATTCAGCAAAAATGAAAAAGCAGATGACTTATGCCAATAAAAAGGAGATACCATATGTGGCTATGGTAGGTGAAAATGAAATGAAAGATGGTGTTATTAATCTGAAAAATATGAATTCGGGTGAACAACAACTGGTAACAGTTGAAAACCTGATAAAAGTCATCATTAACCACTAAGGAATTTGTTTAATTGCGGGTTGAGTTTGTGATAGTTAATCTCAACCTGCAATTGAATTTATATGGGAAGGATTTTTAAAAATTGTTGTTTATTTGTGTCTGCACTGGGTGGAGACATTCGTTTCCCCTGATTACCATTTCTTTTCGATTTTATATTTCCTGTGGTCCCATGGGAGATACCTTGTGTTATTTAAAATTGTGTAAATAATAGATCGTTAGATCACATATATTAATACTGCTGATTTATCAGAGGTTTCTGTTAATATTATAGATTGTCGGCTCTGCAATGATTAATTTGCTTGTTAGGTAGATATCTATTGATTTAGTGATCTATTGAGTAATTGATAGAATTTATATCGAAATGGAAAAGGTACATCATATTTCATCGACACCATTAACATTTGAAGTAATTGAAGCCATCTTGAATGAAGGTTATAAACTGGCCCTTTCGGACGAGTCGGCTCAACTTATTGAAAAATGCAAGAAATATCTTGACGACAAAATTGCTTCTAATGACGGTCCTGTTTATGGGATTAATACCGGGTTTGGAGCCTTGCATAATATCTCAATCTCCAACAGCGACTTAAGTAAACTCCAGGAAAACCTGGTGAAGAGCCATGCTTGTGGTGCCGGGCGCGAAATACCAAAGACGGTGGTTAAGCTTATGCTGTTGTTGAAAATTCATGCCCTCAGCATTGGTAAGTCAGGTGTTCAGCTGAAAACAGTGGAACGCCTGATCGAATTTTTCAACAATGATATATATCCCATTGTATTGGAGCTTGGTTCGTTGGGAGCTTCTGGCGATTTGGCGCCTTTGGCCCACCTGTTCCTGCCATTGATTGGTCATGGAGAGGTTTATTTCAGGGGCGAAAAGGTGGAAGCCACCCACATGTTAAAAGAGATGGGTTGGGAGCCTATCAAGTTGGGCGCTAAAGAAGGGTTGGCGTTATTAAACGGTACCCAGTTCATGAGTTCGCATGCAGTATATACACTTCTTAAGGCCTTCCGTTTGTCTAAATATGCTGATATTATTGCGGCGATTTCATTGGATGCTTTTGATGGTCGCATTGAGCCTTTCTTTCACCAGCTACACACTATTCGTCCCCATAAAGGACAGATTGAGACTGCGCGTAACATCAAAGCGATACTGGAAGGAAGTGATTTGATCAAACGGCCTAAGCAACATGTACAGGATCCATATTCCTTCCGTTGTGTGCCACAGGTGCACGGTGCCATTAAAGATGCCATCAACTATGTGGCCGGCGTGGTGTTGACCGAAATCAATTCGGTAACAGATAATCCAATTGTTTTCCCTGAGGATGATATGATTGTTTCAGGTGGTAACTTCCACGGGGAGCCATTGGCTTTGGCGATGGATTTTCTGTCAATTGCTATGTGTGAGATTGGCAGTATTTCGGAACGCAGGACGTATCGCCTGATTTCAGGTGAACGTGGATTACCTGAATTCCTGGTGGCTAACCCGGGGTTGAATTCTGGTTTTATGATTCCTCAGTATGCAGCCGCATCCATTGTTAGTTTGAACAAGCAAATGGCTACACCTTCATCGGTTGACAGCATTCCTTCATCCAACGAACAGGAAGACCATGTGAGTATGGGCGGAAATGCCGCTACAAAAGCCTTGAAAATCGCTGATAATGTGGAACGGGTACTGGCGATTGAATTATTTAATGGTGCACAGGCCATGGAATTTCGTCGTCCTGAGAAAACATCCCCTTACCTGGAGAACTTCCTGCAACAGTATCGTGAGCAAATCACATTTGTGAAGGAGGATAAAATCATGTATAAGGAGATTGAAGCCAGTGTGAATTTCTTGCAAACAGGAGAGTTCGCTGAGTTTAAATCAGAAGAATAGAGAAAATATAAGGTTCAACAGACAAAAAAGTTCCGGTGCTACACCGGAACTTTTTTATTTCTTATATCATTTCAATAGCTTGTTAAGCTTTTGTAAGTAATTGAAGAACAATTTATCCAATAGACAAAGTTATTAAAGGTCTAAAAATGATAGTAATGTAAATCAGTCTAAGGATCTGTCATATAACAAGTTCGCATTTACTCAACAAATACGAAAAAGGCCATGATGTTGGGAAGTGCGGGAGCCGGTCAAATAAGCGGGCCGGCGTAGGCGCGACGAAGATAAATGCGGGAATTCTGGCATGTGGGTTAGCAAAAATTCATCAAGTAGGTGGGTGGAAGCTTTTATTTGACTAGCGTTTTTTGCTTCGTTTTTGGGGCAATGCCAAAAATGAAGTAGGGTTTGGGACAACGTCCCAATAAAACTATTCCTGAAGAACTAAAACTTATATATCAATTAACCCTCTTGTTAAGTTG
>RHGE01000158.1 GCA_004296775.1 Marinilabiliaceae bacterium JC017
TGAATGCGGGAATTCTGGCATGTGGGTTAGCAAAAATTCATCAAGGAGGTGGGTGGAAGCTTTTATTTGACTAGCGTTTTTTGCTTCGTTTTTGGGGCAATGCCAAAAATGAAGTAGGGTTTGGGACAACGTCCCAATAAAACTATTCTTAAAGAACTAAAACTTATATATCAATTAACCCTCTTGTTAAGTTGTTATCTTGGCGTCAATATGGCCAATGGCCATCTCTGACTATTATCTAAAATCTAACGACCAATTGAGGTTAAGGAATGAATGGTAATTGCTTAATTCATATAAGCTGATTCATCTTCTGATAAGACGGAAGGCCTTGTTTCGAATGTATACGAGAGTGTTTTCTGAGAAATAATAAAACGGGTTGGGGGTGGGTGTTGATATTTTCTTTGCCATGTCTTCCGCAATTAGTTCATTGTATTTGGCTTCTTTTAATAATAGCGAGTATATCGTTGTGATGGCAGGCAGGGGGTGTAAGTCGTATTAAAACAGGGTTGTGAAATTAATAAAAGTAAAAAATACCTTTAAAATTTACGATTCTGATTAGAAAAGTAAAAAATACTTTTATATTTGTTCCGACAGCTAGAAAGATTTTATGCAATACGATAAGTACCATAATTATAAAAGATTTGTTTCCGTTGATTGTGTCATATTTGGATACGAACAGGAGCGGTTGAAATTATTAGTCTTTAAGCGGGCTATTGAACCGGCTAAGGGCAAGTGGTCGCTCATTGGTGGTTGGGTGAAAGAGGAAGAATCAGTGGAGGATGCAGCCAGACGGGTATTGCATGATATTACCGGGTTAAAAGATGTGTTCCTGGAGCAGGTACAGACGTTCTCTAAGCCGCAAAGGGATCCGGGAGGTAATGTATTAACCATAGCGTTCTATGCCATGATTAAGGTGGAGAAGCATAGCAATGAATTGATAAATGAGTTTGGGGCGCAGTGGATAAGCCTACCCGAGTTGCCACCCCTGATTTTTGACCATGACCAGATGGTTCAAAGGGCCCTTGAGAAATTGCGGCTGAAGGCAAGTTATGAGATGATTGGCCGGCAACTCCTTCCTGAAAAATTCACCATTACAAATTTGCGTAATCTGTATAGTGAAATTTTTCAGAAGCAATTTGATCCGGGTAATTTTCGAAAAAAGGTGTTGTCGCTGAAAATATTACATCGATTGGATGAAAAGGACATGTCGGAATCTCGAAAAGGAGCCTTCTACTACAAGTTCAGAGATATTGAAGAAGTTGAATTTGTGGATCCGATTTTTAAAAGATCGATTTGATTGAAATAATTATAAGTGTTGGAGAGCTTTATAAAACATTAAGAAATGGACCAATTTGAATTCACAGAACACTCACACCGGCGGTACAATCCGTTGACTGGTGATTGGGTGCTCGTTTCGCCACACCGTACTAAACGGCCGTGGCAAGGAAAAGTTGAGAAGAATGCACAGGATAAGCGACCACAATACGATGAGAAATGTTACCTGTGTCCTGGAAATGAGCGGGCTGGCGGTGTGTCCAATCCGGAATACAAAGATGTATTTGTTTTTCAGAATGACTTTAGTGCGTTGGTGCCTGACATTCCTGAAGGTAAGTATGAGAAAAACGGATTATTCAGAGCCGAGAGTGAAAGAGGCTTTTGCAAGGTTATTTGTTTTTCCCCGCGGCACGACTTAACCATTCCTCAAATGGAAGTGGCCAGTATCAAAAAGGTAGTTGATGTGTGGTGTTCTGAATATGAAAAAATCGGATCGCTTGATTACATCAATCATGTGCAGATCTTCGAAAATAAAGGTGATATAATGGGTTGTAGTAACCCGCATCCCCATGGTCAAATCTGGGGCCAGTGTTCGGTTCCGGGAGAACCGGCTAAGGAGATGAAAATGCAAAAGGCCTATTTCGAAGCCAATGGCAAAACGCTTTTAGCTGATTATGTGGAAGAGGAGCTGAAAAGCAGTGAGCGTATTTTGGTGGAGAACGAACATTTTGTGGCGCTGGTTCCTTTCTGGGCTACTTGGCCTTTTGAAACCATGATTGTAAGTAAAAGAGCTGTGCAGAACCTGATTCAACTCACTGATGAGGAGCGATACGCCATGGCTGACGTGTATAAGAAGCTGACGGTTATGTATGATAACCTGTTTGAAGTGTCTTTCCCTTATTCAGCCGGTATTCATCAAGCGCCTACTGATGGGGAAGATCATCCTGAATGGCACTTGCATATGCATTTTTATCCGCCATTGTTAAGGTCTGCCACCGTAAAGAAATTCATGGTAGGCTATGAGATGATGGCTAACCCGCAGCGTGACATCACACCCGAACAAGCTGCCCAACGATTGAAAGATTTACCACAAGTTCATTATAAACAAAAAACAGAAACGCTTAATACCACTAGTTATGAATAAAATCAGTGAATTAATCCAAAAGATAGGCAATGGTAGCAATCCATTGTTTACAGAATTATATGGAACAAATCCATCAGCATTGCAAGAGCAGGCCAACAGGTACCTGGCGTTGATGAAAGAATTTGAACAGGTATATGGTACCGATGAGGTTGAATTGTTTTCTTCTCCGGGTCGTACGGAAATTGGTGGTAATCATACCGACCACCAGTATGGTCGTGTGTTGGCAGGTGCTGTAAACCTTGATAATATTGCTGTTGCATCTAAAAATAATAGCAATATTATCCGCATTAAGTCAGAAGGCTATCCTGAGTTTCAGGTCGACTTATCAGACCTGTCCATTGATGAATCTCAATTTTACACTTCCGGTTCGCTGGTAAAAGGAATCAGTGCCCGCTTGAAGGAGATGGGTTATCAAATTGGTGGTTTCGATGCCTGTATCGAAGGGCGTGTGCCAAAGGGATCAGGTTTGAGTTCGTCAGCATCCTTCGAAGTGTTGATTGGAGCCATCATCAGTCATTTGTTCAATGACGGTAAACTGGATCCGGTAGAAAATGCTCTTGTAGGTCAGTGGGCAGAGAATAACTATTTCGGAAAGCCATGTGGTTTAATGGATCAAACAGCTTGTTCGGTGGGCGGATTCATTACCATTGATTTTGAAGATCCACAGAAACCAATTGTTAAGGCATTGGATTTTGATTTCCAGAAAACAGGTTATGCCTTGGTGATTACCGATACAGGCGGTAACCACGCTGATTTGAATGACGAGTATGCATCATTGCCTACAGAGATGAAATCGGTAGCTAAGGAACTTGGCAAAGATGTGTTGCGTCAGGTAACCTTGGAAGATGTGGTGAAAGGTATTCCGGGAATGCGTGAAAAAGTGGGTGACCGTGCCTTGTTGCGTGCTTTCCACTTCCAGGGAGACAATGCCCGTGTGGTAGAGCAGGTAGCTGCTTTGGAACGGGGTGATTTTGAAAACTTCCTGAAAATGGTGGTGGCGTCCGGATTTAGTTCATACATGTACAACCAGAATATTTTCCCTGTGAATAATGTACAGGAGCAGGGTATTTCCCTGGCTTTGGCATTGAGTGATATGTTGTTGAAAGGAAAAGGGGCATGGCGTGTTCATGGTGGCGGATTTGCCGGTACCATCCAGGCATTTGTTCCGCTGGATCTGATTGATACCTATGTGGCCACGTTGGAACATGTATTCGGAGAGGGTAAATGTCATAAACTATTTATCCGACCAAAAGGATCTATTAAGTTGGAATTGTAAATACTATCATCAGGCACCTATAAGGTGCCTGATATCTTTAAAGGATCTGCTTTTTCGGAGAGCACTTAACAGATCCTGCTATTAGTAACAATGGTTCTGCGTATTTATTCTTCTTTCTGTTCTATGCCTTTATTGTTTTTGGGCCTGAAAGGAGCAGGATTCAGCAAAAAGTCAACTAATCGTTAATCACATGCCCTTCTGCATAAACGAAGGACATTAAAAATACAAGGCTATGTCAAAGGCTTCAGATGTTTTTACACTTAAGAATAAAAATAATGTAGAAGTAACTTTTATGGCGCATGGGGGTCGTATTGCTTCTATTAAAGTACCTGATGCAAAAGGGGAGGTGGCAGATGTTGTTATTGGTTATGACACACCCGAACAAGCATTAGCTGGTGATCTTTATTTTGGAGCCCTGTGTGGTCGTTATGCCAATAGGGTTGTGAATGGTCAATTTGAGATTGATGGAGTAGCTTATCAGTTGGAATGTAATAATGATAAAAACCATTTGCATGGTGGATCTGACGGGTTTAATAATCGTGTTTGGGCGGTTGAACCGGTTACGATCGACAGGTTTGCACAGGCCTATCAGCTTTCATTGGTGAGTGAAGACGGGGATCAGCAATATCCTGGTCGGCTTGATGTGAAGGTTATTTACGGTCTTACCGATGACAATGAGTTTGTGATCGATTATGCCGCAGAAACCACTAAACCTACCATTATTAACCTGACCAGTCATGCTTATTTTAATTTGCAAGGGGCTTCTTCGGGAACCATTGAAGGGCATGAGTTGCAGATTAATGCTGCCCGGTATACACCCATTTCGGGCGAGATAGGTACCGTTACCGGTGAGATTGTGCCGGTTGAAGGAACGCCTATGGATTTTACCAGCGCTAAAAAGATTGGGGTGGCTGTGTCAAGTGATAACGAGCAGGTGAAATTAGTAGACGGGATTGATCATAACTTCGTAATCGATAATTATGATGGTTCCGTGCAATTGGCTGCTACTTTAGTTGATCCTGTCTCTGGACGTAAGATGGAGGTTTACACAAACCAGCCCGGGGTGCAGATTTATACCGGTAGCCATTTCGACGGATCGGAAACGGGAAAGCAGAATACGCCCATTCAAAAGTGGGCTGGAGTGGCATTGGAAGCACAAATATTCCCGGATTCTCCCAATAAGGATAATTTCCCGAATGCTGTGTTGCGGCCCGGAGAAACCTACAAGCATACATGTGTATACAAATTCATTTAGGCAATAATTCTTTTTTTCAATCTTGAGCTGTCTTGTCATGAGGCAGCTCTTTTTTGTAACTATCCATTTGCTTTTCTTTCTTGAATAATTTGTCAGGTATTCAATTCTTTCCCCTAAAACAGTTGTTTATTTGATTGGTTTCCTGCTGCCTTGAAAAGACGATATTTTAATATAATGTACTGAGGGATATTATTCGATTTCTATAATTAGGCTCGAGGGATAACGTATGAAACGTCCATGATTAAAGAATTATTAACTCACACACGAAAATGATTATTTAATCATGGTAAGTTCCATCTGACAATTGAAATGATAAAATAAACAGATGAAAAGTATTACTTTTGATTGTTTCTACACGCACACACAATGGGAAGGAAAATCAGAGTTTATTAAATGATCTGATTAATCTAAAAGATGAATAAGAAAGATTTGATTTTTAAAGGCGCCATGGAGTTGTTCGTGGAGCAGGGATTTACAGCATCAGTGAATGAGCTGATTAATAGAATTAATATTGCCAAGGGGACTTTGTATCACCACATTGACAGTAAAGAACAGTTGATTGTGGATATTTATAAGAATCTGATGTTTGAGATTGAGCGTGTGTGTGTAAATGAGTTCAATGAAGATGATCCAAAAGAATACAACAAGCAAGTGTTTGGTGAAATTGTGAAATGGTTCATTTCAAATCCTGCAAAATTCCATTACATCCGGTTGTTTGAAACATCTCCTTATGTCCGGAACCAGGTGGGACGAGTGGAAGAGACGCTTTTGGGCCCGCGTAAAAATATCATGCAGAAGTTGAACCTGGGCATATTAAAGGCATACTCTCCCGACTTAATTAAGTATTTTGATTTTGCTTTTACGCGCTCAATGGCTGATTATTTTCTTTCCCTGGAAAATCCGCTTCAGTGTTTTGAACAAGGATTCGCACAGGCCTTTGACCTCTATTGGGATGGGGTTGCCCTCAAGCGAAATGAATAATTCAGACCGTATCTTTTCTAAAGCAGTTTGTAAATGTTTGAAAGACCGTTTGTGATTATCTGATGGTCTAAACTTTTATGGTTCTACCGATGAACGAGATGTAAATCAGTCTAAGGTCTATTATCTAATATCTATCGATCTATAATAAGCATTCATGCCTCTGATAAATAGTGTCACTAAGAAAATCACCATACAATCAATTTGACAGACAGTTAGCTATTGATAACTTATTTATATCTATTTGTGCGGTTTGTTGGTTATTTCAGATAAATAATAGAATTTCACGGCATTAAGAAAAGGAGAATTATATATTCA
>RHGE01000159.1 GCA_004296775.1 Marinilabiliaceae bacterium JC017
GTTAGCAAAAATTCATCAAGGAGGTGGGTGGAAGCTTTTATTTGACTAGCGTTTTTTGCTTCGTTTTTGGGGCAATGCCAAAAATGAAGTAGGGTTTGGGACAACGTCCCAATAAAACTATTCCTGAAGAACTAAAACTTATATATCACTTAACCCTCTTGTTAAGTTGTTATCTTGGCGTCAATATGGCCAATGGCCATCTCTGACTATTATCTAAATTCTAACGATCTATTAAATTACAAACTGCTCAATTATCAAGAGCGTAACTTTACAGAAATGTGGAAAAATAAGAATCATATTGCCTTAATATTACTCCCTGTCTGGGTAATTATCTACTCCAACCTACAAAGAATATCAGACTTCATTGTTTTTGATATAGCAGGGCTTCCGGCAGAAACCCACCTGACCGAGTCACTTCGTTTTTTCATCTTCGAAGTACCCAAAGTCATGATGCTGTTAGTCCTCATCATTTTCTTTGTGGGAATCATACGCTCTTTTTTCTCACCTGAGAAAACAAGAAAAGCACTTGAGGGGAAACCACTCTTTGCCGGAAACATAATGGCAGCACTGTTGGGGATAGTAACCCCCTTCTGCTCCTGTTCGGCCATTCCATTGTTCCTTGGATTTGTAGAAGCCGGCATTCCCATTGGTGTAACATTCTCGTTTTTAATTGCCGCCCCCATGGTAAATGAAATTGCACTGGTAATGCTATTGGGCCTGTTCGGCTGGAAGATTACGCTCATTTATGTGGCCACCGGCGTTGTGATTGCCATCCTGTCGGGGTATATCATTGAGAAACTGAAACTCCAAAAGTATGTGGAAGAGTGGGTGTTTAAGGTGCAGGCCAACCAGCACCTGAATGAAACGGCCAAAATCACGCTTAATCAGAGAATCGACGCTGGCTTTACGGCTGTTCGTGAAATTGTGGGGAAAATATGGATTTATATTATTGCGGGTATTGCCATTGGCGCAGGTGCCCACGGTTATGTTCCCGATGATTACCTGGCAACCACATTGGGTGATGGCAACTGGTATTCCGTACCACTGGCCATTGTAGTAGGCGTACCGTTGTATTCCAATGCAGCAGGCATCATTCCCATTGTAAGTGTATTGATTGACAAAGGTGTTTCATTGGGTACCGCATTGGCTTTTATGATGTCGGTAATCGGGCTGTCGCTCCCGGAGATGATTATTCTGAAAAAAGTACTCAAATGGCAACTCATCACAATTTTCATTGGCGTGGTGGCAGCCGGCATATTGATTGTTGGATTCACATTCAACTTTCTATTATAATAGCTCGTTAAATTTTTGTTAATAACTGATATTTACCATATGTATTTAAAGCCTATAAAGCTTGCTTTGTAAGCATTTTGCCAACCGCGAATTTATCGAATTATACGAATTGCTTTTCGATGAAAAGCTCCTAAAACCACGCAGAGGTTTAAAATTCGTTTAATTAGTATAATTCGCGGTTAAATCAATAGTAAATTGTTATTTACTCATAATCAAACAGTACTTCTCTGGTGTTTTTTACATACACGTAAAACTTAATGTTTTACAAGCCATGGGGAAACATCAGCCACTTAAAATATAAAAACATGAACATACTTATTCTTTGCACCGGAAACAGTTGCCGCAGTCAAATGGCTCACGGCTTTCTACAATCCTTTAATCCCAATATCAATGTTTATTCAGCCGGCACTGAAGCTTCCGGAAAGCTGAATCAAAAAGCGGTGGAGGTGATGCAGGAAATTGGCATTGACATCAGCGGGCACACTTCTGATTCGGTTGAGAAATACCTCAATGACAAATGGGACTATGTAATCACCGTGTGTGGTGGCGCCAACGAAACATGCCCGGCCTTTATGGGAGATGTTAAGCACCGCCTGCATATGGGCTTTGACGACCCCTCTCATACAATCGGAACAGATGAATTTATCATGAGTGAATTTCACCGGGTGCGGGATGAAATCAAAACAACCTTTTACCAGTTTTATGTGGAACAAATAAAGCCTCAGGTTTGAATCCAAAAAATATAAAAACGGATTATTGTAAATGATATGGTAAGATTACTGTTCAGAGCAAGAGGCTGAATACATCAGCATACCGGAACAACAATTGTTGAAAAGAGTAAAAACATGCTGTTTTTTTGCAATTATTACAGTCACTTCAAGGTACCTTGTGAAAAGGGAAATTTAGCTTTTACATATTAACTTCAATTCAAGTATGCTAACATAAAGTAGAAGGATCAAACGCAAAAAACAATGAGTGGAACCATAAAAAGAATAGGCTTTTTTGAAAAATATCTCACACTGTGGGTGGCACTATGCATCGGCGGCGGGATATTGATTGGCCATCTGGCCGGAGACAGCATACAAGCGCTAAGCCAAATGGAGGTATACAATGTTAACATCCCGGTCGCCATCCTGATTTGGTTGATGATATACCCCATGATGCTGCAGATTGATTTTGGCAGCCTTAAAAATGTGGGTAAACGCCCCAAAGGACTGATGCTTACCCTGGTGGTCAACTGGTTGATAAAACCTTTTACCATGGCCTTTTTTGCCTGGATATTCTTCTCAAAACTATATAGCGCCTACATCACTCCTGAACTGGCCGGCGAATACATTGCCGGCGCTACTTTACTGGGAGCTGCCCCCTGTACCGCCATGGTTTTTGTGTGGTCTTACCTCACCGATGGCGATCCCAACTACACCTTGGTACAGGTTTCCATTAATGACCTGATCATCCTCGTTGCCTTCGTGCCGATTGTTGGTTTATTATTGGGGATAACAAATATTGAAATCCCTTACGACACCCTCGTGGCCAGTGTCCTAATCTTTGTGGTGGTACCATTAGTAGCAGGCGCCATCACTAATAAATACCTAATTCGAACTCGCGGGGAAGAGTGGTTTAAAAGAGTTTTTCTCCCGAAACTAAAACCGGTCAGCATTCTGGCCTTGTTGGTGACACTCATCTTATTATTTGCTTTCCAGGGGCACAACATCACCCAAAATCCTTTTATCATCCTCTTGGTGGCCGTACCGTTGGTCATACAAACCTATTTCATCTTTTTCATTGCCTGGTTTGGCGGTAGAAAACTCAAGCTTCCGCATGCTGTTTGCTCCCCGGCAGCCATGATTGGTGCCAGCAACTTTTTTGAATTGGCGGTGGCCGTTGCCATTGCACTTTTTGGCCTCCAATCACCCGCCGCTCTAGTGACCGTTGTGGGAGTATTAGTGGAGGTCCCTGTCATGTTATCGCTTGTGGCTATTGCCAATAAGTGGAAATATTAACTCAGGATGAGGAAATGGAAGTGGTCAGGATTGCAAATCAAGAATTGATAAGGTTGACTCTCAAAAAGTGTAATTATTTGACAGGATTAACAAGATTTACATGATAACGACCAGACGAGGTATTCCTGCAAATTGTGGTTTGTTTTCTGAAAGCACGAATTTCACCCAATATTGCAGTACGGCCTACCGGATCTTTCCTATAGGGTTAAGGGGTGATTCTCAAAGAGTGTAATTATTTGACAGGATTAACAAGATTTACATGATAACGACCAGACGAGCTATGCCTGCAAATTGTGGTTGGTTTTAGGAAAGCGCGAATTTCGCATAATATTGCAGCACGACCTCGCAAATGCTCCGGATCATTCCTGTATGGCTGTACATATTCTAAATGAATCATTTCGCCCAGAAAGGGCATCCTCTCAAAGCCCGGGTAAAATAACCACCTCGAGGAAACCTCCAATAAAACACAACCTTAAAATGACGAGAAAGGCCTCGATGATCCGAAGCGCGTGAGCCCGTCATACCGATTAGTAATTAAAATGACCACTTAATGCGCTTCGCTTTTAATTGGCCTTTAATTATCTATCGGCATTACACCAAAGTCATTCTTAAATAGGTTTAGTGTAAAATAAGCGGGCCGGCGCAGGCGCGACGAAAATGAATGCGGGAATTCCGGCCAGTGGGTTGGAAAAAATTCATCGAGGAGGTGGGCTGAAGCGTTTATTTGACTAGCGTTTTTTGGTTCCTTTTTGGGGCAATGCCAAAAAGGGACTAGGGTCTGGGACAACGTTCCAGTTAAAAACTGAAACCCACAGAATCCATTTTGCCCTCGCTTAGTCGCGTATAATAAACCCTCAACTCAGAACCCATAATTTGTAAATTATAACACAAAGACTCGCAGAGATACCGTTAACCTCAAACCCAGAACCTTTCAATCTCTCGCCAAGACGCATAAGACACAAAGAATTCCAATGATTTGCCGGCCTGTAACCACCAACTCAGAACCCACAACTGGCAGCGCCCAAAGGTCCTACTAGCGTTTAAAAACTAGGAGCACCATCCACCTCACATCTCCAGGTCCCCTAAGCTGACATTGTCACAGCCCCTCGGCTGACGATGTCTCAGCCCCTCGGCTGACGATGTCTCAGCCCCTAAGCTGAGATGGACTCAGCCCCTAAGCTGAGATAGACTCAGCCCCTAAGCTGAGATGGACTCAGCCCCTAAGCTGAGATAGACTCAGCCCCTAAGCTGAAACAGACTCAGCCTACCTATCTGAGACAGACTCAGCCTACCTATCTGAGACGGACTCAGCCTACCTATCTGAGACAGACTCAGCCTACCTATCTGAGACGGACTAAGCCTACCCATCTGAGACGGACCAGACGATATTCACTTGATAATCCACATAAAAACAAAGCGTTCTGTCAAAATAGACAGAACGCTTTTGTGTATAATAACTGCAAACTATTAAATCGGCTAGGGAATTACCTTTAGCAGGTAGTCAAATTGATAGGTACGTACCTCCTTTAGTAACGTACCCGCATTAGAAAACTGGGTACCAAGAGACAACGAATACTCCCCAATAGGCAACCCGACAGGAATAATAAAAGAGATGGCCGAAGGTGAATTGACCAACACCGAAGTCATTGGAACAACCGTTTCTTCCTGTGTATCCTGGTTGGTAAGCTTAATGCCCACGCCAKCTTCACTACCAACCAATTTAATTTTACTGCCCTCCAGGTTGGCACCACCACCCGGCGTTAAACGGTTGTTTACTTCACCCGTAGTCACATCAGTAACCGAATTAATAGCAAGACCTGAAGCAGCCATGCCACGTACTTCAGCCGAACAAGTATTAATAACGCTTCTCACTTCAGCCGTTGGAGTCACTTGAACCGACAACGAGTGTTTATCACGGTCCCACTTGGCATTGTCACCAATAAAACTACCATTCACGGCAAGCCTGAARTTCCCCAATCCGAAATTGACAGAAGCMCCGTTGGCCAGTTCCTCAATAGCCACATCCTTTATCAGTTCCATGGCYACCTTCAATGTATTCACATTGAGGTCGGTTCGGCGCTTACTTGCAATTTGCGCCAGATCCCCCACATTCAACGAYTTGGAGATGAYTACACGGCCAAACCGGTCGTCTTTTCTATCGGTAAGAGCAAGATCAAATAGCTCCACCATTACGGTRTTTTTTTCAGTATTTGACATATACGATAAAATTTTAGTGATTTTATTTATTTCATTAATTAGCCGTTTGCAGTYATCATTTARTTTTAATTCTGTGATTAATACCCATAAAAACCAGTTAGCACTCTTATTGTTTTGCTGTTTAAGAAACCGGACAAATTAACTTCAGGATGAAACTTATGAACACCCAGTAAAATCAATACTTCCACCCGTTATTTATAATCATTAAAAATTAGCAAACAGACAAATTAGATGCTTACGGATGATATTGGTGTATTTATTGGCAAAATATTTTGGCGAGCAGTAAATCATCTTGATACTTTTTACTTTTCTGGCTAGTCCAGGGACGCAGAGATTTTTCATCAATTGGGAGTTGAGATTGTTCTTTGACAAGTACAGGTTGTTTCAAAATATTTCTATCTGTTTCAATGTATCTCCAAGTGTTTCCCCACGTTCAGCGAAGCGTCTCGCTTCGGTGCTACCATCCGGACTCCGGCCGCATATTAATTCGCACTTCGTTTGTTTTTATTACGGCTATAATTTCCACGGCCTATACCAATTTTGAGCTGTCAGAAGGATGGTACCGGACGTATACTATTATGCCTCCGATTCATTTACGATCACGCCTCGCCCAGAAC
>RHGE01000160.1 GCA_004296775.1 Marinilabiliaceae bacterium JC017
TTTTTGGCATTGCCCCAAAAACGAAGCAAAAAACGCTAGTCAAATAAAAGCTTCTCCCCACCTCCTTGATGAATTTTTGCTAACCCACATGCCAGAATTCCCGCATTCATCTTCGTCGCGCCTACGCCGGCCCGCTTATTTTACATCAAACCTATTTAAGAATGAACTTGGTGTAATGCCGATAGATAATTAAAGGCCAATTAAAAGCGAAGCGCATTAAGTGGGCATTTTAATTGCTAATCGGTATGACGGGCTCCCACGCTTCGGATCATCATGGTCTGACTCTTTATAGGAAAATTGGCGTTATTTAGTTGATTTGCAAGGATGTTTATGGATTGAAAGAATGGTATCTTTGTGGTCCTTTGTATTTTCTCTGCGGTTCTTTGTGATACAATTTCGTTATAAAAACTCTGTGACTCGGTGCCTCTGTGTTTTCATCCAGGACATTGTCCCAAACCCTACTTCATTTTTGGCATTGCCCCAAAAACGAAGCAAAAAACGCTAGTCAAATAAAAGCTTCACCCCACCTCCTCGATGAATTTTTTCCAACCCACTAGCCGGAATTCCCGCATTCATCTTCGTCGCGCCATCGCCGGCCCGCTTATTTTACGCCAAACCTATTTAAGAATGAACTTGGTGTAATGCCGATAGATAATTAAAGGCCAATTAAAAGCGAAGCGCATTAAGTGGGCATTTTAATTACTAATCGGTATGCCGGCTCCCGCGCTTCCCAACATCATGGTCCGACTCGTCATTTGGCTTTTTGTGTTATAGTGTCGATATATTCAAGGGCGACTTCGCGTTTGCCCCTGCCAGCATCGATTTGCAATCAGCCTATTGTCTAAATTAATTTTTACTAATTTTATCCTCCATAACACTGCTGTATTATTAATTCCATGAAATGGAAAAACGTTTACAATGACAATAACCATTGGGTTTATATTTTGGCAGCAAAACAGATCGAACATTTTAATGTCTATTATTCAATTTGCTTAATACGAGATGAGTAAACAACAAGATAGAATAACCCAACTCTCTGAAAGGCTGGAACTATTATCCAATAAACAGGTGGTCTTTTCAAGAGAAATAGATGACCTGCGGGGAGAAATAAACCGGTTGAAAACCACCGGAATAAACCCCATCGTAGAAAATACGGCCGCCATACCTGACAAGGCAGAACGAAACCAGGCCATTGAAACAAAACAGGAACCTGTAATGGCTGACCATTACGCCGATCAAGCACCAACCGTTATTGAGCCTCCACGATACGTTCCGCCTAAAATCGGTAACTCGCCCAAGGTCAAGTCCGACTTTGAAAAGTTTATTGGTGAAAACCTTATTAATAAAATCGGTATTGTCATAACCATCATCGGGGTGGCCATTGGTGCCAAGTATTCCATCGAGCACCAATTGATCAGTCCCCTCACCAGAATCATACTGGGCTACCTGACGGGTGCCGGCCTCCTGGGATTTGGAATGAAGCTGAAGAAAAAATACGAAAACTACAGTGCCGTGCTGGTAAGTGGTGCCATGACAATCATGTACTTCCTGACTTATGCCGCTTACAGTTTTTATGACCTGATACCGCAGACTCTGGCCTTCCTGCTAATGCTGGCATTTACAGCTTTTACGGTGGTGGCGGCCATAAATTACAACCGGCAGGTTATCGCTCTCATTGGATTGGTGGGGGCCTATGCCGTTCCGTTCCTTTTAAGCGAAGGTTCGGGTAAAGTGGCCATTCTTTTCAGTTACATGACCATCATCAATACCGGTATCCTGGTCATTGCCTTTAAGAAATATTGGAAACCATTATATTATTCATCGTTTCTACTGACCTGGCTCATCTTTTTTTCCTGGTATGTGGTAAAGTACCAAACCAACGAACACTTTGGCTTAGCTTTATCCTTTCTTGCTACCTTCTTTGTTATTTTCTACCTGACCTTTCTTGCCTACAAACTTTTGCAAAAAGAGAAGGTTGGAACGCATGACACGCTCCTTCTCCTGGCTAACTCATTTATTTTTTACGGCCTTGGTTATGCTATCCTTTCCAGGCATACTACCGGCGCTCAACTGCTGGGATTATTTACTCTTTGCAACGCCATTGTGCATTTCATTGTCAGTACCATCATTTTCCGTCAAAAGCTGGGAAACCGCAACTTATTTTACCTGATCACCGGTCTGGTACTGGTATTCATCACCATCGCCATCCCCGTTCAGTTGGATGGCAACTGGGTAACGCTATTATGGGCCGGAGAAGCAGCGCTGATGTTTTGGATCGGTCGAACCAAAAGTGTCGCGATCTACGAAAAAATGGCCTTTCCTTTAATGCTTCTGGCCTTTGCCAGTATTACCCACGACTGGACAACCGTATACGGCGGTTATGATCCGAAATACCCGGCCTCCCGCATTACACCGCTTCTGAATATTAACTTTCTGACAACAGTGATATTCATTGCCTTTTTCGGATTCATAAACATCCTGCACCACAATAAAAAATACCCCTCTTCCCTGCCTAATCAAAATGGACTTTATAAAATGGTTTCATTCGCCATTCCGACTATTCTGTTGCTTACGCTTTATTTGGGATTCAGAATGGAGATAATGACCTATTGGAATCAATTGTACGCTGATTCATTCCTCACCATCCATCCCGATGGGCAGCAGTTTGAAAGCTTTTACAACAACTACGATTTGCAATCATTTAAAACGGTATGGATAATCAACTATTCATTACTGTTTTTGACTGTTTTATCGGTGGTCAACTTCAAAAAACTAAAAAGCACCCAGTTGGGAATGATCAATATGGGCTTAAATACCGTAGCCATAGTCATCTTTTTAACCCGGGGACTTTTCGTATTAAGCGAATTACGCGAAAGCTACCTGACACAAACCTTAGCAGAATATTACCACATAGGCGCCTTTAATATTGGCATCAGATACCTTTCATTTGCCTTTGTTGCGGTTTTACTGACAGCATGTTACAGATACATTCATCAGGAATTCCTGAAAAAAGACTTTAGAATAGCGTTTGATATTCTGTTGCACACTGCCGCTTTATGGATTGCCAGCAGTGAATTGATTAACTGGCTGGACATGGCCGAATCAACCCAATCCTACAAACTCGGATTGAGTATTCTTTGGGGCGTCTACGCCTTGATGTTGATAGTTTTGGGTATTTGGAAAAAGAAAAAGCATTTGCGCCTGGGAGCCATTGCTCTCTTTTCAGCTACGCTCATCAAACTTTTCTTCTATGATATTTCGCACCTGGACACCATTGCCAAAACCGTTGTGTTTGTTTCACTGGGGATACTGCTTTTGATCATCTCCTTCCTGTACAATAAATACAAGCACATCATATCTGATGAACCCAATGCTGATGATTCAAAGGATAACGTTATTACTAATCCAATAGATCGGTAGGTGCTTAGGAAGCATCTTTTACCAACATGTTGTTCAAATTGGATGGAGATAAAAGGAAATATATTGAAACAGATAGAAACAAATGGAAATACATTGAAACAGACAGAAATAGACAGTTCTTATCATTGTCAATCTCGAACAACAATCAACTTGAGACAACATCTCTCGAAGAGGCTTTTTTTCAGATTAATGCTGAAAAAACATAGTTCTTATCAGTGATATTTATGTCTTTTTTGGCAAAATATTTTTGTCGAGCATTAATGCATCTTAATTCCTTTGTTTGAGTACTCCGTTTTGAGTATCAAATCGCAAGACATAAAACTATGATCTTTCAAAAAAAAACACGAAACGAGTAATCATCAGGCTCGTTTCGTGTAATTATATAAAAGCAAAATCACCCTATGAAAATGCAATCAAATAGCTGGATCTGCCTCTTACTTCTTCTTTGTCCATATACTTATGGCCAAATTGACCATTATAACTTCAAACGGGAGTTGCCCGGCATAACAAATACATGGCATAAAATAACCTTGCCTGACGAGATATTCGGTAAGGTTCAACCTTCTCTTCAGGACATCCGTATTTTTGGTATCACCGCAAATAATGATACCCTTGAAGCTCCATACCTGCTCCGGTTGACAAAAGGAGTAACAGCAAAGAAAGAGGTCAATTTCAAAAGGTTGAATACCTCAAAAAACGGGAAAGGTTATTACTTCACCTTTGAGATACCCTCCAATGAACCAATCAATCAAATTCACCTGGATTTTCAACAAGAAGATTTCGATTGGCGACTAACACTGGAAGGAAGCCAAAACCAGCAGGAGTGGTTTACCATCGTTGAAGATGGACGAATTCTATCCATAAAAAATAAACTAACCGACTATCAGTTCACCAACGTAACGTTTCCCGATGCCAGGTATCGCTATTTCCGCCTGCTGATCAACAGCAAAGAGAAACCCATTTTATTAGCTGCTAAAACTACCCTGAATGAAACAACAGAAGCCAGGTATAGAACCTATCCCCTCCAAAAAATGAGAATAACAGAGAATAAAAAAGCCAAGGAAACGGTGATTGATGTTGACCTGAACGCACCCGTTCCGGTGAGTTATCTTAAAATTGACGTTGGGAATTCCTTTGACTATTACCGCCCCGTATCCATTAAATATTGTGCCGACAGCACCAAAACAGAAAAAGGTTGGATCTATCACTACCATACGCTGACATCCGGAATCCTTAATTCAATTGAGAACAACACCTTTAAATGTAACAGCACAATACTGCAAAAACTGAAACTAATCATTCACAATGACGACAATGCGCCCCTGACCATTAATACCATTGAAGCAAAAGGCTACCTTCATGAATTAACAGCCCGTTTTACCCAGCCGGCTACTTACTTCCTGACCTACGGAAACAAAACAGCCGGTAAGCCACGGTATGACATAAACCGCCTTACAGGCAACATCCCTGACTCTTTATCGGCTCTGATACCAGGAGCAGAACAAATGATAGAAAAGAGAGAAACGATAACCAAAGAACCCCTCTTTAAAAATAAGAATTGGCTCTGGGCCATTATGGCAGGAATAATCGCATTACTCGGATGGTTTTCATTTAAAATGCTGAGAAATAACTAAGCTAACAGATTGTTAAAGTTTCGACAATAGACAGAGATGGCCATATCTTGTTTGTTGTGCTCTGCGGTTATTGGGAGATGTTAACGCTGTCAGGTCCTTCGGACGCTTCCAGGTTTGCGGCAGCGGGGAATAGATTGTTAGATTTTAGATAATGTTAACTACTAACTGTTGACTGTGGATTGTTTTCGGCCAGCGCTAGCATGGATACCCCCTGCTAGCGCTGGCCGATAAAGAATTAAGATATAAGTATTACGCTTATGTATGATCGGGATTGCAATATCCTTTCAGAAAACAACGCTGTGGAATTATTCATAATCAATTAGTGGTCCCTGGTATTTTTTGCTGACAATTAAAAAGATGCTTATTATAAACCACCTCACCCCGGCCCTCTCCTTAAAAGAGAGGGAGACTGCAAACCTGATGTTTATGCTCATAATGATTAGTATCCTACCAGTAATATTTGTGTATTTATTGGCAAAATATTTTAGAGAGCAGTAAATCATCTTGATACTCTGTACTTGATACTTTTTACTTTTCTGGCTTGTCCAAGTTAGCGTAGCGAGAGCTTGTTATATGATAGTCAAAGATGGCCGTTGTCCATATTGACGACTGTATAACCGGATCCTACTTCTAGTTTTGACACCTCCAATACAAATCAACAGAATAACGCAAAAATCCAATCGACGAGCTGGACCGTGATGATCCGAAGCGCGTAAGCCCGTCAAATAAGCGGGCCGGCGCATGC
>RHGE01000017.1 GCA_004296775.1 Marinilabiliaceae bacterium JC017
AAGCGGGGAGCCCGGCATACCGATTAGTAATTAAAATGCCCACTTAATGCGCTTCGCTTTTAATTGGCCTTTAATTATCTATCGGCATTACACCAAGGTTATTCTTAAATAGGTTTGGTGTAAAATAAGCGGGCCTGCGGTGGCGCGACGAAGATGAATGCGGGAATTCTGGCATGTGGGTTAGCAAAAATTCATCAAGGAGGCGGGTGGAAGCTTTTATTTGACTAGCGTTATTTGCTTCGTTTTTGGGGCAATGCCAAAAATGAAGTAGGATTTGGGACAACGTCCCAATAAAACTATTCCTAAAGAACTAAAACTTATATATCAATTAACCCTCTTGTTAAGTTGTTATCTTGGCGTCAATATGGCCAATGGCCATCTCTGACTATTATCTAACAATCAATTGTTGTAATTTCCATCTGATAAAACTATCAATCATGAAACAGATACTATTCATTGCATTGCTTATTGCGGGGCTATCGGCCTGTAAGAGCACCCAAAAGATCAGCTCAAAGGCTGAAACCACAATCATGTACGTGGCCGGACAACAGGTCGCCTGCATGGGAGTCGCCCCGCAAAGCTGTTACCTTGTAAAAACAGATGAAAACAATGCCTGGGAATTTTTCTATTCTCCCATTGATGGGTTTGAGTTTGAACAAGGATATAGATACAAGCTGGAGGTAGCCCAATTGAAAATAGAAAATCCACCAGCCGATGCTTCGTCGATAAAATACAAACTGGTAAAGGTACTAACCAAGGAAGAAGATATTATCAATCCCCAGGCGCTATATGATATCTGGGGTGTTGTTTGGATGAACGGCCGCGACATCTCTCCCGCCACCGTATCACAAACAATGGAACTCAATACGGCTAAAATGAGTGTGCTTGGCCAGGCTGGCTGTAATAATTACAGAGGCGGCTTCAAATTCACCGATAAAACCAATGGCATTGAATTCACGCCCCTGGCCTCCACCAAAATGTATTGTCCTAACATGAAATATGAAGATGAATTTATGAAAACGATCGCCTCTGTGGATTCGTTTTATCGATACAACCAAACCTTAATCTTCTTTTCTCAAGGCAAAATGGTGCTTCAATTGCGGCGGATAGATTAATATGAGAGACTTATAGATAAGAGATTTATAGATAAGAGACGTGTAGATAAGAGATTTATAGATAATAGACGTGTAGACAAGAGACTTATAGATGAAGGACTTGTTGATGGAGGATAATGAACTGTGGACATTGAGGCCCAGAGTTTTTTTATCAATTTATCGTTAAGATAACATGAAAAACTTGTTGAATAATTGGGAAACGAAACCGATAACTATTCTTAAACAAAAGAACGCCCGGTGCCAAGATCACCGGGCGTTCTTTTCTACACAATAAAAAAGGTGCCTACTACCAAGCAGACACCATAACAAAGGGCTTAATAACCATTTATTGCCAGTCGATATATTGATTATCGGATGTAATACATTGCACGTTATAAAGCGGGTCATAAGTTCCCTCTTCAAACAGATACGCTTTGAGTTGCACCTTATAGGTTTCACCCGGTACAGGCACATAGCCCTGCAACCAGCCGGCAGTAAAATTTCCCAACTCCACAGAGGTAACGTCTTTTTTCAAAAATCCGGAATAAAATTTAGCCACATCCCCTTTCTCATTGAAAATAGTAATGTCATAGGTATCGGCTCCATCAATTTCATCCCATTCAATGGCTAATTTTTTATCCTCATTGAATTCCAACTTTTTAGCAACAATAACATCAATTTCCTTGTTACTGATCTCCTCTTTCAATGTAACCATCTCACCCGAAGCCATTGTTATCTCAAATACATATTCACCTGCCTGGGGCATGACATCCAGATAGTCTTCAACAGCCGGTTCATAAACAAAATAGGTACCGCCAGTACCTTCCTTTACCAAGTCAATAGGCAATGCTTCTTCAACAGGTGTTGTTACTTTGGCCGAGGCTATTACCTGATTGGCAAACACATGAAATACAGCTGCATATTTATTGGCCTCCTGAATCATGCTCTTTTCAACCACCGCATCAGCCCTTACATCCAATGTGGGCTCCGCATCATCATCGTCATTACATGAGGAGAAAGAAACAGCAACAAGACCAAGCACCCATAGGGAGGAAAAAAAATGTTTAAATATTTTCATCGATAGAAGTTTTAACAATTCAATAATTTCAAGTTATTCCCTTACTGGGAAGATTAATTTTCGCCGGCTTGGGATAGATGTAGGAAGGCTAGAATGGTTGCGTTGGAAAAGTAGGAATATTTGCAAAAAACCACTATCACTCCTTACATCCGGGCAATAACGATCTTAGGCAATGACTTTTATCCACAACTTATTCTTTTTTAAAAAAACAGATAAAAAAGGCATGACGCACCAAACAGACTCACGAAAAACGAAATCTTCATGACCTACTCAATTGATACCAATGTCAATCTGTAAAAGATGGGTTATTTATCCCCAACCGCAGTGGTAACAAACTCATCCCGGTCGCCACATTTCATGTCTTCTTCCAGGATGGGCGATGAATGTGAATCGGATTGATCCAGGATTGCATCGGTTCTGATGGAATAATAAATCCCGGGTATAGAACTAATCAGTGAAAGAAAATAAAACATCAAGCTGAGCGCAATGGCATATTCTTCATTGATGCCTAAATAGGTAGCTCCGACAGCAAAAGTCATTTCACGGGCACCAATGCCTCCCAAAGTAATAGGAACGGCTGCGGCTATGGACGACAATAAAAACAAAAACAGGTAATTATCCCACTTTCCGGCCATACTGGCACCCATTGCCTCCAGGATGCAAATGACAGCGACCATTTGCAATCCCTGAATCACCAACGACCAGACAGAGACTTGCCAGAAAGCCTTGGTGAGCGATTTATTAAATATCCACAAAAACACAAAGTAGCCGGCGCTTACAACCGGAATAAGTAGGAAAAACCAGCCCTGATAAGGCAGTTCATAATCAATGTAATAGACCAATCCCAACAAGTACACCAAAATAATGGAAAGGCCACTGAGCCGGTCGGCCAAAATGGCTGTCAGCAATTTTTTAACCGATACCTTAAAATGTTTCCGTAACAGATACACCTTATAGCCATCACCCCCTACTCCACCAGGAAGAAAGAAATTATAAAACATGCCCAGCCAGTAGAGCTTAATATTCGCCCAATGTTCCAGTTTAAGCGGCAATGCACGAAACAGACTATTTAATCGAAACGAACTGACGACCTGAGAAAGAATATAGATAAGAAGTGCCAGTACCAGAAAAAGGGGATTCACCCCTTTTATTGCATTTAAGATCTCGTTGAAATCGTTCTTATAAATAACGTAGTATAAAGCTGCTGCTGAGAAAAGTATTTTTATCAGAAGTTTAAGAAGCTTGGAGTATTTTTTTTGTTCCGACATTGTGTATTTTCTTGATCTTATACGGTTTTTTGCGTTGCGACTCAAAGTAGGTTCGCATATTTATCTCGGCTACAAGCCCGATTGTTACCAGTTGAATCCCCGAAATAAGCAAAAGCAGTCCGAGAAGCAATAACGGTTTACCCCAGATATCCTGTCCGAGAAACTTCAAAAATAATAGATAAAAGTTAATTATCACGCCTAAGATAAAAATTACAACCCCGGTAGTACCAAACAGATGCATGGGTTTCTGCATGTATTTTTTAAAAAACATCATTAGCATAAGATCACTCACAACTTTAAAGGTACGTCCCAAGCCATATTTGGAACGTCCGAATTCCCGGGCCCGGTGATTGACATTTACCTGGGTAATGGAAGCACCTTCCAGGCTTGCCAACACCGGAATAAAACGGTGCAACTCGCCATACAGCCCCAGACTTTTAGCCAATTCCGACTTAAAGACTTTTAGAGTACACCCATAATCTTTCATTTTCACTCCCGTTGTTTTTCGGATAAAATAGTTGGCAATTTTGCTTGGTATCTTTCTTAAAAACATTCCATCTTTCCGTTTGGCCCTGATACCGGCAACCAGATCCCAGTCTTCCTTTATGGCCAACTGTAACATACGGGGAATATCCGCCGGATCATTTTGCAGGTCCCCGTCAATGGTTGTAATGTAATGCCCACTAGCCTTATCAATACCAGCCGCCAAGGCAGAACTTTGCCCATAATTTTTCTTCAGACGAATAAGCAGGATATTTTCCCCTTTCAGCTTTAGCACTTCTGATACGGTGTTATCCGAAGAACCATCATCCACAAAAATCACTTCATGGCTTATGCCCACCAAGGCATTACGTATCTGATCATATAAGGGACCGATGTTCTGTTCTTCATTGAAAACACATATTACAACCGATAGTTTATTCATAGCCATGATCTGTTTAGGATTTCCACAAAAGATAATTTACCAATTTCCAGAGGGTAATGTCAACTATCCCCCTTTTCCAATCGGCATAATCAAAATTGCTTCTTTAAAGTAACCTGTTCATTTCCCTATCTTTAACCAACCATTATTATTCTGGCATTGAAGATCAGTTCCTACCCGCCATTAATGAGTGAACGAATCAATGTTTTATTATTCACTTGGATTGATTAAGTTTATGTAGAGCCATTTACAACGGATAAGTTGGTATTCATATTTGTCAAAAACCATATCAGATGCAACTTTCAAGATCAAAACAAGGCCTGATGGTATTTATGGCCGCCTTTTTCCTGATGTCATTTAATATCTGGGGCCCTTCTATTTATATACTGGATGAAAGTAAAAACGCACAGTGTGCCTGGGAAATGATGACCGATGGCAACCTGATTACCCCAACTTTCAATGGTGAACTGCGAACGGACAAACCGCCGTTGCACTATTATTTTATGATGATTAGTTACAGCATATTCGGAAAAACAGCCCTTGGCGCCCGGTTTTTTTCGGCTGTATGGGGCGCTATTCTTATGGTGGTCCTCTTCTTTTTCACGACTCGCTACGCATCCATTAAAACCGCCTGGTGGACCATATTGGTGCTTCTTTCAAGCATTCATTTTATCCTGGAGTTTCATTTGGCCGTACCTGATCCATACCTGATTAGTTTTATTGGCTTATCCTTTATGTCGTTTTTCCACTTTTATTCTACCCACAAACGAACTTTCCTTATCCCCTTTTATCTGTTCATGGGATTGGGTGTCATGACCAAAGGCCCCATCGCAATGGCATTACCGGGATTATGTATTTTGCTATTCATCATTTTAAAAAGAAACCTTACCTGGAGTTTTATTAAAAAATTAAACCCGCTGTTGGGACTACTTATTTTGTCTGTTGTGATTATCCCCTGGTATTACATGGTAAGCCTGAAAACAGATGGCGAATGGCTACATAGTTTCCTGCTGGATCACAACATTAACCGCTTTTCAAACCAAATGGAAGGACACGGCGGCATCTTTCTAATTACCCCTGCCTATTTCATTATGGGTTTCCTGCCCTTTGCCTTCTTCCTGCCGCAGGTCATCAAACATACCTGGCAAACCAGAAACAACGATCTCACCTTATTTTCAGCTTTAATCGTTTTGGTATTTGTTACTTTTTTTTCAGTCAGCAGCACCAAACTACCTAATTATCCCATGCCCTGCTTTGCCTTTGGCGCCATTTTATTTGGTCGCTATTTCGAGGCATTAATGACTCAAAAGATCAAAAAATCCTTCTCTCATTCGCTGTATGCCTTATTGGGATTAACACTTCTAATTCCCCTTGTAATTTTAATTGCCTTACCTTTTGAACCACTCTTGCAACACCTCACCTGGTTACCCCTCACTGTAATTACCATGCCCATAAGCGTAGGTATCGCCATATATCTCCGCAGGCATTCTAACCCACGAAACACTCTTATATCTATCGGCGGCGGGTTTATGCTCACCAGCATGCTCCTGTTCAGTATTTTCTTTACTGCTATTGACCAACATACGCCTGTTTCATTAACACTTAATGAACTAATATCGGCCCCACATGTGGCTTCTTATGGAAGTCTGAATCCGGCCTTTGTATTTAATTATGGCAAAATTCATAAACTAACCGATAGTATTGCTACTGAGGATTTTTTAGCATCACCTGGTAATATTTTACTGACCACTCAAAAACATGTAAAGAAAAATCCCCACTGGACATCACACCAAATAATACTTGAATGCAAGGATATTTTTGACAACAGGGAAACAGTGGTGATAAAAAGTCTCTCAATCAATAAACTCTCTTCTAACAAAGAAACTCATTGACCAAAACGAGCCAGTCAACTTTTTCTTTCGTTTTGTAGATATATCCAACAAGAGATTTCTGTTAAGTTTATCATGTTCTTGCCATTGCAACTTCATTCCCAATAAATAATGAACTCCCAAGGCCAAAATAGTTCCAATGATGGCTCCAGTATATACATCCATATAAAAATGTTGTAGCAGATAGACTCTGGACACCGCCACAAGCACCGCCAGGAGAAGCATTACCAAACCTATACCCCTGCGCTTGAAATAAAAACAACAAACAACTGCAGAAGCAAAAGCTGTCATCGTATGCCCTGAAGGAAATGAACCATAGTGATGAAAATCGATTCCCTGAATAACATTTGGAAGAAGTTCAAAATCTATCTCTGCCGCCGGCCTCACCAAACCGGGAAAAAGCAATTCTTTACAACAAAAGGAAACCACACCACACATGATGAGAATTAACATGAACAACACTGAATAATAGTACTTCACAAACAAAAACACGACAGCTAAAATAACCATAACCATTCCATATCCCATGAAGGTATAAATCCTGAAAAAACTATCAAGAAAAGGCGTTCCCATTGAATTGAGCTTAAAAAGAATGTCTCCTTTATCGTAATGAAAAAGAAGCGGTAATCCTGCCAATAAAAGTATCAACAGGCCGGTGACAAATTCTACTAAAGATTGGTGATGAAACATCGATCCTACAGGCTTTCTACTCATCGTCACAAATTTGAGGATTTGAATACAAATTACGCTGTCCGTTTTGCCCCTGAATGAATTAAATATAAATAGGTGATTGGGAAAGGTCAATACAAATACCGCTAGATTTAATAGTTTAACTATCATTTAAAAATGAAGTTATATGAACATGGTTTCTTAAAAAAAACATGATCGAGAAGCTGGTTTATTGAACAGCCCTTAATAAATCTCTAAATGCACCTCATAACTAATAGTAGATTACTAATATCATGCACACTGCTTCCGGGATAACGTTCTGTAATTTCATAACATTAATGAAATACAATAAAACCAAAGGAATAAACAAGATAATAGTAGATACAACGGAAATATTCATAACGTCTGTTTTTAGGTTAATCCTGACTTCGAAAGCCAAGTTAACCTCTCACATCCCCGCATAAAATAACGGTAATATTACCGTGACTTTTATTCCTTATAAACCATTGATTAAACGCCGAATACAAATTAAAGAAGTAATAATTCAGGTTAGCATATCCATTCAAACGTTAGTGAATACATCATTTTCGTTCAAAAACAGCAGAGAATTATAGATTTTCACTTAAAAAAGGGGTTGTTTGAGTTAAAAATGGGACAAAAAGCCCCCATGATTGCACTTTCTTCGGTAATTGTTTGGTACCTGGTTGGTTCTATAGGGACCAATCAAGTACCAAACAATTACCGAACAACACCCGATCCAGGTACGAACGAGTCCCTAACCTGCCTCAAGTACATTCCAATGGTTACCCATACAGCACCTTGATGGGCACCAATACTAGATGGGCTATCTATTTCAACAGAACAGTTTTTCACCAAAAGAAACCACCACTCTATTATATAAAAAAAGCACACCTATTGGTGTGCTTTTTTCTATTTAGCTATCGATATTATTTTAACAAGATCTCAGATAAATCTTCCTCAAAGAAGAAGTTCTCATTACCAAAAGCAGGTTTAAGGTCGGTCATCCATAAAGCCTTATCATCATATTTGGCAAAAAACGGACGAGCTGCCCAATCACTGTTTCTGCCCTGAATAAATTCCAACACAAAAACTTTTTCTCCCTTTACTTCAGTAAGACCACAAACTCGTACCTTTCCAGGTGTACAAGACATACTTGGCCCGCGAACCGTACGACAGATTCCACTTACATTGGTATATGCTTTCTGAAAAATATCCCATGCATTAGCCAATGAAACACCAAAATATTCTTGCGCACCAGTATCACGAGCAATAAACATATAATAAGGGATAAGCCCTAATTTTACTTGTTTTTGCCACATTGTGCTCCAGATATCAGAACTGGCATTGATATGATTCAGCAGTGGTGATTGAGTGCGTATCTGCGCGCCAGTGGCTCTGATACGTGCAATTGCATTTTGTACAGCTTCCGTTTCAAGCTCTCGGTAATGATTAAAATGAGCCATAAATGCCAACGATTTTCCTGCCTTCGTAACTTTCTCAAAGACATTAAGAACTTCATCAGCATCAGAATCTGTCAAATAACGATAAGGCCAAAAGCCTAATGATTTTGATCCAATTCTAATATTTTGCAGATGCGGTATATCCGCTTCTAGTAATTTTGAAATATAAAAATCAAGAAATTTACCCTTCATTACCATTGGATCGCCTCCGGTAAACAGGATATCAGTGATTTCAGTATGTATTTTCAGGTATTCAATGATATGCTCAATTTGACTCATGGCAAATTTCATGTCATCCATGCCCGAAAACTGAGGCCACCTAAAACAAAAAGTACAAAACGCATGACATGTTTGTCCCTGACTTGGGAAAAACAACATGGTTTCATTGTATTTATGCTGTACTCCATTCAGTTTCTCCCCATTTAATTCAGGCACATTGTATTCCAACTGACCTGCCGGATGGGGATTTAATTTCTCACGAATTTTATTGGCTTCAGTTTTGATGGTTGCTTTATCCGCCCCGCTTTTAATCACTTTGGCCATGTGATTAAAATCCTCTTCTTTAAGCATGCCTTTCTGGGGGAAATTTAAGATGAATATGGGATCTTTTTTGTAGTTATCCCAATCAATCAACTCATCAACAACGTAATTGTTAGTTTTAAAAGGAAGAACATTTCCAACCACTTCTATCGTAAACTGATCTTCTTCCGATAGCCTTGAAATCTGGGGAATTTGTCTGAAATTGTGCAAAGCATAAATTTGATACTTCATAGGCAATTTTAATTTGTTGATTCGACAAAAATGCACTGAATGTTGCGAAAAAATTCCGGAAATGGTCAACTTACGTGGGAGGCTAAAAACCGTATTTACAACTAAATGACCGACGATCCCGGAGAATTATCCCTTCTTAGGGATGATGGCACAAAAGTACAAAAATCAAACCAAAAATCAAATTTTCTATGAATTTCAATTTATTAGCTCCCAAAATACTGACCCTCTGTATATTTTGGCACACAAATCGCCTTTAATAAGGTAAAATATTGAGAATTTTCACACTTTTTAACCTACCGAATTAATTCGTTTCGGTTAGTATCCAATTTCAGGAACACAAATAACAGAACTGTAAAACCCCATAGAGAGGATCCTCCATAACTAAAAAAAGGCAATGGAATTCCAATAACCGGGGCCAATCCAATGGTCATTCCCATGTTAATTGCAAAATGAAAAAAGAAAATAACAGCTACACCATAGCCATAAATTCGGCTAAAATCTGAATGCTGTTTTTCAGCGAGATAGATCAAGCGCATGAAAAGCGCCATAAAAAGAAGCACAACAGCCGTAGATCCCAAGAATCCCCATTCTTCTCCTACAGTACAGAAGATAAAATCAGTACTCTGCTCAGGTACGAAATCAAACTTGGTTTGGGTTCCCTGAAGAAAACCTTTTCCATCAACTCCACCGGAGCCTATTGCTATCATTGATTGATTCACATTATATCCGGCGCCCAAGGGATCTTTTTCAATGCCTAACAAAACATTGATCCGGGTGCGTTGATAATCACTTAAAACTTTCTCAAAGAAATAATCCGCGGACAGGGTAAAAGCCACAGCGCCCCATAAAATCAATAAATAAGTTGTTAATACTCTCAACCTTTTTCCGGTTGCTTTATACAACAAATAGACAGTCGCTGCGAATAATCCACCCACTAACAGATACTCTGGTTGTAACAAGAATTTTGTTGCCAAAACAACAGTCCATCCAACCAGGCTCACACCCAACAAGACTCCAAGTGCAATTAAAACCTCCCTTTTTACGCCCTTAAAGTATAGGATAAAGAATGCCAAAGCGGTTAGTATTGCCAGAATGGTGATGTTAGGTACCATCAGAGTAAGAATGGTAACCACCGCTCCTATGGCTCCAAAAATCAGCACAAGAACTGACATTCCCTCACGATAGAACATCAAAACAAACACAAAATAAACCAGCGCAGAACCAGTATCATTCTGTAGCAAAATAAAGATAACCGGTAAAAAGAGAATCATGCAAAGCTTAAAGACATCACTCTTTTTCTTGAAGGTGAATCCAAACCTGCTCATTGCCCGGGCAAGGGCCAGATTTGTAGCCACTTTCGTCAATTCAGCCGGTTGAAATCTTACCGGTCCCATTTCAAACCATGACTTGGCGCCATTAATCTCCTTACCAAATAACAAGACGGCCAGTAATAGAAACAACGTAAAGCCATAAAAAATATAGGCCACCTCCACATAGAACTTACTGTCAATTAACAATACAATACCAATAAGCACTAATGATAGTCCAAACCAAATAATTTGTTTAAAATATTCTTTGCCTGTATCAAAAAATACCGGATTATCAGGATTAAAATTGGCTGCATAAATATTGACCCACCCAAACACAATTAATGTCAGGTACAATAACACCGTCACCCAATCGATCCCTTTGGTATAACTATTTCTCGCTACCATGAATAAAATCTTTTTCCAACATTCGTTTCTCCAACCACTTTCTTGAAGGATTAATTGAATCAGTCAGGTATTTTTCAACCATTAAACTAGCAATCGGGGCGGCCCAGGTGGCTCCAAATCCGCCATTCTCTACATACACTGCTATGGCTATCTTAGGATTATCCTTTGGTGCAAAAGCTACAAAAATAGAGTGATCTTCCCCATGGGGGTTCTCAGCAGTACCAGTTTTCCCACAAATGCGAACCCCTGGTATTTTCGCAATGCGTGCGGTACCACCGCTTTGCCCCCATACAGCTAACTCCATACCTTCTTGCACCGGTTCAAAATGTATGGAGTCAATTCCGGTATCATTCCATTTCACGAATCGTTCATCAAGGGGTTGATCTTCTATATTTTTCACAAGATGAGGCGTATGAAAACTTCCCTTATTTGCAATAGCCGCAGTCATATTGGCCATTTGCAACGGAGTAGTAAGCAATTCCCCCTGCCCAATGGAAAGTGAAATAACGGTTAGAGAATTCCAGCTCTTATTATACACTTTATCGTAGTAATTGGCATTCGGCACAAACCCACGTATTTCATTGGCAACATCACTTCCCAAACGGTATCCAAATCCAAATTTAACCAGAAAATTCTTCCAGGCATCCAATCCTTCATTAACCGATTTGTATTTGGGATTATCAAGAATGCTTCGAAACAAATAACAGTAGTAGGAATTACAAGAACTCTGAATGGACTGAGGCAGGTTCAATGGTGATTTATGCGAATGACATCCCACAGATAATCCCCGTGTGTGATAACCCATGGAACAAGGATATTTAGTATCGGCTGAGGCAACTCCCTCCTGCAATCCTATAAGTGCATTAACCGGTTTGAATGTAGAACCGGGGGGATACCAGGCCTGCACACTTCGGTTAAAAAGAGGATTTAAGGAGTCAGTACTCAACTTGGGAAAATTAACCGATCTGGCCCTTCCTACTAAAAGCGAAGGATCGAAACCCGGGCTTGATATCAACGTCAATATTTCACCGGTAGCTGGCTCAATAGCCACCACACTACCGATCTTATTCTTCATGAGCTGTTCACCGTAAACCTGCAGATCCACATCCAGGGACAAGTTAATATTACGCCCGGCTACTGCAGTTGTATCGTAGCGACCATCCCGAAAGGATCCTTTTTCACGTCCGTACACATCAACCAAAAGGTACTTAACCCCCTTTTTTCCCCGCAGTTCATTCTCATAGGTATGTTCAATGCCGGAAATACCCACATAGTCCCCTTGTGTGTAATACCGGTCTTTCCCAAGCAGGCCCTCTCCTACTTCACCTACGTAACCCAAAACGTGAGCCGCATTTGGATACTCGTATTTCCTTAATGTCCGGCGCTGCACAAAAAAACCTTTAAACTTGTATAGCTTTTCCTGAAAACGCCCATAGCTTTCGGCCGATAACTGTTTATAAAAAACGGATGGTTTATAAGTGGAGATCCTTCTGTTACGAATCTTTTTCCGCATATCGACAAAACGATCACGCAACTCCTCAATGGTCAAACCTAATGAAGTACAAAAATCAGCCGAATCAAATGGTGTTATCTCACGGGGCACCACCATGACATCATAGACTGCCTGATTAGAAACCAGGAGTTTTCCATTACGATCATAGACGAGTCCCCGGGAAGGGTATTGCGTTACCTTTCGCCTGGTATTACTCTCTGCCGAGAATTTATAGGATGGATCATAAACCTGAAGTATGAATAATTTAAAAATAAAGACAATTCCGACACTCAGCATCAGACCGATCACTAATAATGTCCGATTATTAATTCCCCCCACGTCTACCGTTGTTTATTTTTTCCCAAACTAAATAACTGTGCTACAAATATGAACACCAGTGTGAAAAACGTGCTGGATAAAATACGCCACGAAGTACTCCAGAAATGACTAAAATCAAATACTTCAATAAAAAACAGGAAGGAATGATGTGCTAATACTAACACGAAAGCATATTTCAAAAACCAGAGAAATCCATAGTGATTCATTATTGGCAAGGTCGCTGGCTGGTAGTCATCCCGAGGTGCAATAGCCCGTAACAGATAGGGCCTTAAGAAAGCCATAAAGACGGTTGCTGCAGAGTGCATCCCAGGGGTATTGCTAAATAAGTCAATAGTCATTCCCAATACAAAAGCCAGCCCTAGTAGCAACCAACCGGGAATATCAAACGGCAAGGTTAATATAAAAAGTATATAAAGATAGGGATTAACAAAACCGCTGAACTGGATATTATTCAGCACAAACACCTGCACCAGCACCAGGAAAATAAAATTGAAGATATACCTTGGCAAATAACTAATCATTCTTTGTGATGTTTTCCAATTCTACTTGCTCTTCTTTCATATTGTTTCCGATAACCTCAACAAAAGCCAATCGTTTAAAATCAACTGATAATTTGACTCGAATATCATAGAAACTTTCGCCTTTTCCTTTTTCCACCGTCTCCACCGTCCCAATCAATATCCCTTCAGGGAAAATAGCAGAATAACCACTTGTAACCACCAAATCACCAACACTTACTGTGGCATGCCTCGGTATCCCGCTCAAGTTGGCGTATTCATAAGTTTGTCCATCCCATTCAAGCGATCCAAAGAAATTCGTTTCCTTAAGTTTTGAAGAGATCTTCAGGCGAGTATTCAACAAGGAGATAACAGTTGAGTAGCGCTTTGACACATTGGTTACAATACCAACAACCCCCCTGGCAGAGATAACCCCCATTCCCGGCTCAATCCCATTATCGGTTCCCTTATCCAGTGTTATATAATTAAAATGTCTGTTGACAGAGTTGTTAATCACCTTGGCTGCCCGATACACATATTGCTGTTGACTTAAACTATCAAAGACAACACTGAAATAATCCTTGGATATGCGGAACGATTCATCCATCTGACCGCGCAGGTAAGCATTCTCACGTGCCAACTCTTCATTGATCTCACGTAACATGAAGTATTGACTCGCGTTGTTTGATTTATTAAGAATAAATCCGGCGAATCTATTGGAGGAGGAAAACCAACTGGACCGTTGATAATCATTATAATTCACCACCAATGCAAAGGAAAACAACTCAATTAACAGGAATAAAAGAACAAAATGATGTCTTAATATAAAACGAATAAAATTTCTCATCTCAAGATCCGCGTTTCCCTTTGTTAATTACAAAGCCACCGTTGAACAGTGGCTTTGCAATAATGCATTATCGAATAAGAAATGGCAACCCTCTGTGTCGATTTTTGAGAGCAATGCCTGTTCCACGAGCCACAGCCCGAAGCGGATCCTCGGCAATATGGAACGGTATATTAATCTTATCTGTTAATCTTTTATCCAGTCCTCGCAGCATGGCACCACCACCGGCCAGGTATATTCCGTTATTAACGATATCAGAATACAACTCGGGAGGGGTTTGTTCCAGGGCTGACAAGATGGCTGATTCAATTTTAGAGATTGATTTCTCCAGACAGTGAGAAATCTCCTGGTATGAAACAGGCACCTCAATTGGCAAGGCTGTCATCTGGTTTGGCCCCTGCACGATAAAATCAGCAGGTGGATTCTCCAGTTCAGGCAAAGCTGACCCCACATGAATCTTAATGGACTCTGCGGTGCGCTCACCCACCTTGATATTATGCTGACGACGCATATACTCCATGATATCAGCAGTCAGGTCATCACCGGCAATACGAATGGATTTATTGGTTACGATACCACCCAGTGAAATCACTGCAATCTCGGTAGTACCTCCACCTATATCCACAATCATGTTTCCTTCCGGTGCTTCCACATCTAAGCCGATACCCAGGGCCGCTGCCATGGGTTCGTAGATCATGTGCACTTCCCGGCCACCGGCATGCTCTGAAGAGTCACGTACCGCCCGTATTTCTACTTCCGTGCTACCGGAAGGAATACAAATCACAATGGTTAGTGACGGCGTAAACAGGCGTGATTTATTACTGATCATCTTGATCATACCACGGATCATCTGTTCTGCCGCATTAAAATCGGCAATCACACCGTCCCTGAGCGGACGGATGGTATATATGTTATCGTGCGTTTTACCATGCATCTGACGGGCTTTCTCACCGATGGCTTCAAGCTTATCAGAACGTCGGTTAAGGGCCACAATCGACGGCTCATCTACCACAATTTTATCATTGTGGATAATGATGGTATTGGCCGTTCCCAGGTCAATGGCTATTTCTTGTGACAAAAAAGAAAACAATCCCATCCCAGTTGCTTTTTAATGTTTAAAATGACGATTACCGGTAAGTACCATAGCCATGTTGTGTTCATTGCAATACTCTACCGAAAGATTATCTCTTACAGATCCACCCGGTTGAATCACAGCGTTCACTCCAGCTTCATGAGCAATTTCCACACAATCAGGGAACGGGAAGAAGGCATCACTTGCCATCACCGCACCTGCCAGGTCAAATTCAAATACACCGGCTTTAACAATAGCTTGTTTCAAGGCATCCACACGTGATGTTTGCCCAACTCCACTTGCCACTAGCTGCTTGTTTTTAGCTAAAACAATGGCATTGGATTTTGTGTGCTTAACTAATTTATTGGCAAAAATAAGATCTTCTACCTCTGCAGTCGTAGGTGCTGTTGCAGTGGCTACTTTTAACGATTCAGGTGTCTCAACAGCCGTATCTCTCTCCTGAGCCAATACCCCATTAAGCAAAGTACGGTTAAGCATTGCCGGCAATACGGTTTCTTTCTGAACAAGAATGATACGGTTCTTTTTTTGTTTCAGAATCTCTAATGCTTCAGCATTATAAGAAGGAGCAATGATCACCTCAAAGAAAATCTTATTAATCTCCTCAGCAGTTGCTTTGTCTATTTCCACATTGGTGATTAAGATTCCACCATAGGCAGAAACCGGGTCACCGGCCAAGGCATCCTTCCAGGCGTCAATGAGCTGCGGACGTGAGGCCAGGCCACAAGCATTGTTATGCTTCATAACCGCAAACGTTGTTTCCTGAAAATCGGAAATCAAGCCTACTGCGGCATCGATATCAAGTAAGTTGTTATATGAAATCTCTTTTCCATGTAGCTGATCAAACATGTCATCCAGCTTACCATAGAAAATACCTTTTTGATGAGGGTTCTCTCCATAGCGTAACACCTTGGCATCGTCGTAACTTTGGCGCAGACACTCGCCAGAATCCTTATCGAAATAGTTGAAGATGGCCGCATCATAATGCGATGAAACTGCAAAGGCAGCACGAGCAAATTGCTCACGATCTTCAAGGGTTGACTCACCGTTTTTCTCCTTCAACAATGCCAGCAAATCAGCATATTGGCCTTTAGAAGGCACGATGATTACATCTTTATAGTTTTTAGCAGCACCACGAATCAACGAGATACCCCCGATATCAATCTTTTCAATAATGGCCTGATGTTCGGCACCGGAAGCAACAGTTGCTTCAAAAGGATATAGATCAACAATTACCAAATCAATTTCAGGAATTTCATACTCTGACAATTGATCCAGGTCACCGGCATTTTCTCTGCGGGCCAAAATTCCCCCAAATACTTTTGGATGAAGTGTTTTTACCCTTCCTCCTAAAATAGAAGGATACCCCGTTACATCTTCCACTGCGGTTACCGGAACATTTAAACTTTCTACAAAAGTTTTGGTTCCACCGGTGGAATAAATTTTTACTCCTTGTTCATGTAAAGTTGTGATGATTTCATCCAATCCATCTTTGTGATAGACGGATATGAGTGCCGATTTAACCTTTTTTAACGTATTCATTTATATCCTTTTAATTCTTTCACGCAAAAATAAGAAAATAAGGACAGTTAACAATGTGATGAATTCATTTTATTTGGACTAATTATACATCAAATTGAATGTTGTCACATCCCTCGAATTAATAGCCAGAGAATTGGTTAGGTCACCTGAATCAATTTCACAAAACAGCTATAATGTCCCATGAGCCATACCGCATCAAATGATTTTCCCATCTAAAAACTACAGATCAAACCATGCAAAACCAGATATTTCAGATTACATTTACTACCAGACACTATCGATTGTTTAGCTTTAGATGCCAGACCGAAGACCAAGGTTCTTTTAAAACATGTTTGGTATTAGATAAAAACCAGCACTAATGAACGCCCTAATCAAATTCTGTCACCATGATTCTCGTCTATAAATTTTTCAAAGAGAGTTTTCTGTTTGCCCTATCGGCACTCCACTCCAATAAGTTGCGCACCTTATTAACCTTGTCGGGTGTTACCATTGGCATTTTCTCCATCATTTCGGTGTTTACCCTCATTGATTACCTGGAGAAACAAGTTCAGGAGAGCATTCAATCGCTGGGCGACAATGTTATTTACATACAGAAATGGCCCTGGACGCCACCAGAGGGGGAAAGTGAATATCCCTGGTGGCGTTACCTTAACCGGCCTGTTCCCAACCTGGATGAATATGAAACCGTGCAGCGACGTTCCCAAATTGCTGCGTCCACGGCGTTTATGATGGCGGCCGAACGCCCGGTGATTTATGCCGACAATTCGTACGATAATGTGGCGGTGATGGGGGTTTCCCATGACTTTGAGCGCATCTGGTCGTTCAACATCCGGAATGGCCGTTACTTTTCGTGGTTTGAATCGCACAAAGGGGCTAATGTGGCACTACTAGGGGCCGACGTGGCGGGAGAACTTTTCCAGGGGGCCGACCCGGTAGGTAAACGCATAAAACTGATGGGACGCAAGCTGGAGGTGATTGGCGTTTTTGAACGGGAAGGCGAAGACATGTTTGGCAATAGCCTGGATAAAAACATGGTGATACCGGTTAACTACGCCAAGAGCTTGTTCAACTTGCGCAGTGAAACGGTTCAGCCACTGGTGATGGTGAAAGCGAAAAACGGTTTTAGTGTTGACGACCTGGTGGATGAACTCACCGGCATCATGCGCACAACCCGACGACTGAAGCCCCTTGAAGACAACAATTTTGCCCTGAACCGCATTAGCCTGGTGCAACGCAATTTTGACAGCCTCTTTTCGGCCATTGATTTTGCAGGTTGGTTCATTGGTGGTTTCTCCATCCTGGTGGGTGGTTTTGGCATCGCCAACATCATGTTTGTATCGGTGCGAGAGCGCACCCGCATCATAGGAATCCAGAAAGCCCTGGGTGCCAAGCGAAGGTTTGTACTCTGGCAATTTTTGATTGAAAGCACCTTTTTATCGCTCCTGGGAGGCATCGCCGGCCTGGGCCTTATTTTGCTCATCTCCCTGGGGGTAAACCAGGCCATGGACCTGGCCATTCACTTATCGCTGGTGAACATCCTGAAAGGGATTGGCATCTCGGTGGTCATTGGCATTTTATCGGGTTACATCCCTGCCTGGTTTGCCTCGCGCCTGGATCCGGTGAATGCCATTAATGCGGTTTGATAGGTTGAGAACCGGATTTGTTATTTGCTGGTTACTACCTGGACAAGCCAGAAAAGTATTTTGATACAAGTATCAAGACTCGAGTATCAAGAAACAAGTATCAGGATGCTAGTGAAGGGAATGATGTTTTATTGGAAAGTCCGTTACTCTTCAGCGGGAATGTTTTTCATACTGGAAAATGCTTCCCGCAACTTTGAAGAAACAATTTTCACACCGGAAAAAGCTTCTCACAACCTTGCAGGAACGTTTTTCACACCGGAAAAAGCTTCTCGCAACCTTGCGGGAACGTTTTTCATACCGGAAAAAGCTTCTCGCAACCTTGCAGGAACGTTTTTCATACCGGAAAAAGCTTCTCGCAACCTTGCGGGAACGTTTTTCACACCGGAAAAAGCTTCTCGCAACCTTGCGGGAACGTTTTTCATACCGGAAAAAGCTTCTCGCAACCTTGCGGAAACGTTTTTCATACCGGAAAAAGCTTCTCGCAACCTTGCAGGAACGTTTTTCATACCGGAAAAAGCTTCTCGCAACCTTGCAGGAACGTTTTTCATACCGGAAAAAGCTTCTCGCAACCTTGCGGGAATGTTTTTCACACCGGGAGAAGCTTCTCGCAGCACTGTAAGGAATTTTCTCACACCGAGAGAAGGCTTTTGCACCACTGAAGAGGACATTTTTTGCACCGGCTGATGCTGCGGCAGGGGGCGCAGTGGCAGCCGACGGCCCTGGGGGCTAATGTGGAGTGCCGGGCGGAGGCGACGAAGGAGCCCACGTACCGGTTTACGGAACATAGCCCCCAGGGCTGGCGCTATAACGGAGCACCCGCCCGGCCGCCATGATAATTATAGACTTTTAGATAAGAGACTATTAGATAATAGACTTTTAGATGTGAGATTTAGAGATGATAGACAGAGAGATTCAACCGGGATTACCATATCTTTCTTGTTTTAACAAGATTCATGATACACCTCGAAGGCGCTGAGACGCAAAGATTTTTCTTTGGTAAGTACCGGTTGTTTCAAAGTATTTCTACCTGTTTCAAGGTATCTCCATTTATCTCTAAATGTTTCCATCTATTCACTCCCTTCTCTCTAACTTCTGACCTTTATCCTCTCTATATATTAACTTCCTAGTTAGGTTCGATGAGATAGGGATTGGCTTTAAGGGTTTGGATGATTTGGGTGATGGCTTTGGCGCCTTTGACGCTGTTGCCTTGGGCGTCGAGTGGCGGTGCGAAGACGGCGATGCCGAATTTTCCGGGTACCACGGCGATAATACCACCTCCGACACCGCTCTTGGCGGGCAGACCGACGTGGTAGAGCCATTTACCAGCGTCATCATAGAGACCGGCGATGGCCATCACGGACAGTACGTGGGCATTGGTTTGTGGGGACACAACCGTGCTGCCGGAGAGTGGATTGGTGCCGCCATTGGCAAGAGTGGCTGCCATCACGGCCAGGTCGCGGGCATTGACGTTGATGGCGCACTGGCGGGTGTAGATATCGGTGGATTGGGCGGGATCGAAATAGATGCGGCCATAGCTATTGAGCAGCATGGCGATGGATTGATTGCGCTGGTTGGTTTCGGCTTCGCTGACGTAAACAGGTTGGTTGACTTCCAGAGTGCGGTTGGCGAAGGCGTTGTGTGTTTCAAGGATGTGGTTCCATTTGGCCTCGTAGGTGTTGCCTTTTACCAGGCTGGTGGTGGCAATGGCACCGGGGTTGACAAAGGGATTGATCTCTTTTCCTTTTCGTAATTCAACGGCAACAATGGAGTTGAATTTAAGTCCGGTGGGATCGACACCTACTTTTTCTTCGATGGTGGTGGCGCCGGAATCTTCAATGACACGGGCCAGGGTGAAGACTTTGGAGATGGATTGAATGGAAAACAGCTCGTCGATATCGCCTTTGGTGAAGACTTGTCCGTCGACCGTCACGACAGCGATTCCGAAGAAATCGGAGTTTACCTGGGCCAGGGCGGGGATGTAATCGGCATTTTTTCCTTCCTGCAGGTCTTTTAATTGATCGTAGGCCTGGTTGATGGCGCTTTGGATGCGGGCTTGTTGTTTCTTTCTTTGTTTTTGGGCAATGGTGTTTGGTTGCTGGCAGATACTTATTACCAGGATGAGGGATAAGGTGTGGATTAGGTGTTTCATGGGATTGAATTTAGACAAGAGATTTATAGATAAGAGACTTTGAGATGATAAATGATAGATGTTAGACTTTTAGATAATAGACTACGAACACTGAGGCACTGAGGCACAGAGTTTTTTATTTTAATCATCTTCCTACTGTGTGAAAATTAGCTAATCAAATTTACATGTTCGCTTCATGGGATGTTACAGTTAGCAGTGAACAGTGAACAGTTAACAGTGATCAGTTAACAGTGATCAGTTAACAGTTAACAGTGATCAGTTAACAGTTAGCAGTGATCAGTTAGTAGTTTAAAAGACAACGGCCCGATCGATGGGACGGGCCGTTGGTTTAATGTTGGCTTATTAGATGGATAAAATTCCGGATATTTTGAGTAGTCCGGGATTCAGTTCCTTTTTGTTTTTCAGTGTTTGATTGAAGGGGACCTGGGTAATTTCTCTATTCATGATCCCTACCATGATGCTTTTTTGATCGTCGAGCAGAGCCTCTACTGCGGCAACGCCCAGCTGACTGGCCAACACGCGATCATAGACCGTGGGTGATCCGCCTCGCTGTGTATGTCCCAGGATGGTCACCCGCACGTCAAACTCGGGATGATCTTTGGCCACTTTTTCGGCGATGCTCATGGTGCTGCCCATCTTCTCGCCTTCGGCTACCAACACGATACTGCTTGTTTTTTTCTTCTTCTTATATTGATTCTGCAGGAAGACCTGTAGGTTGGAGAAGTCGGTTTCCACCTCTGGTAACAGGATGGCTTCGGCCCCTGAGGCGATGCCACTGCGCAAAGCCAGAAAACCGGCATCACGTCCCATCACTTCAATGAAAAACAGGCGGCTGTGCGCTGAGGCCGTATCTCTGATTTTATCGACTGATTCAATCACCGTATTCAGTGCGGTGTCGTACCCAATGGTTGAATCGGTTCCATAGAGGTCGTTATCAATGGTTCCGGGAATACCCACGACAGGTATGTCATGCTCCTGGCTAAAGATGCGCGCTCCGGTAAAAGTACCGTCACCACCAATCACCACGAGGCCGTCAATCTTATGCTTCTTCAGGTTATCAAAGGCTTTTTGCCGTCCTTCCGGCTTAAGAAATTCCTTACTGCGGGCCGATTTAAGGATGGTTCCCCCCAGTTGGATAATATTACTCACCGAATGGGATTCCATTTTAATAAAATTCTCTTCGATCATGCCCTGGTATCCTTTAATGATACCCATAACCTCCACATTATTAAAAATTGCTCCCCGCACCACTGCTCTGATAGCAGCATTCATTCCTGGTGCATCCCCTCCGGATGTTAGAACACCAATTCGTTTTATTTTTGTCATAACCAACGCGTTTTGTCTGGTTTACATTTTTTCAATCTCTTGGGCTACTTGTTTCATTAGCCAGGCGGGTGTTGAAGTACCGCCACACACGCCCACTTTAGCGGGTCTCTTTTGAAACCACTCTGCCTGCACTCCTTCAGGTCCTGTGACAAAGTGGCTATTCCTATTTACTTCCTGGCAAGCCTGAAACAACATTTGTGCATTGCTGCTTTTCAGCCCGCCAACCATTATGATGATGTCGTGTTTCCGGGCAAATTCCTGTATGCGGGTCACCCTATTGGCGACCTGCCGACAAATGGTATCGTGAACAATCACCTCTACCCCATTTTTTGTTGCAGCCTGGATTTTATCCGTTATATTTTGAAAGCCCTTTACACTTTTAGTGGTTTGTGAAAAGATCTCGGTGGGACGGCTAAAGTCAATTTGTGCCAGATCGGCTTCTTTTTCAACCAATATGGCCTCCCCGTTTGTTTGCCCCAGAAGCCCGATGACCTCGGCATGACCTTTCTTACCATAGATGACCACTTGTCCGTTATTCTTCGTCTGATTCAACCAGGCTTGTTTTACCCGTTGCTGTAGTTTTAATACCACCGGACAGGTGGCATCGGCCAGCTTATGCTCTTTTTCTTTTATGATGTTATAAGATGTTGGCGGCTCTCCATGCGCCCTGAACAGGATAATTCCATCATTAATATCTTCCAGATCCTGATGCGAGATGGTTTTCATCCCCAACTTCTCCAACCTATCCACCTCCTCGCCATTATGCACAATTTCCCCCAAACAGTATACGGTTTGCTTTTTAGCCAGGGCTGATTCAGCCATTTCAACAGCTTTCACTACCCCAAAGCAGAAACCGGAACCGGGGTCAATCTCAACGGTCAAAGATGCCATTCCTTTTCGTTTTACAGATTAATATATTCTTAAATAAGTGTTTTCTCTTTTAACCGTTCCACGATCCAATCGAGTTGTTCGTCGGGCGTCAGGTGGCTATTATCTAATACAATGGCATCGTCGGCCTGTCGCAAGGGACTCTCTTTCCGGGTGGAATCCATGTGATCGCGGTCCACCACGTTCTTCAGGATTTCCTCAAAGGATACTTCCTGCCCTTTGCCCACCAATTCGTCATAGCGCCGCTGTGCCCTTATCTCGGGTGAAGCAGTCATAAATACTTTCAGGTCGGCCTCGGGAAAGACTACGGTGCCGATGTCGCGGCCATCCATAACGATGCCGCCTTCACGTCCCATGTCCTGTTGCAGTTCTACCATTCGTTCCCTGACAAATCGCAGGGTGCTAATGGCACTCACATTATTACTGACCTCCAGCCCGCGAATCTCCTGCTCCACGCTTTGCCCGTTGAGGAAGGTTTCATTCTTCTTCTGTTCCACGTCGTATTTGAAAGAGATTTTGATCTCGTGCAACTGCTCCTGAAGATTCTCTTCATCAATTCCGTCGGCACTCAAAAGCCCCTGGCGTAAGGCAAACAAAGTAACCGCCCGATACATGGCACCGGTGTCGATATAGGCATACGTTAAACGTTTGGCTAAGTCTTTGGCCACGGTACTTTTCCCACATGAGGAGAAGCCATCAATGGCTATTATGAGTTTGTCTTTTCCTTTCTGCATAATCGGTTTTATGAGGTCACAAATTTAGAAAAATAACGCAAACCATTGGATGGCGGCTCGGGAGTCTTATCAGGGAGTAAGAGAAATGGAGAGAGTAGAATTGTTGATTCATAGTACGGCCCCTTATCTCAACACATAGATATAAAGACAGACTATTTATACGAATTAAAATGATGAACCCATGGTGTATATCTGAAGAGGTGCTTTACCTTACTTCACGTTTTATCTAACATCATAACCCTGGTTTATAAATGGAAAATGAAGCTTTAATTCAACACCGTTTTTTTAAAACGCAGAAAGATTAGTAGAAATGGAGAAATGGTTGGATGAACCGGCCAGGTGGTAACGTGCCGAACCGTAGGCGAAATGAAATTTATAGATGCGGAAACCAAAGCCCCAGGAGAAACCGACCGTGGAAGCCTTCTCTTCAATTTTCAACTCCTGCCGACGCCGGTGGTTATAACCTGCTGCCACATAAAAATTCTTTGCGGGCATAAATTCCACGCCGAAGACCATGTGCCGGGCCATGTTATCAACAAATCCAATGGACCCATCGTCTTCAGTGGTATTATTAGCTGAGCCGTTCTCTGCCTCCGGAATCTTATAGGACAAATCCCATTTTAATAAATGCTGGGCAGTAACAGAAAAACGAAAAGGCGCATGCGCCAGCTTATAAGCCATACCCATTTGCAAATCGGTAGGTAGTGGCTCGTAGGTTTCATTATACGTTGAAAGCTGGCTACCGAAATTCTTAAGCGTCATACCGGCGGAGAACAACCTGGAGGGAGTACTATACATCAATCCAATATCGGCGGCCAACCCAAAAGAGTTATAGCTTTCAAAATTGGAAATAACGGGCTTAACGGCTATTCCGGCGGTCCATCGTGGCGTTAATGGTCTGGAATAGGTGAAGTTTATAGCATACTCTGCGGCAGAAAAAGTGCCTGTTATCACACCCGATTCATCGGCCCGGTCAAATGTTCCGTAATTAATTGAGTGTATTCCCGCACTGAATGTGCCGACCCCTTTAAAATGACGGGCATAACCTGCGTAGCCATATTTCACATCCACCATATAAGGCACGAAGTTTAAGGTTAACTGGTTATCCAGGGTATCATTCAGGGCTGCCGGATTATGAAAAACCAAATTCAGATCACCGTCTCTTAGTCCCACCTGATTTCCTCCCAAAGCAGCCACTCTTGCTGAATTGGTCAGGTTCAGGAAGTCATAGGTACTCTCCCCTCCCAACTGCGCCAGCGTGGAGAAGGAATTACAAATGCAAATCAGAATGATGACAAGCCGTAATTTCTCTTTCATAATCACTCTTTAAACGGCAAAAATACCATTTTAGTGTATACTACCCTACATCATTATTATTTATGAGAATCAAGAATTGAAAGATGTTGATTCTCAAATAGTGTATTTTTTGACAAGATTAATAAGAATTACATGATAGAGAACAGTTGACGTATTACTACCAATTGAGAAGTGTCATCCTGAATTCTTTCTTTATAATCAGGTCTGCCGTATTTTCTTAGGTGTCAATAACCGAAGTTCGATTTTAAACTATTTGATGACATGTTTTTTAATGGGACTTTGTCCCAAACCCTACTTCATTTTTGGCATTGCCCCAAAAAGGAAGCAAAAAACTCTAGTCAAATAAAAGCTTCCTCCCACCTCCTCGATGAATTTTTTCCAACCCACTAGCCAGAATTCCCGCATTCATTTTCGTCGCGCCTACGCCGGCCCGCTTATTTGACCTGCTCGCGCGCTTCGGATCATCATGGCCAATATCATAAATAAGCATGGCATAATAGTCGAATTGAAGTTATTAACACTATCCTGCACTTCGTACACATATATCCTTCGGACAGTCCTTTTCCGAAGGGATGCAACTCCTGATTCACATTATTTGTAAATCACTTTGAGTTTCTCTACTACTTCAAATACAGCCGGGCAAACAAACGTATTTTTGTATGTCAACTGGCTGATCTGATGAAACCGCTTCCGGTCAGTATGCGGGTATTCCCGACAAGCACGGGGCCTTACCTCATAAATCATGCAATAGTTATCCGGCATCAGGAAAGGGCATGGTGCTGATCGATACACGTAATCACCATCATTGTCGAGTTCCAGGTATTGTTCGATGAACTCCGAAGGCTTCATGCGCAAATGTTTAGCTATCCGATCAATGTCACGATCAATAATAATGGGGCTAATAGATTTACAACAATTGGCGCACGAAAGACAGTCCATTTCATCAAACACCTCGTAATGGGCTTCATGGGTATGATCATCCAGATCTTTTGGTTTTTTCTTTTTCAACCTGGCTAAAAAGGTTTTATTCTCATTGCTCTTATTCTGCGCATCCGCTTTCAACTTCTCCGGATCAAATTTCATATACGTCTCATTTTTATCTGGGATACAAACAATCCACCTATAACAACAGCAATACCAATAACTTTCCGCACCGTTAACGGATCACCCAGAATCATCCAGGCAAACACAGCGGTAAACACAGGGATTAGATTCACAAATACATTCGCTTTGGTAATCCCCACTTTTCTCATCCCATAAGTAAAAAAGATAAATGCCAACGAAGAGGCAAATATGGAGAGTTGCACCATCGCCAATACTGCATTAGTTGTAATAACCGTATGCGTCAGATGGTGCCAGTCATAGAAAACAAACAACGGGAAAAAGTAAAATATCCCTATTATATTTTGAAAGGTAATAATCGATACAGCATTGTAACGGGCCGGCACCTTCTTCAACACTACCGAATAGCCCATTGCTGCAAAAACAGCCATAAAAACCAATAAGATTCCGTGAATAGGTGCTTTCAAACTAAAGTCATCTTCCAGAATAATGAGTAACACTCCAATAAATGAAAAGGAGATACCTGCCAGGTTAATCCAGGTTAAGCGCGCTTTGAAGAAGATACGATCCGCAATAGGTGCAAACAACGGAATGGTAGACACAATAACGGCACCCATGGTGGAAGGCACATACTTCAGGCCAAAACTCTCTCCCATAAAATAGAGGAACGGTTCAAAAAATGCCAGGAGTAAAAACCACTTAATATCTGCCCGGTGTATACGGACCAACCGTTTCATCAAGCTCAAAACAGTAAACATCATGATTGAACTCACCACTAATCTCAGCCAGATAACTGACAGCGGATTGAATGATTCAAAGGCCTGTTTGATCCAAACAAAAGAGAAGGCCCAGAATACCATGGAAACAACCAGGCTGGCTATTACTTTAACGTTGAACGGCATGATCTACAAATTTGAATGGCAAAGGTAACTTTTTTTAACATTTGCCATTCACCAGGTAAAATATTAAACAGCCTCTCTCCCTTTTCCTTTGTACCTATTGGTCACAGGCAAATAGGCTGCATCAATATTTCCCATCGCATTAAACAGATTGATTCTGGCTTTTTTGTTTAGCAACTCAAATTGATCGAGAAGCTCACGAGAACGCTGCCGCATAGTAGTATCCTCATAGGGACAAGGTTTCTTGAGAGAAGGGAATCCAAGAAGGTTAGCATACCGTTTCATCTCCTCGTTTGTTAGGAGGATCAGTGGCCGGATAACCTGTAGTTTTCCATCAAACATCTCCAAACTGGCAGGTATAGAGGAAATATTAGCATGTTGAGCCATGTTAATCAGGAGTGTCTCCACGGCATCGTCCAGATGATGTCCAAAAGCCAGTTTCTGAATTCCCAGCTCATGGGTTAACTTAAATAGCTCCTTTCGCCTGTTCCAGGAACACACAAAGCATGGCTTTTTTTTACCACTACGCTCCAGGTTGGCTTTAGTATGTATCAGATGCAGGGTTACATCCAGATCCTTACAAAAACCTTTAAGAAAATCCAGGTCAATTTGATAAGGAACATCTTCAGTAATCACGTGTGCCGCATGAAGATGATATTTAATGGGTAAGTATTTCCGCCTTACGGATAATATTTCCAATAAAGACAAAGAGTCTTTTCCGCCGGATACTGCCACCATAACCGTGTCATCCTGGCCGATCATTCCATGTTGATTAATGGCTTTCCCTGCCGTGTGACGTATTTTCTCAATAAATAGCGTCTCTTGTTTTCCCCACTTTTTCTCCATAACGGCCACAAAAGTAGTGGAAGCAACTATTTTATCAAACAGAAAATGATGGTATTAAAACTTAATACGAAAGCCTTCAAATCCATATTCAGGTACTTCGCTGATCAGAAAGGCATCAACTCTTGAAAGAGCAGGACCAGTACGGCAATCTGTTAAAAAATGATGAACATTGTCACATTCCCCTTCGGCATCAATCTCCACTTTTCCATCAGCCAGGTTACGGACAAACCCTTTAATGGCATATCGTTTAGCGGTATTATTCACAAAATATCTAAATCCAACTCCCTGAACCCGTCCGTCCACAATAACTCTAACCCTTTTCATGTGTTTTTAAATTGCTTTACGATAGTCACCTGGAACTCACTACGCATAATCATTCTCCAGTGCAAGACTACATCTTTATGACTCACCTCTTATTCGTTACTATTCATCCATAAAAACCTACGCGTTAGTAAAATTAATACGCAACCAACAAGAAAAAAAGGACACATCCTTAAAAATTCACCCATTTTATCATCTTTTAACTAATGCCAGATATTCGTTTAACACCGGTATGTCCGCTCCAGACCATTCTAATTTTGTTAATTCGTCACCAGCAGCCCATTTTATACCATCATGCTCATGCGCATAAGGTTCCCCCTCAACAATTTCGCATATAAACGGAATTAACCGGATCGCTTTTCCCGGATAATGATATTCAACTGGAGTAAGCTTTGAATCTATCGCTACAATAACACCTAGTTCCTCCTTTAATTCACGAATCAAACAGGCTTCATCACTCTCTCCTGCCTTTACCTTACCTCCTGGAAATTCCCATTTCCCAGCCTGATCCATTTGAAACCCGCGACGGGCTACCAATAATTCACCATCCTTTCGAATTAAAGCACATGTCACATTAATAAATTCCATCTCATTCAGATTTTTTCGAACAAAAGTAGAAATAATGCCATGTTTCTTTACATCTGCTACTAGACTCACTCCTTAACAATCCACAAAAAACCCCTTGAAGACTCAAGGGGAAAAACACTTATACCGATTAGTGATTAAACTGACCATTTAATGCACGACATTTTTACTGGTCTTTAATCATCTATCAACATTAGATCAAGGTCATTTTAAAATAGGTTTAGTTTTAACATATGACACAATTCGTATTTATTATACCTCAACAGACTTAAACTCTCCCTGCCAGTTAATAATGGCACTGAATGTGAATTGGTCTTTTTTAAATGGTTCAAACTGATAATAGACAGATACTATTTCACAAACTGACAATATCTTTTCGTAAATAGCGTTTAATGCTTCCACTCCAGCCTCACTAATAGTATTCTCATTGTAATCTAAAGCGGCACCAATGGTATTTACTTGTCGCATTCGTTCTACATAAGCGGCTATTCGCTCTATTAAGATAGGACTGGTTCCCCTGGATGTAATTTCTTCTTTTAATTGCGGCGTCATCCCTTCATCAAACGACAATAGCAACTGCATCAAGGCATCCTGATTATTATTGAGGGCATCATTTATGTAACTGTTGTACCCCAATACTTCGTGAACTTCTTCCACTTTTTGTCTTTCAGAGGCAAAATCTGATTCCAATTGCTTTTTCAAAAACATCAAATCGCGAAAAGCCGGTCCCTGAATAGCCGCAAATCTGGATGTGGCATCACGAAAATGATAGTCTGGATCTAATTGCAGGTAATTATCAAAAGCTTCATTGATCTGCTTCATCAAGCCGTCAACATACCGGGCGGTCCATTGACTACGAATAGCCGAAAGATCTCCCAGGTTGCTTTTCAAACGCTCTACGATGGTTTTAGCAGCCACCAACATTTGAATGTCTTCATACTGATAATTGCGATGTTTATTCATAGATAAATAGGTTTAAAACTCTAAATTAAGATAGAAATAACTTTCCCTTTTTTTCCTGTCATATGTCAGTAAATGAGCATACTTTGACAAAAATCAGTAGATTCTTGCTGTTTTTTTTACTTTTCTTCTCCAAAAAAAGACACACCTGGATATTTATTTCCAATGGTCACATGGAACTCTCAAATAAATCTGATCATCTTCCTGTGTGAAAATTAAATACTCAAATTCACATGATCGTTTATTCTAACGGTAATGTGTTCCATCTCCAATTCAGGAGCAATATCAGTGACCTTAACAGGCCGACCTTTCAGCATTATTTCATGGGATTTTAAATCAACCGTTTTAGGCAAAACCATGGGACGAAAATAGAGAGACATAGGATGAAAGCTTCATTATGAATTAGATTTTTAACCACCTGTCTCTTTGACAGCCAACCTAAATAAGAAGTTACAACAATAAAAAAACCACCCTGATAAATCAGGATGGTTTCTGTAGCCCCAACAGGACTCGAACCTGTATCTAGAGTTTAGGAAACTCTTGTTCTATCCCTTGAACTATGGGGCCTTGTTTCTTTGGGAGGGCAAAAGTAACGATTTCAAATAAAATATGAAACTTTAAAGCTTACAAAGTCGATCAGCGACCTTTCTTAACAACTCATCAGGCTTGGCAAAGTTGAAACGCAACAAGTGCTTTTTTGATTTCTCATGAAAAAAAACACTAACAGGTGTGGCAGCCACTCCTTGTTCCTCAAGTAATTTAACAGCAAACTCCCGATCATTCTGGTCAGAAATAGCATCGTAACAGAAAATCTCAAAAAAGGTACCCTTGGTCAAAATCGGCTTAAAACGGGAAGGCTCCATCAATTCGTTGAACAGATCTCTTTTTTGCTGATAGAACTGCCGTAATCCCATATACTCTTCAGGTTTATGAAGAAATTCAGCTAACGCCAGCTGAAACGGAGAGTTCACACTTTGAATCGCTACCTCCTGGACGGTTCTTATCTCTTTGGTAATTTGAGCAGGTGCCAGACAGTAACCAATCTGCCAACCGGTAACATGGAAAGTTTCTCCAAAAGACGATACAATCACACTCCTTTCGGCCAGCTTGGGATAAAGTGCCATACTTTGATGCGATTCAGCATCAAAAATAATGTGCTCAAATGTTTCATCGCTCAAAACTATAATTTTAGTGCCATTGATTATTTTCTGGAGCCTCAACATATCCAGCTCATTAAATGTGGCACCGGTAGGATTATGCGGAGAATTAACAATGATCATTCGTGTGCGGTTGGAAATCACCTTTTGCACTTCCTCCCAATCAACATGAAAGTCAGGTGATTTTAACGGAACAAACACCGGCTGACCACCATTCATTTGGATAGCCGGCACATAATTAAGACAAGCTGGTTCAAACACAATAACTTCATCCCCTTCCTTTATAAGGGCGGATAATACCGTAAACACTCCCTGGGCAGAACCTGCAGTCACTGTTACCTCATCGTTTTCATCATATTCATGCCCATACAGATGTTTGACCTTTTCGGCAATCATGTGCCTTAAAAGAGGCTCACCACTAACTGGTGCAAATTGATTGAGACTTTCAGAGAGATACTTCTGAACCAATTTAATTAGTTCAGAGGAACAGTGAAATCCTGAATAACCTTCAGCCATATTAAGCGCGTTATGCTGCGCAATCAACTTACGAACTTTGGCAAAATAGCTAAGTTCCAGGTTTAGGTACTTTGAACTTATCTTCATAACATCTGATTAAGATTCTCACCCTGGTAAAAGTCAACTAAAAATAAGCATTATGCCTTTAAAAAACCTATTGAGATAAATCAGGTCTCTCTTTTTTTAACTAAAAATTGTTAATTATTTGATTAATCCCTCTAATTATACAGTCAATGAGGTTGAATTAGTCGGAATGGAATAACTGATGTAAAATTTCTAATGACTTTATTTTCCCAAAATCTTCGATATGGAGTGCATAATAATCCAGTAAGGAATTAAGCAATTCATTCCTATCATGGCTATTTAACTTTAATGAAGTAAGTGCTTCAACTTTTAGATTCAGGAGCCTTCTCCATTTATCTGACTGACTAGCATTCAAATAATATGGATGAAGTGGCTCTGTTTCTTTAAATATTCCGCTCTTCAAATCAAAAAACTTACATTGATCATTGGATGGAAGAGCCGGTGAAAAACCAAGGAACCTGGATAATTGTACCAGAAAAAAGAGATGAAAATTTGATAATCCCTCAATCCCTTCATCCAGAACCTCAATAGCACCATAGACAAACTCAAACAATCCAGGATTAGCCTCTTCTTCACGCAATACCTTCGATAATACTTCAGTTAAAAAGAAGGCAATACTCCGTTTTGTCTGGTCAAATGGCAACGACGAAAAAGGGTACTCTGTTCTAAAATCCCTTATTCGATGCACCTCTTTTCGTTCGTGATGAGACACCTCCAACCTCAAAAGCGCCAGAGGCTGAAGAAACACGGCTTTGCCTTTACTCTTTGCTTTACGTACCCCATTCACCATATATGATTGCCGCCCGAATAATTCTGTATAAATATGGACAATGATACTCGTCTCGGAATACCTCACATGATCCAGCACTATTCCTCTGGTTGAAAACATCTCTCCGTCTTTATTAATTCGTTAATAACAACAATAGGCCGTTAGATTTTAGATAATAGACCTGCGATCCGTATACGTTTCTTTTATAACTAACTCAATTTCTATAAGCACTTTAATATGAACGATCTTTCTGACACATCAAAGAATTAAAACAACTATTCCAAGCTTTCTTCACCTAAAATCATATTCAAAGATAAAGCTTCTGGCATTGGTTCTCCCTCTACTATTTTAGATGGTGTGAATAAGTTCAAAATTGTTGAAATATCTTCAATCCTTTACATACCCAATCGATTTTGCAGTAAAACAGATATTTGCAGTTTTTAAATTATATACAGATGCATATATTTGTCCGTCACTAAAAATAACTATCATGCATCTTTTTAAAAAATTCTCTTCCGCTTTCTGGGTAGCCAATTTCGTGGAGTTGATGGAGCGGGCAGCTTATTATGGGGTATTCATTGTTATTACCTTATATTTATCCCGAATACTTGCTTTCTCAGATTTAGAAGCAGCACTAATTTCAGGTACCTTCAGTGCCCTGCTTTACCTGCTCCCAACCTTCACCGGAGCCTACGCCGACAAAATAGGCTTCAAGAAATCATTGATCGTAGCCTTTTCCCTGTTAACGCTGGGATATGCCGGTTTAGCTATTTTTCCCAACATATTGGAAGGAGCAGATCTTGTTGAATATGGCCGCGAAACGGTCTTTAAAGGATTGGTTGAAAGCAATCAAAAATACATCATCGTCCCCATCATGGCTTTGATCATCTTAGGTGGGAGTTTCATTAAATCGGTTATTACCGGTACGGTAGCTAAAGAAACTTCTATCGACAACCGGGCCACAGGTTTTTCAGTTTTCTATACCATCGTAAACATTGGTGCCTTCTCTGGGAAAACAATTGTTAAACCATTACGTGAGGCCATGGGAAACGTTGGCCTTATCAACATCAGCTATTTCTCGGCCGGAATGACATTACTGGCGCTACTGGCGGTTATTCTATTTTTCCGTCCTTCAATAAAACATGGAGAAGGAAAATCATTGAGTGAAATAATTTATGCCTTAGGTAAAGTACTAACCAATGGTCGATTGATCACGCTTATTATCATCATCACCGGTTTCTGGATGGTGCAGCACCAACTTTACGCCACCATGCCAAAGTATGTATTAAGAATGGCTGGCGAAAGTGCCTCCCCCTCCTGGTATGCCAACGTAAACCCATTGGTGGTGTTCTCAACAGTGGGGCTTATCACTGCGATAATGAGGAAACGCTCAGCTTTGCTATCAATGACTGTCGGAATGTTTATCATGCCCGTATCAGCCTTCTGCATGGCCGCAGGTAATATCATTGGCGGAGATACCATGGGCTTCATCAATATGCACCCGGTTGCATTTATGATGATCGTCGGAATTGCCTTCCAGGGATTAGCCGAAGCATTCATCTCCCCCCGCTTTCTTGAATACTTTTCCCTGCAAGCGCCCAAAGGAGAAGAAGGCCTTTACCTTGGTTTCAGTCACCTGCACTCCTTCCTCTCCTCCCTGTTAGGATTTGGCCTTTCCGGTTATTTGCTGGATCAATATTGTCCGGATCCTAAACTATTAAGCGAGGCCGAACGACTCACTGCATATGATCATGCTCATTATATCTGGTTTGTATTTATGGGAATCGCTTCTGTTTCGGCAATTGCTTTAATTATTTACGGAAAGGTAACTACCAGATTAGACGCTAAAAAGACTGGCAAGTCTGTATAATCAACCAATATTTTAAAAACATTTTAAGGAAAATGTTTTGCAGGAATAAACAAATCACATATATTTGCACCCGCAAAACGATCTTAAAGTGTTGCCCAGGTGGCGGAATTGGTAGACGCGCTGGTCTCAAACACCAGTGATAGCAATATCGTGCCGGTTCGATCCCGGCCCTGGGTACAAAGCCTCACTAAACAGTGAGGCTTTTTTATTTTCTAATTCCCCCTCCCCTATCCCTGCAAATTCCCAAGTTTTCATTTCCTAAAATCAGACGCTTGTTAATTTTGTTATTTTTGTGAAAGAAACCTATTCTTTACGCCCATTTCAGCAATTGAAATAAAAGGGCGATCAATTATCAGAAAACAACGTATATGCAAAAAACCGCCATAGAACCTGCTAAAAAGCAACATTTGCTAGATCAACGGTATTTAGCGATGGCCCGTATTTGGGCCCAAAATTCTTATTGCAAGCGACGTCAGGTAGGGGCTATTCTTGTTAAAGAAAAAATGATTATCAGTGATGGCTACAACGGAACACCATCGGGATTTGAAAACGAATGTGAAGATACGGGCAATAAAACCAAGCCCTACGTTTTACATGCGGAGGCCAATGCCATTACTAAGGTGGCCCGCTCAAATAACAGTTCAGACGGAGCCACCCTTTACGTGACAGCTTCTCCATGCATCGAATGTTCCAAACTGATTATCCAGGCAGGAATAAAACGTGTTGTTTTCTCAGAAAATTACACCACAGATGATGGCATTAACCTGTTAAAAAGGGCAAAAATAGAAGTAGTACATATTGAAGAAGATATTTTATAAAAACTGAGAACGATGACTGCGAATAAAAGTAGAAGGATTTATTTACCCGTTGTTTTTGCCTTGCTATTAGTTTTTGGCATCTATATCGGAAGAACATTTTTCACTCCCGGATCTGTCTCTAAGCACAACCCGCTATTAATATATCCTCAAACCAATAAGATTGAAGCCTTACTTAACCTCATCGAGGAAGAGTATGTTGATACCATCAACAAAACAGAGCTGGAGGAAAAAGTTATCCCGGAGATCTTAAAGAACCTTGATCCGCATACCGTGTACATTCCTGCCAAAAACCTGGCTGAAGTAAACGAAGAACTGGAGGGTAATTTTGGCGGAATAGGTGTACAATTCAGCCTTCAGGATGATACCGTTATGGTAGTGGCTGTTGTATCGGGCGGCCCCTCAGAGAAAGTAGGTATACTACCGGGCGACCGCATTATTGCTGTTGATGACTCAATAATCGCTGGTGTAAAAATCTCCACCACTAATGTCATGAAGAAACTACGGGGTGAGATTGGCACTAAAGTAAAGGTAGGCGTTCATCGCAGAGATGCCGGTAAGCAACTGGATTTCGAAATTGTGCGTGGTCCCATCCCGATCCACAGTGTGGATGTGGCTTATATGATTGATGAAAAAACGGGATACATTAAGATTGACCGTTTTGCCCAAAATACCTACCAGGAATTCCTTACCTCCCTGGCCAAGCTAAAAGCTAATAACTGTCAACAAGTGGTAATCGACTTGCGGGGCAACTCAGGTGGTTTACTTGACGTAGCTTTTCGATTGACCAATGAATTCCTGAAGAAGAATGAGATGATCTTTTACACCCAGGGTAAATCGCAACCACGCCAGGATGTCTATGCCAACGGCGCAGGAACCTGCCAGGATAACAAAGTGGTGGTATTGATTGATGAGTTCTCTGCCTCGGCCAGTGAAATTTTCTCCGGCGCCATTCAGGATAACGACAGAGGTATCATCGTTGGCCGTCGTTCCTTTGGAAAAGGATTGGTGCAGAGTCAAATCCCACTTCCCGACGGATCGGCTATCAGGCTAACTGTTGCGCGTTACTACACCCCTAGTGGACGTTCCATTCAAAAGCCGTATGAAAATGGCAATACCTCTGAGTACTACCAGGATATTTACAATCGCTTCGAACACGGTGAGTTCTTTGAGAAGGACAGCATAAAGTTTGACGATGAGCTACAATACAAAACCAAGTCGGGACGCGTTGTATACGGCGGGGGCGGCATCATGCCCGATGTATTTGTACCACGCGACACAACCTTATTCTCTGATTATTACTGGACATTGCAATCAAAAGGAACAACCTATCGTTTCGCCTTACAATATGCCGATAACAACCGGGAAGCGATTCAAGGGTTTAACGATGTAAAATCATTGAAAGCCTACCTGGACAAACAGCCTATTTTAAGAGAATTCCTTGCTTTTGCTAAGAAAGAGGGTATTAAATACAAGGCAAAACAATTTAAACAATCACGCAAAATAATTGATATCCAATTGAAAGCTTATATTGCCCGTAACATTATGGATAACGATGGCTTCTATCCTATTTTCCATGAGATGGACCAAGTATTAAAAAGAGCTGTAGAAGAGCTAAACAAACAATAAATATTCTCTCATTAATACTATTCAAAGGCCTGAAAATACATTCAGGCCTTTTTTATTTGGCGAGAAGTGTGCTGTCTTTTTTCCAACAGAGAGCTATAAATACCAATTTTCAATACACGCAACCAAAATTTTAAAGCATCGAAGCCGTTCAAACCATGTTTGACGTTTAATTACATTCAGGTTTAAGAATCGTTAACCGTGAAAACAACTATATTTGCAAAAACTTTTTAATGAAATGCTTGTAGGATTATTTCGCACAATACTATTTCTGGTAATCTTTTATTACCTGTTTAAAATTCTGGGACGGCTGGCACTCCCCTTTCTTGTGAAAAAAGGTGCACAGAGAATGCAGAACCAACAGCAGCAGGCGTACCAACAGTACCGTCAGCAGCAAAAACAACAGGAAGGAAAAGTTACCATTCAGCAAGAACCAAAGAATTCATCCACTCAATCAGCCAAGGCTAAAAATAGTGAAGGTGAATATGTAGACTTCGAAGAAGTGAATTAGGGAACCACCACAAGATGAAAGACGCAAGGCTAAAATGGTAGCGTCTTTTAATATCTAATTCCCAATGATTGCTCCTGCCGTTTATCACTTTGACGTTAGCATCAGGTAAAAGATGCAGAGCAAAGGAGATAACGTGCAAGACGAAAGATGCCCCCACAAAATCTCAAGGTTAGAGTGGCGGCAAGAAGACTACTTTTGAATTTCCCCTATACATTCTTACAGATAAGCACAGATAGCCTTTCAAATAATTACAAAAGATTAACGAGCTCTAATTTATACCAAGCGGCTGATTATTCACAGGTAGCGGCAGTTGTGAATACAGCAGCGGGAATGGAGAACTTGTCAGCGGAAGTTAAGAACCTATCAGCAGGGATAGTAAACTCACCAGCGGAAGTTAGAAATATGTCAGCGGACAATTATTTTCACTGACAATAGCCCGCTATCGATTGCACATCCTCCGCTATCAGCTGCAGATTGCCCGCTATCGCTTTCACACTAACCGCTACTCTTACTAAATAAACATTGGTTCACATCCCAACCTGGACAAACCAGAAAAATACACAGATATAAGTATTGAGATTTCGCATGAACGGGATTTCAATATCTTTCCATGACCGGTTTTCCTCAACTCAACGACGAAGGATTGAATTAATTGAGCGATTACATTTTAAATATTGATTTCTGAAATAATTACCATGGGAAGGAAAATACACTATTGAAATCAATCACCTTAAGTACAACCTTTATATCACCTATTCCTTATAAAATTTATAATTTAGGGGCGTAAAATTTCTACCTCTCATGAGAAGAGAATATGATTTCCTTGTAATTGGTTCCGGTATCGCCGGACTAAGTTACGCCCTAAAAGTCGCTGATGCAGGAACAGTCGCATTGGTAAGTAAGTCGACGCTGGATGAAACCAACACCGCATATGCCCAGGGCGGCATCTCGTCGGTCATGTATGAACCTGACAATTTTGAGAAACATTTCCAGGACACAATGGTTGCCGGCGACCAGATCTGTAATCCCGAAACAGTAAAAAAGGTGGTTACAGAGGCTCCCCGGCAGATCAAGCAACTATTGGAGTGGGGAACGCAATTTGACAAGTCGGAAGATGGTAAGTTTGACCTGCACCGGGAAGGCGGCCACTCCGAATACCGCATTCTGCACCACAAAGACAATACCGGGGAAGAGATACAGCGGGCTCTGATTCAACAAGTACGCACCCACAAGAACATACACGTATTTGAATCTCATTTTGCCGTTGATATCATCACCCAACACCACCTGGGACACATTACAGAACGCTGGATGACCGACATAGAATGTTATGGCGCCTATGTTTTTAACCCCAAAACCAACAGTGTAGAAACCTTTCTGGCCAAATCAACCTTAATGGCTTCAGGAGGTATCGGCAATATCTACCAAACCACCACCAACCCGGTTATTGCTACCGGCGATGGGATTGCCATGGTATACCGGGCAAAAGGGATCATTGAAAACATGGAGTTTGTACAATTTCACCCTACCTCACTATACAATCCGGGCGAAAGACCTTCCTTTTTGATTACCGAGGCTATGCGCGGTTATGGCGCCATTTTACGCCGGCGTGACGGAAAGAAATTCATGCACAAATACGATGAACGGGAGTGCTTAGCCCCCCGCGATATAGTGGCCCGGGCCATTGACAACGAAATGAAAAACACCGGGGATGATTTTGTTTACCTGGATGTGACGCATAAAGACCCCGAAGAAACCAAGAAACACTTCCCCAACATCTATAAAAAATGCCTTGGGCTGGGGATCGATATCACCAAAGAATACATTCCGGTGGTACCGGCAGCTCACTATGTGTGTGGCGGCATCAAGGTAGATACCAACGCCCATAGCTCCATTAAACACCTTTATGCCTGTGGCGAATGTAGTTCTACTGGCCTGCACGGCGCCAACCGATTAGCTTCCAATTCGCTCATTGAAGCAATTGTTTATGCCGATGCCGCTGCCACAGATGCCATAAAGCACAAAGAAGAGATTGAAATTAACCACGCCATCCCTGAGTGGAATGATGAAGGCACTTCACTGCCCGAAGAGATGGTACTGATCACGCAAACCAGTAAAGAGGTGGAGCAGATCATGAGTAATTATGTGGGAATTGTTCGGTCCAACCTGCGATTGAAAAGGGCATTGGACCGATTGGAACTGATCTACCGTGAAACCGAATCATTATTTGATAAATCAACTGTTTCGCAACGCCTTTGTGAACTAAGAAATAAAATAAATGTGGGCTACCTGGTCATTAAGATGGCTCAGAAGCGCAAAGAGAGCCGCGGCCTGCACTACAATATTGATTATCCGGAGAAGGTGGATTAACCCGATTTTCACCTTCTTGCTATTAATAATACCTGAAAAGGTTCTGAGGCCAACGGGCTTCAGAACCTTTTTTATTAATTCATGGCATCTACTCTCAGAGTAAAACTTTCCCCTATTGCACCCGCTTCACAAAGCAGTCGCCTTTGCCGTGTTCATTCGTTTCTTCAGAGTGGATAACAACCGTGATTTGATCGTAATCACTCACCGGCTTTTTTTCCACATGAGGCTTCTTTATCTGAACCAGGTAACCGTAATAATAGGCGCCTTTGCCATACTCCACTGTTTTAGTCACATTCAACACCTCGGCCGGCACATGATTCACGCTGATCTCCAGTTCCTGTTTCGACAGCCTTGAGGGAGCCATATCAATGGTATCTTTATTGGCCACAGACTTTTTCTCAAACTCCGACCGGTTTTTCAGGTCGCTAAGCTTTAAAACCTTGGCTAAACTCATGGGACGGAAATAAACCATATAGGTCTCATAGGGCCTAACCTGCGGCTCAAAAGCATTGACACTATACACCTCCATGCGCTCGTATTGGGGATTGATCTCCAAATCGCGAAAAGCAGGTACATTCCAGGTCCAATATTCCAGTTTAGTCTTGAAATAGTCACTTGGTTTCACCGCATACAAACACAAGTACTGCCCTTTGGAAACTTCCATGGAATAATAACCGTTTGCATCGGTCGTGACAGAATAGACATTATCAAAGTTTCTGTTTTTCAACGACACCAACACACTATCCAGTGGCTGGTCATTAAAATCAGTGACGCAGCCATGAATGCGCACCGTCTCCTTGGCGAAAAGAACACCCGCACTCCAGATAAAGAGTGCCATCACAACTAATATGTGCTTCATAATATATGGTATAAAAAATACGTATTGCACTAAATAAAGTGACTATCTCCCGTGCGCTAAAGCTGCTACTCCCAACAAATTGATATTACTTTTATGCTTCAGGCAAATACTGACAACAGAAACGCTTTCAAGGCATATTTACACCCTCTTGGGCAATCTATCCCCGGCAAATATATCTTAATAATTCTATGAAGTTACTACGGCATCTTTTTTTACTAATGGTTTGTCGGGTTTGGGGTCGAGGTGCGGGTTTAGATAGTAGTAAGAGATGGCCATTGGCCATTACGCTAATAACTTTACAAGTGTGTTAGATGACATATAGGTTTTTAATTCTTCAGTAATATTTTTATTGGGACGTTGTCCCAAACCCTACTTACTTTTTTGCATTGCCAAAAAAAGCAAAAAACGCTAGTCAAATAAACGCTTCTGCCCACCTCCTTGATGAATTTTTGCAAACCCACATGCCAGAATCCCCGCATTCATCTTCGTCGCGCCTACGCCGGCCCGCTTATTTTACCCCGCCTTATAATAATATCCTTGGGGTAATGCCGATAGATGATTATAGGCCAACTAAAAGCGAAGCGCATTAAGTGGTCATTTTAATCACTAATCGGTATGACCGGCTCCCGCGCTTCCCTACATCATGGTCTTTTTCGTATTTGTTGAGTAAATGCAAGCTTGTTATATGATAGATTCTAGGTTTAAGAAGTCTCTGTGATTCTTTGTGTTTCCTCTGCAAAGTTATGTGCTACTGGTTTCGCATCCTGAGCTATGCATCAAAGAATCTTTGTGAATGCTGGTATCTCCTCCTATTGATCCTGGATAATGGTAAGGATGTGCCTATATATTAAACTCAACTTCTAGTTATTGCAAAGACATTCTAAAGACAACCTAAAGTCATTATTTATTGAGTTTAAGTTTAATTTAGGTTGAATTTGAGTTGAATTTACATTGAGTTTACTCTAGTACCACTCTATTACCATTCCCTTATCATGGATAGGGCAGGATGTTCATGCTTCCTCTATATTCTGAGTTACAGACCGGTAAAATCTTTAGGATTCTTTGCAGCATATACAGCCTGGCAAGAGGCTGAAAGGTTCTGGTTTTTTTAGGTTATGAGTACGAAGTTCAAGGTAGCTCTGCGAATCTTTGCGTTTCCTCTGTGGTTCTCTGCGTTACAATTTACAAGTTCTGGGTTCTGTGTTGCGGGTTAGGCCGTTAGAAATTTTGGAATTCTTGGCAGCTTATGCGGCTTTGCGAAAATAGGTTTGAGTTAAAATGAACTTACGGAATTTTGGATTATTCCGGCGCAGGGACCGATGTGCGGCTAACAACCTACTGCTTGCGCCGGATTGCGCGGTTACTCTACCCAGGGCGGCTCTACGTTTGCCCTGGGCTTTAATAGGATGCCCCTTCAGGGCAAGGGATTCTTGGCAACTTATGCGATTTGGCAAAAGCATAATTCATACAATCAGATTAAGCGCTTCTTCAGTAGTTTCAACCGGCAACTGACAAGTTTTATTGTGACAAATGTAGATGCGGGTTCGTCCGGCCTTGAAACGATTCTTTAACAGTGGCAGACTATTGCTGGTATCGATGGCCCCGGCAAATAAGACGCCCGGCAGAAATTTCTGTTGCAGATGGAAAGCCAGCGCGGGTGCCTTCTCTCCCATCACAACTACTTCGCGATTATGGCCCTGCTGCAAAAGGGCCAATAAAGCCCAGTGGGCATGGTGCGGACCATATTTTTCAGCCAGGGGCGAAATGGTGCACAGGAGTGTATCGGCCACCTGGTCATATTCCGGCAGGTAGAATAAACGGGAAAGCTTCAAGAGGTTATGCACCATCACCCCTACTGATGAAGGGATCACATTATCCTGGAGTTCAGTTTTCCTGGCAATCAGCTGTTCGCCATTGGATGGCATGTAATAGAACATGCCGTTGGCGGGGTTGTAAAAATAACGCAGGCAGTAATCGGCCAGGGCTTTTGCTTCCTGCAGGTAACCTTCATCAAAGGTAATTTCATATAATGCAATGAGTGCCTCAACCATAAAGGCATAATCGTCGAGAAAACCTTTCACCTTGGCGATCCCGTTTTTATAGCTTCGAAACAGACCTCCATCTGCAGCCTTCAGCTTATCCAACAGAAAAGTCATGCTTTTAATGGCCTGACGCCGGTAGATCTCCTCCCCCAAGGTGGTGTAAGCAACGGCAAGCGACTTAATCATCAATCCATTCCAGGCGGTGAGTATCTTATCGTCTAGTCCCGGAGCAGTGCGCTCCTGCCGCTTTGCAAACAGTTTTTGGTTGGACGCATGAATAGCCCCCTGAAATTCCTCTGAGCTATTAGAGGCTCCTTTGATGGAGAGGATATTCCGACCATCTGCCCAATTTCCCGCCGGCTGAATGCCATAGTATTCAAAGTAACGTTGATCCGGTCCCATCAATGCTTTGACCTCTTCATAGGTCCAGGTATAATATTTTCCCTCCTGCCCTTCACTATCGGCATCAAGGGCGGAATAAAAGCCCTCTTGTTCAGACCGCAGTTCCCGCATCACAAAGGCAATGCTTTGCCGGATCACCTGCTCATATCGTTTATCCCCGGTAATCTTGAAAGCATTGCTATAGACTTCAATTAACTGGGCATTATCGTAAAGCATCTTCTCAAAGTGGGGTGCAAACCATTTCTCATCCACGGCATAACGGGCAAAGCCGCCTCCCAGGTGATCATAGATACCCCCTTCATACATCTTGTCGAGTGTGAAACAGACCTGACGTTGCGTGTCGGTATCCTTTCGAAGATGTGACCAGGTCAAAAGGAAATTCAACACCACCGGCATGGGAAATTTAGGTGCCTTGGTGAAACCACCGTGATAGGCATCAAAGTCTCTCGTAATCTGAGATACTATTGTCTCAACATCCATTAATTCCTGATCTGCCTTGCTCGAAACAAAAGGTTCCTGCCGGATGCCATTGGTCAGATATTGAGCCTGAGCCACCAGTTTTTCCGGCTCTTCTTCATGCAACTTGATAATGGTATGCAAAACCTCCACCCATGTCTCTTTAGGAAAATAGGTGCCGCCCCAGATGGGCTGACCATTGGGCAGAGCCACACAATTAAGCGGCCATCCGCCTTGCCCGGACAACAACTGAACCGCTTCCATGTATATCTTATCCACATCGGGCCGCTCCTCCCGGTCGACCTTGATGCATACAAAATGATTATTCATAACCTCGGCCACTTGTTCGTCTTCAAAGGACTCATGCGCCATCACATGACACCAATGACACGCTGAATATCCGATACTGATGATCACCAGCTTATTTTCCTTCTCAGCTTTTGAGAATGCTTCCTCCCCCCAGGGAAACCAATCTACCGGGTTGTGCGCATGCTGCAGCAGATAGGGACTGGTTTCGTTATTTAATCGATTACCATCCATTACACCTGTTGTTGTCCTAAACTAAAACAACGAATTGGGGTTAGGGTTCGGAGGAAAAAGATGAAAGGTAAACGGAGAAAGGCAAAAGGTGAAAGGTAAACGGTGTGAGGTTGGTGATTTAGGGTTGAAGGTACATGAACAGGATTATCCATTTAAGTTGAAGTGGCAGGTATGAATGAACGGGCAATCCTTCCGGCTTTTAGAAAACAGTAAAAACTTGATGATTTTAAAATATTCAATAATTATTAAACACAATCCTCTTTCCTTAAGCGCAGATGATGATAAAACTTCCTTTCTGAATTAGTTAAAAACAGAACTCTACAATCATTCACACAAAGCATTACAAAATAACAAAGGGGGACATGCCCCCTTTTCTAACTTTTAATTATAAATAACTTGGCTGTTCTCTAACCTAAAGGTTTAAGCCATGAATATCAAGCGATACTTTTTACTATTTCATTGAAAACAAAATAATTCAATACAAAAAACATAATGGCAATTGGCCATAACAACAGATCATTGGATTTTAAATTATCTCAAAAATGAACGAACTATTGTATCAACCTACAAAGGATTAAGAGAAAGGTGTGGTTTTCCAATGTATGATTACATCAGCCGGACATCCGGAACTTTCTGCATCCACAATACATTCTTTTTTCTTTTTAAAGGCTTTTTTTGAAGAAAGAAGGACTTCACCGTTTTCATTGGATGATTTATGCCAATGAAACTCATTTGATTTGTCTTGATACAATTCCCAACCGAATCCATCAAAACTTCTTTTTAGTGACATGATTAAAAATTTGACAATGAATTCAAACATAGGTGTGAATTCTTCACCTCATTATTTATATCCTGACACAAAGGATAATTTCAAAATATGATAGAAATATAGAAAATACAGAAACTTATTACGTTTCTTTTATGTTGTTTATAAACTCAATCTATTACACTTCCTAACCCTTTATTTTTAGGAATACTTTATAGCACAAGCCATTCCTTTATTTTACATCCTGTGTATTTTTTAAAATTACATTTTAAAAACATAAACATGAAATAAAAGCCTGCCTTTAACATTAAATAACAAAGGAAGGCGGAATGGTTTTGGGGTTCACGGTTCTGGGTGTTATGGTTACTAATTCTGAGTTATGGGTTCTGAGTTGCGGGTTTACAGTGCCTACTATATAACTCTTTTAATCATTGGTTGATATTACAATCAAACCACCCCGATTTTCATTGCATAACCAATGAAAATCACCCCTCCTAATTCTTTCAGGAGGGGAAAAGAGTGACCGGCCGAAAAGAAAATGAATTACGAGTATTTAGTAGATGTGTAGAACAATCCTCGCTGCATCCCTTTGGACCTACGGGAATCTGCGTAAGACCAAAGATACTGGTAGCCCCAATTTAGAATAATCTCCCCTTTTGTTAGTATATCAAGACTTGAAGACTCTGTGTTACATGTTCCGGGTTGCAGGTTAGGCCATTAGACATTTTGAAATTCTTTGCGGCTTATGCGGCCTTGCGAGAGGCTGAAAGGTCCTGGGGTTATAGGTTCTGAGTTCAAGGTATCTCTGCGAATCTTTGCGTTTCCTCCGTGAATCTCTGCGTAACAAATTCTGAGTTGCGGGTTAGGCCGTTAGAAATTTTGGGATTCTCTGCGCCTTATGCGCCTTAGCGAGAGACTAAAATATTCAAGACGTAAGGTTAACAGTGTATCTACAATTCTATGTGTTACAGTTTACAATCCATTTCCACCTATCTCAATTTATTTCAATCTGTTCCCACCTATTTCCATTTATTTCAATCTATTTCCACCTATTTCAATCTATTTCCAACTATCTCTACCCTCTTCAACCCCTTTCACTGAACCAGCTCCCTGCTATTCACCTTTATACCCGACAGCTCTTCAATAAACGGATCTACTTTAGGCACCGGCTTGAGTGGAATGCTGTCGGCCAAAGCCCACCGTTGCAACCAGGCAACTGACATGTCACCTACATAGGGATTTCCGCGTTCATAGGCTTCATCGGTCATTGCTTCCTCCAGGGAAATGAATTGATAACCTCTCTTCTGCATCTGAATCAACACCTCTTCCAGGTGATCGGCATTGAGCCGGTTCACATGAAACATGAGAATTTGCTTTACCTCATACCCCAACACCTCTTTGGAAAATTCCTCGTTATAAGCCATGTCTTTCTCCATATACTGTAAATATGAATCAGCTACTTGTTGTTTGAGAAGGGAATCAGTTCCCGCATTGCGATAGGCAGCATTGAAAAGCCAGTCGAAATAACCGGCCGTAACCGGTGCCGGTAGATAACCCCTCTCCTCAAGGAATTTCTCAAAGCCTGCTTTCTTAACACTGTCCGCCCCTGTCTGCAAATAAGGATGCCGAAAATAGCGAAGCGGTCGGCCCTTTTGCTGCATGATGTTTTTGATAAGGCGCTCCCCCATGATCACTTCTGTTTTTAACGAATCCAGCGACACCCGATCCATGTGACAATGCGAATAGGTGTGGTTACCCAGTTCACAGCCTTTTTCCACCCATCGCTTTAACAAGTCAGCATACCCCTTTGGATCATCCATCTGATCCACTTTGCCCTGGTTTACGAATCCAACGGCAGGCACCTCATATTTTTCAAGAACAGCCAACAATTTATTGGTGATTGCTGCAGCCGAATCAAGCGTTGTAGGAAACACAACAGGTAAATCATCAAACGTAATAACCGCATACCTCACCGATCCATCACCCATCATACCCTTGTGGTTCATGATATCTTTTCCAACAAAAAAACCTATGAGTATAAAAAGAGCTAACAGGAGTAACAGCTTAATTGTTTTCATGATTTAAGATTTACAGAAGTGAAAAATCAACGTAAGATACAATCTTAAAGGAAATTAATGCAAAACTGTAATAAAAGAACCACCAATGTCCAGTTGTTTGAGGAATATAACTATTCCCCAACACCCATCATCCTTGACAATTTTTCTGTTCCCGCAACGTTAATCCTCAATAGGGCATCAAGCTTCTTTTGAAAAACAGATTTTCAAACCATCATAAATAGCATGGTTATTTATTCTGACAAATTATATTTTTGCATTCCCTTAATATAATAGATAGTTAGTTTTTAAATAATAGTATTAAGACCGATTTACATCTCATTTATTTGTAATGAAAAGTTTCATCTGTTATTTATCCATAAACTATCTATCAGGCGTTTACAAAAAACCAAAGAACTGTTGTTAATAAATAACATAATCTATGAAACCATTGAAATTACCCATCATATTGTGCCTGATCATACTTGCGGCAACTGCCTGTATCGATTGGGATCTGGATAAGATTTCCGACAAACTGGACTGGGAGCCTAATGTATCCTTCCCGGTTGGGGAACTCATCTTCAAAGCCAAAGACGATGTGGTGACCGATCTACCTAAGGATAGTGAATCCACCCTTGACGAGATGGAAATCAGAGATACCCTTTCCTTTGATTTTGATGATCTTTTTGATGTTCGTGAGAATGTTGAAAACATCTTGTTCCGACTCAATATTGAAAACCATTATCCCGGTGGCGGTAAAGTCGAGATATTGTACTTATCAGAATCGAAAGAGATTATCGGGTCTCTTACCAAAGAGAATCCCATCATATTAGATCCGGCCGAAATGAATGAGGATGGTACGGTAAAGGCACCCTATAAAACCCGGGAAGATATTGATCTTTCAGATGATGAGATTGATGAACTCATCGCCACCAAAGAACTACTGGTACTGGCCACATTATACGACGTAACCCTTACCCCGGCGATGTTAAATCATTTCAAAGACTACAAACTATTGACACAAATAGGCGTTCAAGCCCAGTTATCTATTTCTACCAACAACTAATCTGTATATGTTTTTTCCCTGTCTCCGCCAGACCTTGACTATAGGTCTGTTTTTTTTACTTTCTGTCTCCATTAATGCTCAACAGGACAATACCCTGTTTTTCATGCACGACCTGCCACAATCAAACTTTGTGAATCCGGCAGTGCCCGCCAAATGTAAATTTATCATCGGGTTTCCGGCCCTCGCCTCCGTGCATGGCAACTATAGCAATACCGCCCTTACCTTCAAAGAGGCCTTTGATAAGGATCCGATAACCGATTCACTCTATCTCAATCCTTCAAATGTTATTTCCGGTTTAAACAAACGGGAATTGATTGCCTCGGAATTTCACCTCACCTGGTTTAACCTGGGCTTCTACATCAATGATTATTACCTGACCTTTGCCATCAATGAAAAGGTTTCAACCTATAATATTTTCCCGAAAGAAATTATGGAACTGGGCTGGAAAGGCAACTCCGCTTTCCTTGGTCGTCAGGCCGCATTCGACGGCTTAAGAGTAAATGCCAACCACTACCGGGAATTTGCATTTGGTCTGTCGAAAGAGACCAGCAGTGGCTGGCGCTGGGGGGCCAGGGCTAAACTACTTTTTGGGATGGCCAACGTTTACACCCCAAAAACAAATGGCTACCTGCACACCGATCGCAACACGTTTAACCTGGATACCTATCTGAATAGCAAGGTACATGCCTCCTTCCCCATGGAAGTAACCACCGACGACGAAGGATATATCTCCGACATTGAGATAAAAGAAGATTTCAGCGCCTCCAATTACTTGCTGAATACAAAAAACATGGGGCTTGGCTTGGATTTAGGTTTCATCTATGACCTGAATGACCGCCTCACATTATCCGGAAGCCTCATTGATCTGGGATACATCAACTGGAAAGACGAAACCAACACCTTCACCTCCAGCGGCCACTTCTCCTATGCCGGAACAGGCACTGACTCCGATTTTAATACAATGGACGACCTCTCTCACCTGGGCGATTCCCTGAAAAATGTTTTTAGCCCGGATCCTACCACCGGCCCCTATACCTCTCCCCTGACACCTCAGGTCTACCTGGGCGCCACAGCCGACCTGACTTCATTCCTGAATGCAGGCTTACTGTTTCGCTCTGAATTCTTTCGCAGCAAATATCACCCCTCGGTCACCATCTCAGCGAACACCTACGGCTTCAAACGATTAAATGTCAGCCTCTCCAACACCATTGAAAACGGCACCATCTTTAACCCGGGAGCGGGCATTGGAGTACAACTGGGCATCTTCCAGCTCCATGCCCTGTGCGATAATTTTGCAGCATTCTTTGATCCGCTGGATACCCGTAATGTTAATTTCCGCTTCGGCTTAAGTTTCGTCCCCGGATGCAATGAGAAAAACATGAAGAAGAAAACAGCGTCCAACGGCATCCAGGCATTACCCTGTTACTACAATTACTATCCGGATCAAAAAACAAGAAAAAAGAACAGACGCAAGTATAAATAGGCGAGGTAGGCTGAGAGGACACTGGCCGCCTAGAAATAGATAGAGAGGTTAGAGGGGGAAATAGATGGAAACACTTAGAGATATATTGAAACAGTAAGAAATACTTGACACTTTGTACTTGATACTTTTCCGACTTATCTAGGTTAGGATTGTTATTTCTTGGCGTCCTGCCTCGCTTCGGGCTCGCCACCGCGCTTTCCGTTTCTACTCCTCGCTATCCCTTCCCGCCCATGCCAACGCCTCGCTGTGGGGTATCCACTGCAATCGCTGGCCGGAAACAATCTACAGTTAACAATTAACAGTCATCAGTCAACAATCAACAGTTAGTAGTTACCATCTGTCTAAAATCCCACAACCTATTGTCTTATTCCAACAAACAACTAAAAACAACCTTCCACTTAAAAGCTTTCTTCAGGCTGCTGCTGAAAAAACACAGATGCAATATCCATGTTCCCTTTGGCCAAATATTCCAACCAAGCAGTAATTCATCTTGACACTTCGTACTTCTCCCTTTATCCTTTTCCCTTTGCACTTTATACTTTTTACTTTGTCCATTTTACTTTCCCCTTTCCCCTTTCCCTTCAAGCTTAAGATGCGATCATGAGAGTCTGAGATGAAAACATGGCAATCGAAGATACGGTTTAGGCATCCTGAGAAGGGATCTAGGCACCCTGACTTTCAATCATGACAATCTGAGAAGCGATCATGAGACCCTGAGATGAAAACATGGCAGTCAAAGATGTAAAAATAACAGTCAAAGAAGCAGTCTAGGCATCCTGAGAAGGGATCCAGGCACCCTGACATTCGATCATGACACCCTGAGAAGCGATCATGAGACCCTGAGATGAAAACATGGCAGTCAAAGATGCAATTATGGCAGTCAAAGATGCGGTTTAGGTATCCTGAGATGTGGTCATGGCAACCTGACATCTACCCTCCCGATGTATCAACCCGTATTAATTGAGTAAAGTATAGGTAGTGATGCGATAACTAAAAAACATGATCAATAATATTCTCTTAATCTTGGACTTGAATTACACCCTGTCTTGTTTTATATTTGACAACTGTACAAACAGAACAAAACTTTTAACTATTCAATATTGTTTCATTTCAAATCAATAAAACACTAAACAATGAGAAACCTAACTTATGCAACGCTGGTTGCACTGTTGATTCTCGCCGGATGTTATCCGGGAGGACCCGAATTTGTGGATGAGCTGGACATTGCCATCTCCCATTATGACCCCGACTATTTTGATGACGATCTGACCGGCACCACCTTTGAGATGCCAGACTCGGTGGTCTACCTGAAAGATGGAAAAGAGAATGAAGATGCCGACCACTCCAAGGACGGCCAACTACTGGACCAAATCAGAGACCATATGCTGGCAAATGGTTTTAATGAGTTTGTGGAAGCAGAAGGCCAGGAACCTAATTTAATTGTGGCAGTTATATCGATCACCTCTACCCAGGGTGGATACATTTGGAATCCTTATCCTCCGGGATACTGGGACTGGTGGTATTGGGGACCTGGCTATCCGGGTTGGGGCTGGGGTCCCGGCTGGGGTTATCCTTACTACTACAGCTATAAAACCGGTACCATTGTAACGGAACTGGGCAATTGGGATGAACGCGACGAGGAAAAGGAAACCGTACCATCTATTTATCACGGAGCTTTAAACGGCCTGCTCCAGGGCTCAAGTAGTTACATTGACGCCCGCGTAAAACAGGGCCTTGACGACCTTTTCAATCAGGCTCCTTTTGACAAATAAAACTTAACCTCATCTCAAAAATGAAGAAAATGAAAACTTATAAAGCCATTTTTATACTTGTATTATTCGCATTGGGATTGGGTGTTAACGCTCAAAACAAAACCAATGCCTATTACACCATGGGCATCCCCATGTCCGACACCAAAGACTATATCAGTAAAACCAGTTTCCGGGGAGCCGCCCTGGAGTTTGAACATTTGGTGAAAGACAATGTGGGTGTGGGCATTCTGGTGGGTTGGAACACCTTTTACGAATCCCTATCCAAAGACACCTACCCGTTATCTAATATAAACGAAACAGTTAACGGGGCCATCACCGGTAAACAATACCGCTACCTGAACATGGTTCCCATGCTGGCCACGGGTAAATACTATTTCACCGATGAAGACCAACCCATACGTCCCTTTGCCGGCCTGGGAGTGGGAACTTATTACATCGAACAGAAAACCGACATGGGACTCTACTCCGACAGGGAGAAATCATGGCATTTCGGGTTAGCACCCAAGGCAGGCGTACTTATTCCCCTTAATTACGCGGTGAGCGTCTCCGTTGCCATTGATTACAACATTGCTTTCAAAACCTCGAAAATTGATCAGCAAAACTGGCTGGGAATCAATGTGGGATTTAGCTGGGATTATTAATATTTCATTCAACAACAATCCTGAAAATGACTTCCGGCTATAGTAGCTATTGCTGACCTTAGCATGACCAATCAAGTAATTACAATCATAAAGGATTATTAATTTTAGAAACCATCAACCACCGCTCATAAGCGGTGGTTTTTTATGCAAAAATCCAAATAAAACTATTGCTATTATTCACATGACATAAATCATCCTATTATATTCTACTGGTCTATTTGCCCTTCGTATTATTTTCAACCAACACACCACACAATCAGACTCTGCAAAGCCTGTATTCATTAATTTTACACTGCGATACAAACCTTACAACAGGCTTATATTTATTTTTTAAATACTAATTTCAATGAAAACACTTAAACTTGCCTTATGGGCATTATTCACTTCAGCACTGGTATTTACCGGCTGTAGTGAGGATGATGATGCAGATACTACCCCACCATCCAATGTCACTGATCTATCTGTTGAATCAGGAGACATGTTCCTGAAAATAACCTGGACACAACCAGAAGAAGATGATTTTGATAAAGTTAAAATCACACTAAACCATGCGGAAACAACAGTAGATAAAGGAACAAATCAGCTGATTGTTGAAAAATTAGAGAATGGAAGAGAGTACACCTTTCAGGTGACAACCATGGACCTTGCCGGTAACCAATCAGAAAAGCAAACCATTAAAGGAATCCCACGGTTATTGGTAAAAACCTTTGAAGGAACTTATCCTGAAAAAGGGACCTATATCAATAATGATGATTTTAAGATGGCACTGCAATTAGGAGACAATAATTCTTATAAAATGGCGATGCTTGATTTCAGATGGTACGGTACTTTAACCAAAACCACAGTTGGCACCTTTGTTTGCTCCACAGAGGAGAAAAGCATCCTCAATCCGGAAATGGTTACTACCAGCACCGATTCAATGAATATTGCCTTAACATTTACTAATGAAAATGGCACATTCTATGCCCAAAGGCTTCTTGAAAAGGTTGAAGGAGATGTCACACTACTTCCTGGTAAATACACAAGCTTTAACTATTCAAAAGAAATAGGATCTGAATATTGCATAAAGAAAGAATTGACCGTAAAAGAAGATGGCACCTATGTAATGACCGTTACAGATCAAGAGGACAAAACAGGCAATTGGTCAACCGAAGACATTCGTAAAGGCACAATCAGTTTCATTAAAGTTAACTACCGTACTTTTCTACTAACCGAAAACGATAGGTTATATACTAAGCTATAAAATTAGGAGGGGCTCAGATTTATCCTGACTACCCCTTCTTTTTCCGTCTATTTGCTCCTCCCCCTCTCTCTTATTCACAATACTTTTCAATGTATTCCCCGGCCAATTCTATGCCTAATTCCCTGGCTTTGGTCCAATCGGCCTTTGCCTGTTTCTTATCTTTGAGCATGAGGTAAGCCATCCCCCGGTTAAAATAGATATTGGCTCCATTGGGATTAAAATGAAGCGCAATCCCATAGACTTCAATGGCCTCGGAATACTTTTTTAATTTCATCAGGCAATTCGCCTTATTGAGATAATAGGCATAGACCAATTCGAAATCCTCACCGTTGATTTTGCTAAAGTGGATGGCTTTTTCGTAGGCTTCCAGCGCTTTGGAAATCATCTCCTGCCGGGTATAAGCATTGCCCAGGTAATACCACAACTCATCGTCACTGGAAAAAATGGCGGTTGCTTTCTTTAAATAATCCGTTGCCAACGGATATTTTTTTTGCCTCGACAAGGCATAATTCAAATTCACATAACTGGTACGAATGGTGGAATCTAATACTATGGCTTTTATCAATAGATTTTCAGCCACTAGATAGTTTTCAGCTTCAATCAATACCGAAGCTTGATTATTCAACTCCAAGGCCTTTTGATGATCCTCAAAGGAAATTTGACCTAGCACAAGTGATTGTCCTAAAAGCCAAAATGAAAGTATTATTTGGAAACCTCTGCCCCACATGACTAACTTATTCCATTGACAACCTGCACAAAACTCATCACGAATTATTTTCTGACGGGTTTCCGAAATATACTCCCCTATTAAAAAAAAGAAAAGGTATAATTGAGCATGATTGCATTAATACCTGATCCCGGCTAACAAGAGAGCTGCTTTGATGGTTTTTTCTTCAAAATTAAAATCCCGTCGTTCTTTAAAAAGCTCTATACTGCGGGCAATAATGGCCTGAATGTTATAACAATTAGCACCTTCATTGAAAAATAAGATAATAAGGTTGGATCCCGGGATATTTATCCTGCTGCTAAGGTTAACGTCCTTCTATTGGTAGGATACCATACTATTGTGCCAACAGCACTTAATCAGGATCATCCGAAGGGATGGTTGGGAGAAAAAATCAATTGGTTGCTTTTGCTGTTAAATGATGGGGCACGAATTGTAAATTCCCGCCAGCCAGGGTATCACCTCTATACATTAGAGTGTATCAAGAATAGGCATGATAATATACTAGCCTTGTACTTTCTTCATCCAAAATAAAAGGGTGTCCCATCCGATGAGACACCCTTTTACTTTTTATTATTGAATCAAATTCTAAAGCGCTTTTTTCAGCAGATGAGGCCGTTCGGTATGGATCTTCACAATCAGTTCCCCAAAGAGGGTGTTGGCCCAGGCAAACCAATCACGTGTGTATTTATTGGCATCATTTTGATGAAAGCTTTCATGCATAAAGCCGGTCCCGGCATGGGTGGCTTTCAACATCTTCAAACAATGCACTATCTCAGCATCTTCAGTACTGGTCATAGCCCGCAGCACAATGCCCATTGGCCAGATGTTATCTTGTCCTGTATGCGGACTGCCTTGTCCCTCGGCAGCTTTACCCCTTAGAAAATAAGGGTTGGCATCACTCAACAAAAACTTACGGGTATTGGCATAGATCTCATCCGTTGGTTGATGAGCTCCCAGATAAGCCAGAGACATCAAGGATGGCACATTGGCATCATCCATAAACACCTTATTGCCGAAACCGTCTACTTCATACGCATAGATCTTACCATAGTCCATATGTTCCGCAACCGCATAAGTCTTAACCGCCATCTCCACCTCATCGGCAAACGCATAACATTTACGGGCAAAGGTCATATCCGATAATTCCTTCACATGAATATCCCCCAACTGGCGCAAGGCTAAAACAGCAAAAATATTGGATGGTATCAGGAACGGATACATGGTGGCATCGTCCGATGGCCGGAACATGGAACAGATGAGTCCGACCGGTTTTATTGGCCGTCCCTTTCCCCAATGTACCGGACTGTCAAACATCTGACCGGTCACCCGGTTGAAGGTGTAAGGGGTAGTGCCATCTTTACGTTGCTCGGTACGGAAAGTCGCTTCAATATATCGGGCGGCCTTTTTCCAGTCTTCATCAAAGATGGAGATATCGCCGGTGATCTTGTAATATTCATGCGCCAGCCGCACAGCATAGCAAAGAGAATCAATCTCCCATTTGCGTTCATGAACACCAGGCAACATTTGGGTACGGTCGCTTTGCCATTTGGATATCTTGGTCATGTCCTTAAAGAAGGCATTGGCATAAGGATCCAATAAGATACACTTTGTCTGGCGATTAATCAGCCCTTTGATCATTTCCCGCAGCTCTTTATCTTTCTTGATGAGCGGCATGTAAGGCCAGACCTGGGCGGTGGAATCGCGCAACCACATGGCATCAATGTCACCGGTAATCACAAACGTATCGGGTTTGCCATCGATGTATTCGAAATCAACGGTGGTATCCAAGGTGTTGGGGAAACAGTTTTCAAACATCCAGGCCAGCTCCTGGTCAGCCATATCGCCTTTAACCTTTTTAATAAGCTTCTCTACCTCCTTGCTGGTAAAGCAACGTTTCTCTTTCACCGGCCGTTTCGATTCAAAACCAGTTTTAGTGGCAAAGGCAAAGGAGGGCATAACAGCGGCAGCACCTACTGCCAACCCGGTTCTTTTTATGAATGTTCTTCGTTTCATATTCTAATTTTTTTTCTCGCTAAATACTCGATGTTCAACGCCCCTCTAATCAGACGCTTTCAGGACCTCCTGCGTCGGACGCTGACAGGTCAGCCAGTCAAAACCCGTCAGCATACGTAGCTGCTGACGGCAAGTCGCACCAACCCTCCTTCTATCCTATCCTCTGCATCTCAGCGCCTTTACTATTCTATCTTCTTTGTTTTTCTATCTAGCATCCGACATAAAAAATTCCAGTTTTCCCCCCTTCATGATGTCGTCATGGGTGAAGAACGGCTTGTCCAGCTTTTTACCATTCAATCGCAACTCTTTCACATATTTGTTTTCCGGAGAGTTGTTATGGGCTACAATTTCAAACTTACCCCCGGGAACAGTAATCACCGCCTTGTCCACCAACGGACGTCCGGTGGTATAGGTAGGATCGCCCGGACACACCTGGTAGAACCCCATGGCACTCATCACATACCAGGCCGACATCTGGCCACAATCTTCATTCCCGATAATGCCGCCCGGTTCGGGCAGATAAAACTCACGCATGATTTGATCCAGCCGCTCTTGTGCTTTATATGGAGATGCGGTATAGTTATACAGGTATGCCATGTGGTGGCTGGGTTCATTTCCATGTGCATACTGACCCACCAGGCCGGTGATATCACCCGATGCCTTCTCCCCTTCGATACTTGAATCAGTGGTAAAAAGGGTGTCCAACATCGCTTCAAACTGCTCTGGATTATCGTAAAGACCAATCATTCCTTCGGGTGCATGGGGCACAAAGAAACTCCATTGCCAGGCATTTCCTTCCACATAATCACTCTCTTCGTGACTGGAATAACGCGGGCGGAAAGGCGTACGCCAGGAACCATCTTCATTCTTACCTCGCATCAAACCACTTTCTTTATCAAAATAGGTTTTGTAATACTCGCTCTTCTTCATGAACGCAGCAGCAGTCTTTTTGTCACCGGCAGCTTCAGCAATCTTCGCCACACACCAGTCATAATAAGCCATCTCCAATCCATAAGAGACCGATTCGGGCAATTTATCGCAGGGTACCCATCCCAACGTCTCTTTATAGAAGATATGCTTTGGCATGACAGCTGCTTCACGCGTGCCTTTGAATTTCTCTACAATCCCGGGCTGATAGGTAGCTGAAGTCACTGCTGCTTCCAACCAATCGTCCAGGTCACCGGTATATAATCCTTTTGCCACGACATCGGCCATCACTGATACCGCAGGATAACCCACCATGGTACCGGTGTAGTTAGAAGCCAGCGGCCATTTGGGCAACACCCCGCCTTCACTGTATTTCTGTACCAAAGCTTCAGACCACTCTGTGGCTTTATCGGGATTCAAGATCGTCATCAGCGGATGCAATGCACGGAAAGTATCCCACAAAGAAAACACCGTGTAATTGGTGAATCCCTCTGGTGCCTGCATAATTTCTTTGTTCATGCCGCGGTAACGACCATCCACGTCCTGCCAGGTAACAGGAGCCATCATGCAATGGTACAATCCTGTATAAAAATTAGTTTTTACAACCTTATCCTTTGTCTTGATTTTAATCCCTTTCAAGGCATCGCGCCACTCCGCTTTAGCCAGCTTCATGGTACGGTTGAAATCCCATCCGGGCAGTTCCTCCTTCATGTTAAGAGCCGCTCCCCTGGTATCCACCGGCGAAATAGCCACTTTTATTATCAAAGGCTTATCCGAGGCATCAAACTGAAAATGTACGATGGCCTCTTCAGCGGTAAACTCTTTCTGCTTCGACTCCTTGCCATTCATGATCACTTTCCAGTCTTTAAACGGTTCCGAGAATTCGGCCCGGTAAGCTACCAAATGATCCTGTGCCCAGCCCGAGGTGCGTTGTACCCCTTCAATGGTTTGAGCATCTACCATCTTAAACCGGTTTTCCACCATGCGATGCCCCCAGTTGGCTTGCAAGATATGCGACAGATCCAACATCAGGTTACGGTCTTCTTTATCTTCGAATCCATAACGGTGCAAACCCACACGTTTGGTGGCAGTCAGCTCTGCAGTAACACCAAAATTATCCAGTTTCACTTTATAGTAACCCGGAGAGGCAGCCTCCTCTTCTTTCTTGAAAGTCGCCACAGGCTTCTTTTCTTTAGTTCGTGAGTAAGGCAGGAAAAGTACATCCCCCAAGTCACCAATACCCGTTCCACTCAGGTGGGTATGACTGAATCCATAGATGACCGAATCCTCATAATGGTAGCCGCTACAAGCATCCCAACCTTCTAAATGGGTATCGGGACTAAGCTGTACCATCCCATAAGGAACTGTTGCTCCCGGAAAGGTATGCCCGTGAAAACCGGTTCCAATAAAAGGGTCAACATATTGAAGCGGGTCATCAGCACCAACTCCTTTTTTCCCTTCCTGGCAGCCGGAAAGCATGAACAACCATGCAACCGACAGAAATAAAATAACTTGTTTGTTCATATGTTTTACTATTAAAATATTTGACATTAGATTATTAAGTCTTTAGGCCATTAGATCGTTAGGATCTTTTAGTAATGTTTGTGTATTTTTTGGCAGGGTATTACAATGCCGGTCATGTAAAAATCTTGATACTTGATACTCATATCTGTGTACTTTTCTGGTTTTTCCAGATTAGGTCTTTAGTTATTTTGTTTTAAAAAGCATATTAAATGAGAAACGTGGAAGGAATTAATCCCTTCCTATTTATAATCCATTTTGCCAATTCATCAACGGTTATTCACTTATTTCAAATTCTCCCTTCAGCCGGATGTCCTTGGATGAAGCCCCTATGTTGATCTTGAAAAGACCGGGCTCAACCGCCTCTTCCATGTCACGGTTAAAGAGAGTCAGCTGAGAAGGAGTTAGTTCGAAAGAGACGGTTTTCGTTTCACCGGGATTTAACATCAACCGGTCAAAGCCTCTTAACTGCCAATCGTAATTAGTAACCGAGGTATAAACATCTTGTATGTAAAGTTGTGGTACCTCCTCTCCTGCCACTTCTCCAACATTTGTGATATCAAAACTTACCTGTAATGTTCCGGTTGTGCAGGTCATTTCATTTTTTACTGTCAGGTTACTGTATTCAAAAGCGCTATATGACAATCCATACCCAAAAGGGAAAAGCGGTTCCACCATGCGACTTTCCCCTGTTCCATTGGGACCTGTTTTCGCTTGTCCCGCTTGTGACCATGGCTTATAAGGAAAATTCAACGGAATTTGTCCCACTGCCATGGGCCAGGTAGTGGAAAGACGACCGGCAGGATTATATTGCCCAAACAATACATCGGCAATGGCTTCTCCCCCGAATTCACCGGGAAACCAGGCTGTCAAAACAGCATCTATATTGGCCTGTGAATAATTAATGGACAATGGCCTCCCATGTACCAACACAACCACCACCGGCTTACCTGTTGCTTTTAAAGCTTTAAGCAAATCTTTCTGCCTGCCAGGCAGCTGCAAGCTGGTACGCGACAAATTCTCACCCACCATGGTTTCATCTTCCCCCATCACCGCAATGACTACATCCGATTGTTTGGCTTTCGCCACCGCTTCATCAATCAATACCTGCTCTTCTTTGGATATTTCTTGTGGTATAATCTCCGAATAAGGCCAGTTGACATCGTGCAATTCACACCCCAAGGCATAGTCAACTGTTACTTTCCCATTCAGATGCCCCTTTACACCTTCAAAAGGTGAAATGACATCCACTCCCAAAGCCCCGTAACGGCTGACGGAACTTGTTTCTGCTTTGGCATTGGGACCGCATACCAGCACCTTGCTCATCGTTGAAGGATCCAGGGGCAAGGTATTATTATCATTCTTCAGCAATACAATGGATTCCCGCGAGGCTCTTTTGGCCAGTGTCAGGTGGGCTTCATTCCGCACAATATCATTCACTGCTTTTTCGTCGCGAAAAGGTTTATCGAACAGCCCCTCCCTGAATTTCACATAGAGGATATTCCGTACCCGTTCATTGATGATCTCTTCTGACAGTTCCCCTGCAACAACCAGTTCACGCAAAGGCTTCACAAAATTCTCCGGATGGTTAAAGGTGGTACGTACATTCAACCCCGCCTCCACAGATTGCCGGATCGCCTCTTTATAGGATTCGGCCACACGGTGCTTAGAATATATCCAGATGACAGCATCACTGTCGGAAACCACATAGCCCTTAAAACCATATTTCTTGCGCAACAGATGGGTCAGGAAGTAATAACTCCCGGTTACCGGCACCCCGTCATAATCGTTATAAGAACTCATAACGCCGAGTGCTCCCCCATCCATGATAGCGCGTTTGAAAGGATAAAGATAGATGTGGTGCATCTCACGCGGTGCGATGTGGGGATCGAGCCGTACATGCCCGTCCCGACCGCCTTTGGGGGCAGAATAGACAGCAAAATGTTTCAGCGTGGAGGTCACCCCTTGCTCCTGCAGGCCTCGTACCAGGTTAACACCATACTCTCCCAAAAGGAAAGGATCTTCACCAAAGCTCTCGACCATACGGCCCCAACGTTGGTCGCGCGCCACATCCAACACGGGTGAATAGATATTGTGGTACCCCAGGGCATAACCCTCTTGCCCGATACATTGACCGGTCTTGTAAAGCAAATCCCTGTCCCAGGTACATCCCATACCAATCTGAGCCGGGAAGGAGGTAGATTTGTAATGATTCAATCCCCGAATCCCCTCATTGGTGAATTCCACCGGTATACCCAAACGGGTCTCTTCCACAAAAAAGCGCTGAATCTCATTCAGGGCCCACACATGCTTATCGTAGGGATACTTGTATTTTGCCTCCTTGTACACACCATTGGAGGCCTCATCAATATTACCCAACCCGTCCTTCCAAAGTTCATTCTTCCATTGGGGTGTGGGTAGTTCATCCTTTGCTACCCGTCCGTAGCCATATAGCGTAACCATTTGGCACGTTTTCTCTTCCATAGTCATCTGCGCAAGCAGATCATCCACCCTTGCGTCCACCGGCTGCGTTGGATCTTCGAAAATATCCTTCCGACCGTTTTTATTGAAATCGATCCATCCCTTCCGGTATATTTTTTTTCTGGTGCGCTTTCCGTTTTCACCGGTTGGCGTAACGGACAACATCATACCAGCCAGCAACAGCAAAACAATGGGTTTAAAATGATTCATTTATTTAGGTTTTAGCGAAAAATGAGACTGGTTTTCAGGACTCCAAAGGAACTCGTTTTCATTCACTGGTGAATCCATCTCCTTTTTCATGTTAATTTTCGGTTTGATTGATTTTCATCCGAACTGCCAGAACCATTGAATGCAAAGTCCTTAACATGAATCTGCCTGCTTCTCAATTTCTCTGTTATTTTCTTTTGATAAAGCAGTAAAGAAAAGCGATCAGTAAGGAATTATCAACCCGCTTCACAACAAGCCATTACACACATAAATCATTGTAATTGAACATGGTTGGGGGGTCATCTCCTTTCCTATTATCAGCCTGGCGACAGAACCGGCATAAAACACCAGTCGTAATCCATTGATAGAAGTACCTTTAACATTAATGCAACTAACCAGGAAGCCATAGTGATGGCACAAACAGGTAGACAAATGGTTAACAAGTAACAGAGAGGAGCATTGATAATGCTGAACAATCAGGAATAAAATTGCACATTGTTCAACCTTTTTATGGACAGGGCAGGGAAGAGAGAAATAAGGAAACAGGGAAACCTGTTTTCTCATTCAAAAATGATTCTATCAGGTATCGTTCCAAAAAAATCCCTAACATTTAATTAAAAGAAAGCCGAATCAATTAATTCATTATACTTGCAAACGGGAACCAGAACGAGGTAATGACATTATCAGTGAGATTTCTTAAAAGGGATAAAAGATGGTTTGAGAAAGTTTTTGACCTTCATTATGAGAAGATCAGAAACTTCTTATACTACCGCACCAGCGATATTGAAAAAGCAGAAGACTTAACCCAGGATGTATATCTTAAATTATGGGAGAATCGAAAGAAAATTGAGGACAAACAGGTACTCTCTTATCTATATAAGATTGCTAACAACCTCTTTATAAATCAGTATAACAGAGAAAAATTACACTTTAAATTTACCGCTGATAACAATAAGAGGGTATCATCCGACACGCCGGAATTCATCCTGGAAATGAAAGAGTTTGATTTAGAATTACAAAATACGATTGCGGATTTGCCCGAAAAATGTCGTACAATCTTTTTAATGAACCGGATTGACAAACAAACCTATAACCAAATTGCGAACAACCTCTCGGTCAGTGTAAAAGCGGTTGAAAAGCAAATGCATAAAGCATTATCACTCTTACGGGAAAAACTTAGCGTCAAAATATAAACCCAAAACCTATCTGCAACGATTATGGACAAAGATAACATCTTGAAAAGAGCTTCCGGATTTAAGGTTGAAGGGAAAAAAACAAAACCTCAGGCCTGGCAGGAACTGGAAAAAAAAATGAATAAAATGCCAACTGCCGTAACGAACAATTACCAAAAGCTATTTATTGGCTCTGCAGCTGCTGCGATTGCTGCTATCCTGTTAGTTTTCACTTTTGTTAATCGTACAACAACCTACAAGACCCTTGCCGGCGATACGCAAATGATTACATTACCGGATAACAGTCTGGCCTATTTAAATGCCGGTACAACCTTGAAAGTTACCACCGGCAAATGGCCTTCTAAAAGAGAGGTAATTCTGGATGGCGAAGCCTTTTTTGAAGTAATACCGGGTTCTTCCTTTACCGTCAGATCAGCAAATGGAACGGTAAAAGTACTAGGTACAAAATTCAATGTTTATTCGCGAAACAGCTTTTTTATGGTTGATTGTTATTCAGGCAAGGTAAATGTCACAAACGCACATCAGGATCAATCGGTTAACTTATTGCCCAATACTGGCATTCGATTGAAGGAAGATAACCGGTTTTCAGAGAAATACACTATTAAACCGCAACGTGCTAAAAGCTGGTTAACTGGTGTTTTTCACTTTAAGGCCACACCCCTGATACTGGTAATTGAAGAAATTGAACGCCAGTTTGGATATACCGTGGAAATCAAAACAGATATCTCCAACCGCTCCTATACCGGAAGCTTTACCAACAAAGATCTGGCAGTCACCTTAGACCTTGTATGTGTTCCCATGGGGTTGAAATACAACATTGTTGAGGCAGAAAAACGAGTCACCATCCAGTAAAAAACCTCTACCCCTGTTACTATCAATATAATAATAGCTCGCTTGCTCATCCTCCAATGAAATTAAAGGTAGTCATCCTCCTGCTTTTTGCGCTTTTAGCTCTGAACATACGAGCCCAAAACCAAAACTGCTTCATCACTTATAATGCTCAATCAGAAAGCCTAGCAAATGTATTAACGCACATAGCGAATGAATACCACCTGAAATTTGCCTATGACGCTGCGCTGCTAAGCCAATCCACCGTGAATATAAATGTAAAGAAGGTTTCCGTTCCTTTATTTCTTAATACTATCCTTGAAGGTAATAATCTCTGTTACCGCTTAATAGCCGGAACATATACCATTCTGCCATGCGATACACAGGAAGAGAATAAAATTAAAACCATTAAAGGTGTAATCATGGATAAAGAAACCGGAGAAACATTGCCTTATACCAACATACAAATAAACGATGATACCTGGAACACTTCTAATCACCTGGGAATATTCACCAATAAAATCAACACCAAGGATTCCGTTCGAATAAGGCTGTCTTACCTGGGATATACACCCATGGATACCTCTTTTTACTTGCCGCCATCATCCGACATTATTACGTTTGCTCTTTCTCGTACTTCAGAGATTATTCAACCGGTTGCCATCCTCGCCAGCAAAATAGCGATTGTTGAAAAAGGAAGTTCAGGGGATCAACTGGTTTTCAATCCCCATCAAGCCACTTATCTCCCAAATATTGGGGAACAAGATATTTTAGGAGCTATCAGTATCTTACCAGGCATCAACAACATAAAGGAGTCTTCCCGCAGTCTTTCTATCAGGGGAAGCTCCCCCTACTCCAACCTAATCCTACTGGATGGATTTCCGGTTTTCAACCTCGATCATTTCTTTGGAAATTTCAGTGCCATTAATCCCAAATACATTAAAAACGTAAAAATATCAAGGGGTGGTTTTGGTGCCAACTACGGCGGTAGCATTGCCGGCATAATCGATATCACTGGAAAAACAGGCAACCGCCATAAAACGACCGTTGACATCACAGCCAACCTACTAAGCCTAAATGCCCTGATAGGGGCTCCCATCTCCCCCAAATTCACCTGGATAATTTCGGCCAGAAGGTCCTATACCGATGTTGCCGAAACCTATCTATACAAGAACCTTTTCGATAGAAACGGCAAAGGATTCATTAACGAATCCTTGGGAACTAGTCCTGACGATTACTACGACATCATCCCCCATTTCAATTTTTGCGATTACCACTCCAAGCTAACCTACCATCCTTCGGTAAATGAAACCATGTCTTTAAACTTTTACCATAGTAACGACCACCTCAAATACAATATCCGGGAAGATAACCAGGACTATCTATACCGCATTAACAACCAGGATCAATGGCACAACAATGGCCTCAGCTATGAATGGACAAAGCACTATTCCTCCCGCTTCGATTCACGTTTAAACGTGGGTCTTTCCAGGTATACTAATGAAAGTAACTTTTCAAACTACTGGGAAAACATAAATGAACTGACAGATCTCATTTCCAATATCCAAATTAACATCACCAATCGTGTCGAAGGTCTCTATATAAATCAGGAAAGCAACTATTTCATTTCAGAGAAAAGCTCGTTTGATTTCGGACTTAACTTCAACAACTATCGAATAAACTACGCCTATAATGAGAAAGATAAATATGATCCATCTTCGCTTATCGGTGAATCCATCAATGAAAAAGGTAATACCTGTGCCTTGTTTGGGGCCTGCAACATTCAACCATTGCAAAATATAAAACTGACCGCAGGCATACGATCTACCTATTACTCACCACTTCAAAAACTGTACTTGGAACCCCGTCTGGCAGGCAGTTATAAACTCAAGCCAGGTATTAAACTACATGCTGAAGCTGGCCGGTATTTTCAATTCCTCAGCACCACCACTCAGTATAACGAATTGGGAAACGCAACTGATTATTGGGTATTCGGCCACGATGGTATTCATCCTGCCGAATCAAGACAATACCAGGGTGGTATTGATTATCATAGAAAGAGTTTACTGATCAACATGGAACTCTATTACAGAAAAAGTGAAGGGTTATCAACATCCTATTTTTATGCCACCGAAAAAGAAGGATCTAATGGGGCCACTATTACCTATTTCACCGGTAGTCAAGTAGCAAAAGGTTTGGATGTACTAATTAAAAAAAGTTTTTACCAGTACACCTCCATTATCAGTTATTCCTATAGCCAGGTACACAACCGATATGTCGGAATCAATAATGGACACGACTTTCCATCCAATTACGACCAACCTCATCAACTTAAAGTGAGTGGCATCTACTGCTATAAAAAGTGGCATTTCTCCTATATCTGGTCCTTTCTCTCGGGCCATCCTTACATCGATTTCACACAAAAAGATTATCTCCTTACGCCAAATCAAAAACGCATGAAGGCCATTCATCAGATGGACCTGGCCGGCATCTATAACTTTGGATCCTGCCATTGGAAAGGACAGTTAGGCCTCACCCTCATCAATGTTTACAACCAGAAAAATATCGTTAGAAAAAAATTCTATAACACCCCCATGGAGGAGAATAACATCACAACCGCCAACATTACTTCCCTTAGCTTCACCCCGGTGCTCTTCATTAATATAAAGTTTTAAAGAAAAGCACATTTTCAATAGATCGTTAAATTTCATTTCCCCAATGGTCATTATCCATATTGAAGGCTTGATACATTATTAACTAGCTTGATAGTAACTGATTAAAAATAAATACAAACCATTTCTAGTTGAACCAGACAAAATGAACTGTTCCTTCTCCGAGGAGAAGGTTGGATTGAGACGATGTCAAAATAAGTAAATATTCATCTTAATCCACCCCAACCCTCTCTTAAAAGCCGAGGAAGTCTGCAAACCAGATGTTTCTGTTCATAATGATTAAGTATAATAAAAATTTGTTAGATGATAGACCTCTAACTGATTTACCTATAGCCCATTTGCATGACTATAAAAATATCGACTATCATAACAGTTTTCATCAGTTAGAATCAGACGTACTGTTGCTGTGGTATCAGGTCTGATTATATTTATCCCTATTTTTAATAGAAGAATCTACAGCTTACTATTGCTTAATTATTTACCCCTTACAAGATATAACTGTAAAAATATTTTTATGCCTAAGATTAATTGCTACTTTTGTTATTTACTAAATAAATCCCCTAATAAATCCAATTATGAAGATTATTCTTTTATTATTCACCACACTTGTGTGTTCTCTTGGCCTTGCCCAAGAATACAAAGAGATGATTAACAGTGGAAGTTATACACTCAAAGAAATCCAAGAATCGGCTGAAAACTACTTTACAACAAGAGGAAAAGGAAAAGGCACCGGTTATAAGCAATACAAACGTTGGGAGTATAACGCCCTACGTATGCAAGACGACCAAGGCAGGCTAAATGATGAACATTCCTACATAAAGGAGCTAAACCGACTTAACAATGACATCAATAAGTCAGGTCTCAAAAGCACTCAGGTCACCGGAAATTGGAAACCGATAGGTCCAATAAATTATACCGCTTCAAGCGGGTATAGTCCAGGAGTGGGCCGTATTACCTCCATTGCCGTTGATAAAGCCAATCACAATAACATGATAGTTGGTTCGGAAACAGGAGGAGTCTGGAAAACCACGGACAAAGGTAAAACATGGGTCCCATTGTGTGATAACTTTTCCAACATGAAAGTATACTCACTTGCCTTAGATCCAACAAATTCAGATACCTATTATTGGGGTTCCGACAAGGGAATTATATATAAATCGACAAATGCAGGAGCATCATGGATCCAATTAGCTTCAGCTGGTGGACGTGGAGCGGTTAACAGAATACTAATTGACCCGACGAATCCTTCCAAAATGTTTGCCACATGCGAATATTCAGGCATCTATAAGTCTGTTAATGGCGGGAACAAATGGATAAAAGTTACGGAAGACAATCGCGGTATTGATGTCGAATTTAAACCGGGAGATTACAACACTATTTATGCAACGGGAAGTGGATTCCACAAATCAACCGATGGCGGCAATACCTGGACCACTATAAACGGAACTTTTAATTCAGATTTCAAATTGATTGGTGTAACTCCTGCAGATGCTTCTGTCGTTTATGTTGTTGAGGCAAATGGCGGGTTATTCGGCGGTTTTTATGTTTCCAACAATAGCGGCACCAGCTTCACCAAGAAATATCATCCCCGTAAGAACTACTTTGGTTATTCTACCCAGGCTGATGATAAGCACGGTCAGGCACCAAGAGATATGGCAATAGCTGTTTCGCCTACCAACAAAAACGAAGTACATATCGCAGGCATTTTGACCTTTAGATCAATTAATGGTGGAGATACTTTTAAGGCTACTTCTGATTGGATACCTTACAATGCCAGATATGCTAATATTGGTTACTGCCATGCCGACGTGGATGACATGGTATTTTATGGAAATGACCTCTATGTGGTATCAGATGGAGGTGTTTTCATCTGTGATCATTCCACTTCGGTAGATCCCTATTACTATAGAGATTTAACTTTTGGCATGGGAATACATCAATTCTACAGAATTGGTATATCCCAAACAAATCCGGTGGTTATTTCAGGAGGTGCTCAGGATAATGGAACGTCGGCATTTATTAATGGCAGTTGGAAGAACTGGATAGGTGCAGACGGAATGGAATCGTTTGTTGATAAAAACAACCCCAATATAATGTATGGCACAATCCAATTCGGAATGCTGATAAAAACGGAAAATGGTGCAAATACTAATTACGCAATCACCCCTAGGGACGAAAATTATTCTGAACTATCGGGCAATTGGGTTACCCCCTTTGAGCAAGATCCAATTAAAAAGGATCGAATTTACGCCGGATACAACCAGGTATATAAATCTGATGATGGTGGGGAATCATGGGAAGCTATATCTCAGAAGTTTCCCGAAAACCTTGATCATGTAAAAATCGCCCCTTCCAACAACAAAATCATGTATGCTGCTCATGGCTATGATCTCTACAAGACATCCACAGGTTCCGGAACCTGGGATAAAATAACCGGCTTCTCCGGATACATTAATTACATTGCCATAAACCCCAATGATCCCAACATAGTAGCCATCGCAACTACGTCTTACGATAAAGTTTATATCACAACTGATGGGGGAAATACCTGGCAGACAAAAAATAGTGGTCTTCCTGAATTCAGTGCTTTATCCCTGGCATGGGATAAGAATGATAATGGCCTGTATTTAGGCATGAACTATGGAGTATACTACATCAATGACAATCTATCTTCATGGCAATTATATAACAACCTATTGCCTAACGTAATGATTAACGAACTGGAAATTAACTATGCCGACAATCAATTATATGCAGCCACCTACGGCAGGGGGGTATGGAGAACTCCTTTATATAAAGATCCTGCATTATCTACTAATGAAGTTAATGCTACTGCCGATATAGTTGTTTTCCCAAATCCGGCTACTTCGGTCATTACTATACAAGGGAAACAATTAGGTGAAAATACAGAAGTAAGGTTATTTGATATCAACGGAAGACTGGTATATTACAAAACAGAAACTGACTTAAATAATCACACCATTACAACGGATACCTTTGACAGAGGCGTCTATTTTCTAAGGATCAATTCCTCAAAAGGTGTTTATACTGAAAAAATAGTGATTAACTAATATCTTCCATAAAATTGACAAATAACAAAGCCGGCGCTGCAACGTCGGCTTTGTTTTTATATCCTAAGCCTATACTAAAAAACTCTACTCGACGGATTTTCTTTTTTCGATCGTATAACAAGTTTGCAATAAATCACATTTTCAAATAGCAACAAATTCTCATTAATAATGCTCACTACTGGTAAAAGAATGTAAATTATCTCATCTTCTTTTCCACACTCTTTTTCTAAAAATCTACTCCATTCTATAATAACCTCTTAGAAAAAATCCTTAAAAAAGTGGTAGGGTATTTTGGCAGTTGTTTGTAGTAATGCACAAACAAAGTCCAAATCATGTCGCAAAAGGAAAGGATATATACCAAAATACAGGCTACACTCCCACATCAACCCGATGAGGCCAACCTGTATCTATTAAACTACACTTCCCTCCTTTCTATTGGTTGGACAAAGAATAAGCAACAGATTTTTTCATTCATCTGGAATAAAATTTCAAGCAAAGCAAAAAAAAGATCTACCCAGGCAAGGGCATTTTGGTTAACAGCAGCCGCTGCATCCATTCTATTATTCATCACCATAATTACTTACGAACATATCCCTCAATGTCGTATTGCAACAAATTCAGTACAACGAATTATTCTTCCGGATGGTTCTTCAGCAGATCTGAAGAAAGGGAGTAAGTTATCCTACTACCCGTATGAATGGCATAAAGAACGCCACGTTACACTTCAGGGAGAGGCATTTTTTAAGGTGGTAAAGGGAACTACTTTTAAGGTAGAAACAGCACAAGCCCATGTCACTGTTTTAGGCACAAGTTTTATCGTCAAATCCTACGACAACACTTTTAATCTGCACTGTTACACCGGGAAGGTAAGCGTAAAACAAAAAAACGGTGATTTTAAAGCACTCATTCAACCGGGAGAGGCGGCTCTTCTTACAAAAGGGAAATGGCACTACGCCACATTCTCCCCCAAACAATATCCCCAATGGCTTACTAAATCATTACAGTTTTCGCACCAGCAGTTAAACGAAGTGTTTACCTGTATCGAAAAACGCTTCAATGTTAAAATCACTCACCCGGACTTTTCCGACAGGTATTATACCGGCACCATAAAAAGCCATAACCTGGACAACCTCATGCAGATTATCTGCTATCCGATGAATCTTACATATAAGCTTGTAAATAAGAGAGAGATCGAAATTTCATGTGTCACTAAAAACACGAGTTATGAAAGAGACTAATAAGTACTATTTAAATTACCTGATTAATCCCTCAACATTTAGAAACTGGATTTTTATTCTTGTCATTATTCTGGGAACCGGATTCTTTTCCGGCTGTGAAAAAGATGATGATCCGGTAATTGAAAAGAAAGAAGAGAAAACTGAAGTTGACAAGGACAAACAACCTTCTGAAGAAGGGACCAATATAACATTATACAAGGTTGCCGGTGGTAAGATCGAAAAAATAAAGGATTTCGAAGTGAAAGGCGATGACCTGAAGATTCAAAAGGAAAAAGCCAAACACACGAAACTATGGGAGTTGACAAAAAAAATTGTACCTCAAGATTACCGAAAATACATTGGTGAATTCATGATCATGAACTCCGAAGAGGTGGCCGGATATGTATCGGACGTAAAGGAAGATCTGAGTCTTTGGCAGTTTGGGCTGGCCATTAACTTAGCCTATGCCAATGGCGAACCAGAGAACAACAAAGACTTCGTTTATACTATTATTCACGAATTCGGTCATATCCTGAGTCTCAACATCTCACAGGTAGATGCCTCCGTTAAGGAATCGGATTGCACCCACTACTTCACCGGTGAGGGATGTGCCAGGTCCGACTCCTACTTCTATCAATTCTACAAGGAGTTTTGGGAACCCATTTGGCATGAATTCATAAAAGTAGAAAGTGACGATGATCGTTCTGCCTTCTATGAGAAATTCAGCGACCAATTCGTCACTGATTATGCCGCCACCAATCCGGGCGAAGACTTTGCCGAAACTTTTGCCAATTTCGTATTATCCGACAAACCGAAAAACTCCTCCATTGCTAATAAGAAGATACTGTTCATGCACCAGCAAGAGAACCTGGTACAGCTGCGCAAACACATTCGTACCGAATTCAAATCGCTCGTAAGCCTCAAGGGAGCTACTATTTATCGAATTCCATGGAAACGATAAATAAAGAGGTGTGGCGGGGAGCAATTCCCGCATACTTTTTTCAGGGAACAGAAAACAGGGAGCAAGTCGTTTCATTAAAAATCAACAATTACGTCTTCCATTCCTAAAATTCCCAGGCAATATTTATTTTAACATCTATCCTCATCAATCATGAATCCACTTAGAGCTATATTAATTATCTTCTTAACATTGGCATCCAATGTTATAAGTCAAAATTTATCAATTAACGGTTTAGAAGAGCTGGTTGGGGGCGAAAATCTGGGATTACTCGCTAAAGTCATTCCTTATAACAACCTTCATTATCTCGAAACAAGACCTCCCAAGAGCTTATCATTCCAATGGCACGTTTATAGTTACAATCAACAACCAAGAGAAATAGCCTACGCCGGCTTACCCCAAGCAGTTAAAATTCAAGCCCGGGAAGACTATGCAAAAGGCACCAAATACCTGGGAAAGTATTATTACCCGCATGAAAACAAAATCCATGTATATGATTCTAAAACAACTAGAAATAAAATATTGGATGTCGCTTACCCGGAAGGCTTTAAACACCTTAATGATTTCATAATCTTCAACAACAAACTGTTTTTCACAGCTTTTTCAGACAAGTGGGGAAATGAACTGTTTTCCTATTTGCCCGGAGAGGGTATTCAACTGGTGAAAGAAGTAGCAAATGGTTACCGGATCGGAAGAGGAACGGGTAAAAAATATGCCATCAGTTCCTCGCCTGAATGCCTGTTCACATGGAAGAATTATCTGATTTATTCTGCCAAAGACGGCTGGAATAAAAAAACATATCACTACGGCCGGGAATTATACAAACTTGATGCAGACGGCAATGTCACCCTATTAAAAGATATATGCCCGGGTTCAACCGGAGCCGACTATTATTACTTTGACTTCTTCGAAGGCAGAGATGTGATCTATTCCTACCGGGGCAGAAAATTTTACGAATTAACAGCTGATGGAAAAATAATACCGTTCCATCTCAAAGACGTTAGCAAGTACAAATATGAAATTAAAAGCTTTGATGTTTCAGATAATTACCTGTTCCTTCATGCGCGTACCCAATTCCCCGACGATGACGATATCAATTCCCCGGTCCATTTGGTTGTTATTGAAAAGAATGGAACAGTTCATAAATTCCCTGAAATACAATCTAACTGGGGAGTGTTTTTTAATGACTATTACATTTTTAACGGCGAAGTAAACTACAAAACAGGTGAAGAGCCCTATATATTGAATTTAAAAACATGGACCATCAGTCTATTAAAAAACATTAGAACAGAGCCCTACATTGGATTACTTGGCCCGGATTATGGCTCTGAACCATCTATGTTTTATTCAACCGGAAAGGAAGTGTTTTTTACTGCACAAACCACAAATGAATTAAACAGCTGGAAAGTATTTTCGATCAGGGACAAAAATCCATTAGTTATCCATCCGATCGAAAAGGATAATATCCAACTTTATCCCAATCCGGTTCATAAGACTACCCCCTTGCATATTGCATCCAATGAGTTAATAACCCGGATAGAGATGTATGATATCTCTGGCAAAGCCTATTTCCTTAACCAAGTCAGGTTTAAAGAAAAAGAATATCAGTTTGATCTTTCAGACATACCGGCCGGTATATACATGGTCAGGATTCATTCATTGTCCAACATTATCACAAAGAAACTGGTTGTCGTTTCATAATCCTTATCTCCTTAAACAGCTACTACCGAAAATTAAAACACACTAAACTTTCAAAATATGATTATCAAAAGAAACCTGAATCTCCTAGTATTAACAGTGATAAGTTGTTTAATCCTTTTTTCTTCCTGTAAAAAAGAGAAACAACCAATCCCTGAAGTATCCTCCGTCAAAATATCGGAAGTGGACAAAAACATGTTTACCTATATCAAAAAAGCAGGTGACGTCTATGATAAAAACGAAATATGGAACGGCTACGATTTTTCAAAACAACCCTATTTCCTGGTGTTTAGAGACAAAGATGAAAAACCCACAAAAGGATATATTTTAAATCCTCATAAAAACCTGGAGGGAATCGGAAAAATAGCATCAAACCAAAAGATCGGATTAAATATCGTTGCCTATAACAAACAACTTGAAGAAGCCAATAAAGATTTGAAAAGCGAAAATGGCGTTTACTCCTTTGAGTTCAAAATACAAGGCGGTAAATATGCAGTGTTTTCCTATTCAGAAAAGGAATTTAACAACCTTAACGAAGGGGTAAGACCATTGCTGATTCACGAACTGTTTCATGTCTTCCAAAACAAATGGCAACTAGTAGAAGGAGCTGTTCAGGATGAAAAAAACTACCCAATCACAAAAGAATTGTTACCCCTTCAATTGCTGTTTTATAAAATGAGTAAGTCAATCATGAAAGAGAAAGATCCTTCCCGGTTGAAGGAGTATTTGAAAATGTATGTGAGCATTCGAAGTAAAGAAATGCAGTTGGATCCCTCTGCCGCCAAACTGGTGAAGAATTTTGCCAATAACCAGGAAAGCGGTGAAGGAACAGCAAGATATGTTGAAGTGGCCGCTTTAAATGAACTGTATCCTGGCAATAAAAACATTGGCATAGCACCCGAATTCAAAGATCTGGAGAAAACATTTCCTACTGCCAAAGACTTTAGGGGATTCGCAGCATGGGGCATCTGGTACAACACCGGCGAGGCGGTGGTTCACATGTTAAAAACAATAGGCGGTGTAGATGTGGAGAAACAGCATATGAAAGGCAAAAACCTCTATCAATTAGCCGAAGGTTTAGTTCAACTATCCAACAGTGACAAAGCAATATATCTGGCCAAAGCAAAGAGCGAATTCAATTGGCAAGCTATTGTTTCCATTGCTGATAAATTATTAGCTCTCAAATAATAAGTTTTCAGGTTTTTCAATGAGTCCAGGGAAGATGTCTTGTGCAATAAGTCATCTTCTTTGGATGTTTTTACGTGTACCCTATTTTAAATATCAAAATGAAGACAGTTTTAGTACTTACATTGTTCCTTAGCGGATTATTAAGCGCTTGTATCACTTCATCGAACTATTTGAAGAATCATGTTTTAAAGAACAAAGACTTGTCTGAAACAATCAAGTTGCCAGATCACAATAGCGCCATTTTCGTATCCCATGTGTATAAAAACAAAGAATTGGGTGAACTATTCTGGCAGAAAGAAAATGGTGAGATAATTCAATTAACAAGTAGCAAACAGCATATTTCAGCCATTGTTTATCTCCAAAAAGAAAACAAAATTCTATTTGCACAATCAACTAAAAAAGAACGATTCCCTAAATTACTAGAACCCTTTATCATCAATGGACCCGGACCTTTTTACGATTATAAAATCTACTCCCTTTCGCTAAATAACATTGAAAATAGCCTGGAGGTGTATATTGATTGTGCCAGGCATGAGGTAATTGGAGATATTACCTGCATGGGATTGTTGAAAGAGGAATCAACTCTACTGATTGCTACTCAATATGGTGTTATGTATACTTATAACACTATTACCCGAAAAACCTTGTACCGCTTGATGCCCAAAGGAGACTTTTGGGGATTGAAAAACAGGGAAACTGCCTTTTATAATGTCACTGCAGGAAAAGACAATGCAATTTATTTTGATGCCGTAAGTGGTTATAAATCTGACTCAACCAGTGATTATATTTATGACACCTATCGATATGACATCAATACGGAAGAGGTGACACCAATCACACCAAAAGATAATAATCCCCCATTCTTAATTAACAATGAACCGTTAAAAGAAATCAGCAAATAGCCAACTATTGGTAAATCACTACATCAACCACTATAAAACATCATCAAAAAACATCCCTCTCAAGCCTGTTAATCAAATAATTACCTGCTTTCTTTTTCAACAGATCGTTAGATTTTAGTTAATAGACCTTAGACTGATTTACATCAATCTCATTTTTTCGCTCCTAAACGCTTTGACTATGAAATAAGCACAAACTATCTTTTAATTAATTACAAAAACTTAAAGAACCATTGTTTTTAGTATTACCCAAAAACAAAGCAAAAATGGTTCTCTCATGTTTCTGAGAGAACCATTTAAGTTATAGACTAACCTTTAACCTCGGATTGTTAATCCGTTTACTTTACTACAATGTGAGCGCTTAACAGCCCTCCGGCATGCTTCACAAGCACCACATAAGAGCCTTTTGACAGATGGTTTACATTCATATGATGTCTGTAGTCACCCTGCGGTTTCACAAGGACATCCTGGTAAACAGTTGTCCCGGAGATACCAATTATACTTATCTCAACATCTCCTTCGATTCCTGTCAGATCCAGGTATAACTCTCCTTCAGTAGGATTCGGATAGACTTTCAAGGCTGCAACCTTAGTTACTTCATCACCCAAATCACGGGAACGGTTGATGTTCACGGTATAATCCTCCACTTCTCCATAATCAAAGCTTCCACAGGAGGCAGGTGCGTTATTGTATCTCATACTAACCCGCATCCTGGTTTCACCGGAAGCGGTTGAAGGAATGGTCATGGAACCACTTACCGCAGCATTACCATTGCCGCTATAAAGCAATTCACCGGCATCATCAAAGCTACCGTTGGCATTCAGGTCAATCCATATATGCCAGAATTCATCGTATGACGAGGATTTGAAGCCTGGCGTTAAGGTAACACCATAGTTATTACCCGCCTGAAGGGCGATCTGTTCACTGGTATTGTCGGTATACCCGGCCGCTCCTGAATTCTTGGTATAGTTACCAACGGTTACGCCGGCAATCCATTCGTATGACGAATCATTGCCCTGACTGTCGCAATAGACGATAGACGGCTCGCTGAAGCTGACTGTATAATCTTCCGTTTCACCATAGTCATAGCTACCGCATGGGCTTGGTGCACCATTATATTTCATGACAATTCGCATGCGTGTATTACCGGACACATTGGCTGGTATGGTGATGGTGCCACTAACGGCTGTTTTACCATTGGCCGAAAAGACTTCCTCACCGGCATCTTCAAAATCTTTATCACCATTGAAGTCGATAAAGATCTTCCAATATTCGGTATAACTCTGACTCTTAAATCCTGGGGTTAACTCCACATTCACCGTACTATTGGCAGATAAATCAACTGTTTCGTCGGTAAAATCAGTATACCCTGCACCGGCCGATGTGTGGGTATAAGTCCCCATTTTCACACCGGCAATCCATTCATAGGAAGCATCGTTGCCCTTACTGCTGCAATAAACGCCCGAACCATCATCAGCGGTCTTAAAAGACACCACCCCGGAAAAACCTGAACTACCTTCTGAGCAATTGGTTTTCACCCTAACCTGGTAGGTGGTATTGGCTGTTAACCCGGAAAACGATTCAGACGTTCCGGCAACCGTCTTCTCTGTCCAATTGGCAGCCGTAGACAACTTATAGGCCAACACATAGGTTTGAGCGCCTGAAACAGCATTCCAGCTTACATTCGCGGTAGTCGTAGTGACATCAGTGGTCTGCAGGTTTGTTGGCACACCGCAACTGGAAACATCACCCGGGCTATCGGGATGACCAGGCGTACGGGTCTGCACCGACGGGTCACCAAAACAGGTCCAGGTATCAGCCATGTTTATTCCATCATCCCCATAGGCATCAATCATTTTGAACATCCCATTGACAAACATACCGCCATAGGAATAAAACGAGTTAGCCACCAGCAAGTCGTTCATCTCATCCTGGGCACGCATAGGTGACGACCATGACTGATTAATGGTAGATCCACAAAACACCAAAGCACCCGTTGGGGTTCCATTATTCGTAGCCCGCAACCACGACTCTGCGAAACAAGTATTGGTTTTAAAGTCACCCACCACGCATGCCACAGAGATAACAAATGGATACTTCCCATTATTGGTTAATGCATTCACATTGGTTGAACTAAAATTGGGTGCCACCCAGTTAGATACACCACCATGTCCGATATAATTAATCAACCCGGTACCGCTATTAATCAGGCTACTCAATTGAGAGGTACTTCCGCCATTCTGGTAACACCTGGAGATGGCATAACCATAATTTTGCAGGTCGTTCTCAATATTATTCATGTGCTGTTCATCGCTCTCGCCCATATCACCACCACCGCCTGTTCCTTCGTTGGATGCAATACCCACGCCTTTACTGATAATTGCATTGCTGGCCGCCATGTCCCTTTCATATTGTAAGGTACGAGTCACCTGGGTATTCACCTGGGTGTTATTTTCAGCAGAGAAACGACCAACAAAAACATCCAGGTAATGGTCATTTCCCACAATGTACCCGTAATTGTTATCAGAGTCACCGGCCGAGGTCGAAGAGGTTGGCACCTGTGCATGGTCGCCCACCAATAACAAATAAGTGAGTCCATTGGTGTTATAGTAATTGGCCACATGGCTTTTAATGGCAGACGCACTTCCAAGGGTGGAATAATTAACCAGCTCAACCTGCAGGCCAATAGAGGTTTTGTAATTCACAAACGCCTGCATCTCACTGGCATATTCATCGGCACAAATAATAAGCATCTTACCCCCATTTTCCTGTAAAGGCGTGTACTTCAAAGCGCCGTAATTTAAGAAGTGATTGGCGTAGACACTGTGAAACAAGGGATCAATTTGCTGAGCCGACTTGAGCACAGGCAGCGGATTCTTTCCTTCACTCTCAAGGGTAATAACCCGGACCGTTATATTGGTATAAATCCGCATGGTTTTAGTGACCGGATTATATTGGAAGGGATAGAAACTAATCGCCTGCCCCCGCAACTCACGAATATTGTAAGCATCAGATAAATCTGCCAGCTGCCCCGGGTAAAAGATATCTGATTCATAAACCTCCCCGTATTCGTAAGGGACATCCTGCGGATTGGTTGCCCTGGTTAATACCCCTTTTGATGGAGCCACGGTCACTCCTTCCAGTTCGTAATAATCAGCGGAGACCACCTCAATCTTGGTATCTGCTGAATGATGAATCACAATGGACTGGGTTATCTTGTCCAAATCGGGTGCTCCTCTCTCCTGCAAATGTGCTCCCTTACGGAGCCTGAATATCAGCTCCCGCCCGTTGGGTGTTTCAACCACATTGGTGCCATATTCCGAAAGGTTAAAACTCACTACTTGTTCCTGTTGACTGGTGGCTTTAAGCTGGAATGCTTCGCCTTGAGCTTTTAAAGATGAGACCTGGTGCCATTCTACCTGACCATTAATAGATACACACAGTAAAAATGCTATGGAGAGTAGCAGTATTCTATTCATATTACACAGTTTTTAATGTTACTAACTTTAAATGGTAAGAATCAATAAATATGCCTACCAACACTAAAATCTGCTCACGATATTCCTCAGGCATAAGATTTAATTTCTTATACAACAGTAATATCTTCCAACAACCAACAGGTTGTTAAAAGCAGCAAGACTATTCATATGAATTTTACTTCGATCGAAATGGAATTCCGAAAAAAAAGATACTTAATTTTAATAATAAATCAACAAAAATTTCAAATGCTTTTTTATAAGAGGGAACAATTAACAGTTAACAGTGAGCAGTGAGCAGTGAGCAGTGAACAGTGAGCAGTCAACGGAGCGTAGTCATCCAGGCAGCTAGCTCATTTTGTTAATAATCATGTTTTCTGTTCTGGGTTTTGAGTTCTGGGTGGTGGGTCTAAAAAATCGCTGTGAACCTTGACGTATCTTCTGCGGATCTCTGTGTTACAACATTAGTACAACTCTTCTTCATTTTTGGCATTGCTCCAAAAACGAAGCTATAGCATTGCCATTAACCTCCCTGTTTTTCACATTTTGAGGCCGAAGAAAGCATTAAACTTTGGTAAGCTAACGAATCTGTAGAGAAATAACCTTAGCGCTCTTAGAGGCTTGTCGAGAGATTTGATAAGCCCCTGCGAAGAAACGTTATCTTCCCCACATAGGACTTATTCAAGCATTTTCTTTCTTAATTTTTACCGCAACACTTTTTATATTTTTTACCGCTTCCACATGGGCAAGGATCATTTCTCCCTACTTTTGGCTCAGTTCTTATTGGTTCATAGACAACTTCATCAGGCTCATAATCTTCAAATTCCCTATTTGGAGAATTGAATAAGTCATCAAGTACAGGCAAGTCAGGTGCCTTTTCCTCTTTTCCTCCCTCAATAATAAAATCCGCTAGTTCACCTATCTTGTCCAACTCTTCTGATATTTTACCTTTCATCACATCGAATTCCTCATATTTCAAGGAGCTGCTTTTCCTGAATATGTTACCTTCCTCAATAAACTCAGCTTCTGAAACACAATCAGGCTTTTCCCAACAGTGCACAAAGTTTGAGTTCCACAAATCAGGAAGTAACTGACCAATTACTTTTCCCTTCAACTTTCTTGATACCTCAATAAAATTATTAAAAGTTGCCTGCGTTATAATATCAAATTTGTGTAAGAATTCAAACACATATACACTCCCCCAAAGTATAGCCATCATTTCAGATCTATTATCCACAAACATACTTCCGGATAGCCCTGCCAGGTATTTTTCAAATGCAGCAGTTCCAATTTGAAAGAAGGAATCGGGCTTTTGCGTTTTAGATTTGCTCTTTCCTTCACAGAAATCCAGCATTTTATTCCATATTCTACTGCTAAGATAAAATTCAAATCCCCTTTCATACATGTATCTTTGGAAATACCCCTTCACCATCCCATTACAATTTTTCCGGTGCCGTACGAAATAACCCTTTATTTCTTCTGCACCTAATTGGGGTTTAAAAATCCCTTGCTCAGCGGCTGAAATGCCTTCTTCATTAGGCTCAAGGTCGAATTCAGATAGTTTGACCTTATAACCAACTTGATCAAAGTCACCTTTGTCTTTTTCATAAGCGTCTTGCAATAATATATTGACCAAACACTCGGCTAAATCAAATTCTGCACCACCTATTAAATTCTCAGAGTTACAAATCCCCTTGAAGTTTTCATAAATTACTTGTTCTAACAATTCTGAATATTGATAAAACAATAGAATATTAAACGCACTTAAAAATTCATCGTAGTCTTCTAACGGGTTGTGCCTAAAATTTACAAACGCAGGCTTAACTTTTTCATTCTCCTGATGAAAATAATAATAGTCAACCAGAAAATCATCAAAATATTGAAAGTTTTCTTGATAAAGCCGGGGCTGTTTACGGCGAATTATTTCAGTGAATTTTAACACATTATCGAAATTCTTAGCTGTTTCCTGATGGCCCCTGGTTTCTAAAATAACCTCTCCCACATCGTAGTCATCCGTAAACTCCTGCGGCAACTCATTTGAGAAAAAATCACAGGTTAGATCGAATATCTCGAGGATATCTTCATTTATATATTTATCCCAAAATTCTTCTGTTGTCATGTTATTATTGTTCATGAGGCTAGCTTTTAGTTTATTCCACCATGCATTTGTTTTTCCTTCACATCAACAAAAATAGTATAAAAGTCTGTTCATCTACCCCCCCGGGGATCAAAACTTGATGAAGAAATAATCTGCTTTTCCCTTTCTTTATATTCTTTACAAACCATTAAACGATACAGATTAGTGATTAAACGACCACTTAATGCACGGTACTTTTTTTTGGACTTTAATTACCTATCGCTACCACTCCAAAGTTATTTTGAATTGAACATCAACGAATACAAATAGGCTTGATATAACTAACCTCTGGATGATGCATAAGAATAAATAGAAGATGAGAATTAACATTCGCCCGGAGGCCGGGTTGCTGCCATGAAGCCAGACGCTTCATTGAAGAGGCAGGTGCTCTTTATTGACGCAAGGGCTGGCACCAAAATTTCCTCTCCTGTGAAAATAACGCAAATGTAGCGTTATATCTTTTTTAGCACACCCCTTCTTTATATAATATATCAATTTGTATCTTAGTGCATTCTACTGATTTTGTAGTAGAACAAAGACTTAAATCTACCTCTAGAGAGGCCTAATCTAAATAAGAAAACAATGAATAACCAAAACTTAAGGCTTGCAATACTGTACCTCGTTTGCCTGGGTCTATTTTCATGTCAAAACAAGACCGAGAAAACAACTGTAAATAAAAATCAATATCCAGTGGAAATTGATTTTGGGAACAATTTCAAAAACTATAAGGAAATTAAGCTAAGCGAGATTGCCGATAGCGTAGAATATGTGAAGTTAGAAAACTTACCTGAATGCATGATTAAGGATGCTTGGTCCGTTCAGGTAAGCGATTCCTTTATTTTTGTGGCCCAGTATAACTCTCTGCTCCAATTCGATCGAAAAGGGAAATTCATTCGACAAATAGGAAAAAAAGGACGAGGTCCCAAGGAGTATGCTAATGTATATGGTCTTTGTATCAATCGCGATGATCAAAGGCTCTATGTGAATGCCGGGAAGTCTCAGAAAATCCAGGTTTACGATTTCGAGGGTGAATACAAGACGAGCCATAAATATTTCCGGAATAGAGAATTTGAAATGCTGGATTCTGTGAAAGTGGTTTCACCTATCGAGAACTTTCATGGGCAAGAGCCTCTTAAACTTTTGGTGACAGGACCAGACAAGGATACCTTGACCAGTCTATTTAATACAGTGAAATACCCGCTTCAAAAAGGATCTTTTATGATCTCAACGTCTTTCGAAAGACGATTTTACCGTTGGAACGATGTTTTGCATTTTTTGCCATCCTATGGCGATACCGTTTTTCAACTTAGAGCTTTGAATGAAATCACGCCCATGTATATCATCAATAAAGGAAAATACAAATTGCCTGTAAATTCTAGAATTGAATACCTGAAAGACTATAAGAAATTTGAGATAAAGGCTGCCCAATACATACAAACGGTGGTACATGAAATTGAAGATTATCTATTGATTAGTTATACAAAGGCCAATTACGAGGAAGAAAAAAGGTTGGCCCTGTATGATAAGCGTTCGGGTGAGCTTTTCTCTATCGGTAATCCTGATCTTAAAGCTTATGGTTTCACAAATGATATAGATGGTTGTGAGAATTATATCCATCAAGACATTCAGGACAACCGCTATATGATTTCTTACTATCCGGCTATATCGGTGTATGAGAAAAATGAGGAGCGCATAAAAAAGATAGAAAACGGAGATATTCAGGAGAACCTCAATACAAGATATATTGATTTCATGAAATCCGTGAAAATGGATGATAATCTAATTGTTCAAATTGTTCATTTGAAAAAAGGATGATCTTCATTCAAATCAGATTTATATAACACAAAGTTTATAACTACCACAAAAGGGCCAGATGTACACTAAAAAGTGAGTCTGGCCCTTTTATAACAATGCGAAAATTAACATTCGGCCGGGTACAGCTCAGCGAAATGCTTCGCTGAGCGGGGAGTTCATACTAGACGCTAGGTTCCGCATAAAGCCCTATCTAATGCAGAACGAATTATTCCTGTTTCGCAATTGTTCCGTCGCTATTTATAACAATATCATAAGTCTTAACTTCCAACTTGTCAGTTCCTGCTATGTCATTATAGTCCTCATCAATTTCACATGTCCATGTGGAGTCAATATGAGTTATTACCTTTTCAGATTTTATTTGAAAATACTCCTTATGAAAATATCCAGGTTCACCACCGCAAGCCCCTAAAAACAAAGGTTCAGTGGCTATTATTTTTCCATTTAAATCATAGGTGCGTATTATTGGAACCAAGACGTCAGCCGGGACCAAAAACATTACACACTCATACTCTTTGGAGCTGCCAATCCTTTTATATGGATATTCCATGTTGTTCTCAGAGAACTTCAGACTCAGTTCCTGGTTGATCGCATTATCACTTTTATAGCTATTAAAACACGAAGTTTCATTAGGTATCTCTAAAAAATCTAATTGGTTCAGGAATTTTTCAAAGTCCTTATTGGCAATTTCTTTCTTAACGCTATTGTTTTTTACTTTCTGTTGAATCTCGTTTTGTCCGTTGCTCTTAGTACTTCCTGTATTGGTACAGGAAACGGCAACCATCACGAGAATTAAGGCTAACATTTTATTCATTGTTTTTTGTTATGGGTTCACAACATTTCGCAGGGATGACGACTTACAACTTTTTCCTCATAAACCGGGATTAACCTCTAAACCAATTTACAAACACCTAAAAACAGCGATTGTAACCACTATAATAAACCCACTGAATACAGCTGTTTTCTGCCGTATGTTTAGAACAACAATTACCCAAATATCAAGCATGTGCAAACGATGCTTGATATTGAAATAAGAGGATGTGTAAAAGTTTATTTGCAAGTCTAAAACCTCCAATACGTTGTTTTATTCTTGCTGGGCACATGTTCTTTTATCCTTTAAATAAATAAAGGACTGAGGAGGTAATAAACCAAACTCTTTCTTTATACAAAGCTGTTTTTTATAGCGAAGTACTTTTTTAATCTCAAGAGCGTATCCTTCGCTTTTACCACTAAAATATTGGAAAAAAAAATCTTTGGAAATACCAGAATATTCTTTTGTTTCCGCCCATAATGTATTCAACTCGTCTTTTAGAATATTCTTAATTTCAAATTCTCCGACCACTTTGCTTACCGGTGCCGATGCATAAATAATAACTTTATCTACATCGGGATTCTTAAATATTGCCCTCCTAAATTCGAATCTTTTTGTTCCTTTGAATATTCTTTCAACAAACACTGGTTTAATCGATAAAATAATTTTCATTTGTTCCCGACTCCCTAATAATAATTTCGAACTTTTCCTTACTAATCTCTTCAAATCCCCTTGGTGCACTATTAACATCAGGAATCACTCCTAATTCAATCAATTTTGCCAAATTTAATCTCTTAGGAAAGGTGTAAATGTAAAGAAAATTTACAATAAACGGAGCTACCCATTTGCCATTGGAAAACTTATATTGCCAATGTCTTTTTAACTCTTTATCATCAAAAACACTCCTTTTTCTGCAAAGTTCAATGAACTTTTGTTCAGATTGAATATTGTTGTAAACACTTTCAACTAAGCCAATCGTTGTCACAACACTTTTATGGTATCCACCCGTCCTATAAAAAAGAATTAAATCACCTCTAGAAACACTTCGATTATAAGAACGACTTACGTATACTTTTTGAATTGCATTCCTATGAGGCTCATTCTCAACAAAATTTTGGGGTGATTCATTATTCAATACTGAATCAGGCAACAACTCTGTATGGTAATTAGGATATATAGGAACTAAAAAGATTCTATTATTTCTAGAAATATATGGATAAGTTAATTTGGGATATTCTCCATTTACTTCTTTTGAAAAGTCACGAACCAAAACTTGCTCAACTCCATTTTGTGTTGTTGATGTTCCCCAATATTTAAATCCCCAATCTTCGAGTAACCTAATTAACCGAATCTGCTCATCACGCTTTTCAAATATCGTTACATAGACTTCATCTACCTGATTAACTAATGCATTATCAAAGATTATTTTTAAAAATCGTTCACCTAACTTATACCCTGTGGACGTGACTTTAAATGTTCCAACTTTTAACCGCTTTTTAGGTTCAAAAACTGGTTCTATAGTAGAATATTGTTCATCTTCATTTTCTATTTTGACATATAAAAAAGCTCCAATCTCTTCATCTGCATAACATATATATGAAACTTCATCAGACTTTTTCTTAAACCAATTTTCGAACTCCGAATAGTCTTGCTTAAACGAATCAAAAAATTCATCTTCTAATTTAACATTACCAAAAAATTCCTTTTTTACAGCTAAAACCTTGTAGTCTGTTAAATCTGGATTTTCCGCCGTAACTTTTTCTATATAAGAATCAATTGTATAAACTTTTTCAGCAACGCCAAGAATTTCAGCTTTTTTATGTATCCCTCTGTCTTCAGTAACTATAACATCTACTCTACCAGAGTATAATTCTTTTACAATACTTGTATCTATTGAATCATTGTTTGATGTATCGTTTTCTCGAATAGCTTTTATTTTGTCATCATCAGGTGATATTGTTTTTAGCTGATTATAGTTGTCAATTTTAATTTTCATGGTTTCAACAACAGATTTATCCTTGTGAGTTGATAACTCTTCAACTGAAAGCGGATGAATAATTTTTGTTGCTTTTGTCTTATCAAACCAATTAAATAATTTGCCAATATCAGCATTCCGTACTTTACTAGCCTCTCTATGTATGATAATATTTGTATCTAATAGAACTCTCATAATGAAGTTTTTAGTTTATTTTTTAAATCAGAATATTCATTGCATGAAAAAATAATTAATTCACAATTGAGCTCTTTAGAAAGATGTTTTGCGTAAGCAATTTCAGAGTTCTGTAAATCACAAATTATAAGCTCATCGTATATCTTTTCATCTCTTTTTTCTAGTCTTTTCTTTATTGAATCTACTGAATCTATAAGTAAAAGTAATTTTTGTGGATTTATTCTTTTAAACGTATCCAATGGAACCTTTATCGGTCGATTATTTTTATCAATTAAACAAAAATGTCCATCTAAAAGATAAGTCTGATTATTATTACATATCTTATCCAAAGCCATAACAAGTCTATCTTGAGTAAAACCAACATCCTTGACCATCTTATCATTAGCCTTTTGAGTTATTTCCGACCATTTAATTAATTCACTGCTAACTAAATGTTCAATTTTAATCTCCTCTTGAAGCTTTTTACAAAAAGTACCTTTCCCAACTCCATGAACCCCACCAATAAATATGATTTTCCTAGACTCATCCATAATTTGTATTTCATTCTTGCTTTACTTCCAACATCCCAGCATCCCTAACAGCAGCATATACAGCTTATTTAATTCTCGAAAAAAGTGCACCTTCCTAAGAATCATCAGAAATCTCATTCCATAAAATCACAGAATCTCTTTCAAAAAAAAGTTTGTAGCAAGGCCAAATATTACCCGGGAGGGCTCAAAATTATTAAAGAATGTGGGTGTAGCTGGCATAATCTGATTTTAGGGTTCCTAAAAATAATAAAAGAGACGGATGTAACGAGGGATAACAGGCATGATTTTTAACATCTACCAATGATTTTGTAAATGTTCACCCCTCACCCATGGCTCTGGTTTGCCGCTAATAAGCCATTTTAGTGGTGCAGGCTGCTATAAATAATCCATCCATTCATAGTGTCGATTTTGTTTTTCATAGTGTATCCTCCCCTATTGATCATGGATAGTGGTAAGGGCGTGCCTATATAAAATATTCATTGTAATGCTGTCTTAAACTCAATGATAAGTCAACCTAAAGTCATCTAGAGTTGTATTTAAGTTGAGTTTTAGTTGTCTTTGAGTTGAATTTACATTGAGTTTACTATAGTACCACGCTATTACCATTCCCTTATCATGGATACACCAATCAGCTTTTCCCCAAGACATTGTTTCTTCCGGACATCACTGCGGAGTTCTGGATTACATTCAGGATTCTGGGTTCTGGGTTGGGGTGTTCCTGGTTCTGTATTTATGGCACTTCTGCAGAGCTTTGCGTTTACTCTGTGGAGCTCTGCGTTACAATTTTGGGTTCTGGGTTGGGAGTTCCGGGTTCTGAGTTGGGGTGTTACCAACTTTTCAGTTTCTCAAATTTTCACCTTTTCAAGTTGGGGTGTTCCGGGTTCTGGGTTTACGGCACCTCTGTGGAGCTTTGCGTTTACTCTGTGGAGCTACTAAATAACTCTTTTAAATCTTGACTGGTTATGTTACAATCAAACCACCCCGATTTTCATTGCTTACTCAATGAAAATCACCCCTCCTAATTCTTTTAGGAGGGGAAAAGAGTGACCGGGCGAAAAGAAAATGAATTACGAGTATTTGATTCCTTTTAGTAGATATGTAGAACAATCCTCTCTGCACCCTTTTGGATCTGCGGGAATCTGGGTGAGACCAAAGGTACTGGTAGTGTCAATTTAGAGTTATCTCACCTTGTTAGTATGTCAGGACTTGAGGACTCTGCTTGACAATTTTGGGTTCTGGGTTAATGGCTGGACAAAACCATTGGAATTAATAGCGCCTCATGCGGTTTGACGAGATAATTTATCGCGATTGCGCCAGCTTGAAAGCCTTTGCCATATCAGGAATGCCACATGCATACGGCAATTCGGGATGATTATACCGGTCGGCCGATTGCCTGATTATATCCAACAATTCGTGGTTAGATAGCTCTGGAAAGGCTTGCCACAAACAAGCCGACAATCCACATAAGGTGGGACAGGCATAGGAGGTACCACTACGAAAACTTACCTGTCCGTCAACATCAATAACCCCGGCATACCCGCCTAACGCAACAACATCGGGTATCATCCGCCCATCAACGGTTATTCCGGAAGCAGTGAACTCACTAATCAACCCGGAGTCGGTGACAGATCCAACGGTTAGCACATTGGGGGAATCACCGGGGGTGCTCAACGTTGTTGGATAATTACCGGCACAGCAAGCAATAAAAATACCTTTCGCTGCTGCCATGTTGGCTGCGCGGGTTGCTAGTTCTGTTTTACCGTCTAAATGTTCTCTTTCAACAACATATGGTGGCAGTTTAGAAGAGAAGTAGTACAACGATGTATTAATCACATCCACACCTACACTATCGGCATATTCAGCAGCTGCCACCCAATAATCCTGTTCAACGGGGTATTCTGTCGACAGATTTTCTGTTCGTAAAAGCCAGTAATTGGCTTCCGGCGCCGATCCCACATAGTAGCCCGGTTTGTTTGTGGCCATACAAGAGGTAACCCAAACGCCATGGCTATCGGTATTATATGGATTGGAGTCTTCGTAAATAAAAGATTTTGCTCCTTTTATATTGATATTTTTCAACGATGGATTGGTATTGATATCAATAAAACCCGCATCAATTATGGCTATGTCCATGCCCTTGCCTTTGTACCCTAGCTCATGCAGTACTTGCCCGTTATTCAGCTTAATACTATTCCACGATGCCCCGTAATAGGTGGTATCGAAGGCAATGTTACTATCATCAAAAGAGGTAGGCCGGCTATTTTCAGTGCTTTTTTGATGGCATTTTAATTCCTTGTTTTCTTGTTGCCACACCAACTCAACACCTTCAACAAAGGACAATTGTTGTAATTTATCTTTAAGTGATTGATTGTAATATTGTACAGTTACGGTATTTAACCATTTACTTTTAACTACAATTGCCCCGCCTGTGTTTTCAATTTCCTTTATGTATTCAGGAGAAATGGGTAAATCGGTTTCATCAATGGCTATTTTCCTTTTTTCTCTTCTGTCCATTGCTTTTGAAGAGAGGAATTCCCCGGGCCTGTCAATCGAAAAACCGGATTCACCTTTATCCTTTAATGTTATCCGAAACTTGTAAAGACAATTAGAATAGACCTTTACTTCACATTTAAAATCAATCCCTTCCTTCACCAGGGTGGCGACAATTTCTGCCTCCCCCACATCAACCGCAGTAATACGCCCGTTTTCATCTACTTCAGCGATTTCAGGATTCGTGGAAGTCCATTTTATTCGGGAGGAGTCCACCGGTAAATAATTTAAGAAAACAGCCGTTGAATGGGGTTTATTATCGTTCAGGTCAATTTCTATAATAGACGGCTCCATACATATAACAGGCTCTTCCTCCGGTTCATGTACTGACTTTTTACAGGAAAAACACAACACAATCAAAATGCTGAATATTTTGCAGCATGTATTAACATTTAATCTCATTGGTATGACTTATTTTTAAAAATTCTCTATTACCTCCTCCCAAAACAATGATTTACCACATTGAGCATTGCCCCAACATCCCCGGCACATGAAATCCGTGCTATACAGACACTCCTTGTTTCATGGTTTTTCGTTTATCCCACGAAAACCCATATCACCAAATTAAACAGATGATTACAGCCCTCAATAAACCAACAACTTCAACTCTGGTTGGCCAAAAGAAACGTGGTATTTTAAAGCCTTTAGCAGTTTTTTTTGATTAACGCGGAGGAGAAACAATTCTTTTACCCAACATGGGTTTTATTGCTGATATCTTCACATTAGAAATGCAAATCTAGAATTTAATTTTGTTGATTCTCTAAAAACACAGAACTGTTGAACCCGCTGGTATAAGCGACAACGAAAGGAAATAGAAGGGCGAATCCCCCTGGAATTCTACCCTTTAGTAACATTTAATGTTGTATCAGTAATAACCGTGTATTTTTTGATAGAATACTAACTTTCTGAAGTTCAAAACTCTTGATGTTCAAATCTGAATACTTTTCTGACTTGTCACGATTGGGTTATTACGATGTATTGCTCCCCTTCCAAACCCCCATTTTGATGGCTATAGTTGTTTGGTCATTTCGAACTGCTTTCCCCTCAGTGGTATTGAATTAGCTTGCAGGAACCCGGTAATGGATTCGCAGTTTACATCCGTGTTTATAACCTTCACGGAGTCATGCAAATTAAATTTCTGTGTTTCTTTTAACAACAGCGTGCCTATCCCCCTCCTTCTATAATGCTTATCAACTGCTATCTGGGTTACATCGCCGGTGTTAGGTTCTAAAACACAATAGCCCAATAATTTTTGACCCTCAAATACACCCATCATCTTAAAGTCTTGAGGCTTTCTGCGTATTGCTTCAAAGCTATTTTGCCAGGAAGGGTTAAAGTCCCGGAAATCACTCATCAAGTCAATATGGGATAAATCAATTTGCTCTATTTGATAACCTGAATTTGTGATTTTGGAACAGAATCTAATGTTCTCAGTTTTTTCCAAAAAGTAATTAAACTCTCTGTCAACCTTAAATCCCAGCTTCTTATAGATTGAGACAGCCTTTGTATTATGCTGTAACACCTCCAGCAAATACCGGGAAACGCCTGCCTCTTTAAGGAAAGGCAATGAATGCGAGAATATTTTAGAGGCATGCCCTTGTCCTCTATACTCTTTAATGGTGCCCGTCCCGGTATCATAAGCTGTTTTAATGCCGTTAAACGAACCGATCCCATTACAGGTGAAGGAAATAAGCTGATCATCTATAAAAAGACCAAATGACAATTCGGGTACAAAGCCTCTCCGTTGCAACATGGTTTGCAATTCTTCTTTGGTGAGTTGAACTTCATAATCTTTAAACGCCTCACTAAAGGCTTCAAACATCTTATCGAAGCTTATTTCTTTAAGCGGTTTTATTATTTCCATTATTCGATCGGTTTAATTATTGCAAGGTATTGATATGATTAGGTTTGGTAACAGCAGCCTTGTATTACAAACAATATTAATTTCAGGCGCTTGAGAAACCGTTGGCTTCCTCAGTCAATTCTTATTAAGCTGGTCACAACTTGGAGACACCAGGATTTTCACTTAAGAATTGCGCTATACGATGCTGTATCTCATCAAAATGTGATACAATGGCCAGGTGACCGGCATTCTTGATGGTATATAGTGTGGCATTGGGAATTCTTTTAACCGCCGATTGGGCATAATCAAAGGTGACATTAGTGTCCTGGTCGCCATGAATGACAAGCGTAGGAACCTGAACCGGCAGGGGATCGGTTTCTCCCATATTGGCATATTGAGCGATGTCATTCAGGTGGCCGGCATATCTTTTTTTATAAAAAGTATAACTGTGTTCCATGAAATTAAATAACGCCGCCTCTTTTACCGGATCGTTTAAAATGACACGTTGATCATCAGCCGATAATATACTATTGGGATGCCCCAGGATAATTTCAGGTTTGAATTTAACGTAGTTAATACCTATCCAAGCCATAAAATCCTCTCCAAAAAAACGGTCAAGCAAGGGCTTGCGATATGGAGGTTTACTGTTTTGACGACCTTTTGTGATAGCCGAAATTAAAACCATGTTATTTACCCTATCGGGATGAAGCATGGCAAAATAAATGGCTGAAGGCCCACCTGCACTAATACCTCCTACTGTTACCTTGTCAATCCCCAGCGAGTCCAATAGTTCAACATAAGCTGCCGAGGCTTGCTCGTACCCCTTCCAATCGTCTAATAAAGGAGTTCGCAAATAGCCTGGCCGTGAGGGTGCGATAATTTGATGTCCTTCAATCGAAAATGAACTTATTTGGTCGTATCCTCCCCCTGCACCATGGAAAAACAGTATTGGTGCTCCTTCTCCACTAATAGCATATTCCATCTCCCCCTTACTCAATTCCATGATTTTACTTCCCTCCACAATGTCCGTTCTACTGGAATAGCGGGAAATATGAAAGACACTAAATACAACCAAATAGGTAAACAGGATAAGTGATACAATCCCAACAACAATGTTACGTAGCCATTTTAAAATTTTCATAATTATGGGTTTTTTTGGATATAAAAAAGATTAACACTTATAAAAATATAAAATTTTCTACAGTAAACTGTAAACTTTTCTATTTCTGAATCGGGAAACGAGCCATCCTAGCTAACTCGCACTCAGAAAGCTGGTAAAAAGATGGCAGGATTGAGTGCCACCCAAAGCTACTATTCAAGGTTGAGATAATAGATGGCTAAGTGTTGTTTGTCTGTTATTTATTTCAAAATTTCCTCAATTCGATTTATAATTATCTCTTTCGTCTTTTTTGTTGCATTATCCCTGAGATAATTATGCTTTACGTTGTTTAAATTGACAATCTCTATCTTATTTTTGCCAATTCTGATGCGCTTGGAATTACCCCCTCATCTGCGGCATATTCATCGGCTCTGATGGACATGATTTTTACCTTTTCGGTTACAGGAATTGGCATACGCCGGTGGTCAAGGGTTACACATGATTTTACAATGTCAGGAAATTCGGTTGCAAATAACATTGAAATATCACCTCCATTGGAGTGCCCGATTAAATTCAACTGATCAAATCTCATATTGGGGTACTCTTTTTTTAAGTATTTCAATACAACCTGAATACTTTTCACACCTTCTTTCCAATTGGGTAACCGCAACTTATACATATCTTCTCCGCATGGTAACATCACATCAGTTTCAAGCTCATGCTGAATTGCCACCACCAAATAGCCCTTTTCACTTAGTCGCTTGGATATATATGAGTAGCCGGTATTCACACACCAATACCCGGCGCTTAATACTACCAACTCCTTGTTAAGTTGTTTCTCAGAACAAGGAGAATAGATTTCAATAGGAATTATCCTATTCCTTGAGTCATCATTAACGTACCTTGTCTCACAAATTGTCAAACATTTTCTTTCATTATTAGATACGGTGCAGCTAATTAGCAAACCACAAAGAATAATGATAACAATTTTCCCTTTTTGCATTAATGTATTTTTAGTTGATAAACTCGTCCCTGCCGCAGCACGCCGGTTGGGTTATGAAGATACACTGTTACTTTTTACAATAGTTCGTTAGATTTTAGATAATAGTCAGAGATGGCCATTGGCCATATTGACGCCAGGATAACAACTTAACAAGAGGGTTAATTGATATATAAGTTTTAGTTCTTCAGGAATAGTTTTATTGGGACGTTGTCCCAAACCCTACTTCATTTTTGGCATTGCCCCAAAAACGAAGCAAAAAACGCTAGTCAA
>RHGE01000161.1 GCA_004296775.1 Marinilabiliaceae bacterium JC017
TTATGTTTGTTGGATTTGAAAAAGACATTGTTTTATTCCGGAAATAGCTTTTTTAAGCGTTTATGCAGGATAAACGCCAGGAATATTGGTGAATTCCGGAGCGAAACGGTCCAAACCAGGGCGAAAAGGTACTTGACCAGCGCGAAACGGTGCAAACCAGCGCGAAATGCACCTTTACCGGTGCGAAATGCTTCAAACCAGAGCGAAAAGGTATATGACCGGTGCGAAATGCACCTTAACGAAAGCGAAATGCTCCAAACGGTGGTTGGGTACCTTTTCGCAGCGGTTTATGGCATTTCGCGGTGGTTCGCTTTTCAATTTCTCTATTTGGGAGGGGTTTCGGTTTGGGGTATTACGGTTTGTGGTTTTTCGAATTGTTATCTTTTCAATTTTTCACCTTTTCTGATTGGGAGGGGTTTCAGTTTTACGGTGCACGKTACTGCGGTTTGCGGTTTTTCGGATTCTCACCTTTTCCGCTTTTCAATTTTTTATTTTGGAAGGAGTTTTTGGAGGCTAGAGGTTGGATGACGGTTAATTGTTCGGGGATTCGGTACGGTTTTACGGTGCACGTTACTGCGGTTTGYGGTTTTTCGGATTCTCACCTTTTCMSCTTTTCAATTTTTCTGTTGGGAGGTGGTTGCGGTTTGCGGTTTTTCGGTTTGGGGTATTACGGTTTTCGGTTTTTCGAATTCTCATCTTTTCACCTTTTCTGATTGTGAGGGGTTTCGGTTTTACGGTTTACGGTATTGCGGCTTTTCGAATTGTCAACTTTTCAAATTCTCACTTTTTCACCTTTTCAATGTTTCTGTGTGGGAGTGTATTGATGGTATTAGGGCGTTTTTAGGATGTTGGGGCTGCGACAGGGGGCGCAGCGGCAGCCGGTAGTTGCCGGGGCTGATGTGGCGTGGCGGGCGGAGGCGACGAAGGAGCCCCACGCACCGGCGGACGCCACACAGCCACGGTGACTGGCGCTATAGCGGAGCACCCGGCCGTTCGCCCAAAAAATTAATAGGGATATTTTTCTTTTGTTACTTTTGTTGATTTAATAGTGATGGTGCGTGAACAATAATAAACTTTTGCTCTGGGTGCTTGAAAAAAATAAAATTGAAAGGGATTATATGGAATATGCAGTGATATTCGACATGGATGGGGTTATAATTGACAGTAATCCTTACCATAGAATGGCTTGGGGACGTTTCCTGGATAAGAAAGGGATTGTTATCAGTGATGATGTTTTTAAAAACCAAATTTTTGGTACTACCGGGAGTGGGGCGCTTCGAAGATTGATAGGTGAGGATCTTACTGAAGGGGAGGTTGAAGCTTTTAAACGGGAGATTGAGTGTGAATACCGGGATATTATCAGCCATCTGGATGGTGTTGAGCCTGTGAATGGGCTGGTGGCATTTATGGAGTCGATAAAAAATGGCGGTCATAAGATTGCGTTGGCTACGTCGGCTCCTACTGAAAATGTGGAGTTGGTGTTGAATAGGTTTGGTATTTATGAGTTGTTTGATTTGATGGTTGATATAACTCAAGTGACCAAAGGGAAGCCTGATCCGGAGATTTATCAAACGGCGGTAAACAGACTTTCGATTCCAAAGCGACAGTGTGTTGTTTTTGAGGATTCAATATCGGGCATTACTGCGGCTAAACGTGCCGGTTTGGTGGTTATTGGCGTAACTACCAGTCATAGCAGTGAAGAGTTGAAGGAGGTTGGTGCTGTTTTTACGATCGGGGATTTTTCTGAGATTTCATTGGAAAAGGTTTTTGAGGTGCTTCAAACAGCGGTTTAAAATTGTGTTGTTTCCTGGGATGGGTAAGTGGTGAGGGGTTAATGGCTGGCTGGCATTAACCCTGTTTTTTGTTGTGAGGGGGAAGGTTGACGAACCTACAGCCCTCGTTCCCATTCTTCTCGCAGGTGGATATCACCGGTTTGTTTCAATGCCTGGTCAATTTGATTAAGGAATTTGTCCTTGTCGCGATTTAATCCTCCTTTTAGGACCAGGTAATTGGAGGCGTGGTCGGTTCGAAATACGGTATTTTCTAATTGGCAGTGTGCAATGAAAAGGCGGAGTTCGGTTAATGAATCAATTGAGGATAGTGGCGTAAAGGGATCGGCGAGTCGTTTTTGAAAGTGTTCCAGGCCATAGGGAAAGCTAAGGACTAACGTGGACAATAATTCGGGTTGCAGAGCCGATACGATGTTGGCTGATTCGCGTGCATGGATTTCCATGAGTTCTTTTCCACCCAGGCCATTCAGTAGCATAACGGATAGCTTGAAGCCTGCTTTTTTAGCCATCCGTAAGGCTTCCAATTGTTCTTCGGCTGTTATTCCTTTGTTCATGCGGGTGAGCACTTGGTTGCTGCCCGATTCAATGCCTACATACAAGAGGGCGAGGCCGGCTTTACGAATAGCCACGAGCTGTTCATAAGAGTATGTTTGAAGGTTACGAGCAGAGGCATAGGCTGAGATGCGGTTGAGGGCTGGCAGGTATTGAGGAATAAGGGTAAGTACTTTGCCCAGGTAGTCGGGTCCTGCTGCAAACACATCTCCGTCGGCCAGGAACAAACGGCGACCGGCAGGAAAGAATTGTCCTAATACTTGCAGATTTTTTTCTGCTTCGTCCAATGGTTTTATGCCGAATGTTTTGGTGGAATACATCTCACAAAAACGGCAACGGTTCCAGCTGCACCCTTGGGTTATCTGGAGTATGATGGATGATGCTTCGGCCGGTGGTCGGAATAACGGTTCCTGGTATAAATCATTCAATGAAATCATGAGGGCAAAAATAGGGAAAGTAATGAAATGAAATAGCGAAAGGGGAGATGATGATGGGGATAATCAACCCTCTGATAACAGGTATCCTTAATCAAAGAGATGGGAGTATTGACCAACAGGATAAAACCTGGACTTGCTACATTTGTTGTTGCTGAATAATTACGTTTCAAGTTATCATGTCGTTAATATGGTGAAAGAACATCTGGAAACGAAGTCCTAAATCTTATACACTGTAACCTAACCTGGACGCGCCAGAAAAGTACTCAGATTTAAGTATTAAGAATTGAGTATTAACCTCATTCGATTTTATACTATTTAATGATTTTTTTATCGGGACTTCGTCCCAAACCCTACTTCATTTTTGGCATTGCCCCAAAAACGAAGCAAATCTAAATCCACTGTTAAATGGTTACTGCTAATTGAATAAAGCCTCCTCGATGAATTTTTTCCAACCCACCGGCCGGAATTCCCGCATTCATTTTCGTCGCGCCTACGCCGGCCCGCTTATTTTACACCAAACCTATTTAAGAATGACCTTGGTGTAATGCCGATAGATAATTAAAGGCCAATTAAAAGCGAAGCGCATTAAGTGGGCATTTTAATTACTAATCGGTATGACTGGCCAGCGCGCTTCCCAACATCATGGCCAATCTCATATAATGAGTATGGCGCAATAGTCGAACTGAGGTTATTAATTGCCAAAAAATACACAGACATTACTGATAAGACACTATGTTTTTTCAGAAGTACCCTGAAAAAAAGCCTCTTCGAGGTGTGTTACCTTTGGCTTGTTGTTTTGACAGGACAAACAAGATTCATTATATATCGCGGAGGCGCTGAGATGCAGAGACGCAGAGATTTTTCATCAATTGGGAGTTGAGATTGTTCTTTGGAAAGTACAGGTTGTTTCAAAATATTTCTATCTGTTTCAATGTATCTCCATTTATCTCTAAGTGTTTCCATCTATTTCCCGCCTCTATCCTCAAACAAATAATTCCTATTTCTCTTGCAAGCCAATGTCCAATTCAATGAATTCTTTGTTGTAAAGATCTTCTTGCTTTACTTGTCCGGTTACAGGGTAATAGTAACGTTTGCGAAATTCGAATTGATATTGACCATCGCTCTTTAAAAATGAGTGGAAGAAACCGTCTGAATTTGATTGGATCTGATCTACCACTATTCCAGTATCATTTTTTATGGTGACAGTTACCTGGGCCAATGGTTGCCGGGTCACTTCATTGGTAATGGTGCCCTTTACCTGGCAATAATTCAAAGGATCAATTATTCGAAAAGCGTAGATGTCGTCTTCTCCTTTCCCTCCGGGGCGGTTCGAAGCCAGGTAACCGGTTCGTTGATTGTCCATGATTACCAGGCTGAAATCATCGGCCGAAGTATTTAGCGGGTATCCCATATTGAAAGCCGGCGAATAACCTGCGTCAAGAGGAATGGCTATGAAAATATCATACCCGCCCAGGCCGGGATGGCCATCAGAGGTGAAATACAACTTGTTTTCTCTGTCTAAAAATGGAAAGAGTTCATTTCCGGCGGTATTGATTTGAGCACCTAAATTACGTGGCGGGCTCATTACTCCATTTTTAATCTCACTTACATAAAGATCCATGCCGCCTTGTCCCCCCGGCATGTCTGATGTGAAGAAGAATCGTTTGCCATCAAGTGTCATGGAAGGGTGGGCGATTGAATAATCAAGATTGGTCAATGGTATCTCCTCTGTTTCCTTTTGCCATTTTCCTTTTTCTTTTTTTGAAAGTACAATGGTCAGCCTTACTTTTCCTGAGCCGCTCTTTTCGGTGTTTTGAGTGATAAACATCAGTCGGTCATTCTGATTAAAACAAATAGGGCCATTGTTTAGGTCGGAATTCAATTGATGGGCAAAAATTGATGGATTATTGAGTTCGGTAAGTGTTACACGGGTGGATTCATAAAGAGAAAAGAAGGGCTTATTGGTTCTTACATCGCCACGTTTTACTAATCCTTTTTTGGGACGGTTCGATGAAAAGATAAGTTTGTTGGCATAGATGGCAGGGCCAAACTCCGAAGCCGGGGAGTTGATTTTAAGGGGGTAAATCTCGAAACGTGAGGAGTCCATCGATAATAATTGAACATACTTATTGTAATCATTGGAACCAAAGGGGAAGGTGTGTCCCGATAAAGTATAGTATTTATTCATGTACATCTGGGCCTGATCGTATTGCTCAAGTTTTTTTAATTCCAGTGCCAGATGGTAATAGATTTTGTAATCCACATCCGGAAACTGAACAGCTTTTTTATACCATATAACGGCATTTTGAGCATCGCCCATTGAACTGTAGCATTCCGCAATTTTATTGGTGGTATAAAATAAAGAGATGCCATCATTGGCAAGCTTTTGATAGGCTTTAAGCGCTTTGTTGTAATTGTATTGGTTATAATAGTTGTCAGCCTTTGTCAGCTCTTTATTCTGAGCAGAAAGAGTGATGCTGAATATGCTTAGAAATAGGAATAATAGGTATTTTTTCATCTGTTTATTTTTTCATTTTAGTTGCCAGATGGAACTTTCCATGATTAAATAATCATTTTCGTGTGTGAGTTAATAATTCTTTAATCATGGACGTTTCATGTGGATGAAATTAGATAATAGTCAGAGATGGCCATTGGCCATATTGACGCCAAGATAACAACTTAACAAGAGGGTTAATTGATATATAAGTTTTAGTTCTTCAGGAATAGTTTTATTGGGACGTTGTCCCAAACCCTACTTCATTTTTGGCATTGCCC
>RHGE01000162.1 GCA_004296775.1 Marinilabiliaceae bacterium JC017
AGGTTGTCAAATAAGTAGCTTTTGTTCCAATAACCAAGCAATACATTAAGCAATATAGCACCATAAGTTTCATGTATTTTAAGCACCATTGACAGAAGAGAAACGGAGTACTTCTAAATAGCATTACTCTTAAGTCAATGACATTACCACTGCCGCACGATTGCATCATGTGGTTTTAAAACAGAGTCTTCAAGTCTTGACAACCTACCAAAAGGTAAGATAACTCTAATTTGACGCTACCAGTACCTTTGGTCTCACGCAGATTTTCCGTAAATCCCCGCTAGCGCGGATTTGCAATCCGTGTTATAACATATTTATTTCATAGGGAGGTGAGATTATGAAGAAAAATGAGTTAATGGGGTGTATAGGTGATTAAAAGAAGAGGTGGAGAWTGCAACTTCGTGGTATCTGCTGGTTAGTTTGTAACTAGCATTATTTGATGTTATACTCTTGGATAYGGTCATAAGTTTAAGTGACGAACTGGCCGGTATTCTTGCCCTGGCCAATGGTGAAAAGGCTGAGGATGGCTACGTCAAACTGATGCGCGATAAAGCATATACCTACCTGATGGAAGCTGTTGACGAAGTAAGGCGGGTGGRACGTTTTGTATTTAAAAAGGATAAAACAAGGTTGGTTGGCTACCAGCAGCACTATATCAATTCGCATAGATAATCTTGTAAAGCTTTAGTAGTAGATAGAAAACTGTCTTATTCTGAAATAGCTTGACACTAAAAGTCAAGAAAAAATGAAAAGAAGTAAGGAAGCGATGTTAACTAATCACATGGAAGGATTTCATGTAGATTCTATCAATTACAACGATTACCCCCCGCTGCCGCACGATTGCATCGTGTGGTTTTAAAACAGAGTCTTCAAGGCTTGACAACCTAACAAAAGGTAAGATAACTCTTAATTGACGCTAACAGTACCTTTGATCTCACACAGTTTTCCCCAGATCCCCCCGCTACCGCACGAATAAATATTAATACAGTCCCCCAGCTACCGCAAGAATAACTAAAAACACAGTCGCTACTGCGCGATTGTATCCCCCCGCTGGTGCGCGATTGTATCGCGTTCCAAAACTAACAGTTAGTTTGCAACTAACGATGCCGGTAACGAACCTTTAAATGTGTGGTATTTTAATAGTTACCTCAGCTACCCCCCCCGCTGCCGTAATGCCATTAACTTAGTCTAATAGTTTGTTTTACTATCTTCCTATGATGCTCATAGTAGCTTGTAAATAAATGTAAAGATTACCAATAACCATTTTTTAAATTAAGTGCTGGTTTGTTTTTTAATTCATCTTGCTGCTTAAATGAATTATAATAAACACGTTATGCCTATGAAGTGTTGTTGGCGATTAAACATACCTCTTCCCTTGGCATCAAAAAAGTTTTAGATCCGTAACGATAATTTATTTAAAAATAACTACCAAGCTGGTTTGTAACACACAAAAGCCTTTTTTCGTGCACCTTTCTTCCGTTTGTCCCGCTTGAACTTTCTGCCGGGTTTTATTGCCTCGGTATTTGCTTTAAAGGATTTTTGGAGCGATTCGATTATACGTCTTATGTTTTTAATGCTCCTTAAAAAAAGCAACACAAACTTTTGACGAACGTCGCCTAATGCGGCTGTCCAGTTAATCTGTCTTCGGTACTTTAGACCTTTACTGTTTACATTGACCGTTTTGTTTACATCGTGAGTTAAAAATGAAACAACGTTGAGCATAAAAACATTGGCATAAAAATCTTGTAAAACACCATTGGTTTTAATCGATGAGAAAAATTCTACCGTAAGCCTTTGCATAAACTTTTTAAATTCTTCCTCTATTGCCCACCTTGTATTGTAGAGCTCTTTTATATCGTTGTAAGTATATTTTTGTTGATCCAACAACGAGGTAGCCAATATTTCAATTTCATTTTCCAACTCAATAATTACTAGCCTGATTTTCAGTGGTGCAATACCGACCTGTCGGCTTTTGCAGCTTTCAATAGTCTTCTTTGACGGATGCCATTCCAATACGGCATCTTTTATACCTGAGGCAATGAAGTCCTTGATGGAAATTCCGGTGATACTGGTTCTTCTTCACTTTTAGGGAAGTATTTAGTTTTTCAAGAATACTATATATATCTGATATTCAGGCAATAAATACGCGACTTTTCTTGCTGTTTAATATTGGTTTTATTATCTTTATGTAATTGATAAACAATTACATATGACTATTGAACGACTTATGAATATCCCTGATATAATAATCAATAACATAGAATCCACTTGTGCTACCATCAAGATCTATGCATCAATAAAAGGTAAGCGATCCAAATGTCCAATTTGTGGTAAATATAGCAGTATTGTACATGATCACTATTTACGTACTCTATCTGATTTGCCGGTATTTCAGAATAAAACCATTATCATTTTAAAATCACGCAAGTTCAAATGTAAAAACACTCATTGTTACCGTAAAGTATTCTCAGAACAAACACAAAGTATTGTACGATACTCCCGTAGAACATTGAGGGTGTCGGAAATTTTGGATTCTCTGTCAATAGAACTTACTGGTAAGCTTGGAAGCATTCTTTCAAAGAAAATGCTAATCAAGGTTAGCAAGTCGACGATTACAAGAATAGCTCACAGCCAACCATTACCACAGATAAAACAGCCTAAGGTATTGGGGATTGACGATTGGGCATACCGAAAAGGCGTAAGCTATGGAACTATTCTCATTGATATGGAAACATCCAGACCGATAGATCTTCTGCCCTCAAGAGAGGGAGCAGATTTGAAGAAGTGGATAACAGAATATAGTGATGTGGAAATTGTTACCAGAGATCGAGCAAGCTCCTATTCTTCAGCCATTGATGAAGTTTGTCCTAATGCTGTCCAAGTTGCCGACCGGTTTCACTTATTAATGAATCTATCTGATGCCTTGGATAAGTACTTTAAAAGCATCAATCCGAAAATTAATAATCTAATAAAAGAAAAAAGCGACGAAATACTAAATGAATCCAATGATGGATCAAAATGTCAAGAAAAAGAAGGGGAGCCGCTAGATTCAGGTAACAGGCAGCAGTTGTGTGAATGTAAAACAGACCAACGAACGGTAGTTTTTAAGAAAGTCAAGGAACTACAAAAACAGAATGTTGCGATAAAAAAGATATCACGTGATTTAGGAATCTCACGTGCCACTGTACGTTCATATTTCCAATATGATACATTGCCTTCAAGAGTTCATCATAAATCCACAAATATTGATTTATTCACCAATCATATCGTCTCAAGACTCAACAATAAAGGATATTTAATAAAAGATATTATCGACGAGATTAAAGAATTGGGATACAATGGTGGGCAAACACAAGCTTATCACAACATAAATGCCATCAAGGAGAAGCATAAATTAATAACACCGGGCTTTTCGCAACTACAAAAAGAAAAGATCCCATTCGTAAAGCCATTAAATACACGGGATTTAGCAAGACTTATTGGCTCTTCTTTAAATTCCATAAAAGATATGGATGAAAGAAAGTATATGGCCACATTATTAGACAATATACCAGAACTACAAATTGTTAGAAGGTTAGTACGACTGTTCAAAACAATGTTATGGAGAGGCATGGGAAATATTGAAAGATGGATAGATTTTATAAAAAAATCAAAATATAAGTTAACCGGACTTACATCATTTGCCAACGGACTCTTAATGGATCTAAAGGCTGTTAAAAATGGGATCAACCTGCCTTGGAGTAATGGTGCTGTTGAAGGTCATGTTAATCGAATAAAGAGTATCAAAAGACAAATGTATGGACGTGCTGGTTTTGATCTTCTTCGCAAAAAAATCATTCTATCTCAAGTTGGATGATATTGTTTCCCCAAATTTGACGAAGAACCAACATCCGCCGGATTAACAGTCTTTTTCGGAGAGCTTTTGGCATGAAAAATACCTAAAAGCACTCCGTTTTTTAGGGGGTCAGCTTATTCCGGATTATCCACTTGATGAATTTTGAAGATTTACTGACCCTGAAACAATAATCAGCTCCGGTTTCAACTACCTTTTTCAGTATCCAAAAATGTCCGTAATTGGCATCTGCCGTCAAAAGATCTTTAGGCTTTAGGATCTTCACATGCTCCAGAAACATGGTTTGCTCACCTGTCTTAAAGGATTCTAACGCAGTATCTATCGTTAACTTGTTTAGTACATCGGACAAAAAACTGACCCTTGCTTGTGGAACTTCCGTACCGATTGAATTTGTGTGATGCTTGCCAAAGTCTTTAAGCAACTCCTTTGATGAAGGTAGATTTATTTCAGAACCATCAACGCCCAGCAAACGAAATCCATGCCAGCGTTCTCCTACAACGGATTCATAAAATGAATCTGCCATCATTTTGCCAAGATCTGCAAAAATATCATACTTTATTTTTTGCCTGGCTTTGCATAAGGCTGCATCAGATACCCAATTGACAACTTCATCAACTTTAAATACTTGCGTATAAAAACTTTTAAGTTCTGTCTTCAATGATGATTTTAACAAGCGAAGGATTAACAATACTACAGTTTGAAAAGGCAAACTCCTTTTCCTGGTGAAGTATTTGTGCTTGAATAAATACTGTTGGAAAAAATCTCTGTTCGTTAGTATATTAGAGAGACTTTTAAATAGTTTGGCATGATTTTTCCTCAATTCCTGTGCCCAAATCAAGCATGTTGAAGAATTTCATAATTATCTGTTTTTTGAATATTTAACTGATGTGAAGATGCTGAATATCTGCTATATATACAATTTAAAACATCTGCTTTTTACTCTAAAGTTAATGGCATTACCCGCTGCCGCACGATTGCATCGTGTGGTTTTATAACAGAGTTTTCAAGGCTTGACACCCTAACAAGAGATGAGATAACTATAAATTGACGCTACCAGTACCTTTGGTCTCACACAGTTTTCCCCAGATCCCAAGAGATGCAGAGAGGGTTATTCTAATCATCTACAAAAAGGAGCCAAATATTCGTAAACCATTTTACTTTTCGCCCGGTCACCCATTTCCCCTCCTGAAAGGATTAGGAGGGGTGATTTTCATTGAGTAAGCAATGAAAATCGGGGTGGTTTGATTGTAATATTAACCAGCGAGGATTAAATGAATTCTATAGTAGATGTAGAGTAATAAAGCAATAACCACCCCGCTACCGCACGAATGAATATTAATACAATCGCTACTGCGCGATTGTATTGCGTTGAGTAACTAAAAAAGAAATGGAAAAACCTGGTACCTGAGAATGGTAGCCAGGCTTTTGCCCCCAGCTAGCGCGGATTTGCAATCCATGTTATAACATATTTATTTCATAGGGAGGTGAGATTATGAAGAAAAATGAGTTAATGGGGTGTATAGGTGATTAAAAGAAGAGGTGGAGATTGCAACTTCGTGGTATCTGCTGGTTAGTTTGTAACTAGCATTATTTGATGTTATACTCTTGGATACGGTCATAAGTTTAAGTGACGAACTGGCCGGTATTCTTGCCCTGGCCAATGGTGAAAAGGCTGAGGAT
>RHGE01000163.1 GCA_004296775.1 Marinilabiliaceae bacterium JC017
GCCTTTCATGCTTTTGACGATATTGTATATAGAACCAGAGAACTTATCAGACCGAATAGGGTATTTGAAAGGAAAAAGAAACCAAAAAAGCTATACTCAATGAATTACAAACGATTATGATAATGGCTTAACTAAACGACATTGATATATAAATATGGAGGCGTTCCAAATTGCTCTTTAGATGATATTGATAGAAGTATTGAAAAAATAATAAAGGCCTACTACGAAAAAAAACAGGCGAGAAATAAATACAAACAAGAACAACAATATTTAGTTAAGACACGCACTTTTTTAGAAGAGATTATTCAGAAACAAATAATACTTATTCACTCAAAAATACATAAAGGAGAGAAATCGGAAAATGAACTTGCTTATGAGTATAAGATCCCATTTTCAGAGTTTATTAAAAAGTTAGATGACAACCTAAATGATTACAAAAGTAGTTCTTACTACTTGCATCTTACAAGAAATGATCTCAATCAGTATTATCAGGAGTTTTGTCTTGATTTAGAAGAAGAAGAGGATGTAACTAAAAACGATAAAATAAAATTAAATAGTTACATCTTTACTATAAATCAAATGGATGAAAAACAGATTGTTGAATTTGTTAGGTACATAATTCCTCATAGAAAATTCACATTGGAAACCATCTTCGATTATAAACATGATAACATTCAAATGGATGAGATGAAATTGGCTTTCTTCACAATATTACATGAATTAAGAAAAAATGATGTGAGCGAGTATAATCATCTTGCATGGCAAGATAATTTGGGAAATTATTATTTGCCTACTTCAATAAATGATGGTAATAGAGAAAAGAATAAATTAAGTATTTGTAAACGTATCCTAGAGAACTTTGTAAATACTGATTTCAAAACAGCTTATGATAGTCAAAATATGGTTACATCTAATATGGATGTTGATTCCATTGGACGAAAAGGGGGTAAGTTTTTTGATACTGATTTTAATGCAGAATATAAAAAGCATGATCCAAGTAAAAAAATAACCGCATGGAATGATATTGCTTTAATATCATTAGATAACGCTAAAGATATTATTAATGAAAACGATAATTAAAACAATTTTTTCAGATAATGGTTTTGAACCTATTGAAATAAGTTCTGGTACCTTATTTCATAAATCTCAAAATACTAATGAAGTTTCATATTGGTTGGTAGTACAGTCAGATGAGTTAAGTGTTCTTGATAATCAAGAAGAATGGGCGGTGAAATGCCAAGAAGTTCTGAAAGATCCAAAGCTTAATAAAAATTTATCACTGCTTGTGTTAAAAGAATTTGAAGATGGAGAAGAGTTGTTACAAGTGAAACAAAAGATATTGAATATAGAGGAAGATCCATATTTTTTTAAGAAATATGTGCTTTACTATTCAAAATCTGAACTATCGGATTTCAAAAGAGAATTGATAGGAGCTAATGCGCACGAATTCCTTTTAAATAAAGTTATTTCACAAGAGTGTTTTAACGGATATAAGAGAGGAGAAAACTCATGGAAATCTTTGTTGTATCGCATTGCCAGTAAGGTGCCATTCATTAAGTTAAATGTTGCCGAAAGTAAAGGACTGAAACCTCTCTTTGAAAAAAATGAACAAAAACTCCAAACAAATGATTTAAAGGGACTGCATGACGACTTGATGGAGATATTGGAGGATTACGATATTGACGAAATCAAACAGTTTGATCAAATTGAATTACTAAACCTAATTAATCCAAAGCAAGAAGATGGCATTGAAAGTTAAAAAATTATATATTCAAAATTTTAAAGTTTTTACAGAACAAAGCGTTGATTTAGGGGAGTCTGATCTTATTGTTTTTGATGGTCCAAATGGCTTTGGAAAAACATCGCTTTATGATGCTATTGAGCTTTTGTTTACTGGAAAGATAAGGAGATATGAGAATCTCAAAAAAACAGCTATCGATAGCCGTGAAAACTTCAATGAAAATCCTTGGCTCCACAATGATTTCCCTGAAGGTGATATTATAATCAAAGCGGAGATATCCTTTGATAATGTCACTAAAATCTTGATGAGAAAAGCAAAAAATCAAGATTTAAAGCAAACACAATTCTTTGACTCATTTAGGTTATATGAATTTGACACGTTCGATTCTGAAAGCGGTACATTAATTGCAGATGAGATTGCTTATTTAACTCAACTACTAGGTGAGGATTATAATCAGAATTTTCAGTTTTTAAATTACATCGAACAAGAAGATAGTATTCGCTTGTTAAAAAGTAAAGATAGAGAAAAGAAAAATGAAATCGCCCACTTGTTTAATACATTTGATTTTGAAAAAGATTATAAAATAATAAAAGAGGTTCATGCTAAAATAAAGGTTTTATGCAAGAAAGATATCGAGTCAGATTTAAAAAGGAGGGGGAATGAAATTATTGAGCTGAAGAAAAAACTTATCAAACAAGAAGACTGTCAGTATTTCAAATTAATTCCAGGGGGAACTAATTTTTGGGATGTTGAACATGTTGAATTTAAGCAGAATGTGTTTAGCGATATTGTAGGTGAAGAAGGACTGCTTGTAAAATTTCTTAATCTTTGTGAGAATAAAACTCATTTCAAAAATTATCGTTTCAACAAAAAAGTTGACCAAATAATTTCAAGGGAGAATGAAATTACTTCATTTTTGAGGTTTTATTCTTTTATTGACAGGAAGGAAGAATTAATTCAATTGAAAAGGAGGCTTGATAGTGCTAAAAGACTATTGGAATCTTTAAATGAACTTTCAATTGATAATATTGCTTCAGAACAGTTAGCTATTTCAAGTGAATTAGAGAAATATATTGATAGTACAGAGCTTGTTAGAAGTTATAATTCTTTACGCTCTTCACTTATTCTTCGGAAAAAGCAAACATCTTCACTTGAAGCCGTTAGGATTGGATTAAAACAGCATCACTCAAACTTAATATCTAAATTTGATGAGTATTGTAAGTTAAGAAATGATACTAGCGTCTGTCCTTTTTGCGGTCATGATTGGGAAGAAAGTCAAAAATTAAAAGAAAACATCGAACAGCAGAGTCTTGAATTAGAAGAAATCATAAAGGGAACATCACAAGAATTAATCAAATCTATTTCTGATTTTAAGGAAGGTGAGGTAACCCAGCTAAAGAATAAGCTTTCAGAATTAATAAAATCTAATCCCATAGATGCTGAATTTATTCTACAATTGGAAAAATCTGACGAGTTAAAGTTGTTATCCTTTAAGAAGATACTTGATGGGCTGGAAGTTGATGTGACAAGTTATCTTAATAATAATCCTACCTTAAATTCTGAAATAAATGTTCAGGATTTAATTAATACGCTTAAAGGTACGCGTAAGCAATATGAGGAAAGTAAAATTGCACCCTATTTTAATGATGTGTTTAGCCAAGTCTTTAAAAATGCTGAGGTTAGTTTGGACGAAATATCTTTAGATGATATCAAGGAAAAAATTAAATATATCGAATGGCAATATTCTATCTTTCAAAATAGCGAAATAACCAAAAGGGAGCAGACATTAAAGGTTGCATGGGATAATTATAATCGTGCTAAAGAAACAACAAATAATCTTAAAAAGATTATTGTTGTTTATCAAGAATCACTTAAAGAGTATAGTCAAAAATTAATAAGTGATATAGAGATTTTATTTCACATCTATTCTGCTCGTATAATTCAGGATTATCAAGGCGGTTTAGGATTGTTTATTGACAATAAGAAAGGGATTCGATTTCTTACTGATCCTTCAAAGGAATTTGATGCAGTCTTTAAATTGAGTTCAGGTCAATTATCTGCATTAATTATTTCATTTACTTTAGCCCTCAATAAAAAGTACTCACGCAATAAAGTATTGTTTATTGATGATCCTGTTCAAACTATGGATGAGCTTAATATTGCTGGTTTTATTGAAGTTTTGAGAAATGATTTTAAAGATCGTCAGATTTTTATTTCTACTCATGAGGATATGATGTCCTCTTATATGAGGTATAAGTTTGATAAATTCAATCTTAAATCGAAACGGATTAATGTAAAAGAAATTGCAAACGCATAAAATCTGCAGATTTTAATAATTGAGCCGTTTTTTTAGCGGCTCTTTTTTGATCACCACCTAAGTATAAAAAATGAAAGTCAAGCTGATACACAAAGCAACTAAATTTTTCAAAAAAAGAAAACGAGCCAAAAATATAAAGGCCATTCAAAACAGTATACCTCCATATCTTAAAAAAGCTTTTGACGTAGAATTAAACTATAAATTATGGATAACAAAAGGAGCTAGATTTGCCGCTAGTCAAAGAACTAGTAAGATGCACCAATTATCATCTACTACAGTCGGAGTTTTAAGTGCTTATTTGATTATCTTTAATATGTTAAATGTTTATAGAATACCATTATACACACAAATTCCAGACAACTACATGGCTTTCATTACAACTGCTTTATCAATTTTAATTTTAATCTTCAGTCAGTTTGAGTCTGCTAAGAATTACAACATCAAATCTGAGAAACATCATTTATGCGCTATGGAAATTGGTGAGCTTTACAATAAAGTAAGGATGGTGAAAACTTTTAAACTGCATAAAAATGAAACAGAAGAAAAAATCAAATCTATTTCACGTGAATACGATCTAATATTAAAAAAATATGAAAATCATGATCCTATTGACGTAAAACGTTTTCAAAAGACCAAATCTAAATACTTTAGAAAAAGCAAACTCGGATGCATAATGATAAATGTAGAATACTATATTCTAACCCAACTCAAATATCACTTATTTAAATACGGGCCTATCATTGGATTGGTATCTTATCAGGTATATCATTTTATACAAAAAACATAAACAATCACAAAAAAACCTAACCTTCTATATCTTTTCCCAGCTCTCCTCCGAGCTACCAAATCACCACCAAACAATTACCAATTCCTTCCCATAACCAAAGAATAATACCAAAAGAATCAAACGTCTATAACCTACTAAAAAACACATACCAACTCCAGCGCAGGCGAACCGCAAGAAAGCAATTCCCCTTAACATTAAAGCTTCTCCGTCACCGGGAGACATATCAACCTGCCGGTTGTTGATTTCATGGCTGGTATAACGCCAGCAGGTCTGTCCACATTATCTGGTTATTGTGAAAAACAATCATTCATAACCAGAAAGTCCCTGGGTAAACCTACATAAAACCAACCTCCCAATCATCACTCCAGGAATAAACGCAATTCAGAGTAAGCATTCGGTGAACCCCGTATAGAAAAATGACATGTCAGTTCATAAGTTTGGGGCAAATAAAAATCGAATGACATGTTAAATATGAAAAAGTTTCGGGAGATCTACGATGCTTACCTGAACTCAGGGTTAAGCGTAAAGGATTT
>RHGE01000164.1 GCA_004296775.1 Marinilabiliaceae bacterium JC017
GGCGGTTTGATTGTAATATCAACCACTGAGGATTAAAAGAGTTATATAGTAGTTGAAGATGGACGTTGTCCATATTGACGACTGTATAACCGGATCCTACCTTTAGTTTTGACACCTCCAATACAAATCAACAGAATAACACAAAAATCCAATCGACGAGCTGGACCGTGATGTTGGGAAGCGCGCAGGCCCGTCAAATAAGCGGGCCGGCGCAAGCGTGACGAAGTTGAATGCGGGAATTCTGGCATGTGGGTAGGAAAAAATTCATCGAGGAGGTGGGTGGAAGCTTTTATTTGACTAGCGTTTTTTGCTTCGTTTTTGGGGCAATGCCAAAAATGAAGTAGGGTTTGGGACAACGTCCCATATTAAAACAACGAGACACCGAGGTTATTTTTAAGAAACGCAGGGTAGTAAAATAATTAACCCCTCAACACACTCATTCCCTTCGTCCTTACAAGACATCCCATAACAGCCCGGAGCAAATTCTGTGCCGCCTAATGGGAAATGACTAGCCGCGTAACCCGGGAGACTTCTAAAACAATCGGCTGAATAACACAAAAATCAAAACCCCAAGGTCATTTTAATATAGAGTGGTAAAATAGACGAACCAGCGGGATCACGACGAAAAATAACAGTAACCAGCTAGCAATGACCAGTTAGCAGCAAACTCTAATGATGTAAAATATTCTATTGCCAAATATACGGTAGCGTTTTTCTACGTTTTTGAGGCAATACCAAAAATATAGTAGGGCTTGGGACGAAATCCAAAAAAAAACATTAAATAGAATAAAATCGAATGAGATTATTACTCAATTTTTACTACGTAAATCTGAGTACTTTTCTGGTGTATCCAGCTTAGCCCACCCCAATCCAAACCTCTTAACTTCAAGGCTAAGAAATTCATCATCCTCCCTCTCTATTCCAACAATGCCAGCGCTCGGCTGATCCTAAGCATTGCTTCTTTTAAACGTTCTTCACTTTCAGCAAAAGAAAAACGTAAACAGTCCGGTGCCCCAAAAGCATTACCGGCGACAATGGCCACATTTGCCACATCAAGTAAAAAAATACTCAGGTCATTTGCATCATTAATGACGCGCCCCTGATATTGTTTCCCAAAAAACGCACTCACATCAGGGAAGAGATAAAAAGCCCCTTTAGGTAAATTCACCTTCATACCGGGAATTGCCTGTACCATCCTAACCACAAGATCTCTTCGGCGCAAAAAAGCATCCCGCATCTCTTCTGTGGGCCCCTGAGTACCCGTTATCGCAGCCAAAGCAGCCATTTGAGCAATGGCACACGGACCTGATGTAATTTGCCCTTGCAATTTTATACATGCTTTAATAATCCACCTGGGACCTGCCATATAGCCAATGCGCCAACCCGTCATCGCATAAGCTTTCGACACCCCGTTAACAATAACCACCCTGCTCTTCATATCCTTAATGTGGGCTATACTAACATGTTCTCCCTCGAAAAGAATCTTCTCATAGATCTCATCGGAGATAATGATAATCCGGGGATGCCTTTGCAGCACTTCAGCCAATGCCTCAATTTCAGCAACAGAATAGACACTTCCGGTTGGATTAGAAGGTGAGTTTAATATAAACACCCTGGTATGTGGTGTAATAGCAGACTCCAATTGAGCAGGCGTTATCTTAAATTCCTGATCAATTCCTGCCGACACAAAAACATTTTTTCCTTCGGCCAACTTCACCATCTCGCGGTAACTTACCCAATAGGGAGCTGGTAATATAACTTCATCCCCCTCCCCGATGATACTCAGCAACACGTTCGCTATGCAGTGCTTACCTCCATTGGAAACCATCACTTCATCACAAGTATAATCAAGGTCATTATCCTCTTTAAGCTTCGCCACAATAGCCTTCCTCAGCACAGGAAACCCTGCAACCGGGGGATAATGGGTGATATTTTGATCAATGGCTTGCCTGGCGGCCGCTTTGATGTGATCGGGTGTATTAAAATCAGGTTCTCCCAAACTTAGATTTATAATATCAATCCCTTGCACCTGCAATTCACGACTCTTACGAGACATGACAATCGTTTCTGATTCCGTTAATAGCGTTAAACGGGAAGATAGCTTTGTCATAGCATCATCATATTTTGTTAATTTCATCAAGTCAATCCTAAGTAATAATGCATCACAAAAAAATGAGTAATCATTTCTCACACGATCCCTTAATCATTAATTGTTTTACCTTTGCTTGCAAAACAAAAATAGTTAAAACCCATAATAAAACAACTTGTTATTTATTTTCTTACATTAACATATTCTTAATGAATTTTATCATTTTAACACCATTATTGGAAATACTATCAAAACATATTACATTCGCGCATAAATACATTACAATCTAAAAGCCTGAAATGGATAATTAAAAAATCCACTAAATAAACTTACAATTTAAAATGAATTCAACCACTGACATACTTCTTTTCCTGGCTCCGGCCTTATTATTAGCAGCATTCACCTTGATTTTAATTCGTTGGTTCTTAAATCGCGAACTGACTCACCAACGCCTTTCCATACGAATGGAGGCACAAAAACAAGTTATTCCTCAACAACTACAGGCATATGAACGATTAACACTTCTACTGGAAAGAATCGCTCCTGAATCGTTGGTCTTAAGGGAACAGAGAAACAACCTCACCAGCTTACAATTTCATTCCCACCTGCTAAAAACCATCCGCCATGAATTTGATCACAATCTGGCGATGCAGGTTTACATTAATAATTCGACCTGGACATTGATCATTAAAGCAAGAGAAGAACTACTTAAACTCATCAACACCAGTGCTTCTACCACAAAACCAGACACCCCGTCTATTTTATTGGGCAAAAAAATCATTGAAGAGGCCGGTGCGGAGGCAAATTATCACATCAAAAAGGCGCTGGAAACATTGAAAAATGACATTCAACGACTGTATTTATAAAACTTCTCTTCACAAGAATTCATTTTTCTAACAACGCTATACCGATTATCTACAACCAACATACATGAAACTGTCAATAATTACAGTAACATACAATTGCGCCTCTACTCTTCAGGCTACTATCAACAGTGTAAAGGCGCAATCATTTAAAGAGATTGAGTACATCATTATAGACGGCGCATCCACGGATGACACCCTTGCCATTATCAAAGCCAATACAGATATCATCAGTCACTGGATCAGCGAGCCTGATCAGGGGATATATGATGCCATGAATAAAGGCATAAAACGCGCTACCGGTGATTGGATCGGATTCTTGCATGCAGATGATGAGTTTGCCAGTAAAAACACCCTGAAAACCATCATTAACGCCATTAAAACGCAACAACCACAATGTCTATATGGCGATCTTGATTATGTACAAACCACGCCTCCACATAAAACATTACGACATTGGCAAAGCTGTGCCTTTTCCGATTCGTTATTACATAAAGGATGGATGCCACCCCATCCTACCCTCTATCTGAAAAAGGATTTATTTGACCAGCTAGCTGCATTCAATCCTGCCTACAAAATATCGGCTGACTACGAATTTGTACTTCGTTTATTTTCCATCCCCGGCCTTAAAACATGTTACCTGCCGGAAGTATTAATAAAAATGAAACTTGGAGGAGCCAGTAATCGTAGTCTTTCCAATATCATTACCAAATCAAAAGAAGATCTGCGCGCCATAAAGAGTAACCGAATTGGAAGTTGGGGAACATTGATTATGAAGAACACAACAAAACTCATTCAGTTTATCCAACGATCCGAAACAGAAAAATAAAAAGAAGTATAAATGACTGACAAAGGAGAGTTATCAGAATGGTTCGACAACCTGCTATTACCTTCAGAAGCATGGGTGGTTGATATTGTTTTCAGAGACACCATAAATCCTTTACCTGCTAACGCTGATCAAAACGAATTATTACACTTTATCGCACGTAACGGATTGGCTCCCCTGGTCTTTTTCCATCTGAAAAAGCATCATCAGAAACAATATCCGGAATCATTCCTATCGTCCTTAAAAAAAGAGTATCTCTCCTCGCTTTTAAGAAATACCAATCTCTATAACACAGCCAATGAAATCAGCATTCTCTTAAGAAAACAGAATATCCCTGTGATACATCTGAAAGGAGGATTAATAGGACCAACCATTTATGGTGATGCTGCACTACGCCCCATGAGTGATATAGACCTCTTGGTGCCAGCAGATACAATTTCCAACGCAGTAGATCAGATAATAATGAGAGGTGGTAAAGTTGTTTCTTCACATGAAAAAGATGTTCCAACCAACCATCATTATCCTTTAATCACCTATAAGACGGCGCCATTAGAACTACACCGTTACCTATTCCCAATACATTCCAAGTATTTCATCCCCATAGAGGATATCTGGCATCAGGCAACAGAATGGCAGAAAGAACCGGTATCAATACTTGGCCCCTCCCGCGTGCATACGTTATTATACTTAATGGTACATGTCTATTATACTTTCAAGAGAGGGGGATTACGTCTTGGCTGGTTGGCAGATTTCACATGGCTATACAAACACCTTACAGAACAAGATTTGATGGAGGTCTCGTCATGGGTTAAGAAATGGCAGATTCATGAACCCTACACCTTCATCACAACCTTGATGAAACAACTCTCAAGAGGCAAAATAACATTCCCATCATTTGAAACAGAGCACAGCAATAATTATTACCGCCCCCAAATAAAACGAGCTGTTCGCTTTTTTCGTCATTCAAGCCAGCAAAACGAAGCCTATAGTTATGAGCTAATGTGGGAAAGAATTATAGAAGCCAATTCCTTTAAAGAGAAGCTAATCCTCATAAAACAATCACTTACCAAGGGAGTAGAATCCGGCTCTCCAAGGGCTTACTCCTCCCGTTTTTATCACCTATTCATTAAAACACTCAAAATGCTTCAACAGAAGGCACATGATTCATTTTATCAATAGATCGTTAGATTTTAGATAATAAACATTAGACCTATTTTCACCTGACTCATTGGTAACTTCATAACAACTTGAGTTATAAAATGATTCTCAAACAATTACTAAAGCTTAACAAACTATTTGCAGCATAAACAACAATCTAATTTGAACAACATATTCCGGGTAGAGCGGCTTGTTACCTCACCGCTCCCCCACAGACCCGCACGAGCGGCTTTCCCGCATACGGTTCCTCTTAACCCGGTTTTGCTGAGTAATTACTGTGATAGATTTTTGGTTTTAATAGAGGCATCCATTCATTGATTAG
>RHGE01000165.1 GCA_004296775.1 Marinilabiliaceae bacterium JC017
CGATAAAAAATGAATTACGAGTGTTTAATAGATGTATAGAACAATCCTCTCTGCATCTCTTTGAATCTACGTGAAATCAAAGGTACTGGTAGCGTCAATTTAGAGTTATCTCATCTTTTGTTAGGATGTCAAACCTTGAATACTCTGCTATAAAATAAAGTTAAATGGAGGAACATAAAATCAATATCTCCCGATAATAATGATAAATAATAACTAACCGCCTTTTTCATTTCCGGTTTTAGTGTTAAAAGTTCAGCAGAGGCTTGTGCCTTAGCTGAACTTTTTTTATTATTATGTGGCTTTATCAACAGATAACCCACAAACCTATTTACCCTAAATACGATTCCACCATGAGTTTAATGCAGTTAATCAAATCCAGTGACTGGCAAAAACATGAAACAGAAATTCTATCCCTTTCTGATGACATATTAGCAAGTAAATTCTTTAAAAACTCCGACCGGATGAAAGCCCTGATGGGCTATCTGATCCAGGAAAACCTTAAGTCGCCCGAAGCCCCCCTCTCCCCTTACCAGATTGCTGAAGATATCTTTCAGCGCGGCAGCGATTTCGACCCCTCCATAGACCCGATTTTACGAGTGCAGATGGCCCGCACACGGGTAGCACTGGAGCGGTATAACACACAGAACCCCTCCGCCGCCTGGCAGATACAACTCCCCAAAGGCGGATATGCCATTGAGATCTACCGGAGCAATGAACCAACCCAACACCCAAAGCCACAGGAAAGCGAACCTACCACCCTGCAGCTGGCTCCCTTCATTGTATGGATGGAACCGGTTATCCTTTCCAACGATCCCAACGGCCTAAATGGCCAGATAATCACTACACAACTGGTTGAATCCATCAACAAGTGTAACTTTTTTGCCTTGGCAGGCATGCGCCCCTGGCCCATGCAGGAAGTAAAAGATGTGCAACTCATCCTCTCCATCAAAATCGATAATACATCAAACAAAGGCTCCAATCAACTTAACATTACTCTCCTCCACCCCTTAAACCTCAGGGTGCTGTGGCAAAAAACACATCTACTCAGAAGCGAAGGCAGCATAACGGAACAAATTGAAAAAGCAATTAATCCCATACTTGGTGGTTTCTGGGGAGAGATCATGAAAACGGCCCATTTCCACAACCTGTTACCCTGGATGAATAAACTCTATGAATTTACCATGCGGGAAGAAGCGCTCATGGGCACCAGCACGGCCGATGAAATTCACGCCCTGTTTAATCACGGAATAGGAATTAATAAGTGGGATATCTTTCAAAAACTCATCTATCTCCACCTGTTGGTCCAGAGCTGGAACCTGGGATTTTCTCATCCCAACGTATCCAAACAGCGAGCCTACGAAGTCATTAGCGAAGCCTGTAACATCTATCCCGAAAACCTCCGACTGATGCTTCTCAAAGCAGAAATCGCCAACCATTTAAGCATTGAAGAAAAGCCGGTTGAAATCAAATATCCGGAAAGCCTACCTTTCGACCTGCTGGAGCTCTATGCCGGGTTACTGGTTAAAAACAAACAATGGGACCAGTACCTTGAATTAACCAATAAGCCATACATGGCGGATGGCGACATCAGCTATTTCTTTGTCCTGAAAGCCTTCTATCACCTTGTTCGCAAAGAAGAGGAGAAAGCCCGAGAGGTATATGACCGCTACCATCTCGAAAAACCATTCTTCCTCAATAACCTGGCTTTCATCCTGTGCTATCCCTTGGAAACAGCCCATTATCAAAACCGGTTAAAGCAGGTACAAGCCTTACAGTTTGAATTTACCAACGACCTTACCCGCCTGTTATCCTCCTTTTTCCATCCCGACGATGCCAAATCCATCTCAAATTTGTACAAGGAAAAACTGGCACAGTTAGCAGTGAACAGTTAGCAGTGAGCAGTGAACAATGAACAATGAGCAGTGAACAATGAGCAGTGAACAGTCACTTGTTTCTTCAAAACCTTGGACCATAGTTGTTATGCCCCTTTCGGGGGCAATACCAAAAAAGGAATTAGGGTTTGAAATAACATCCCGATTAAATAATCTGTCGCACCTACGGCACTTGTTTTTAATGTCACCTTAATTATCTACCATACTGTCGCCCCCGATGGGGCTATTGATCAGCACAGAAATAGCCTCCATTTAAATAAGTCCCCAGGGATAACAGATTTATCCCATCCCGGCGGGATGACATGTTTGTAGACCTTATAAGGTTTTTGGGTGCGACTCCAGCTGGAGTCGTATGTTTTTTCAATTAGACATGCTATAAACATTTGATACCTCCGGCATCACAACGTGAGATGCAGACAATCCCCCTTAATAGTTCCCCTGGATTCCTGATCCTTTGTCCTGAAGGAACATCCCATCATAGCCCGGGGCAAGCGTAGCACCACCCCGGGTTATAACGTAATTTAAATCCGACACAAGCAGCAAGGCCTTGACCGCATACCAATCCCTGCGCCGGAATAATCCAAACATACAAAACCGTGAATACGCTAGGAATTAAAACGCAGAAGGCACAGAGGTTTTTCATTTGTTGCAGATCGCTTTTTACTTTTTGGGGCAATGCCAAAAAGGGACTAGGACCTGGAACAACATCTCGTTTGAAAAACCAACTTACGCTCTTCTAAATCCATAGTCTTGCTCCTTAAACTCCAAACCAGGAACTAAAAACCCACCTCCCATCCCCGGTTACATTACCGTATGTAACACCCTGTTACTTATATCGCCGCCTCTTTCCCATCATCTTTGCACTGTAAACATTAATTAATAATCACTTTAAAAATTTGAGAAATGAAAAAGCTATTAGTTTTAATTTGCGCAGTTGGCTTGTTGGCCTCATGTAACAAAGACAACGAAGTAAAACCCACCGATCAGGTAATGGAAATTGAAAAAAACATGTGGCAGATCGAGGATGGTTCCAAAGTGGAGTTCGTTCCTGAGGTCAGACAGATGTTGGCCTACGGCGATGCCGTACCCTTTAACACCGAAGCGGCTATTTCCACCAAAGCCCCGTTAGCTTGCACCTACTACCTTTACAACAACGGATCGGCCAAGATCAACCAGGACCAAATGAAATTCACCCTTAAAAACGGCATCTTAACCATTGGCGACAATACCTTCAAGAAAATCCGGCGCGAGAACACCAATGAGAAAGAGCCCATGAAAGGTGCCAAAAACAAGGACTGGTCCAAGGTGGTTAACGGTCACTATTCAGTGGAACTATCCATTATGCCTGAAGTCGACATCACCCTCTCATTCATCAAAAACAAAGCATTGGCCATCATGCGTCAAAACGATGATGAGCCAGTACAATCAAGCAAGTTTGCTTTCAAAAACGATAAACTCTATTTCGATAAGGCCAATCAGTCTGTAGGCTTCTCCCTGGAAAGCTATTCCGACGACAAGATAATCCTTCATGCCGACGACGATACCGATGGACGCATGATCCTCTATCCACTACTCTATTAATTTCTCCATAAAACCGGGCTCTGACCACACCATCAGGGCCCGGCATCTTTTGCTCTACAAACCGATAATACCCCATAGAAAAATGATTAAAATAAAAACTCTGTGCCTTTGTGTCTGCTATATAACTCTTTTAATCACTGGTTATGTTACAATCAAACCACCCCGATTTTCGAACCACCACGCCCCCTCCTAATTCTTTCAGGAGGGGAAAAGAGAGACCGGGCGAAAAAAAATTAATAACGAGTATTTAGTAGATGTGCAGAACAATCCTCTCCGCATGATCTGCGTGAGACCAAAGCTACTGGTAGCGTCAATTTAGAGTTATCTCACCTTTTGTTAGTATGTCAAGACTTGAAGACTCTGTTTTCACAGTCTCTTATCTATTAGTCTAATATCTATTTCACAAACAGATAAATCGAAAATGATAAAGAAATTTACCTCACAGACAGATGATTAAAATAAAAAACTCTGTGCCTTTGTGTCTCTGTGTTCACAGTCTATTATCTCTTATCTCTATGTCTAATGTCTAATTTACAAACAGATGAAAACACTAAAACCCTTTCTACTGATACTGTTCTCTTTAGCCATTTACAGCTGTAGCCCACTCACCGTGGTATCTGATTACGACAAAACGGTTGATTTTACCCAATACAAAACATACCGGTATTACGGCTGGGACAAAGGCAGTGATTCCGTCTTAAACCGGTTTGACAAGGAACGCATCGAAAAAGCCTTTGCTTATGAATTTGGTAAACACAACCTGACCCTGGTACCTTCCGATGGCGATTTGGTAGTGACACTCTACGTCGTCACCAAAGAAAAGAAAGAGCTATCGGGCACCACCGTACACCCCTTGCCATTTTGCGGCTACTATGGTTACGGACCTGGCTGGAATTGGGGCCTCGACATGCGGTTCGACACCCATTATTACGAGGTTAACTATTCGGTGGGCACCCTGATGTGCTCTGTTTACGATGTCAAAGAAGAAAAGCTCATCTGGGAAGGTGCCGCCTCCAAAACCATCGATGAGGATCCGGACGCCAGAGCCCGCAACATCCCTAAAATTGTCCACTACCTTATGAAGAAATTCCCTGTGTAACGAAAAGCAACACCCGGTGAACTTCTCTTCACAAGCAAAATATTAATGCACAACAATATTCCCCTCCTCTGCATCTTCTTTCGTTGGATGTTGGAGGGGATGGTGTTTTAAAATAAGATACAGAGTTTTTTAGAAGAACAGATTAGTAAAGCAATTGATACCTCAACACACTCAACTCTTTGTCCTGAAGAAACATCCCATCATAGCCCGGGCAAGCGCAGCACCGCCCCGGGTTATAACGTAATATAAATCCGGCGCAAGCAGCAAGGTATTCTCCGCTCACCAGTTCCTGCACCGGAATAAGCCAAGATTCCGTAAAGAGCCATTATAACAATACAGGTCTGTCCACATTGTCTGGTTATTGTGAAAACAAATCATTCATAACCAGAAAGCCCCTGAGTCAACCTACATAAAAACCAACCTCCCAATCATCACTCCTGGAATAATATCGATTCAGTGCCATCGGCACGACCGTATGGTAGAATATTAAATAGTGAACCAACCAAGTGCCGTAGGTACGACAGATCATTTTCTGTTGTACCTACGGCACTTGGTTTAATGTCACCTTGATTATCTACCATACGGTCGCCCCCGATGGGGCTATTGATCAGCACAGGAATAACCTCCATTTAAATAAATCCCGTCAGGGATAACAGATTTTTCC
>RHGE01000167.1 GCA_004296775.1 Marinilabiliaceae bacterium JC017
TGGATGCCTCTATTAAAACCAAAAATCTATCACAGTAATTACTCAGCAAAACCGGGTTAAGAGGAACCGTATGCGGGAAAGCCGCTCGTGCGGGTCTGTGGGGGAGCGGTGAGGTAACAAGCCGCTCTACCCGGAACATGTTGTTCAACATTGGATGAAAATATATATATAGAGAGGATAGAGGTCATAAGTTAGAGGAGAGAAATAGATGGAAACACTTAGAGATAAATGGAGATACATTGAAATAGATAGAAATATTTTGAAACAACCTGTACTTTCCAAAGAACAATCTCAACTCCCAATTGATGAAAAATCTCTGCGTCTCAGCGCTTCCGCGGTGTATAATGAATCTTGTTAAAACAACAAACTAAGGGCAACATCCCTCGAAGAGGCTTTTTTTTCAGGCTACTCCTGAAAAACATAGTATTTTATACGACTGAATTGAGCCGGTTAATAAACTTTTCTTTTGTCTTGCTATGCCAAACTGGTTTTTATTGTATCCGGGTACCGCTGGGTGGATGTTGGTCAATTCTAAAATATGGCGTAAAAGTGGCTATTTAAATCAAGAATTGAGGTTATGCGTAAAATGTTGTGTTTTTATGAACTTCTGGTATAAGGTTGAAACTTGCATGATCCCAGCGGGCGGTAATCTTAATTTAAAGTAGAAATAACAAACCGGTAACGAGGGGGACAGGTAAAAAGGAGACCTTTGGGATCAGTAAGAATTATTTTCCTCCCAACAATTCCTGTGTGTATAAGAGGTTGTTTTCAGGTTCCTGGAAACAGCCTCTTTGTGTTGGGGTATCATTTATCTGTTGTGAATTTTGTACTTTTGGTTTTATTGTAATCAAACTTAATTGAAGCGAATATGAGAAAATTAATTCTATTACTAGCGGTGGTGCTTTTTGCCGGGATAGCAAATGCCCAGATTACTAATGAGGAAATAGCTTTGGTGAAATCTATTTTAAACTCAGAGCGAAAAGTGTTTTTTGCTCAGAATATGGATCTGACAACCGTACAAAGTGAAATTTTTTGGGATATCTATGAGGATTATGAAAAAGAAAAGGCACCCATTGGAAATTTGAGTATTAAGCTTTTTAAACGGTTAATTAAGGAAGAGGATACCCTGGATGATAAAACATTGATTGAACTGCAGAAATCATCATTGAAAAACCAACAGCGCAGACTGGCATTAAAAAAGAAGTACTTTAATATTATCCGCAAGAAAATTGATGTGGACGTAGCGGTAAGATTCACTCAGATTGATGAGTATGTGAATACAATGGTTTCCGCCTCTCTGCTGGAATCCATGCCACTGGTAAAAACACAGAAGAAATAGAGGTTGTTAATAACTGAGAAAAGCCCGGTGATATCACCGGGCTTTTTTGTTTCCGTTGGTTCAGGCTAATATCTAGCAATCTATTATCTAACAATCTAATGTCTAACGGTCTATTGACCTAACGATCTTTTTTCCGTCTTGATTCCTGCCAGTGCAAGGTCGTCCCAGTAGTTGGGGTAGGATTTACTCACCACACCCGGTTCGTTTATCAACAGGTTTGCGTACCGGCAGGCAGCAGGGGCAAAGGCCATGGCCATGCGATGGTCTTTATAGGTGTCTATCGTGATTTCGGTATTGGGAGTAACATCAGTTTTTTCGCCCTTCCAGGCTAATGTGTCCACATTGTTGGTGGTTAAGGTATACCCCATCTTACTTAACTCTTTGATAAGGGCTGCGATGCGGTCCGTCTCTTTTATTTTAAGTGATTGAAGACCGGTGAATTCAAATGGGATGTTCATCAGGCAACAAGTAACAACTACGGTTTGTGCCAGATCGGGTTGGTTCACAAAGTTGTATTTGAATGATTTGTTTGGATTGCCAATGTTAGTCAAAATCACACCACGTTGTGAGAATTTCGTTTTCACACCTAAAGGCTTGAATATTTCGCTTACCTGTGAATCACCTTGCAGGCTGTTTCGCTTTAGGCCTTTTAAGGTTACTTCCATTCCCGGGTTAAGCGCTATTATCTCGTACCAATAGGAGGCGGCGCTCCAGTCGGCTTCAACCGTCATCTGTTTTGGCTGGTAATTAGCTTCCGGTATAACGATGGTGTCATTCTTCCAGAAGCCTTTTACACCAAATTCTGCCATCAGGGCCAATGTTAAGGCGATGTATGGTTTAGAGATAATGTCTCCTGTTAACTTAATGGTCAGGCCATCTTCAATGGTTGGAGCTATTAGGAGAAGAGCGGTAATGTATTGGCTGCTGATATTCCCCGGCAGCTCCAGGGTGTCTCCTTTCAGGGCGCTTCCCCATATTTTCAATGGGGGATAGCCTTCTTTCTCCAGGTAATCAATTTTAGCCCCTAGTTTTGTGAGGGCGTCCACTAATATGCCAATGGGGCGTTCCTTCATCCGATCCGAGCCGGTGAGTGTCCATTCGCCCACTATTTTAGATAAGAAAGCAGTTAAAAAGCGCATGGAGGTACCGGCGGCACCCACATCAAATACATTACTGTTGGCATTTAAAACATTTAGCATCACCCGGGTATCATCACTGTCCGACAGGTTTCTGATTTCGTAGGGACTATAGCTAAGTGCATTGAGCATTAATAAACGGTTACTGATGCTTTTTGATGTGGGGAGCGTTATGGTGCTGTTATTTAATTTTTCGGGAGCAATTACCTGAAATTTCATATGTTTAAATTTAGTATCAAGATTCTAGTATTTGTCTATAGTCTCATAGTCTATTATCTAATCTCTAGCCTCTAATAGTCTAATGATCTATTGTCTAACAATCTATTGTCTAAAGGTCTATTAATCTCTTCCCCCCCTGTTAAGATAAAAATTCAAGGCATCAAAGATCTCATCCTTCGAAGCTGTGGTGTTGATTTCTATTTCACCAATTGCTTTTAAAAGTGTGAAGTTAATCTTGTTACCCTCATTTTTCTTATCATGACACATCAGATCATACAGTAATTCAAAATGATCGGTTGAAAACTCAAATACGCCAAACAGATCATTCAGTTTTTTACTCACTTCAATCACCTGGTCCATTGGAAATCCAAGTCGAATATGCGACAGGTAAAGTTCGCAGACCATGCCAAAGCCTACAGCATGTCCGTGAAGTACCGGCCGGCCTTCTTTCATAGCCAGGCTTTCGAAGGCGTGCCCGAAGGTATGTCCGAAGTTCAGAGCTTTGCGGATGTTTTGTTCCGTCGGGTCGTTCTGCACAAAATGGTGTTTGATAAGAATTGAATCAGCCACCAGCTTTTTGAGTTTTGTTAGGTCCGGATTGTTAATATCAAATGCACATAGGTTATCCCAGGTTTTGGGTGAATAAATAAAAGCGTGCTTCACCATTTCAGCGAAACCAGAGGTAAGATTGGCTTGGTCCAATGTCTCCAGGAAGCTGGTTTCGATCAGTACGGCTGATGCCTCACCAAAGATTCCGATTTCATTTTTGAACCCCTCAAAGTTAACCCCTGTTTTTCCGCCTATGGAGGCATCCACCTGGGCCAGCAGGGTAGTAGGGATATTCACAAAGTGGATTCCCCGTTTAAAAGCTGAGGCGGCAAAACCACCCAGGTCGCATGGCATACCACCGCCCAGGTTAACCAGCAATGACTTACGATCTGCTCCATGGTTACTCAAAAACTGCCACACTTTTTGTGTGGTGGCCAGTGTTTTTTCGTGGTCACCTTGGGGAATAATGATCGTACGGGCTTTGGATAGCCCTTTGACATCTTTTATCTTTTGGTAACAATGGGCATAAGCCCCTTCATCGGATAATAGAAAGACTTTATCTTCAGGGTAGTTACTAATAAGTGATTCTATATCGCTGGTAAGGTCTTCAGCGATGTATACATTTGATTCTTTTGCGATTAAAGGAAACATGCCGCCATATTAAAATTTGAGGGGTAAAAATAGTTAAATTTGGGGATTTCAATCGATTTTTAACCTGTTATTGGTATCCGTGAGTGGTTTGAAAGTGAAGTCGGCGAGATTGTCACAGATTATTACCAGAGGGACCAAAATTTTGGGTGAAATCATTTTTGAACTTGATAAAGGGCTGATAAAAACACAGAGACACAAAGCCACAGAGAAATGATAACGAAGTTGTATCATCCAGTGGCATCGGCACGACAGTATGGTAGACATTAACCAATGAACCAAACAAGTGCCGTAGGTACGACAGAAGTAAGTGATGTTTACAATAACCTACAGATGAAAGCACAGAGGCTCCGAGGCACGGAGTCTTTTAAAAGGTCACGATAACGTAAATCTCCAGGTTGCCTACCAGGCCATAATGATCCGAAGCGCGTAAGCCCGKCAAATAAGCGGGCCGGCGCAGGCGCGACGAAAATGAATGCGGGGATTCCGGCCTGTGGGTTGGGAAAAATTCATCGAGGAGGTGGGCTGAAGCTTTTATTTGACTAGCGTTTTTTGGTTCCTTTTTGGGGCAATGCCAAAAATGAAGTAGGGTTTGGGACAACGTCCCGGATAAAAACACAGAGACACAAAGTCACAGAGAAATGATAACAAAGAAGTATCATCCAGTGGCATCGGCCCGACAGTATGGTAGACATTAACCAGTGAAGCAAAAAAGTGCCGTAGGTACGACAGAAGTAAGTGATGTTTACAATAACCTACAGATGAAAACACAGAGGCTCCGAGGTACGGAGTCTTTTAAAAGGTCACGATAACGCAAATCTCCAGGTTGTTTACCAGGCCATAATGATCCGAAGCGCGTAAGCCCGTTTGCGCCGTGAAAGTCCATGAGATCGGGACATGAAATCGGCACGATTAAATGAGAAAGATCTCTTTAGTAAACCCTTGGGTGCAAGTCCCAAACAGAAAG
>RHGE01000168.1 GCA_004296775.1 Marinilabiliaceae bacterium JC017
TATTTCCATCAATTTCTACCATATTTCCAATGATCCAAAACCTCATTACCTCTCCAGCTTCCAACCTCTAACTTCTAACCTCCTATATCTACCAGCATCCAAACATCGTACACCCAATCCCATCCCCACTACCTCAAAATATCTCCATCTATTTCTATTTGTTTCCAATTCCGTCCCCAAATAATCATCGGTCAAATCAAAAACAGGCCCGAATGATCCGTCGGGGAGGTAATTATTTCCATCTATTTCCACCATATTTCCAATGATCCAAAACCTCATTACCTCTCAAAACCTCTAACTTCTAATCTCTAGTATCTAATCTCCAACCTCCAACCTCTAACCTCCCATTTCACCAACAACAAACCCATCCCCACCACCTCAAAATATCTACATCTGTTTCCAATCTCATCCCTTCTAACCATCCATCAAATCAAAAACAGTCCTGAATGATCAGACGGAGTGGTAATTATCTCCATCTGTTTCCATTTGTTTCCAATCCCATCTCCAAATAACCATCGATCAAATCAAAAAACAGGCCCGAATGATCCGTCGTGGAGGTAATTATTTCCATCTATTTCTACCATATTTCCAATGATCCAAAACCTCATTATTCTATTTTGAACTATTTTAAATAACAACAGGGTCAGGAAGCGACCCTGTTGTTATTTATGTTTGCATCCTGATATAAACCATTGAGCATGATTAAAATCAAAAACTCTGATTCTCAGTATTGGTTATCTGTTATCTCGTGGCTATCAATCTCTTGTTTAAATTATAAGCAGATGAAACACCCATGATAAGGAAATTTGACACACAGGATGATGATTAAAAAAGAAAAACTCAGTGTCTCTCTGTGTTCACCAATCTTATGTCTTGCTACTTAATTATAAACAAATGAAACAACCATGCAAATTCAATTTACAAATAGGAAGTTGATTAAAATAAAAGAACTCAGTGTCTCAGTGTTCGCAATCTATTATCTCATATCTCTAAGTCTCTTGTCTAATTATAAACAAATGAATAAAATCTAACATACCTGAAAAATGAAGAAAAGAGCAATTTTGCTATTAGGTCTTATTGTCACTGTTACGGCTATAAAAGCACAGTTTATGGTGCCAAATGAGAAAAAAGCGAAAGCGGTAAGCGGTCGGACTTTAATAGTGCGTTTAGATGAACCGGATTATCAACTGTTGCGCAAATACCGAAAAGATCCTAAAAAGACAGCCAAATATAAGGCGGACGTTGAAAAGCACAATGAGTTATTGATGAGCTGCATCAAGAAATACTGGCAGTTGAATGAGCATGTGGTGTTTGAGACCGGTTTAAAAGCCGATGACAAGGCCAGGGCCGATAAAACAGGAAAGTATGTGGTGTTATACGGCGAAGATGACTATGAAGTAACACGTACTACTAAACGGGTTATCAAGCACGCCTGTTATAAAGTGAAACTTCGTTTGGGTGAGAACAATAAACCCCTTTTTAGTGTAAGCCTTCCTTCGGATGCACTCACTCAAGTCGATTACAAATTTATATGTCGTCAGTTCGATAAATATGTGACGGCTGGTGCACAAGGTATTTCTACTAAAAAAATGTGGGATGTGGAGGGGAATTTGCGCATCATGGCCCAAAAAACGCTGGTATTACCAAAAAATATCATGGCGTTATCAGAAAGGGAAGCCAGGGAGGTTTATCCCCGGGAACTGTCATATGTTGAGGATATGAAGGTCATTGATAAACGTATTTTGGCCGGTGACGATGACTTTATTTTTCTCACCTTAATTTGGTCCTATATCAAGGATAATTACTTGTTTGCTGCGGTTGATGCTTCTACCATGGACATTGTCGCGTTGCTGGGTACGGGAAGTTTTAATCTTAGCTTCAGTGTCCCCATTGATGCGGCCCTGGTCGACGTGTGGAGTTACCGCTCGGCGCTTAAATTAAAGGAGAAACACCTGAAATACCTGTCCAGCCGGAAGGCCATGGAAAAAAATAATCATTGCATGTTTTAAAAGCGGGAAGGATGAAACGATTGTTGTTGATTACCCTGTGTGTATGCGCAGGGACTGGACTTTTCGCTCAAAATTGGGAAGTCAGCGGAGGGTTTAGAAAAATGACGGTAAAAGGAAGCAGTCTTTTTATCGATCCAATCTCTTCTTATGATCACAAAAGCGATAATGTCAGCTTACAGGAAGTAGATGCCATGACGGTATTGGGCACTGTAAGTATTGGCCTGTATATACCGGTGGTGAAGCCACGTGAGGAATTTTCCATTGGCTTGGGAAGCGACTTGTCTGTCGGAATGGGGTATTCACATCGGAACGCCTCCAGTAGTTATTCAGCTCACATGCCTGTTAATGTCTATGCCCGCTGGGGTGCAGGTAGTGTAAAACGATCACGAAAAGCTGTGGGTTTCGGGATCGGCGCCGGTGTGGAGTACAATGGATTACTGATTGAAACCGATTTTGAAAATTGCACCGGGTATGATACGGGCTATCTCAGTCCTTGTCTGTCACTGGAATTTGCCGTGGATAATTTTTTCGGTAGAAAAGTCCGTTTTCAGTATCGCACCTCCCTGGTGGCCCACAACGATGATTATCACAATCCGGAATATGATGTTGACTATGGTGTGGATGTGATGTATCACAGTTTGAATTTGTGTTTTGTAATGGATTTCAGGTAGTCTATGATATATCTGTGATGAGTGTTGACCTAACAATCGAAGCTTAAGAGAAACAGTTATTAATGCAGCCAATCAGTCTTATATTAAAATGTTTGTATTCTGTAATTAATGCAAAAAACTAAGAAAGAGTCATGCAAATTCAATTAACAAACAGGAGAATCGTAGGATAGATGAAGTCAATGAGTAAAATAAAGAACTCTGTATCTCAGTGTTTGTAGTCTATTATCTCGTGTCTATCAGTCTCTTGTCTAAATTTAAACGTATGAAAAAACATTTTATTACTTTAATCAGTATTGTTACTCTAGTTCAAGGGTTGTATGCTCAAAGCGGAAATCCATCAACGCCTCCAGGTCCAGCGCTTCCGCCCCGACCAACACCTTCAGTATTAATAATGAACTTGGATGGTCCCAGTGGATCTCTGAGGAGTGAAGAATTAAGTTTAAAGGATAACCAACAATATCAATTTAATATAGACGCCGGATCAGCTCAACGTGTCGTTATTGAGATAGTAGTAATAGATAATCAATATCCTGGCAATACGTATGAGATTTTTGAAACAGATGATGGTTTTTCAAATTTAACAAGTATGAAGAGGTTTTATTATCCATCAACCTATAGATATGAGTCTTATCAGTCTAACGGTAAGTTGGTTTTAAAAATTAAAACTGGTGGGAGACAGGGGGGGCCTCAAGGCAGACCAAATTCTCGTAATTTTAGGGTTGATTATTCAACCTCTTCTGAGCCTTTAAACGATTTTTCTCAAAATAGTTCTGTAACCATTGGTGCGCATACGCAAGTTCCTAATCTTACTGTTTCTGATCCGGTTTATAAAAGTATGGGAGATAATCTTTTTCAAAATAATGTATTGTGGGATAATGCCAACTTATTATTGAAGTCTGGTGCCAATAGGCAACTTGGCTTTGATGCTAATAACATTTGCAGTAGCTCGGGTTTATCTTTAACAGCAAAGGAAAGCGACTTGAAGCTTAATTCAGATCGAAGCTTAATACGGTTAAATTCAGTATTTGGATTTGATTTCTCCCTGAAAAACAAACCAAGTGTTTTTAAAATTTATCATTCAGGTAATATTGGCATTAATAATCCATCTACTACTGATGCATTGATCAATGGAAAAATTAATGGGAAACAATGGGAGGGGTATTTAAATTTTTCTGATTCTTCAGGTGATTATGGAGTAAATATTGGGAACGGTGGCGGTGCGTTAGGAAATAATTGGTTTCCTTCTATAAGTGGTAGAACGATAGATCGTAGTTCGGCGCTTTACCTGTTGGGAGATTATCGTGGAACCAGTACGGGAGGTAGAGGAATTTTAGTTTTGGATGGCCGGTTCGGGAATACAAGTGCTCCTGCCACGCAAAAAGTAATTGAATTTCGAAGCGGTTATGATAATCGTTTGGGGCATATAACCGGCGATGGCAGTTTGGTGATGAAAGGAACCATCAAGGCTAAAGCAGTAAAAGTAACCGCCCAAACCGCCGATTTTGTATTCGAAGAGGATTACAACCTGCGGACCTTAAAAGAAGTAGAGCAATTTATTCGGGACAACAAACACCTGCCCGATATTCCTTCGGCGGCCCAAATGGAAGAGGATGGCGTAAATGTGGCTGAAATGAATAAGCTATTGCTCCAGAAAATTGAAGAGCTTACCCTTTATACTATTAGTCAGGAGAAGCAGCTGCAAGGGGTTGAGACGCTTAGGAAGGAAAATGAAGGATTAAAGGCAGAGGTGAATAAAATAAGAAAATTACATAGAGAGGAAATGAAAAAAATGGAACGGGAGTTAGCAGCGATTAAGGCCCTGCTGCTTCGTGTTTCCCCAAATCCGTAGAGGAATTATTTTAAAATACCACCGTTCTTCACCCAATAGTTCGTTAAACTTTTGTAAGTAATTGAAAAACAACTTCAATTTATCTAATAGACGAAATGGTTAATGGTCTGAAAATGGGTATAATGTAAATCAGTCTAATGTCTATCATATAACAAGCTCGCATTTACTCAACAAATACGAAAAAGGCCATGATGTTGGGAAGCGTGGGAGCCAGTCAAATAAGCGGGCCGGCGATGGCGCGACGAAGATGAATGCGGGAATTCTGGCATGTGGGTTAGCA
>RHGE01000169.1 GCA_004296775.1 Marinilabiliaceae bacterium JC017
CCGGCCAGTGGGTTAGCAAAAATTCATCAAGGAGGCGGGCGGAAGCGTTTATTTGACTAGAGTTTTTTGGTTCCTTTTTGGGGCGATGCCAAAAAGGGACTAGGGTCCGGGACAACGTCCCGATTAAAATACAGATTCTTCAAGTCTTGACATCCTAACAAAAAGTGAGTCAGAGATGACCGTTGCCCATATTGACGACTGTATAACCCGATCCTACTGTTACCTTCAAATCAGAAAAGATAAAGATGCTTCTCACTATCTGGAAAAATACACTCTTGAATATCTTTAGAACAAACTAATACACCTTGAACAAGCCGTATCCAAGACAAAAGTACTAATCTCTGGCAGTGAGACACTTTGCAAGCTTGTTATATGATAGGCACGGAGACACAAAGGAGGTATGAGCGAAACAATATAAATACAGAGTCACGGAGAAACAAGAACAACCGTGACACAGAATATCGAACATATCCGTGGATAACTGCCAAAAGCGCATGAATAACTCCCACTTATCAAAAGACATCCATTACCAGCAGACACACCAACTTTATTCTCATCTCTCCCACATCACAAACTACTATCCGTCATCCCAAAACAACACCACTCAACAAATGCTTAATATATATCAGTGCAAACTACGGCCGCAATTCTCTAAAACTCCCCTTCCTCAGCGGTTATAAAACCCCAACCATTTAAATCTCTGAGCAGTACTACAGAACTCTGTGGCTGGTCCAATCAACGCCATCAAGAACTGCGTAGGCTAACGAGTATTGCCCGGCTGACCTGACGAGCGTCTGACAAAGATGGCTCTAAAAGCGTCTCAATAGAGTTAGACAATATTTTGTCGCGATGTCAAACCCTGAGCACGCTGCAGTTTTCAAATATCAACACTTGCCCCTCTGCGTTCTCTGCGGTTTAAGAACCCGATACTTAAAACTCCGCCCATTCTGCGGTTTAACTCCCCCTCTACGGTTAAGAAATCTAACCACCTGCAAAAAATCACCTCCCATCCCCCACCACCAACTCAAATCTTTTGTTATATTTGAAAACTCCAATATCTACATAATGAAACCCAACTCGAACAAACACTGCCATCTTCTCCACTTAGCAACAGAGACATCCCTAGCTTCTACTAAATGGCATACCGGTTGATAACGCTAACCTATTAAAACTAACAAAAGTTAATAATTCCCATTAATACTATTTTTAACAACAACAGAAACGGCATACATACAATTCCTTAACAATTTTGGATATATATTTTTTGAAAATTAAATGAGATGTATGTGCACCCAGGTGGGATCCTAGGGAGTTGAACTCAATACTGAAGACCGTAAAAACATAAAAACACAATGAAGACTGATAAATTTTATAATATACTTAATAATGAACTGGAAAAGATTATCAACGAAAATAGTTCTGATGTCGCTATCCAAAAAAATAAAACCAACAATAATAAAGGTAAAGGATACGCTTCTTTAATCTGGTTTTTAGATTTTTATAGCCAAAAAACTTTATTCAAACAATATATTACAGATGGCAAAGAAGATTATTCCTGCGATATAATATTTTCAGATAATAATTTTGACGGTGAAAAAATATACTACGTAATTCAATCAAAATGGGTGGACTGGAAAGACAAAAATAAACCCTTAAAGAAAATTGAGAAAGATGAGTTTGGAAAAACTTTAAATGACTTTGAAACAATTCTTAGAGGAGACAAGGGAGAGTCCGCAAACGAAAAATTTAATTCTAAATACAATGAATTGCTTTCACATCTCGAAAGTAATGGAAAAGCTAAATTTATCTTTTTTACACTTGCAAATTTCAATGAAGAATTAGAAATAAATATCACTTCTTTTAACAAAGAATACTATCCTAATGTAAGGCTTGAAATTATTGATATTAATCGAATCCGCAGAGATTTCATTGAATTCAAATACAAAGAAATTAATACTAGAAATCCTCTAGAGTACACATATGATTCTGAAAAAAGTACAATATGTTTACCTATAGAAAGATTTGAATCAGCAACAGATTATTCAAAAAAGGATTTTTTAGAGTTTGATGGTAAAGAGAAAGCTTACATTTTCTTGCTAAGACCTAAAACGATATATGACTTATTTGAGAAGTATGGTTTTAGTCTATTTTTTAATAATGTTCGTAATCCTCTCATATTCTCAAATTATAATAAAAAAATAGAGGAAACATTAAAAAAGAAACCAGGTTCATTTTGGTATTTTAATAATGGGGTTACGGCAATCACAAAAATGATTCCTGATGTAGGTAAACATGCTAAGAATATTGAGCTCGGTGGGCTTCAGATAATTAATGGTGCACAAACGGTATATTCTATTCATAAAGCTTATGCCAATGCATCTGAACTAGAAAGAAAGGTGATGGATAATGATGCAAGGATTACGTTTAGACTTATAAGATCAAGTGATGAAGACTTTAATCTTGAAATCACAAAGTATACGAACTATCAAAATCCTATGAAAGATAGAGATTTCATGGCAAATGATGAACATCAAGTTAGATTGCAAAACGAATCTTTTGAAACTAATTTCTGGTATGAAAAAAGAAGAGGTGAATTTAGGATAAATGAAGAAAAGCATAAATTTATTGGTGTTAATATTGTTCCGAATGAAATTTGCGCTATGGCATATATTGTATTCTTTTTACAGCAGCCAGTTAAAGCACTTCAAGGACAGGAAATGTTTTTCATTTCTCATAAGGAAGACAAAGAAGGTTTATATGAAGTGATCTTTAATAGAGAAACAAATTATCTAGATATATTGGCTTCTTTTCATATTTTGCAGTTGATATTTAGTTTTTTTAGTAAGCATGAAGAAGAAGGTTTAACCATAGATTCTCGCATGTTCCCTATAATTCTACCAGCATTAGCCTTTTCAAAAGTTGTTTTACGTAGATATTTTCAATTAAAGTTCAAACCCAAAAAGGAATTCAACCTAAGCTTACACATATGCAAATCCTTTGAAAAAGTTGATAATGAAGAGAATCAATCAGTTTTTTATAAAGCTTTATCATATTCAATTGACACAATTTTTGAATTGATTAAACCAAAGGAAGAGGATCAAAATGATATTAAAGCAGAAAACAACTTCAAAAAACTAGTTTCCTCTAATGGTTTTTACGAAAATGTTTGCGATGAATTTTTGGAAAAGGAATTTGATTGCATCATTATTGACAAGATTGAACTTGACGACGAAAAAAATGAATCAATCAAGGACGAATTAACAGAAACCAAAGAAAAAAGTACAAATGACCAACATGCGGCTATAAGCAATTCGGAGGAGGGTTATGAAACAATTTTTACTGCAAATAAATAAGCAATGTGCGGTATGGTAAGAAAGTGCTATGAAATTCCTCAATCCCCATACCGACACACATTGAACACAAGCAATTTACATTGCCTTCATAAATTATAATTTATAGAAAATATGAAATTATACGTACAAAACAAAAGAGGAAAACGTATTTATATAAATAAAGTAGCAAGCACCAAATTGGAGCTTAAATATGAATTAGGCCGTAATGAGTTTAGTATTAATGGTGAACGTTATTATATACGAGATGTTCGAGCTCAAAAAGATACTAATGATACATATATAGGTATTATCGTAGGAGGTATACTTGGTTTAATAGTTGGTCCACTTGGCATTATCGTTGGAGGTGCAACAGGAGGTATTATAGGTAGCGGTTCTGATGCTAGAAAATTAAAACATGTAAAAAAATTTAATAGGAGTAAGATAAAATAGACAAAATATCAAATTAAAGAGTTATACTAACGCGCCTGCGAGCATATCTTTGTAAAAAAAGATAGACGATATGAAAAGTAAGCAGTGGAAAACGAATCCAAARCGATTTTTRGCAATGACAGGAATAAATATAGAAACCTTTGAAGCCTTGCTACCCTYYTTTGAAGCCTCTCATGCCTATTACTTCAACCATTATGATATTCAAGGGAAAGCATTTTTAAGGACACGCACTTATACCATTTACAAGAACAGTCCACTRYCTACTGTGGCCGAACGATTAGTTTTTATMCTTTCATACCTGAAACTAAATCCGATACAGGAACARCAYGCCGATCTTTTCAACATGACCCAAAAGCAATGTAACCAATTTTTGCATTGCTTGCTACGTATCCTTGAAATGAGCCTRGAAGACAGCAGTTCCCTCCCTGCACGAACAAAAAAAGAGCTTTTGCAAAAACTCGAACAGCTAGATGAATTTGGTTCCGACCTGAAACTTCTCCATGATGGAACAGAAAGAGAAGTTCCAAGGCCTGTTGATTATGACGAACAGCAGGAATATTACAGCGGTAAAAAGAAAAAGCACACGGTTAAAAATGCAGTGATAACAAATATGTTGTGCTTTGTGCTTTTTGTAGGTGCAACGGTACACGGAAAAATGCATGATAAAAAAATAGCAGACCTTCAATATAAGATMCCCAAGGGGRTTGAACTATGGCAGGATACCGGTTATCAGGGATATTGTCCAGAAGGTGTGRAAATCATACAGCCTACCAAGAAGACCAGGGGTAAAGAGCTTTCAGGTGATCAAWTRAAGAGAAATAAGGAAATTTCCTCTGTTCGTGTAAGAGTAGAACATGCTATCGGAAGCATAAAAAGGATGAAGATTGTACGCAACGAATGTAGGTTACGCAAAGAGAA
>RHGE01000170.1 GCA_004296775.1 Marinilabiliaceae bacterium JC017
GATAAACGGGACGCATCATGACTGAGCAACATGTTAGTAAAGGCGGGAAAGCAGGATTCCTGGGGGGAAGTCTGATCAGTTTGTTTATGAGCGTTTCGTTTAATGATGTTTTTGAGACGGTCTTCTATGCGGCGCTGGGCACCATCGTAAGTTTTGTGGTTTCCCTGGTAATGAAAAAGTTGCTCCGGCGCTTTATGAAACGGTAAATGATTTTGGTTGTTGTTTTTTTGTTTGTGTTGTGGGGCCTCCGGTTATGCCGGGGGCTTTTTTTTGTTTGTGAAATTAGATTCATCAGTTATTAGTTAAAATACAATAGGCGCTTAGACAGTAACTTTTACCAACATGTTGTTCAAATTGGAAGGAAATATATCGAGAGGTTAGAGGTCAGAAGTTAGAGGGGAAATAAATAGAAATACATGGAAACAGGTTGAAATAGACCGCACTTCCCAATGTCAATCTCGAACAACAATTAGCATTAAGTAACATCCCTCTTACACAATAGTATATGGAGTTATTAGTATCTTACTTTTAATGTTCGTGTATTTTTTGGCAGGATATTGCAATGTCGGTCATGCAAATATCTTGATACTCATATCTGTGTACTTTTCTGGCTTGTCCAGGTTAGGTGTGTGTATCAATACTGGATGGCCTTTTAATTGGCGTAAACATCCACCCCATTAAGCCTGGTAAAAGAGGTCAAGGCTTTTGGGTTATTTATTTGATTCCAAAGATAGACACCTCATCAAAAAAATAATCCAAAACCCGGAGGGCCTGGCCTTTACCTTTTGCCAAGCTGATGTAGCTTTTGGAGGCCAATTGATAGGATGGAGGGATATACGATTTACGATGTGGGGATGTGGAGAGGGTGAAAATTTGAGAAGGTGAGAATTTGAAAAGGTGTTGTGGAAATAAGTTGAAATAGATGGAAATAGATTGTTAGGGGGTTAGCATGTTAGCTCATTAGAGGAATTGTCAGGATAAAGGATCCTTAGAAATATGGTTGAAATAGATGGAAACAGGTTGTGGATGTGGGAACTATCCCGGTTGGTTATTCGTGTCTTATGAGCAGACGCTTTTCCTTGAAAATGAGGGGGTGAATTTTCGATATATGATGATTGATATTATCAATAGATCGTTAGATTTTAGATAATAGACATTAGACTGATTTACATTACACCCATTTTCAGGCCTTAACGATTTTGCCTATTAAAAAAATTGAAGTTGTTTTTCAATTACTTACAAAAGTTTAACGAACTATTGATTATTGAATACTCTTTTTTTTATGGTTCCTATTATATGGTTTGACATATAATTTGGCTTACTAGGAGTTATTTATATGCTTTTGCGTATAAATTACCTTTTCTTTGAGGAGTTATACTTAAAAGCATATAATGGAAAATTTGGCTGAATTTGTAAAAAGGCGACGCAAGGAGGTTGATCTGACCCAGGAAGAGTTTGCAGAACGGGCCGGAGTGGCCTTAACTGTACTGCGAAAAATTGAACAGGGCAAAACCAATCTCAACCTGGATAAGATTAACCAGGTATTGGCCATGTTCGGGCATGTATTGGCACAGGTATCCATCCGACAAATATCAATTGAGCAACTGGAGAGTCATGCGTAAGGGAAGAGTTTATTATCAAGAGACGTTTGCTGGTGTTTTAACGGAATGAGATAATTTTCAAAGTGATGAAGTGTGAGAAAAAAATTAGTGTATTCGGTCTATAAAGTATTAGCTGGTTAGCTTATAGGATAGTTAGTGATATAGAGGATTCGCGGAATGGGTTAATGATGACTTGGATGGATTTACGGGGCATGGGCTGCATAAATGGAGCTAAAATGGGATTATGGGTAGTGAGGGACATGAGGGCTTTGGAAGGATGATGGATTTGGGTTTTGTGATTGAGGTATGAACGGTTTGATTGATGTTGAGGCTGTTAGAGTTTATTGAAATAACCGGCTGTTTTAGCGGAATGTTGCAGCGCTTGCTGGCTCATGAATGGGGAAGTACGCACTGAAGGCGGTTGCCAAAAATGTGGCACTGGAAGGGGTTGTGTGTTTTTAGGTAACGGCCTGCTGCTGATAAAATGTGGCGGTGGTGAAGGACGGGTGCGCGGGATGTGCGGCTATTTTGCATAATTAGGTTATGGGACTGCTTTGGTCGGTGCGGTTGGGTTTGCGGGGCTGTTCCATAACTACCTGTTATGCAAAATCAGCTTGGGATGGTTTATTTCTGGCACAAGGCAATGTGGGGTACTTGGGGGTTTGCCGGCTTTTTGTATGAGTGCGGTGGGGTTGCTTTTTGCCTTTATAAGGCCTGGTGGGTCGGTTTTGTGGGGTAAAGGCAATGAGCAACATGGTGGTGGCCCAACAAAAAGTGTGACAGAAATAAACCATAGAAGGGTTGGCGCGGGGAGTAAAGCAAAAAGACCGGGCAAGCCTTGAGGTACGAGAGGCGGGGATTTTTGCTTTACGGGGGAAGGAGGTGGTGGATGTTGGGATGTGAGACGTTTGGACGTGGGGATGTTGGATTTACGATGTTCGATGTTTGGATATAGGCTTGATTTGATAGAGGATAGATATTTGAGGAAATAGATGGAAACAGATTGAAATATTTAGAGATAATAACCGCCCCCTCTGATTATTTGTGCCTCATGATCAGCCACGCATTCTGGAAAAGGAAGGGAAGGTTGAAAATTTGAGAAGGTGAGAATTTGAAAAATTGATGAGAGGATTGGGATGCGAGAAGTTGGATAAGATTGGAAATAAATTGAAATAGATAGAGATATATTGAGGAGGTGACAATATGTTTGGGTGAACGATGTTTGGATGTTGGTAGTTATAGGAGGTTAGAGTTTAGAGGCTGGAAATAGGAGTGCTAATAAAATTCTGGATCATGATAATATGGTGAAAATATTACCACCCGGTCTGATTGATCATACCTCACAATCGGTCACCCCTCCTTGAAAAGACGGGAAAAAGAAGAGGAATTGAGAAGGTATTGTGGTAGTAATTACTCCCACTTTTGATCTGATCCCTGTTATCGCTTGATTACATTGTACGACTTATTTATTTCACAACAACTACTCCTTCTAATATTCCAATATCTCCACTATAGTCTTTTGCACTACTGTATACATAATCTTCAGGATGAAATACCAAGCCCTCCTCTACAGGATTATTGTGTATGTAATTAAGCTTTTCATCAATGACCTGATTACTCCATAACTCTATTTGTTTATTATCATGACGCCAAAACTGATAGCTTTTTACATTAGCTGATTTGGCTCCGGCTTTTAAAAATTGTTCCAACAGCCATTCTTTTCGACTTTCTCGTGGATTTTCTTTTATAGCTTGTACAATTGACTTGCTGGTATAGCGCTTAAAATTACCTAAAAGCAGTTCTGGTTTCTGCCCCTTGGCACTTCTAAAAATCAAATGTACATGGTTAGTCATTATTCACCAGGCAAAGATCTCCATGCCTTTTTCTTTTTGACAGTAGCGCAAGCTGTCAATAATTATGTCTCTATACTCATTCCTTGTAAATACATCCAGCCACTCCACAACAGCAAAGCTTACAAAATAGACGCCCTCCGGATTATGAAATTTATAATTGCGACTCATGTTTCTAAGTTACTATGTTTTTTCATTCTGAATGAGATTCATAATCAATACTTTTATGAACGCGATACAATCGCGCACTAGCGGGGAGTTGGATATCATTGGTAGCGTACTATCGGGCACCAACGAGGAGTTTTATTTGAACTATTATCTGTTTATTCACAAAGCCCCCCGCTTGCAAATCGACGCCAGCAGTTTTTTGCCGCGGGACAGGAAATATAGCCGCGGGAGCCGTTTCCAACCCGCGGGATCAGATGCTGACCGAAACAGCGGTTTTTATATGACGAAATTTCCCTACTAAATATTTGTGCCATAAGGAAAAATCGTGCCTTTGAAAGAAAGAAATCCCATTCAAAAAGGAAATTCCCACAAACCTATAAGCCGACATTTTAACAGGAAACAACAAGATGTGATGTTATAGTAACATACAGGGGTGCATTCAAACCTTAAGGTTTCTATACCTGCCATTGCTTATATGACGGACAGCTATTGCTATGTCTTAATAATTGCAAAAATAACCAGGATTTGAGAATTATGTCCATTTGCCATTCCCTACGGCTAGAAATAACAAATTAAAAAATAAGAGAATGGTTAACTTAATCTCTTAAGTCAATGACATTGGCGGCAGCGGGGGGGGTATTGCTTTATTACTCTACATCTACTATAGAACTCTTTTAATCCTCGCTGGTTGATATTACAATCAAACCACCCCGATTTTCATTGCTTACTCAATGAAAATCACCCCTCCTAATCCTTTCCTACTCTTTATACTGATTATTGTTAAATATCCAATTGTATTAATTAAAGTGGATAAGTTGTTGAAAAACAGCAAAAAACAAGAGCGTAAGTTTCATAAATAATGTTATTTTACGTATCTTAATAGCATGAAAGACAGGAAGTTTGTTG
>RHGE01000018.1 GCA_004296775.1 Marinilabiliaceae bacterium JC017
TWGTCCCAAACCCTACTTCATTTTTGGCATTGCCCCAAAAACGAAGCAAAAAAGTCTAGGCAAATAAATGCTTCCACCCACCTCCTTGATGAATTTTTTCCAACCCACTAGCCGGAATTCCCGCATTCATCTTCGTCGCGCCAGCACCGGCCCGCTTATTTTACACCAAACCTATTTAAGAATGACCTTGGTATAATGCCGATAGATAATTAAAGGCCAATTAAAAGCGAAGCGCATTAAGTGGGCATTTTAATTACTAATCGGTATGCCGGGCTCGCGCGCTTCCCAACATCATGGCCTGGCTCATAATCTGGTGATTTGCGTTATACATACCTTGCCAAAAAACACAAACATTACTCATAAGCACCTAGATTTTTCTCTATATAAAAAAGCCCTTCGGGTAAAGTCACTACACCTAATGATATCCCATAGAATCCTTAAAATTTAAGAAATACATCACCAGTACGGCATTAAAATCGTTGCCTAATTATTGTTAACATGTTTGTTTTAGTTACTTCTTAAGAGCCTAAACCATGTTAAATTCAATTAATGACAACATTAATACTACTCTATCATTAATGTCCAAAACAAATTGATATTAACCAATGTGCTCTAACCGCACGGGCTTTTACTTTTTTGCTACAGCCAAAAAACAAAAAAACCGCTTCCTGGCAGGAAACGGCAATTACGAAATAATAAACAATCTAAAAAACAATAACCAACCCTGAATTCTTCGTTAAGAATCAGGGTTGGCTGTTTGACTAATAAATAGTCATTCCCCAAAAGAAAACTCTTTAAATTTAATTGCGATATATATAAGTAGGACTTTGCCAATTCAACTACTTAACAATACCATTAAATCTAAAACCGAACCGAAAGTATAAAATTCTAATAACTCATCTAAACATTATTGATAAACGCAACATATCCCCTTACTAACAGATCGTAGCCATAGACTAAAGGAAACAGACAATATCGCTACACACAATACTGGATATTCAATAGTTTTTCAAAACTCACAAAAAACATTAACAACCCAGACTTTATCCAAGCACTTAAAAAGGTATCTAATCATCTATTCATATAACCCTAAATACTTCTAAAACATATCTCTTTTGGCCCTGCCTGCTTATGATTTTATCACACCAGACTATCATTTACTGAAACCTTTGAAGCATTTTGCCTTTCCAGGTTACATTCTGTTAGGCCACTGGATGATTTTATGAGGCCACAAGGTAAATATGCCAGGCCACATAGGCATTTTGCCTTGCCACCTTATGATTTTATCACACCAGACTATCATTTAATGAGACCATTTAAGCATTTTGCCTTTCCGGGTTACATTCTGTTGGGCCACTGGATGATTTTATGAGGCCACAAGGTAAATATACCAGGCCACTTTGGCATTTTGACTTGCCACCTTATGATTATATCATACCAGGCTATCATTTAATGAGACCATTTAAGCATTTTGCCTTGCCAGGTTACATTCTATTAGGCCAGATGATGATTTTATGAGGCCAGAAGATGATTTGGTCAGGCCAGATTGTTATTTTGCCTTGCCAGCTTATGATTTTATCACACCAGAATATCATTTACTGAGACCTTTTAAGTATTTAGCCTTTCCAGATTACATTCTGTTAGGCCAGAAGATGATTTTATGAGGCCAGAAGGTAAACTGCCACTTAATAAAAGATTACACTATTTGGGTATCAATTACTTTCAATTCTTGATTCACATATATTGAAACTTTGGCCTTTCAGCCCATGCTGCAGATAGCCACAATGGTGCGATGATGATACTCACAACAGTACTGTGGCGTCACTCACAACAGATTTAATGTATTAATCCCTTTTCCAAAGTTTTAATCTTTGGAAAAACTACTCGGCAGGGTCTTTACAAATGGTCACGGGCTCCCAAAGTGGCACCTCCCCGGCCAGGGATTGCAGTGGATACCCCACAGCGTGTGTTGGATTAGCGGGTGGGGAAAGCGAGGAGTAGGAACGGAAAGCCCGGCACCGAGCACTAGCGAGGTGGGACGCCAAAATTTTGGGTTCGGAGTTTTGGGTTCGGGGTTTTGGGTTCTGGGTTCGGGGTTGAAAGAGAAACAGCCATAAATAACTATTTCGGGTTTTGAGAGAAATAATTAAATATGGCTGAATCAACACAACTTCACCAAGGTTTCATTGGGATCACTCTATTCGGGCTATGATGCCTTCCATAAGGGTGACCCATATTTTATTATCGGCATCAATGGTTATTTTATTGACTTCTGAATTACCGAGTTTCTTTTTCCATCGAATGTTTTTAGTGGCCTTGTCCAGGGCGAAGACCACGCCGTTGCGGGTGCCTCCAATGACCATATCGCCTACTTCGACCATGGGACATGGATTATGCTCGTACCCAAAACCACAATCGGCCACCCATTTGGCGCCTTTGTCGAAATTGCGGGTTGGAAAAGCCACCAATGAATCGTTCATCAATTTGGCATATACCAGCTCTTTATCGAGCGAGAGCCCCATGGATTCCCGTACTTTATGACCGTTAGTGCGGTAGAGTTGCTTACCGGTAGCCAGGTCGATGACGGTAAAGTGACGGTCGGGGGCGACAATAAACACTTTATTGTGGGCTACCACAGGCACTACGTTACCGGGTGAGTACAATATAGCGCCATGCCCATTGGTCCATTTCCAATTAAGTTTACCTGTCTGCTTGTTGAGACAGTAAAGGTATTTATCCCAGGCTCCGAAGATCACTTCATGATTGGTTACACAGGCTTTGGCCTGCACAAATCCGCCTACCTGATTGTATTGCCAGATGACTTTACCTGTGGCGGCTTCCATCTTGTACATGCCGCCTTTGCCACAACCCATAAAGAGGTATTCGCCATCGATAGCGCCTTCGCTGAATACGGGATAGTTAACGGTGTTTTCCCAAACCTGATCGCCGTTAATGACATTCAATGCGATCACTTTTCCCTGCGGCGTTCCAAAAATAACAAGATCCTTATAAATAACCGGTGTGGAATAGATGTTATTTCCAACCTTTTTCTGCCACATCATTACTTTGGTTTTCTTATCAAAGGCTTTGATTTCACCGGTAGAGGTCCCCCATATCACGGCGCCTCTGTGATGAAGAGCCACGCCCCCATTAACCGATGCCACATCCTGGTAGTCCCATGAGGTGGTGATACCATATTTATCATTCATGGAATAATCGGGTTGGGGAGATGCAACCAGGGTATCTGTAACAGAGGTATTGCTTAGCGATAGGGTGAATTTCCTTTGACTTTCCTGGCCCAGGAGTTTCTCAGACACGAAAACAGAATCGCCTTTCAAATCGATAATGTTATAGCCAATATCATCAGCCTGCCGACCAATAAGAGCGCGTCCCATTACACCGGATATGCCATCAAAATTCATCAGCTTCAGGCGGTGTCCGTGTCCGCAAAAGGAGATGTTCACATTATTTTCCTTTAATATCTTAGTGACATCGGGCCAGTTATCCAGGTTCGCATCAAGTGGATAGTGGGCCATGGAGATGGTATAACCATGCTCATTATCTAATTGCGACAAGGCGGAAGATAACCAGATCAAGTCTTGTTGTTTGACATGTCCATCGCCCATTTTCATGTATGGACCACAGTTATATCCCACAAAGTTGTAGTTCCCAAAGGAGAATTTAAACCGGTCGGCACCCCAGATTTTCTCATAGGTGGCACCTCCACTCTCTGACCAGTTGTATTCATGGTTTCCAGGAATGATGTGGTAGGGGATGGTAAGTCCATCCAGAGCTTTTTTCACGGCCATCAGCTCAGCATCGGAACCCATATTACTCAGGTCGCCGGTAATGGTCACAAAATCGAAATTACCATTATTGATTTCTTCTATGACCTGACACAGGGCGGTCTCATGCGCATTTCCCGGTTGCACATGAATGTCGGTTAAGAAGGCTATCCGACATTTGTCTTTTTTCTGGTGCGTACATCCCCAAAAGGTGAATACGGCCAGCAGTAAACTAAGGCATATGTACTTCATTTTTTCTTAGATATTTGATTAATTTAATAGACTTATAGATTATTAGATAATAGACTTATAGACATTAGATAATAGACAGAGATGACCATTGACCATATTAACGCCAAGATAACAACTTAACAAGAGGGTTAATTGATATATAAGTTTTAGTTCTTTAGAAAAAGTTTTATTGGGACTTTGTCCCAAACCCTACTTCCTTTTTGGCATTGCCCCAAAAAGGAAGCAAAAAGGTCTAGTCAAATAAAAGCTTCCACCCACCTCCTTGATGAATTTTTGCTAACCCACATGCCAGAATTCCCGCATTCATCTTCGTCGCGCCATCGCCGGCCCGCTTATTTGACGGGCTCCCCCACTTCCCAACATCATGATCTGACTCGTCATTTGGCTTTTTGTGTTATAGCGTCGATATATTCAAGGGCGACGTCGCGTTTGCCCCTGCTAGCATTGATTTGCAATCGGTACCTTGATATATGATAGACTAATACATGAGAAACTATTAGACTAATAGAAAAGAGACCTATAGATGATAGATTGATTTACATCTTCTATATTTCTTCATGTTGTTTTACGATTATAAATTAGTATTGTCCAAAATAAATTAGTATTACCATTGTGCTCAAGCCGCATTCCCGATGCATCGGGATTACTTTTTTGCTACAGCGAAAAAAAGTAAACAAAAAAACGATCCCGATTATAGCTTTGTAAGCTTTTGATGCAAAAGCAACAAAAACTTATTCGGGACTCTCAATAAATAACTAAAATTTAACTCCTTTCCACTAAAAGAAAATAACTCGCTTCGCTCAAACAGATTTTCTTTCTTAACGTTCCAATCCATTAAATTTCTTTACGTTATTTCTTGAAGGCGGGATGTTCAATCAATTCTCTATCTTCCAAAAAACATCTTTAATCCACTGTAACTATTAACTTTATTCGTTTTAACCAATAATTATTTAAGCCACTAACGATTATAAATACTAACCGGCCTTAGTTTGCGTCTCCGCTTTTAGGCTTTGTGGCTCTATCGACTAAATAAAGAATGGATTTATACGACAATCCACTGTTCTTTGTCAGCCCAATTTCGCAGGTACGGCTGGTACTATAACCTCCTGCGGCTCTATCCGGAATTTCTTCTTTCAGATAACGCAAGGCACTTTTATTGAGCTCAGGCATATTAAATCCTTTATCGCCGGCCCAACCACAACAGCCTGTTTTCTCGGGTCTGATGACTTTTTGGGCACACATACCGGCTAACTTCACCAGGTGATCGCCCAGTCCCATTTTAGTGTTACTACACGTGCTGTGTACCATAACTGTTTCGGGTAATTTTTCAAAAACCAGCTTATCGGTCAGATAGGTCAGGGTAAACTCAACGGGTTCATACAGCTTGAGCCGCTTGTCCATTAATTCCTTCATGCGTAACAAGCACGGACTCATATCACACAATACCGGTAACTGTCCATTGTTGGATGCCTTCAACAGGGCTGCTTCCAATTCATGCAGTTTATCCATTCCCTGGGCACGATATCCCTTACTATCGAAAGCCATACCACAGCATAAATCATTGATGTTTTCAGGATAAATAATTGAATAGCCGGCTTTTCCCAGCAGCGACTTGGTTTTATTGATCAGGGCTACTTTTTCATCGTAATCCAGTGATACCCCAAACATCCTGTTGATACAAGCGGGGAAATAAACGACTTGTAAAAGTCCTGTGCCTGGCATTTCATCAGTTGACTTCACCTTTGGAGCGGCGGTTGGCAAACAGGTATTCCAAACAGGAGTATTGCGGCCGGAGAGGTAATGAAGCCCCAACGCCACCTTCTCAATAATAATTTCGGGAATCACCTTTCGAATCAGAGCGACCGAACGCAACAGTCCCCGTGCCATCTGGGTACACCGCCCGAAGTTACGTGCGATCAGGTTGGCAATGCGATCACTGAAGGTTCCTATTTTATCGAAACGTAACTCCTTAATGAGTTTACCGGTATTGATGCCCACGGGGCAATTAAGCGCACATAAGCCATCGGTGGCACAACTGTCTGTCCCTTTAAATTGAAAGGCTTTGGCCAGCTGCCTTAATTCCTTTGTTTGACCGGCTGCCCGCAGACGGGTCAATTCCCTGTAAACCACAATGCGTTGGCGGGCTGCCAAAGTAAAGTCTCGTGACGGACAATTGCTTTCACAAAAACCACATTCAATACAGGCATCAACAATGGGATTGGCCTCGGGTAATGGTTTGATATTTTTGGCAAATATTTCCTTATCGTCATTGATTAACACCCCCGGATTTAAGAGCCCTTTAGGATCCAACACAGCCTTCACCTCTTTCATCAAGGCATATATTTCGCTTCCCCATTCATCCTCCACAAATGGCGCCATATTACGTCCGGTCCCGTGCTCGGCTTTCAAGCTTCCATTATACCTATTGACAACCAAATCGGCCAGGTCGTGCATGAACTGCTTGTAATTATCCATCTGCCAACTCTCGGTAAAATCAGGCATGATCAGAAAGTGGATATTCCCATCCAGCAGGTGGCCCCACATTACCGATCCGGAGTAGTGATGTTCCTCTTGTAATTTTTTCAAATCCATTAAGGCATCTCCCAACACTTCGCCCGGAAAGGCTACATCTTCAATGATACAAGCTGTTCCTTTGGGACGTACTGCAGCGGCCGAGGTGAATAACCCCTTGCGTACCTTCCAGTAGGTGTTGTAATCTTTTGCATTGTCAGTGAAAGTGATGGGAAACAAGGTATCTATGCCCGACAGCTTCTCTTTTATGGTCTCCATCTGCTGGCTCAGCAACTCTGCCGTTGGCGCAGAGGTCTCAATAAGCAGGGCGGCTGCTTCATCGTCGAGGTCCTTCAACAGGGCAGGCATCCCTTCCACATCCTGAACCGCACGCAAGGCATTTCGATCCATCAATTCGGCCGCACTCACTTCGCACTGGCGTAATGGAATAACCGCGGCTGCCGCATCCCTGATATTACGTAAGAATAGCAAGGCGCATGTTTTATACGGATGATTCGCCACCGTCTCAAACGTGACATCGGAGATAAACCCCAGCGTTCCTTCAGAGCCTACCATCAGGTGTTGAATGATATCAATAGGATCGGTATAATCCACAAAGGTATTCATGCCATAACCGGTGGTGTTTTTCAACTGGTACTTAGCCTTTATCTTGTCAGCGACACGCGGATTCTCGCGTACCCGGTCGCGTATGGAGGTTACTTTGCGTAATAACTCATTCTGTGTCCGTTCAAAATCCCTGCGACTTTGATCACTCATGGTATCCAGAAGGGTGCCATCGGCTAAGACCAGGCGCATGCCCCTGATAGTGTTGTAGCTGTTGGTAGTAATCCCATAACTGGAACCACTGGCATTGTTGGCTACGATACCGCCTATCTTGGCTGCATTGATGGAAGCCGGGCTGGGTCCTATCTTACGGCCATACTTAGCCAGCTGCTGGTTGGCAAAACCACCCCTTACTCCCGGCTGAAAAGAGGCCATACGCCCCTCATCGGTGATCTTAATGGCGGAAAATTCGGATCCCACTTCAATCAATACCGAATCGGTGATCGTTTGCCCACTCAGACTGGTTCCTGCGGCTTTAAAAGTAACGGGAACATCTGCTTCACCACAACACTTCAACACCGTTTGTACTTCCTGTTCACTATTCACCTGAACCACCAATTCGGGTATCAGGCGGTAAAACCCGGCATCTGTTCCTTTGGCCAGGCGATCAATTTTGTTGGAGAATAATTGTCGTGAGGCAATACCATTTCGAATAATCTCTTTTTTTAATCTTCGGATTTTTTCAGCACCTATCTTCATACTATTCTTATTCTATACTCAAACTAACATTACCAATCATCACAAGCAATGCACATTATAGACACATGACACGCAATAAATCAGACATAATCATCGCATATACAAAAAGGGCTATTACATACCAGAAACGTAATAGCCCTTTTCGTTTATAACAATTACTTAAGCGAAATGGTATGCTTTATTTCACTTTCAATAATTTGAATCCATTCATATTATGTCCTTATTCGAGTCCTTCCCAGCCAGGATTCTGCTCTAAGGAATAACCATTATCTTTATATAGTTTTAACTGATCTAATGCAATCGGATACAGATAAACTCTTTCATTATTGAATAACCGTTGCGACTCATCTGTCCAGGCAGGAACGATATAACCCTCCTCGGCATCACCTTCCAAAACAATATCTTTAATTTCCGGATGATCTGCTTTTCGAATGTATGCTCCTCTGTTGATGGTTGAATTCTTTTTTGTATCAGTATACTCAAGTTTTTTCCATCGTTTCAGGTCATTAAGTCTGAACCCTTCAAACACCAACTCATTTCTACGTTCGCGACGGATTTCCCAGATCAGTGAAGATACTGAAGGATCCCTGTTTGGATCATCATAAACCACACCATTAACAGCTGGTTGTCCACCTACTACTTCCAAATTAGGTAAGTTAATTCCCTTCCTTTGGCGCAAAACATTAATTGACTGATTTAAATCTGCTTGAGTGATTTCACCCAATTCAGCACAAGCTTCAGCATAGTTTAATAACACTTCGCCATACCTGATAACAGGAGCATCTGTGGGATTTCCATTACTCTTACCAATAGGCAGGTCTTTAATCTCGTCACTCAAAAATTTATGACAAGAATAGCCGGTTGAAGATGAGTAAGTAATCTCACCACTCAATCTTAACTCCTGCACATAAGTTTCATGCATTCTTGGATCTCTATCCTTCATTACATTCTCAATGCCATCATCACCGGCATAAAAAGGAGATAGTTTAATTGGTAATCCATCCTTACACAGATAGGAATCAATCAGGTTTTTAGAGCCACCGGTTTGAGATTCAATATTATTATAGGTAGAAAGGCAATGAGTAACCATTCCTTCTTCATAACCTCTATAAAGAATCATTTCAGGATTACCTTTTAAACTCATTGATGAAAACAAGCCACGGTAACTTTCTCCCATACTGTATTTGCCAGCTGTAATAATCTCATTTGCTGACCATTTTGCAGCTTCCAGATAAGTTTTAGCACGTCCCTGATCCACATCGTGATATTTCAACCAGGTCCCTTCAAACAAAAACGCCTGCGACATAAAAGCCAATACCACATCTTTATTGACAGTTAAGCCAGCTTCGCCATCACTTGCCCGCACATGCTCCGCAGCATACTGAAAGTCTTTCAGTACATTATCCATTACTACCGTACGCGGATCACGAGGTTTATACAAATACGCAGGATCTTCAACAACCGGTACTTGATCCATCCAAGGTACATCACCATATTGCTGCACTAAGCGATAATAGGCCATACCTCTGAAAAAACGAGCCACACCAGTCCAATGTGCAACAGCATCTTCCTCCATAGGTACATCTTTCACCCGGTCAATCATCAGGTTTGCTCTTCTGACATAACCTAACAAATAATCCCAATTAGTCTTACTGGCCGAAACCGTAACATTTTTAAGGAATTGAGTTGGTTGAGACGGACCGAAATCATCATTCAGGCTTTGCCCTGTGAAATATTTACCCCATGTCCAAAAAGATCCGTATCCATCAAAAAACTTCTCATAGAATCCCCATGAATACAACCTTACATTCTCTTCATTTGTCCAGTAAGTATCATCTGTAGCTTCGTCAATGGGAAACTTCTCCAAATAATCATCGTTACAGCCGGGGGCAATTAAGATAATCGCCACCATCCAAATAAATATATTTTTCATCATTTTTTCTAAGAATTAGAGGTTTACAAAGACAACTGAAGACCAAAAGAAACAGTTCGACGATATGGATAAGAACGGCCAAATGCAAAGCCATAAGCATCACCTCGTTCTCCTGTCTCCGGGTCAATTGGTAATTTCAGATTAGTAAATTCAAAAAGATTCTCTCCACTGAAGTAAACTCTCAACTTTTCAACTCCAACTTTGCTAACCAGATTTTTAGGAAGTGTATATCCAAAAGTAAGGTTCTTACATCTCAAATAAGACATATTTAAAAGATACTTGGACTGACGCAGGAAGTTACGAGCATTATTCGTCCAGTCATGACTGGTTGGTCGTGGATAGAATGCATTTGGATTTTCCGGTGTCCAATAGTCCTGCTGGTGCTCATACCAACCTTCTCCAGGTCTGTAACCAGGGATAAAAACTGGTCCGTTAGCCCAATAATCACGTTTTCCTACACCATGGAAAAAGAGATCAAGGTCAAAGCCTTTCCAATCGGCTCCAATCCTAAAGCTATACTGATAGCGAGGTGTAGAGTTACCAATCACTTTTAAGTCGCCATGATCATCAGTTGCTTTGGCACCATAATCAATAACACCATTACCATCTAAATCTTTATACTTAACATCACCAGGCCCATAGAAAAACCATCCATTTTCATGAGCTTCCTGAGATGGAATACCTTCTTTCATCACGTAATGCCCATTTTCATCTACAATTAGATTTCCGCTGGCATCCGATTTAAAATCACTTTTAGCAAAAAAACGATCTGTTTCATATCCCCAGATCTCTCCTAATTTTTTACCCTCGTAATTTCCATATATCCCTTTGGATTCAGAATCAAACTTAGTAATCTCTTCCTGGAAGTCAAACACAGTCGCTGTTACATTCAAATTTAACCCATTTATAAAGCGATGGTTCCAATCCAGTGATACTTCCCATCCTGTGGTTGTTAATTCACCGCAATTCTTTTTTGGTGCAGATGCACCAAAAGATTCAGGTAATTTAGCACCAATAGTCACCATATCACTAGTAGTTCTTTGATACCAATCAAAGACAACTCCAAATTTATTATCGAACATGCGCGCATCTAAACCAAAATCAAGCGTAGTTACAGTCTCCCATGTTAATGATTCAGGTACCACACGAGGCATACCCATAGTAAGCATATTATTCCCTCCTACAAGCCAATCAGACTCATTAGATGCCATGGTTGCCAAAAATAAATTTCTATGCTTTCTATCTATATTATGATTACCAATAGAACCCCATGAACCTCTGAATTTAAGCGAGGACAAATAATCTTCAGCAAACTGCATAAATGGTTCTTCACTAATACGGTAACCTACTGATGCTGATGGAAAAAATGCCCACCGATCATTACTCGGGAATCGTGAAGATCCGTCATAACGGCCATTAAACTCAACCAGGTATTTGTCTTTAAACGCATAGTTAATCCGACCAAAATAACCCATCGTAGCCCACTGGCTGCGTCCACCTCCAACAAATTGTTCACCAGTAGCTAGCTTCAATTCTGGCTTTTCTTTAAAGATTAAATCTCTACGCTGCGAATTATGCTTCCAATACTCATAATCTTCCACGTCCGTACCAGCCATAAATTTAAATGAATGACTATCAATATCTTTCACATAAGTAGCAAAAGCCTTAAATGTATTAATCTCATCCCAATTGGATACATAATTTACCATGTCCTTGCTGGAGCTGGTATATCTCATGAAAGTATTGTCAACACCATTACCTCCCCAGAAATTATAAGCTTCAGCATAACCTCCCGGCTGATGCTCATGAATATTATTTTCGGTATAAGTATAATCCGCATCAAGCGTTAATCCTTTTGCCAAAGTAAAAGTAGACCCTACATTAATACGATTGAAACTTTCCGTTTTTTTATTCATTCCGGCCTGTTCCATTTCACTAATCGCACTTCGAAATGGTTTTCCCTCATAGGTTCCATAAGGATAATATTTTGGCCAACGCAACAAGTAATACCATGCATCTGCCTTATAGCCACTATATGAGTATGGCGTCTTCAAATTACTCTTAGACATCATCCCTTTAGCACGGAACTCCATCCAATCTTTCAATTTGGAACGAATGCTGATGGTAGCATTATAACGGGCATATTCATCAGGTTTTGCCTTTAAGGAACCAGATTGCCCAAGATACCCCAAAGAGACATTGTAACTGTTTTTGTCGTTTCCCCCATTTACATTGATATTATGATTTTGCTGAGGGGTCCATTCTTTCAAAAACAGATCTTTCACATCCCATGGACGGTAGTAAAACATCTTTCCGTCACGTTTTTCAAAATCACGGCCCATTACCATTTCGGATCCCAGGTCTTTTCCAGAGTAATTATCACGCCACTCCTGCATCTTCTGAATAGCCACTTCATCCACATTCATTCCTAAACAACTAATAATGGTTTTATTAGGATTACTTCTTCTGGCGGACAGAAATGCCATTTCTGCCCCCTCCACTGTTCCTGCCATATTTGGGATTTCAGTAGGGGTACTCCATGAGAAATTGTTGGAATAAGTAACATGGTTTTTCCCTTCAGTAGATCCTGATTTTGTCTTGATCAAAATCACACCCCAGGCACCACGTGATCCATAAATAGAAGATGCTGCAGCATCTTTTAATACAGAAACAGATTCCACATCATCCGGGTTAATCATCATCAGATTGGGTACCTCCACATTATCCACTAAAATAAGAGGATTAGAGTCTGTATTTAAAGATCCATTCATACCCCTAAGCTGGATATTAGGATTTGCTCCCAAATCACCAGTATTAGTTGTAATGGTTAATCCTGATGTTGTCCCTTGTAAACCGCGCGCCACATCTGTTACAGGCCTGGCTTCAAGGTTCTTTTCAACATCAATTGAGGCAACAGAGCCTGTTAGATTAGCTTTTTTCTGACTACCGTAACCAACTGCGATCACTTCATCCAACCCAAAATACTCATCTTCCATAGTCGGATCAATGGAATTTTTAGCCCCAACAACAACCTCTTGTGTTTTCATTCCTACAAATTGGAAAACAATGGTTGTTTCGTTGGTTACCTGCAGTGAGTATTTACCATCTATAGATGTAATGGTTCCATGTGTTGGATCAGTCTTCCAAAACACATTTACTCCGGGGATAGGTTCCCCGCTCTTGTCTTTTACCAGCCCTGAAATCATACGCGTCTGCGACCAGCCAAGCTGAACAAACGCCATTGTGAGCATCACAAGAAGAATTAGCTTTTTCATAAAAATTTGACTTAAATATTAAACTGAGAATCTAATAATCTTAAAAACACAAACACCTCTCCGGGTAATAACATTACCCGACAGCAAAATCTGATTTCATCCGATTCCTATAGTCTGCCTTGGTTGAAAGGTGAAAATACTAGCTACTCAAAATAACGGTAGCGTACACTGTAAGCAATCAAGTTATTATATTCATACGCATAAATTAAGATGTTGGATTTATTACTATATCTTCGAAATCCCGATACCGGGCTTATCATTTAATGTCACTTTTCCGGATTCAATGGTTACCCCTTGGAACACATCATTCGATATCAACAGGTTCCCATCCAAATCAGCCCAATCAACCAATGGAGACAATTGAGCAGCTGCTGATACAGCACAAGACGTCTCGGTCATGCACCCGATCATTACTTTCATGCCCATTATTCTGGCCATGTTAGCCATTTTGTGGGCAGCACTTAATCCGCCGCATTTCATGAGTTTTATATTAATTCCTGAATAAACTCCTTTCAAAGGCAGCACATCCTTGACTGTTTGCAACGCTTCATCTGCAATAGTAGGTAACGGACTATTTTCCGTTAACCATGCCATGTCATCAATGGCATATTTACTCATGGGTTGTTCCACAAAAACAATTCCCTGCTCCCGCAGCCAATGGATCATATCCAAAGCCATCTGCTTATCTTTCCATCCCTGATTAACATCCACACACAAGGGTTTATCTGTCACCGACCGGATGGTGTTGATCATCTCTTTATCATTACCACGCCCTAGCTTTACCTTAAGAATATTGTATGGCGCTGCTTCTCTCACTTTATCTTTAACTACTTCAGGTGTATCAATACCAATGGTATAACTGGTTTCGGGTGTTTTATTCCGATTCAGTCCCCACATTTTAAACCAGGGTTGACCAATCAATTTTCCTACTAAATCATGCAAAGCGATATCTACTGATGCTTTAGCTGCATAATTTCCAGGAGCACTATTCTCTACATAGGCCAGGATATCGTCCATTAAAAAAGGGTCAGTGAACTGATGCAGGTTTAAGCCAGAAAGAAATTTTGTTGCCGTCTCATGTGATTCACCCAGATAAGGAGGCATTGAGGCTTCTCCATATCCGATTACACCATCATATTCTAATTCTATCAACATGACTGGCGTCGTTGTTCTGGAACTAGATGCCAAAGTAAAAACATGCTTTAACTTCAGATCATAAGGTTCAAACCTTAATGTCAAACCCTTTGAAGAAGCACGACCACCTCCATTTCCACAGGCTGTTAGCGATTTAGACACTAACACTCCTCCTGCTAACAGTCCGCTATATTTTAAAAAATCTCGTCGATTGCTCATGATTTGAATTTTTCGGTTAATACCATTCATGGTTTGTCACTGTCACCAATCCCTTCTGAGAAGCCTGACCTATAATTCGCCTGGCGCCTAACAAGGAAATGGTTCGGTAATGACTGAAATTTGCCCGGGTAGAATCCAGACTATTGATTTTAACCCTGCCCGCTTCATGAATAAATTCAGAATCACCGATATACATACCGACATGGGTTACTTTCAAAGGTGATTGTTGTCCAAAATAGAGCAGATCACCCTTTTGCAACAAATCATAACCATTTGAAATATCGATCTTTTCTCCGTGCCTGAACTGCAACGAAGCATCCCTGGCTAATATGGTTCCATTCAAATAATAAACGGTCTTTACAAAGCCACTACAATCCAATGCTTTTGACGAAGTACCACCCCATTGATAAGGTAATCCCATAAAACGGCTGGCATCATGACATAATTGCGCCTGATTCAGATTAACTTCCTGCTGCCACACACTGAAGTCCTTCACCTCTCCTTTTGCTATGTATCCGCTACGATTATCCGGAAGCTGAACTTTGCAACATTCCCCTTCACTGCCTAATACCTCAAGGATACTTCCGGCAACCAAATCACAAACAACTTCCTTTCTCTGTTTCGTTTTAAAAACATAGCCTGCATTGGACAAAAAGATGACTCTATCGGATTGTTTCCATGATTCATACGCTGCACGGCTGAATGCTTGCACAGCACTTTCATTCGTCCATGCTATATACGAATCAGGCGTTTGGATTAAATACCAACTACCCTTTTTCTTTAATATCCTAACAGGTGTTCCCATGATGGTCTGTGACAACATCTCGGAAGAATGCCGGGGAGTTCGTCGCATATTAGCAATGCTTAGTGTTACTACTCCCCAATTCTTAGAATTGACTAAAGTATCAGGTAAGACAACGATACTATCTACTACTTCATACCCTTTTTCTTTTATTGACACAATGATCTCCTGGCGGGCTTCATTATATATGGTCTCTCCCTTTAATATAACTTTGCCTTGTTTTCCGGAATAAGCCAATACATTACAAATACCTTCCCGATTGTCAGGTACCCATTGAGATGAAATAGTATCTATCTCTTGTTGAACTGTTTTAATAACAGATGGCTGGCATCCTATTACCAACAGTAACAACCAAACTAAATACAGATTTTTCATTTTGACCGGATTTTGGTTAGTATGTTGTATTACATCTTACAGATGCCAAATATAGCAATTGAATTTCTAGCTGCAAGGGTTCAAACAATGTTTTATAGCATATGAGATATAATACACTTTGGCACAGTAATAATAAATACTTGATTTTTTAGGTGCCTTATTCTACCTACATCCCTTTGTTTATAAAGGAAACCTAAAATTTTCAAATTACCAATAAAGATATCGTATACATTTTAATCAAGACGGATACCTTCCTGATATTCAACGTCCATATGATAATGCCACTGGTTAAAATAAACATTGCCTCCATCCCACTCTACCTCTCCTCTTTGAAAATCCCAGGGCTCACTTCTAAAGAATTGCTTGGATGGAGAGAACGCTGCACCAATATTATCGTTCACCACCAATCGATAGGCATCAAGTCCGGATACATAAAACTCTTTCACCTTTTTGTTATCTGATTTCTGCAAACCAAAAGACATATCAAGCGGCACCCATCCAATTCCCTCATAATACACTTCGCACCAATCGTGCAAATTCACATTACCAGGATGCATCATCCAGCCACTTTGCCACTTCACCGGAATCCCCTTATATCTTGCCATGGTCATAAACAGCAACGTCTGCATGCCACAATCTCCTTTTTGGTTCGTTAGTACATATTCGGGGATATTAGGAATAATACTGTATTCCAAAGCACCGGCCCATGGAATGTGTTTATCAATCCAATAGTAAATTAAACGCACCTGTTCACGAGGATCGGTCTCCCCTCGTGTAAGACTATCGGTAAGATTCCTGATATCATCGGAAAAAACAATATGCGGCGGATATGTTGAAGTATACCTTTTATATAAGGCAGCCTGTGTATCGTATGGAGCAATTGCCAAATCATACACATTACAATAGTATCCCTTATAAACGTATTCAAACTGGTATTGAAAAATCGCAGGCTTCCCCTTTTGAGCTATTTGTTCCATATAAATAGATCGCTGCCCTACCGAGTCGGGTGCAATTTGATAATTCTCAGCTGAAACATTTAAGAGCTTCACGGCGCCCTGCCGGTCACACGACTCCTTGGGCCAAGGCATCCAACAACGAATAACCTCACCGGCTCGTACTACATCAGGATCCACCGTTACCTGGTAGCTGACTTTCATCTTTACGGGATTAACCGGTCTTCTCTCTTTGGCAGATTCCTTTATCACACCCTTGCTTTGAGCCTTACAGAATTCCGCCAAGTCCTCATTAATTAATCCGGCCGATTTCACCAAATTATCACCCTGATGATGCGCCAAAAGAAGAACCAGATTAGAAACAGCCCTTTTAAAATAGCGTTTCTCCCCATTAATCATCCGCCCCTCCAACAAATTATTCCCCTCCCACAATTGTTTGTCTGATTGACTATACTCGCCTATCTTTTGTCGCAACTGTTTATTCACCTCCTGCTCGTCCAATGAAAAATCCAATGCCACCCGTCTGGCTATCTGTTCCAATGAATCTGCTATATAATAATCCTTGCTACCAAGGGTGAACCCCTTTTTCAAATGATCGGTAATTTGCTCCACCAATCGCAATTCCCCCTTATCTAAAAACTCCTCGATACGATCCCAATCTGTAACTGTCTTGGTGTTGGTTTGACATGATGAAGCAGAAAACATTACAATAAATAAAAGGCTAAAGCACCCGTACTGAACTTTCTTCCTGCATGCAGCCATATTTGCTGTTAGGTAATTATATATATACATAGGGATTAATAAATTTATCCGTTTTGATTTCAATTAAATGACAAATCTTATATATTTGTCCATTTGTATTACATCTTACAAATATAAAACAGCTACCAGAAAATAAAAACATTTTAACAAATCAAATCATGAAGCATGTAAGTATATTTATAACAATTTGCCTCCTTCAAGTCGCGTGCTTGAAGGCACAAACTGTCAAAACAGGACTTGAAGTCCTTCAGCAAAAACATTTTGAATGTTTAATAGGAAAAAAAGTGGGACTTATCACTAACCCCACCGGCGTAGACCACTATTTACATTCAACCGTTGACATTCTTTTCCATGCCCCGGAGGTTAACCTGGTTGCACTCTACGGTCCGGAACACGGGGTTCGCGGTGACTATTCCGCCGGTGAAAAAGTAACCACCTTCAATGATCCCGCAACCGGCTTGCCCGTTTACAGTTTATATGGAAAGACCAGAAAGCCCACGCCGGAAATGCTGAAAGGGATCGACGTGCTGGTTTACGATATTCAGGACATCGGATCTCGTTCCTACACCTTTATCAGTACACTTGGCCTTGCCATGGAAGCAGCCGCTGAAAACAACATTGAGTTGGTTGTTTTGGATCGCCCCAATCCATTGGGAGGCATAAAGATGGAAGGAACGGTTACCAAACCGGAATTTATTTCATTTGTAAGCCAATTCCCCATTCCTTATGTACATGGATTAACGGTAGGAGAATTAGCTCAATTCCTTAACGGGGAAGGTTTGCTGGCAGGAGAAAAGAAATGCAACCTGAAAGTGATTAAAATGAAAGGTTGGCACCGGAAAATGAAATTTGAAGACACTCAACTACCATGGGTTCCTTCTTCTCCGCATATTCCTCACCCTTACTCTTCATACTTCTATCCAATCTCAGGAATTTTGGGCGAACTGTACGTATTTAATATCGGAGTAGGATACACACTCCCCTTCCAGATCATGGCCGCTAAATGGATCGATGCCGACAGCCTGGCAACAAATATGAATAACCTGAAATTACCGGGTCTCATTTTCCGTCCGATACACTACAAACCTTACTACAGTGTATCTAAAGGGGAAATGGTACATGGCGTGCAAGTGCATATTATGGATTACGAACAGGCTCCTTTATCATTGATTCAATTTTACATCTTGCAAGAGTGTCATAAATTATGGCCCGACCAAAATGTTTTTGAATTATGCAAGCAGTCTCGTTTAAGCATGTTTGACAAAGTATGCGGCAGCGACAAGGTACGTAAAGCTTTTACAAAGCGCTTTATGGTGGAAGATATGCTCGACCTTTGGACACGTGACATTGCTTCATTCCGGCAAAAAGCAAAACCATACTTTTTATATAAATAAACTAGATTATTACCTTCTAATTTTCCAGATTCCGTCGCATCAGTATTGGTGCGGCGGTTTTTTATTTGCTTTATTATTTTCATTCAAAACGAACATCAACACTTCTTGAAGCCACAAGTAATCACTCAAACAGGACCGATACCATTCATTTTTCTTAACATACCGTTTCGTGATTAATGCCATTCAAGATTTAAAAATTATTGATTCGCAATAAGTTTATATGACAGTATTAACAAGATTTACATGATAGAGAAGAGGTATTGTATTCATCCGAATTGCGATGCTTTCAGGAAGCCCTTGATTCACATTACACCAGGTAACATATTTCAAAATAACACAGGCATAATGCCGATAGATAACTAAAGACCGATTAAAAGCATAACGCATTAAGTAGTCAATTAAATCACTAATCGGTATTACTAATAAAAATGTAATTTTTTTGAGCCTACTTAACAAATATGGAGAATATAACTTCATAAATTTTTTAGTACCCTTGCAGTAACCTAAATAAATCATCAGATAATGAAACGCAGAGATTTTATCAACACCGGTATGCTAGCTGCATTAGGAGGAGCCTTTGCTTCAACCGGATGTGACATTAACAATCAAACCAATGGCAGTAAATTCAGAGGAACTGCTAAAAATATAATTTTCCTGGTAAGTGATGGAATGAGTATTGGGACACCTACAATGACCGATTTGTTATTACAACGAAAAACAGGAAAAGGCAGTCAATGGATGAATTTGTACCGGGAAAACAAAGTAAGACATGCCCTGATGGATACTGCTTCGGCAGATTCACTGGTTACCGATTCGGCGGCTGCCAGCTCATCCTGGGGAGGCGGCGTACGCGTTAAAAATGGCGCCTTGAACGTGGGAGCTAATGGCGAAGCCTACAAGCCAATTTTGCAAAAATTTAAAGATGCCGGAAAAGCTGTTGGGTGTGTTACCACAGTACCTATTACCCATGCCACTCCGGCCGGTTTTTGCGTCAACATGAAACACCGCAACCAACAGGATAAAATTGCAGATAAGTATTTAGAATTGCGCTTTGATGTAATGATGGGCGGAGGAAGAGAGTATTTTGACGGAACTAAAAGGGAAGACAAAAAGAATATTTTTGATGATTTTAAAAATCAAGGATTCAATTTGGTTCAGACTAAAAGCCAAATGGAATTGGTTGAGAGTGGAAATCCAACTTTAGGTGTATTTTCTGAAAGTGGTTTACCCTATATCCTCGACCAAAATTCTGACAAGGAACTTCAAGAGAATATTCCTACACTTGCCGATATGACAACCAAAGCCATTTCATTAATGAAAGACAACAGCAATGGTTTTGTATTACAAGTAGAAGGAGGAAAAGTGGACTGGGCCGCTCATGGTAATGATGCCGGGGCATTATTAAATGAACAAATGGCATTTGATAAAGCTATTGAAGTGGCCATTAATTTTGCCGAGAACCGAAATGACACCCTGGTAATTATTACAGCCGACCATGGAAATTCTAATCCAGGATTAATCAAAAGCCATAAGGTGAATAAGAAGTTTGACCTGTTACAAAACTTTAAACACACCAATGAATGGGTTTTAAATAATATTAAAAAGACGGATTCACCGGCCAATGTCATTGAAAGAATAAACTTTGCACAAGGCTATACCATCACCAAAGAGGAGGCCAAAACCATTTTAAAAGCATACAGTTCATTTGATAACGATGGCCTTTATAATGCTTACAAGTTACCATTCCGTCAATTGGCCGAAATGCAGGAAAACTATATTTCCATTTACTGGTCGGGCATGAACCATTCAGCCGACTTTGTTGCTTTGTCGATGTTTGGCGTACAAACGGAAGCACTGCCTCCATTAGTTAAAAACACCGACCTTCATAATTATATGCTAAAAGCCGCAGGTGTTAAAATCGGATAATCGACAATAATACCATTACTCTATAAAACAAAGCAGACCATAAGGTCTGCTTTGTTTTATCGTTACAAATGAAAAAAATTCTGTAAACCCTGGCGTCTTCGCGCCTTTGCGAGACACCAGGGTTCTCTCTATAACGGCACAAAGCCCAAAATCAATCATTACACCTTCACATGCCGACTGTCGCTCATCAAGGTCTCTTCACGGTTACGGAAGGCCAACCACACCTCCAGTTCATCCCCGGATTGGCTCAAGGGTGTATTCCACAAACAGTTGCCTGTATTGCGGTGAATACCGGTAAAGCGGTAATCCATTTGTAAGGTCAGGGGATTAAAGGCCATCACCAGCAAGGTGTCTGATGCAGCAGAATCACCTAGATTTTTCTCCCACTCAAAAAGGAGTCCTCCGGATTGGCGCGTCACTTTTATTTCCTGTGGCAGGTTTAACGGCCCATAGCTCAACAGGGCTTTGTCGGAGTCAATAGCCTGGTGAGGATATTCACCACACAGGCCGTGTTTCAGGTTATAGGATTTGGCCGCATGGTAGGCGGTGCGTCCTTGTGCTTCGCTGGCAAAGGTGATGCGCAAAAGTTCCTTAAAGGGCCGCAGAAAAGTGGTTACCAGCTGCATCTTCTGGCGTTGGGCCAGCTGTGCCGGTGATTTACGGTCGCGGTATTTTCCGGGCCGGGTACGTACATAGGTGTTGCCAAACATCTGGTAAACAACTAACAAATCGAGCTTTCCTGAGCTATCTGCAAGTAACTTATTGTTTAATCGTGCCATGGTATTAATTGATTTGAGGTTATTAAAACGGTCCTTTTCTTCTTAATAGTTCGTTGATCTTTTGTAAGTAATTGAACAACAGCTTACATCTATCCAATAGATAAAATTATTAATGACCTAACCTGGACAAGCCATAAAAGTATCAAGTACAGAGTATCAAGATGATTTACTGCTCGTCAAAAATATTTTGCCAAAAAACACAAACATTACTCATAAGCACCTAGATTTTTATCTATAGGAAAAAGCCCTTCGGGTAAAGTCACAACACCTAATGATATTCCATAGAATCCTTAAAATTAAAGAAATACATCACCAATACGGCATTAAAATCCTTGCTAATTATCGTTAACGATGTTTGTATTAGTTACTTCTTAAGAGCCTAACGACTTCGTTTTTTACTATTGGGACGTTGTCCCAAACCCTACTTCATTTTTGGCATTACCCCAAAAACGAAGCAAAAAAGTCTAGGCAAATAAATGCTTCCTCCCACCTCCTTGATGAATTTTTTCCAACCCACTAGCCAGAATTCCCGCATTCATCTTCGTCGCGCCAGCACCGGCCCGCTTATTTTACACCAAACCTATTTAAGAATGACCTTGGTGTAATGCCGATAGATAATTAAAGGCCAATTAAAAGCGAAGCGCATTAAGTGGGCATTTTAATTACTAATCGGTATGCCGGGCTCCCCCGCTTCCCAACATCATGGCCTGACTCATAATCTGGTGATTTGCGTTATACATACCTTGCCAAAAAAACACAACCATTACTCATAAGCTCTTAAATGTGAGAATAATGTAAGCCAGCCTAATGTCTATTATCTAAAATCTAACAATCTATTGTTTCTATTGATCCCGGATAATGGTAAGGGGGTGCCTCTATATCAATCTCAACTTCAAGTTATTTTAAAGTCATTAAAAAGTCAACTTAAAGTCGTCTAAAATTGAATTTGTGTTGAGTATAGGTTGAAATTGAGTTGAATTTACATTGAGTTTACTTTAGTACCACTCTATTACCATTCCCTTATCATGGATGTTGGGACGTGGGGATGTTCGATGTGAGGACGTGGGGATGTTCGATGTTGGGACGTGGGGATGTTCGATGTTGGGACGTGGGGATGTTGGGATGTTCGATGTTGGGACGTAAATCAAAGACTTCTCTGCGGAACTTGATGTTTCCTCTGTGGATCTCTGTGTTACAATTTACAAGTTTAGGGTTCTGTGTTCGTGATTAATGGTTTATTATATTACCTGAATCTTTCGTTGAGATGCCAGAGGTATTCAATGTTTATAGCAGTTCTATTTGAAAAAACATTCGACTACGGCCGGAGTCGTACCTTAAATCTTTTTCAGGTCTACAAACATGTCATCCCGCCGGGATGTAAACTATGGATTAAAGACCAGTAAAAAATTTGAAATTCTATGCGGCTTGGCGAGAAACTAAAAGGTTCAAGGTGTAAGGTTCACGGCGTCTCTGCAGATCTTTGCGTTACAAATTATGGGTACTGAAGCGGTTTACAGGCCGGATAAATCTTTGGGATTCTTGGCAGCTTTCACGGCTTGGCGAGAAACTAAATTAAAAGCTTTATTCGCAAGACATTTCAAAGCATAAAAAAACCGCTCCTACTACAGAGCGGTTTTCCATTTTTGAAGCCCATAGGCGCAGACTTCGTTTTCTGGTTTTAGATTTTCATTATATATCGTTCTGCTTAAAAAAGCTTTCTAACTTTTCCTGCCACAACTCATACCCGTTGTCATTCAGGTGCAGCCCATCTTTTGTTACTGTTTCATTGAGCATTTCGGCATGGTCAACAAACAAGGGATAGAGGTCGATGAAGGATAACATCTTCATTTCAGAAAAACGCCTCAATTCCTTATTCACGTTTAGTATCTTTTCAGCAGTCACCCGCGGATTGCAAAACAGATTTGTATTTACTGGCAAAAGGCTTTGAACGACCACTTGGGTGTTGGGCAGTGCGTTTTCTACCTGCTCAACTAAAGCCTTCCAATTAGTCATTATATCATCCACAGCCAGGCCATCTCCCAGATCATTGATCCCCATCATCATAAAAAGGACATCTGGCTCTAATAAAATGGCGTCATCCAACCGCTCAATGATCTGGCTGGTCTTTTCGCCACAAACCCCGAAATTATGAATCCGATAGTCGGGAAACCATTGCTGCCAACTACCTCCCCAGGTGAGACTATCGCCCATAAAAATCACATTCTTTATATTTTCCTTTACCATGATTTATTCATTGTGAATGATCATTTATACTTCTTATCCGTCAGCTAAAACTGACGCCAATAAATTATAGAAGGGATTATGGATGAAAGATTAATAAAATCTCCCATCCGTATAGTCTTTGGCATAACTATTATTGAAAATCCCTTCTTCTTACAATAGATCGTTAGATTTTAGATAATAGACATTAGACTGATTTACATTACCCCCATTTTCAGACCATTAACGATTTTGCCTATTGAAAAAATTGAAGTTGTTTTTCAATAACTTACAAAAGTTTAACGAACTATTGTCTTAAACACTACAAGTTATACCTTAATGAAAATGCGGTTTTTATAGAGCAACCAGCCGATAAACCAATACATGGCAATGTGGGACAAGGCAAATAGTAAGGATCCGTTTAACTCACCGGCCAACGGCACAAAAACGGTTTGATAAAGGCCGGAATAGCCATTTAATACTTTTCCGTCAGCACCGGTGATGTGAATAAAGCGAAACAGACTCTTCACCCAAAACACAGAAAGGGCAAAAATAAACAGTGGATTCATTCCGAAAACCACGAAAAATGAGGTCCACTTTTTATAGCCTTTAATGTCGATGATCCAAACCAATATGGCCAGCAAGGTGGTGCCTAAACCGGCGGTATAAACCACATAGGAGCTGGTCCAAAGGGGTTTGTTAATAGGGAAAACCAATCCCCACAACCAACCTACAACAATACCGGCAGCACCAAAAGCAATTAATTTCAACGGCACCTTCTCTTTAGTGGTATTCTTGATGAGATACCCAACTAAATAACCTAGTAACACAGTTACGATAGCAGGGATGGTACTAAGCAAACCTTCCGGATCGAATGAGATTCCAAAGCCATGATACATATGGCTTTCTCCCAGGACAAAACGGTCGATGGCAATGGTGGCATTGTGCTCCAGACTAAATGGATCGGCGCCGCCCAACATGGCCAACAGGCCCCAATAGGCCAATAAGATGACTGCTCCAATAATGGGCACATACTTTGGACGCGCTGCTAAAACAATTAGCGAGGCAAACAGATAACAAATGGCGATGCGTTGCAAAACACCTAAGATTCGCAAGGAGCTAAAATCGCACATCCACTGCGGGAAAGAGTTCAGGAACAAACCAATTCCAAAAATTAATACCGAACGCTTTCCCACCTTAAGCAATGATGCCTTGTTGAGGGAATTATTGTATTTAGAAAATGAAAAGAACATGGAAACTCCCATCACAAAAAGGAAAAAGGGAAAAACCAGGTCTGTTGGTGTACACCCATGCCAGGCCGAATGCTTCAACGGTGCATAGATATGCGCCCAGCTACCGGGTGTATTTACTGTTATCATTCCGGCTATAGTGATGCCCCGCAAGACATCAAGTGCCAGATAACGTTGACTTTTACTACTCATTTTATATTATTTGAACATTAACAATTAATGTCAGATTATTAGGATGTTAGGTCTATAGGTTATTAGTGTCTTACGAGTGATATTGGTGTATTTATTGGCATAATATATTGGCAAGCAGTAAATCATCTTGATACTTTGTACTTGATACTTTTTACTTTTCTGGCTTGTCCAGGTTAGGTCATTAGATCGTTAGGTGGTTAGAGGGTAAGATCATTTGATCCTAAACCTCTAAACCTTATACCTTACCTCAAATCCTAAACTGATTTGTCACTTTTAGTATTATTTTTCCGCTTTTTTAATACCGAAGGTTGGATCTATTTTCAGGAATTTAACCACAAAGAAACCTGGAATAGTACAGATCATCACCCAAATGAAGAAATTCTGATAACCTAGAATTTCCTGTAACCAACCCGATATCATGCCCGGCACCATCATACCCAATGCCATAAAACCGGTACAGATGGCAAAGTGAGCGGTTTTACTCTTACCCTCAGCAAAGTAAATCATATAAAGCATGTAAGCGGTAAATCCAAACCCATAACCAAATTGCTCAATGGCCACACTGGTGGAAATAATCCACATACTAGAGGGCGTATAGAACGAAAGGAATACGTATGTAAGGTTTGGCAGGTTCATGGAAAGGGTCATCCACCAGATCCAATATTTCAATCCTTTGTTGGAAGCAACCCAGCCGCCTAAAAGACCACCCAGCGTTAGAAAAACAATACCTATAGTACCATAAATTAACCCCACATCACTGGTTGTTAATCCCAAACCTCCCGCTTCACGGTTATCCAGCAAAAAGGGAGAAGCCAATTTCACCAGCTGACTCTCGCCCAACCTGAAAAACAGGAAGAAAGACAAGGCCACTCCCACATTCTCTTTCTTAAAGAACGATAAAAAGGTATTACCGAACTCTTGCAGCATGTTTTTCCCTTCCGAAACGGCAGCATCCAAAGCAGGACGAGGTAATGCAAACCTATGATATAGAAAGAAAACAAAAAACAGACCGGCCAGAATCACAAAGGTCATCGACCAGGCATATGGAATATTACCTGACAAGCCTTCGAATGAAGCACTGGTTTTTTGATCCAATTTAGGATCGGTTTGAACCAATACCCAGGCATTTTTATTCCAGTTATCACCATTGAAACTGAGACGTTCGCCGGCAACCAGCTTCAGGTCTTTATCTCCCTTTTTACGGTTCACATTTAACACCACTGTTTCTCCCTCTTTGGGAGCAGAAGAGAGATGAATACCAATTACCCCTACATTGCCTTCAACGCCATCGAACTGGGTAACGGCTTGTTTCTTGCCCCATTGTTCTTTCAGCGTCTCCTTAAGAGGATCTGAGACATGTGAAGTCCACCAGGAATCTTCCTCAGCAACCACCGCTTTTTCTTTGGGAACAAAACCATTTTCCAGGTTATTGTCAGCCACCCACTGCTTTATTTCATTGGCTTTTTCGGGTGTGATTTTCTCCAACCCTATTACCATCTTCTCTTCGCTTAACACAAAATGCCGATCCCCATCCATGGCCTGATAAGTCACAGCCTGCTCCGGAAGGATTAATTCTGAGGCCGCAGATTGGGTTACCACCTCAAAATGCAATGGTTCCATCCCCGTACTGGACTCAAAAAATCCGGCCAGAATGATCAACAGTCCCTGCCCGGTAATCATGGCCAACCGATAAAAGGTACTTCTGATTCCAATAAAATAAGCCTGTTTATGCTCCTCCAGTCCCAGCATATAAAATCCATCGGCCGCAATATCATGAGTAGCAGAACTAAATGCCAGCAACCAGAAGAACGCCAACGTATATCTAAAAAAACCGGGAACAGGAATGGTTAAGGCGACACCAGCCAGGCCGGCACCAACCAATAATTGCATCACAATGATCCACCATCTTTTGGTTTTAAGCAAATCCACTACCGGACTCCAAAATGGCTTAATCACCCAAGGCAGATAGAGCCAACTGGTGTATAACGCAATATCAGAATTAGATATCCCCATCCGCTTATACATGATAACCGATACGGTCATCACCACGACATAGGGTATTCCTTCAGCAAAATAGAGAGATGGGATCCATGCCCATGGTGATCTTTTTTTCCCCTGTTCCATAGTAAATTAATTAAATATCAACGGTGAGCCTTTCAGCTTCAAACAGACCCTTGAAGGCGTAGGCTCACAATATTCATCTTTCCTTTATCTAAACCGCTGTAAACTGCAACACCTCTCCTATCAGGTGTCGCTTATTTTATAATACTTACAACTCTTTATTGTCAAACTTTTTAAACCGGTACCCCTTCTCAGCGAAAGTATCGATGATCTCACTTAATTTGAAATAAAACTTATCTTTTCTATCAGGGTGCGTACCCAGATGAATCAATACGATCGCCCCGTTCAAACCATTTTCATGATTCGCTTCATAGGCTGCCATCCGCTTAAGAAGCTCATCCGATGTTTTATAATTTTTCATGGATGGAATGGTATAATCCGCATTGGTGCCCACTCCTGAAGTGAAATTCACGAGGGTTATGCCCCTATTCTTACTCCAGTTGGTAATGGCCCGGTTATGCCACTCATAAGGTGGTAAAAACCACCGAGCCTCTTCCTGTTTCACATTAAAACCAGCTAATTCCCTGTAATTAGCTTTTATATCTTCGTCAAACTCTTTTTGTGACACCAGCAAGGAGTCGCGCTTCTCCCACGGCGCATACAACAGGTGCCTGTCGGAATGGGGCCCCACATAATGCTTTTGGTTCACCATGCGCTTAATATATCTGGCATTTTCTTTTTCTCTCAGGAAATTCCCGGTGAGAAAAAAAGAGACTTTCACCTTTTTCTTTTTAAGCACATCCAGGATATAATCAGCTCCGTCGCCATGTTCATCGGCCGAAAAGACCAGGTATATATTTTTTGCATCAGGTGTCACCCGAATGACAGCACCTTGCCTGTCGATATGGGGCTTTGCTTTAGAAACCTGCTGTTTCAATCCTTCCTTTTCCATGGATGACAGGTAATAGCTCAGACTGGCCGTTCCATCCATGGTAGGCTCATTGGTACTGTAATCCCCCATATCGTCATGATAGACGGCCTTACCGTGCTGAAAAGGCGCATACATATCGTCCCTCATCAGATGAATACCGCGCAATCCTTCATAAATTTTCCGGTAAACGGGTCCGTCAACCAGGCCGCCATAAGTGGTTTCATCCATTATAAAAGTGATGGCTGAATGCGGATAACGGGGATAATCACCACCCGCCGGCAAACCACACACCATGGTCGTTCCCCAGGGATTACAACCAAACAGCCAATCTCTCAATGCTGCTTCCATCTCCATATAAGATGAATCTTGTGTTGCTTCATAATAAAGCCTGGCCTGGGTAATGGCTGCTGCATTTAAATTATTGGAACACCAGATGAAAGGTATTCCATTAAGGAAAGGATCCTCCTTGGCTCGTTGCCAAATGGCTTCCAACCCGTCTTTCAAAAATTCGTTATAACGTGAACTATTCTCTCCGGCCAAAATAGCCTGTTGGGCATGACCAAGGTTAACAAACGGATAATATTGGTAGTGCCGGGCCGTTCCTTTTTGCATCCACGGAGTAACCGGTTCCAGTTGGCCCCAATAATCGGCTTGCTTTAAATATTTTTGGTCCCCGGAGACATGAAACAGCTCCCAGGCAGCCAACTCCAGGTCATCGGTGTAGTTGTTTTCCTCATAAAAATAAGGCGACACATTACAGGCGGTTTGTGTTTCCCCCAGATCGGTGAGCGCAAAATCAAAGGCATCCTGTGCCTTCCCTTTTAGTTTATCCGCAAATGCGGGATCAATATCTTTAAATATGGCGGCTCCCATAGCAAAAGAGGAGCAATATTTTCCGGCAGTGGAAGACACCCCGGTGGTTCGGTTTTTATGCTTGGCCAAACCCTGAGGTTTACCGGTTACAAAGTAAACAGGGCGATAGAGGCCATTGCCGTAAGAAACAGAATCTTTATTGGGCAGGCGGTAACCCCGGTGATCACGGTCATCAGCAATTTGATTAAACATGACACCGCTATCGGGATTCATTTTCACCATCCACTCCAATCCCCAGCGAACCTCATCCAGAATATCGGCAATGCCATTACTTCCTTTATGGCCTTTGGCATCGTAATGATCCTGATAAACACCGGGATTCATTTTATAGGCAAACATCATTTGATAAATGGCATTGGCCGAGGTGGTAAGGTATTGCAGATAATCAGAAGCATCATGCCATCCGCCGGTCACATCAATCTTTTCGCCGGTACGGGTGGGATGATCCACAATAAAACCATCATGCGTATGGCAGGAATCTTTCAGGAAAGGATTATAACCACACCGCTGTTGCCGCATATAGTTTAGCACAAAATCGGCGGTTCCTTTATATACTGCGGCATCAATTTGAAAAACGGGTGAATGCGTGTCACCTACTTTCACATAGTAGCCTCCCGGCGTCTCTAAAGAAGAAAAATTCAGCCTGGCAGCTGCTTTCATTCCCCAATTATCTCCTTTAAACACCTGGCATTGGCCGGAAAAAACTACACGATCAGTAAGCGCATGACACACTTCAAATGTTTTGTCGTTAAGGGTATCGGTTGAAAGCCAAACCGCCACCTTTACCGAGCGTGGCAGATAACCCAATTGGTTAACACGTATCCAGGAAGCTGCCTGCAACTGAAACAGCGTCCCCAGACAAAACAGAACAATGCAGATTTTTTTTACCATAATCGTAAATTCTTTGTTTTTGAATTCATCATAACAAAAACATAAAAGGAGGGAAAATGCAGAAAAGATTTTTAAATCTACACACCATTTTCTTTTCCACATTTTCCTTCTCCCTCACTAACATCAAACTATTAACAATAACAAATTCGACCTTAAATTATATACAATAGACAAAGATGGCCGTTGTCCATATTGTCTTCATGATAACATTGAAAACTTGTTGAATAATTAAAATAAATAGGAATCACTATCCCCTTTGGAAATAAACCAAATACCAAATGAACCAACCGCAGTAAGCTATTCTTTCTCCTATTAAGGATGAAGTGTTAACAGGCTGGGCAGATGCTTACTATAATCCACCTCACCCCGGCCCTCTCCTTAGGCGAGGGAGACTGCAAACCTGATGTTTATGCTCATATTGATTAGGTATAGCGAAATCTTGTTATATAATAGACATTAGACTGACATTTTGACCATCAACAGTTTTGTCTATTAGATATAAATTATTATTCAATTACTTACAAAAATTTAACAAACTATTGAAATAATTACACATACCCTTCTCTTATCCTGGGATTAGTAGCGCTTATCCAGGCTGGCACCCCTGAAATAATGCATTAATATTTCTTTATAGCTATAACCTTTAGCCCCCATAACAGCGGCCCCGATCTGACACAACCCTACGCCATGTCCCCATCCTGCTCCATGTAGCACAAACCGCACCTCTTCACCGGTAGTGATTTTTTCAACCACAAAAGCAGAACTATACAGGTGGGATTCGGATAATGCTTTCCGTATCACGAGCTCTTTACCAATGGTAAGCGTCTTTTTCTCGCCTACTATTTTTAATTTAATCAAACGACCGGAAGTACCCCGTTCCACCGGAATAAGATCACTCACCAATCCAAAATCAATGTCTGTCCGCTTCTTCACTAATTCACTCAGCTCTTGCTGTGTATACGCCACTTTCCACCGGTAAAAATCCTGTGTTTCCTGGTCATAATCATTCAACACCTGGGAAAGCACTTGCTGATCGGTGGTATTACAAAATGCCTCCGGGCTACCAAGAATCCACTTATTTGCCGCTTCTTCCTTCTCCAGATCCATACTATACCCTTCAGGGTTCACATCATTGTCGGCGAACTTCTGCAGATAAGGGTGATTTACCGGTTCCCACACATTTTCAAACACCTCGGTAACACCCCCGCAACATTTGGAGAAACGAGCATCACAAATAGCTTCGCCATTGGCCAGAATCTCACCCCAGGTCTCTTTCACCGCTTCTTCAACCAAAGGGGTTGAGGAACGTGTGATTCCTTGGTAACGCTGGCAATGATCATCGGCACACACATCAAAATTAATGTGATCTTCCCGGTCATACCACCTTATCAGTTCTTCATCACTCTCAAATACCGACTCATATTTCTCCTTACTATCCTGTAAAGCTTTATTCTTTTCTATCTGTGCCAAAAGCCAGCTACGCGAAATCACCGCATGAGCCTTCAGTAACTCTTTTGAGGAAGTGGCACTCATCTCCGATGAAATTACACTCATCAGGTAATCTTCCACAGATAATATATTTATAGCTGTAATTTTTTCATTTTCAATCAACAGCTTTAATCCTCCCTTAAAAACCTGGTCTTCATCCCGCTCCCAATGGAAATTTATTCCAATGGTAACATCATGTAAGGTGAAGGGGCCTGCTGTTTCTCCGCAAGGAAAGAATGTCACACCGTTTGGCACAACCAACACTTCACCCTCTTTTTCCAAACGAATTTTTTCTCCCTGAATGGATGCTTGCCAGGTTCCATCAAGCACATTTTCTTTTTGCTCATCAGAAAATTTACCTGACAACGTGAAGCTAAACTCCTTCTTGAACAGAATTCCTACTTTTATTTCCGGGGTCTTTTTCATTTTCTTGTCATTCAAATCGCCATAAAAAGATCAGTTACTCGTCTCCAATCACTCCCTCATGGCTGGTTTCACTCAGTTTATAATCACACTAGTATACTAATACAGACAAAACATGACACGCTTAAAACCAATTCTCTTATCACTTGGCACATCACATCGCGTTCAGCTTCATCTTTAAGGTTTCAATATCTTTTCAAAACGCCAAAACACCCTATCCACGCGGGCATTGGCATAATGCGAATAAAAATCAATGGGACCTACCCATGGTATCACCGAACAAGCCAGGTGCATCTCTTTCATATCCTGTAAACAACGCTTTAATAATATGCCGCCAATACCTTTCCCTCTCAAATCGGGATGGGTACCCATGGGGCCAAACCAACCGGTTCCTTTATTATTGGCATCATGGGCAGAAAAACCTTTCACTTTACCATCCAATAAGGCAATATGCAAAGTAACGGGTGTATTCTTAAATGCCATCTCCACCTCATTGCCCCATAAAGCCCATTCATCCTGAATAAACTCCAAAACAGCCTGTTTGTCTCCAGGTAATGCCCTACGAACCTCAATGGCATGTTGCTTCAACTGCTCTTCCTCGGCATCAGTCGACCAATTCTTTCCTTGCAAATTCACCAGCAAATTGGAGGTATCGCCAAAACGTTTAAAACCATTGCGCATGGCGAAACAAAGGGCTGGCGTATAACGCGGATCAATACCCGGCATCCAATAGTTTAAAGGCACATCGTATATCCTCACCACATCAACCTCCCTGGCATTGAAACGTTCCTCCAACAGATTATATAAGGTGGAAGCCACTTTTTGACGTCTGTAATCTTGATGAACCGCCATCAGCTTTATATAACCATAACGTGTTCCTCTGATATCACGGATTACGCCCTGCATAAAACCGATAATCTGGTCGCTGTCATGCATAAGAAAAGTCATTTCAGGCTCCCAATCAGGATCGCCCATGAGTTTTTCTTCCAACAACTCACTGGTAATGGCATCATATTCCCAGCTGCGATTAAGAAAACCGGTTAGTTCCTCCAGATCACTTTCAGAAAAATTGGTAACAGGGTATTTAAGCATCTCTTTAAAATTTAATGTCAAAATTCAGAGACACACGACATTGGTTATCTTGTTTTTTTCAAAACATTAATAGCTACGCCACTGTGCCCCTGTAATTTCCTCCATACAATATTTATAATGACGATCGTATCAACTCCATTACTACGGCATCATCATAGCACACCTGGTTAAAGATATCCTGTATAACCTCCGCATCAATTTTGTTGAAATCTTCCTCTCGCGGCGTGATAAATACACCTCCCATATCCACTGAAGCAGGACTAATCGTGAACTGTGCCTCTCCCTCAGCAAAGAATTGCGACGGACGATGTTGCTTTCTGGGGAAAACATGGACCACATACGTTCCATCTTCCATTGAAGCGAGAATATTTAGCATGGGCTCGAGCTCTTCTGACTGCATCTTTTCCAGACTATCATACAGCTTGTAAAAAAGCTTCGCCAAACTAGCCTTATTCTTGCTCTTCAGCGTAATAACCCCTCTTAGGTATTTTTCCCAATGAAAAACAGATACCTCATCTACACATCCAACCTCCTTGCAATGATTCCCATTTTTAAATTCATTCTCGATGGGTAGAAATCCTTTTATCCCGGCTTGAAAATGAAAATGGTCAGGCGCAGAAGCACCACATTTCGGGCCATTATAAAAAACAGTGAAATCATCCAATTCTTTTGCCAAATCCAGCATGGCCTCAAAATGGCCACGAATACGCTGATCATTATGGGCATTTTTTGGAATAGTCAAATGTTCAGGAAAAATAGGAAACGGATTAACCAAAACGGTATAATCACTCCCGAACTCCAATCCCCTTTGCTGAGCCGGCAAATTTTTCGCACAAAGAAAACAAGGCCTTGCCTCAATTGATTTAGCATCTACCTTAGCCGCTGACGAGCGAATACGCTCCGGGTTAAACTGTACTAAAATCTCATGCCCGTTAAAAGCTAACGCTTTTACCTTTACCTTCTTTAACCCTTTATAGTTATTTGCAGCCAGATCCCACTCTGAGATCTGGCCTTTTATTAATTCTCTTGCTTCCTTAGAAAATATCGTCATAACAATTAGTCTCTTTATACTAGCTGACCGTTTTTCACATACTGTTGACGTGCCCAAAATTCAAGTGTACGTATCTTATCCTTGTAGAAATTATGGGCATTCTCCTTATTTATATCTAATGAAGCATCGGAGTTGTCATCCCATCGGCGACATAAATACAATGGATCATAAATCCGTCCGATCTGGTAATGGCGACTAATATTCAAGCCCAATGCATAGTCTTCACCGTAACTGGTATTAGGAACTTTTACATCTCGCAATACGGGAGTATAAAAAGCCCGTGGAGCCCCAAGACCGTTAATCCGCAAGGCATTGTTACGGCCATTATCCGGGGTCCATTCCTTATGATCGATCAGTCCCGGAGGAATTACATCAAGTTTAAAGTCTACCATTTGGTAAGAACCCACCACCATGGCACAGTTCTGTTCATAGAAGGCTTTTACAATTCGCTCAACCACATTATCATCAATGTAGAGGTCATCACTATCCAATTGAATAGCAAACTTACCACACTTTGAACTCGCTACTGCTTCATTCCAGCATCCTCCGATTCCAAGATCCTTACGCTCCGGAATAATATGTATCACTCGCTCATCTTTTTCTGCAAAAGACCGAATCAAATCGGTTGTTCCATCAGTGGAGTAATTATCCACAACAATCAAGTTGAAAGGGAAAGATGTTTTCTGTTCCAATACCGACTTAATGGCATCAGCAATTGTTTTTGCCCGATTACGCACCGGAATAACAACCGATGCTTCCACCGGAAAATCAGAAGCTGAAAATTCAATTTTCTTGAAACGTGGCTCCAGGTAAGCACCAACCTTCTTCAAGTGATCGGTACATACCTGCTCCATTTCTATTTGCACCTCTCTATTGCGTGGATCTACATAATCAAACATTTTTTCTCCCGACTTACGGGTATCTAGCTCCACTTCAGTATAAAGCAACTCGGGCATATGTAATAATCTCTGGCCCTGCGAGATTTTAAGGCGTAAATCATACAATGCCGCAAACTTATACTGTTGATCCATTTGCGCAATAGCTTCCTTCAATGCGGCCGTTTTATAAACTATTAGCGACCCGAAATTAAAGTCATTCCGGAGACTGCCTTCCTGATATTCTACCACCGGATGTGCATTAAGCTTACCTTCTTTCATTTCGTAATAAGCACTGTAAACCAATCCTGCTCCGGCATCCTCACAAGCTTGCATCATACGTTGAAGAGCACTCTGTCCCAAATTCAACGGCTGTGTTTTTGTATAAAAAGCGGTGAATTCGGTATTTGCTTTGGCTGCAACTTCTTTGAGCGTGTCGGTAGACACTAAATCTCCCGTCAACCATTCTACGCCCCCAACTTCAATATCTGATGGTTCTTTTGCGACTAAAAAAATATCCTCCACACACTCTGCCTTTTGAAGTGATTCAACAGTAAGCGTCACTTCTTCCTTACTGGCATAAGGCAAAAAAAAGGTAATCAACTTTTCCATATTCATAATAATTTAAATTTGAGAACTCTGATAAAAGGCAACAGGTGAATTTACATTATTATCCTTCACCCTACCCATCCCAATCTGTCAAGACCGATCATTCTTCCCAATCATGAATGGTTTATATTTTAAATTTATTTATTCAAAAAAACTCAGAATTTGTGCCATTAACGTCACTCGTTGACTTTCTTTCTTAATGGCTTCAAATGGAAATCCAAGAATCACCGTACGGTAATCTCCATTATACGCCACCCCGGCACTACTATTATTCTCTCCATATCTAAACGCAGTAATTGCCTGCTTTCCAAACGGCTCAATAGCATCTGGTGCTTCAACCTGATAAATAACCGGATCATAGGTTGTATTAAAAGAGAACTCTTCGTTAAAATATTCATTTCCATAATCTGAAGAATAAACACTTCCAGACTTTACTACATGGTTAGTACGCCACTTGAAATGTAATATTTCATTGGCAAACTTAGCAGCAATGGTATCATTATTAAGCACGTAATCAGATCCCACATAAGCACCTGAAATGAACATATTTACACCCATCCGACTCAAGACAGTTAACTTATCCATGAAAGCAGGAGTATAAATCTGATAATCTGTTTTGGCTTTATCGATAAACTGAGGAGTTGTTTTCTCCTCACCCAAAATAATATCTACCATAGCATAATTCTCTGCCCCGTAACCCTTCTCACAAAATGCTTCATCACTCACCGATACAAAAGAATACCCGGCAGCCATAATTGCCTGACCATGAATAAAAGGAAAATCAAAACTGTTACCTGGAATGATCTTACCTTCCATATCTCCATAACTGGCTCCCCATCCGGGATTATCATCATCTAACCAAGCCGAATTTTTATCAAAATCATATTGATACCCGGTAAAACCAATTTTACATTTATCAGCTACTCCTTGATCATCCCACCAGGCAACACCGGCAAATCCGTCCTTATCCACAAAAGCAGGGCCACTTATGCGATCAAAACCATTCACCACCAACACATCCCCTTTAGCATTACTTTTCACACCTAAAGACAACACTTCGCTGGCAAAACTCTCGCCTCCATCATTCAGGGCTGTAACTTTAAAACCATAAATTTCATCCAACTGATCAATGGATACTTCAAAGGATGTACCGCTTACTATTGTTCCATTATCAAAACCATTATCACCCAAACGACGGTATACTTTATACTTTGTAGGAACAGCAGATGCTTCCAAGGGGTCCATCACCGGTTGCCAGGTCAATAGAAAAGTATTTTCACCTTTTGAAGTAATTGAAAAATGGTCTACCGGAAGCGGTTGCACCACATACTCACGCCCTTCCTGAAATGCCTGAAACTTCAGAATCCCCTTATATATGGCACGACTAACAGCAAAGCGGAATCGAGGATCAAGACCAAATTTTATATCAGACATATTCTGATGGGATAACAATTCCAATAACATGGTTGGAACATTTGGTCGCCAGGCTTCGGAATACTGCTTATCCCACATACCTCTTCGTGTCCAATCTTCACGATAAAGCTTTCTTACATCATTAACTACCTGGGATTGTATCAAATCTGTCAAATCCCGGCTGGCAAGTTTAGACTGTCCATTGGGGAAAACTCCATTATCCCTGACAGAACTATATATTCCAAGTGTTCCGATAATCGAATCGTTTGGAGTTACACCAGCATCCGTATGGAAAGCAAAAGCCAGATCAATCGGAATATTTAATCCTTCCACCTCCCTATTTTTTGTAGGACCATTGGGCGCACCCATTAAGTAATTCACCCATTCCCCACGAGACTGATAGTCATCGTTATAATCATTCTTTTCATCATTCAAACTAAACACCAAAGTGTCGGGCATACCAGCATATTGCAAATAATATCTCGCTGCCTCCAAATAGCGAGGCTTACCGCTAAGCTTCCATTTGAATTGCTCAGGATCAACAGATATAACATCATCATCCTTGCTGGAATTTGCGTTCAAGGACCATTTATTTGGGGCTAATTCCCTGGACGGACGTCTTGCCACATTTCCCATTCCACCGCCAAACTTAACCGCATCCAACGAAACATCTCCATCAACAGACACCACATCAACAGCACCTTTCAAAGGGTTTTTCCCAGCATCAAAGATGAATTTACCCAGGTAAATCCAGGTTCCGCCTCCCATCTTTTGATTTACAAGAAACGAAGTTGCTCCTCCCGTATGATGCACCACATATTTCACCTTCGCAGTCGATGCATCATCCCTACCATATGAAACATAAACAGCATATTCCCCCTTTTCAGGAATTTCAGGAATATATTCAGCAACTTTACCACCATTCTCTTTATTCACAAGATAGGAAGTCCCCATCTTAAAGGGATTTTCACCCACATACAATGTATCCTTAACAGCAAATCCATTGAATTTTTTCTTTATTTGCACTCCATCAGACAATTCAAAACCCAAAGCTTTACCAAGCTCATCATTATCCACGATCACCTCATTAATTTGAACATCCCGCTCTCTGGGTAAGAAAACATTGGCACCGGCATTTTCAAGCATTGGCACTAAATAAGGCAACACATATTCCATAGGAGAAACATCCTCTACGGCTCCATATAAACGTGCACGCTGCCACTCCCATCGATCTAACTTTGACTCATAATACCACCCATGACTATGCCAAAGCGCTATATAATTATTATATAATCCATCCGTTGACTTATAAGCATCCTGCTTACAAATAAAAGGATCCTTTTTTATTCCACCTTGATCAAGACGTGCTGTATCGATCCCTAAATCAGATCGCAAAGCATTCGGCACTAAAAAACTTATTTCCTTATCATCAGTAAATACTTTAATGGAATAATTCTGAAATTTTCTCCCCAAAGCACTATAAATCTGATTTTTCAAGATGTCAATCTCATTTTCTCTAAAAGGCATATAAGATAATGGCTTGGAAAAATACAACTGGATTGTTTTTGATTCTCTGGATACATTTAAAGAATCAATCTTCATCTTTCCAAGGTGCCCCCACTCAGAGAAAACGTCATCCAGTTTCTCTAATCTATTCTCAGCTCTCCTCGTAAACTTAGGGTCTTTTTCTTCCTGTGCTCTGGTATAAAATCCACACAGAAGCCCTGCTATTATTGACAAACAAGTGATTTTTAAGGTCATATTTACCGCCTTTCTTTATTGCTCTTTTTTTAAAAGATACTGATATTAATATGGTGTCAAAAATAAAAACTCTTTTCGAAGAAACAAATACTTGTCATACATGTTATATAATACCTTTGAAGGATTGATTTTATTCGTATCTTTGCACCCTAATAGATAAATTTAAATGCTTTTACAAAATACATAACACAAAAATACAAAAGCATTTTAATACACAAAACAGATATTTTGGGCATTTCATAACACATATCATATTACACAAAATGATTCTAATAGCAGACAGTGGTTCTACGAAAACAGAATGGAATTTGATGACGAACGAAAAAATAGTAAAATCATTTTTCACTTCTGGAATTAATCCCTTTTATCAGGATTCCGATGCCATCTACCAGAGCATTCAAAAAGAATATCCTGACATCCAAACAATAACTCCTGAATACATCTATTTTTATGGCGCTGGATGTGCTAATGAAGAAAAACAACAAGTGGTAAAAACAGCTCTTGAAAAAATCTTCAACACATCCAAAATAGAAATAGGCAGTGACCTTTTGGCAGCAGCTAGATCGTTATGTCAAACAGAATCAGGTATCGCTTGTATATTAGGAACCGGATCAAACTCCTGTTACTACAATGGCCAATCAATAGAATCAAATGTTTCCCCTTTGGGATTTATCCTGGGTGACGAAGGTAGTGGTGCTATTTTAGGTAAAAAACTAATTTCTGACATATTAAAAAAACAACTACCCGAACCTATCATAAAACGGTTCTATGAGACTTACCCAGTCACACCAACAGAAATACTTGACAGAGTCTATAAACAACCTTTTCCAAACAGGTACCTTGCCCAATACACAAAATTCATATCAGGCAACATACAAGAAAAGGAATTAGAAAAGCTTGTTTCTGATGGATTCAAGGAATTCATCATTCGCAATATCTTACAATATCCACAAGCTTCAAAAGTAAAAATACATGTAACTGGCAGTATCGCTTTCCACTTTAAAGACCAACTAATTGACAGCTTAAACTATTTCAATTTACAAATCGGAAGAATAAGCCAGGCTCCCATGGAAAACCTAATTGAATATCACAAAGAACAACACTAAATACAACATAATGAGTAATTCCAATAAACAAACAAATAAATCCAGCATAACCGAAGCCCCATCTCACTTTGATAATCTCGAAAAGATGACGGTACTGGAGCTATTAACTAACATCAACAAAGAAGACGCAAAGGTCCACCAGGCAGTAGAGAAAGCTGTTCCCCAAATCCAACAATTAGTTGAACGAATCGTTGAACGAATGCAGAAAGGCGGCCGTGTTTTTTACCTGGGAGCAGGAACTAGTGGCCGATTAGGAGTGCTGGATGCCTCTGAGTTACCACCCACATTCGGCGTACCGGATAACATGGTAATCGGACTTATAGCAGGCGGTGACGTAGCCTTGAGAAAAGCGGTTGAAGCCGCCGAAGATGATCCGGAGAAAGCATGGGCTGAACTTCAACAATACAAACCAACCCCAAGAGATACAATTATTGGTATCGCTGCCTCCGGCACCACACCATATGTTATTGGCGGGATTAATAAAGGCCGGGAAAACGGTTTGCTCACAGGTTGCATCACCTGTAATCCATACAGTAAAATTGCAGAAGCTACAGAATTCCCGATTGAAGCTATTGTAGGACCGGAATTCGTCACTGGCAGCACTCGTCTTAAAGCTGGTACTGCGCAAAAAATGATCCTGAACATGATAACAACTACCATCATGATTAAACTAGGACGCGTAAAAGGCAATAAAATGGTAAACATGCAATTGACTAACAAAAAACTGGTAGAACGTGGCACTCAAATGATTATGGATGAACTAAAAATTCAACATGACGAAGCTAAACGACTGCTCCTATTGCATGGATCAGTAAAAGAAGCCATCGAATCATTCAACAAATAACATCACCTACACATACACACAAACAAAAAGCCTGTCATTAAAATATGACAGGCTTTTTGTTTATTCAATTTCTTTTTACTTTACACTACCCTTAAGGAATCTATCATAAATTTCCTGATTTCTCTCCAAAAGCTCAACAGAAAATTCATATGCCTTTTGCTCCTCCTGTAATTCTACTGCTTCAAAAATTTCCTTTTGCAATCTGAAAGTATACTCTTTTTCTCCTTCAATATTGGCATAAATTAAATTTCTCATACGTGGCAACAAAGAATATATCGGCTCCATGCTAATTATAGCAATAGGATTACCTGTTGATTTTGCCATGTACATATGAAACCTATTTATAACATCAACCTCTAACTGCGTATTATCAGGATCACACTTCTCTAACTCATCAAGATTATCCCTCAATATTTTCAAATCATTCGCAGTTCTGTTACGAGCGGCCATCCTGGCTATTTCAGGCTCAAAAAGACGCCTAACTTCAATGATTTGACCGATCAGATTAGAGTCAAATTTCAAATCATAATACAGATTCAAAGACTTAATAGCATCTTCTATCCGTATTTCTGACACATACATGCCACTACCTTTTTTTATCTCAATCAAACCTCGTGCACTCAACCTCCTTAGAGCCTCTCTTAAAGCGGTACGACTAACAGCAAAGCTTTCGCAAAGTTCTTTCTCTGAAGGAAGTTTGTTTCCGGGAATGAGTTTTTTTTGTCTTATCGCCTCCTCAATCTTTCGCTCTATCTTTTGACTCAAAGTCTGACTGGTTCCTATTTTACCAAAAATATCATCCATTAATCAAATATTTTCCAAAAAATTCATTCAAAATTACACTCTTTTTTCAGAAAGAAAAGGAATCCTTCTTAAAATTATAAAATACAATTACAAAATCAAGCAAAAAAAAGGTTGCAAAATTCACAACCCTTTAAATTCTATTTCCTAATATTTAATGCTAATTCTCTGCCAACCACCGCTCAGCATCAATAGCTGCCATACAACCAGAACCAGCAGCAGTGACTGCCTGCCGATATGTTGAATCCTGAACATCTCCACAAGCAAATACCCCGGCGACATTAGTCTTAGAAGATCCGCACTGAGTCCTAATATAGCCAACCTCATCCGTATCAATATACGGCTTAAAAATATCTGAATTCGGCTTATGCCCAATTGCCAAAAAGAAACCATCAATATTTATCTTAACCTCTTCTTCTTCCGTAGTCCCTTTCTTTTTAACCAACACTGCACCTTCAACCACACCATCTCCAAACAATCCCTTTGTTTGATGCTCCCATAAAACCTCTATATTCTCTGCACTAAATACCCTGTCCTGCATCACTTTTGAAGCTCTAAGAACATTTCGTCGCACGATCATATATACTTTTTTCGCAAGACCAGCCAAATAAAGAGCCTCTTCACAAGCAGTATCTCCCCCACCTACAACAGCAATATCTCTACCTCTGTAAAAAAAACCATCACATGTAGCACAAGCAGACACACCAGAACCAGCATACTTGGCTTCATCTTCTAATCCAAGATATTTAGCAGTCGCACCAGTAGCAATAATCAATGATTCTGCTTCAATTATTTTAGTATCATCAATAGTAATTCTAAATGGTCGTTGTGATAAATCAGATTTTGTTGCTAAACCAAAACGAATATCTGTACCAAACCGTTCAGCCTGTTTTTTCAAATCCTCCATCATCTCGGGACCGGTTATACCGGAAGGATAACCAGGAAAATTCTCCACATCAGTAGTAGTAGTTAACTGTCCGCCAGGCTGCAATCCTTCATAAAGAACCGGATTTAAATTCGCTCTTGCGGCATATATTGCAGCAGTATAACCAGCAGGACCAGAACCAATCACTAACACTTTTACATTCTCAACGTCTTTAATATCTTTGTTTTCAGGGGTTGAATCATTCAGATTCATTTTTTCAAAAAGCGCCATAATATGCAAATATTAACATTTCTAAATACACCGTAAAACTAATAATTTTCATCTGCTCAATCAAAAATTATACCTCGAATAAACTCATGACAAATCTTAAGTTTTGAAAATCATTTTGAAATACCACATACACATACATGCCTAGGCAATTATATATCATGACACTATATCACAAAACCAGATAATTCACTTAGTATTTAACGGTTTAAAAATGATTGAATCGTTAGAAAAAGACAAACCCGTTACCAATCCTATTCCATTATTAACATTAGAATGAATCTTAACCGGTTCAAAAACTGGCATATCAGTATTAAAATCAGCTAACACTTTGGTCCGGATATAATCATAGTAATCTTCAGTGATGTGATATAAATAAACAGACAACTTAATCTTCTTATCATACCAAAATAATTGATAACAACTACGTGGAATACGAAATTTCAACTCATAAGTCTTTCCGTTTATCAAATAATCATTAAACAATCCTTCAAAATCTGCTCCTTCGAGCAGACTACCATCTTGACCCCTTTGATAAAAGACCGGATCTTCAGAAATAAAATCAACTGATTTTTGATAATACGTCACGCAACCACTCACATCTTCCCATCGCTCCTGCACCACGACCAATTGATAAAAATCCTTCTCATTAACAGGATCAGAAAATACCAACTTACAATCAAGACCCTTTTCATAAATACCATCAGACGTAAGTGCAACACTAGAAATAGTATCAAATTTTTCCATCGCTACAACTCGAGGTATTACGGTAGCCACATTAGCAGTATCGTTAAAATGATCTGTAGCTTCCAAATATACAGTATCACCTTCATGAAACTTTAAATAATCCCACTTTCCCCAAATCGTATCTTTAGGAAAGAAATAAGTACCTTGCACTTGATCATTCTTATATATTGAAAACCAACCATCTTCAACCTTTTTGTAATTTTCTAAAGAAAGAATACCAATACTCTTACTCATATGAAAAGAAAATGAACTATCCGGAAAAATAAATGAATACAACACTAATTTACCATCTACATCCTCTATATCGAGAGAAATATCTTTCTCACACCCTACAAACAGAATCAATAGAGTGACACAAAATATCAATATATTTTTCAACCGAACTTTCATCACTAAAACTTTATCGTATACCTCACATAAGGAATAGGAAATGGAAATAAACTAAACTGCTTCAACGATCGATATTCCTCTTCGGTTTCATCATTAACAGAATCTGCAAAATACAAGAAAAACGGATTCTGACGACCATATGCATTTATCATTCCCAAACTCCATATCCGTTCACCCCACTTCTTTTGCTTCTTAAAATTAAAACCAAAATCTAACCGATGAAAATTAGGCATTCTATATCCATTGTATTCATTTATATACTCATTATACTTATAATCTGATCTGGTTGTAGGCAATTCAGGTGCATAATACTTACCAGAGGGTAACGTAACCGGACTTCCCGTTCCAAACATCCAAGTAAAACCACCATCTATTCGATCATTAAATCGATAAGACATAAACAAGGAAGCATCATGACGTCTATCTGCAAAAGAAGGAAATTCCCTTCCGTCATTCAGCCCATCAAATTTGTTGAAAGATTTAGAATAAGTATAACCCAACCACCCCGTAAGCTTTCCTATTCTTTTATGCAAAAGAAATTCTGTACCATAAGATGTTCCCTTTCCTGAAATAAGTTTATCCTCCCAACCAATTGTAAAATCAAAGAAACTTCCATCTTCTTTATAGGAAAGCAAATTCTCAAACTTCTTATAATATCCTTCCACAGATAAATTAAACCCTTTACTTATTTCCCATTCAAATCCTAACGAAGACTGACTTGCTCTCATTGGCTTAATTTCATCCGAAACTGGCAACCACATATCCGTTGGCAAAGAAACTGTTGCTGTTCTTAACAAATGCACATATTGGGTCATTTTTGAATAAGCTCCCTTTAAAGACAAATAATCACTAAGTAAATAGCGAAGAGATATCCGAGGCTCAACAGAATGATAAAAATCATTTTGAGTTAAAAACAATGAAAAATGAACCCCAAGATTCATTTTTAATCGATCGCTCACATTAAAATCATCTTCTAAATATCCATGAAATTCTGGTCGATACATACTATCTCCACCAATAGTAGTATCGACTTGCGCCTCATTTGCTATCTCATTTTTTAACAAATCTATACCAGGATAAAAATTGTGATACACATAACTTCCTCCAAATCTAAAATAATGATTAGGCGAAGCAACAAAATCAAAATCTATCTTAGTATTAAAATCCCTAATACCGCTAAAGTATTTTTTCTCAACCGCACTCCACGCCTCCTTGTAGTATAAATTCTGAATTTGCCCAATATAAAACCGATAATCACTAAAAGTAGCCGTCAGATTAGAAAACAACTTATCTCCAAAAATATGGTTCCAACGCATGGCAGCAACCACATTGCCCCAACCCGAGCTACTCTCATCATTTAACGTTACAGACTGATAAATATCTACACGCTCACCTATTTCAAGATCAATATTCTGGTCATTATAACGTGAATAAAATTCATCCTTTCCCCAATAAGCACTAACAAACAATCGGTCTGTATCTGAAAATTTATAGTTTACTTTTCCATTAAGATCAAAAAAGTAGTAATTACTTTTTTCTATTTCTTTTCTCTGAAAAGGAGCAGTGACTAAATCCAGGTATGTCCTTCTAAAAGACAATGAAAAAGTTGCTTTATCCTTTTTTATTGGCCCATTCAATGCTACTCTCGATGACAACAAACCGATACTCGCTGAACCATTTATTCGTTCATTACTACCTTCATACATCCTAACATCAACAACAGAAGAAAGACGCCCTCCATAACGAGCAGGAAAGCCACCTTTGACTACCGATACTTTATTTATTGCATCAGCATTAAAAACAGAAAAGAAACCTAACAAATGCCCTACATTATAAACAGGCACATCATCAAGAATAATTAAATTCTGATCCGGCCCTCCTCCCCTGACGTATAAACCAGAAAAACCTTCTCGCCCACTTTGCACACCAGGCAATAATTGAATACCCTTAACAACATCTTGCTCTCCAAGAAACACAGGAACATTACGAATTTGTTCAATAGGCAAATCAATCGTTCCAGTCCGTGTACTTTTTACTTTAGCAGGAACCCGCGATCCAACAACTGATACCTCATTCAATTCTAATTTTGGAGTCAAATTTATATAGACAGTAGTATCACCAGACAAATAAAGAGACTGTTCTATACCTTTATATCCCACATAGGAACTTTTCAAAACAGTATATCCTTTAGGAAGCGTAACACTAAAGAATCCAAAATTATTACTAACCGTTCCCAATAACAGGTCGGGTTCATAAATATTTGCTCCAATAAGTGATTCCCCTGTTTTTCCATCTCTCACAAATCCAGATATGGTAAATTTTGGCGGAGGTAATTCCAACGGTTCAATAATAATCTTTTTTCCCCGAACCAGGTACGACGAGGGACAATCATCAAAAAGCCGATTTAAAAAATCCTTCACATACCCTTCGGTAAATGAAAAATTAACATTGTCTTTAAAACAAAGCTTATTACTATAACTAAATACGTACCCTGTAGAATCTTGCAATTGTTGCAAATAATAATATGTACTCCCTTTTTCCTTAGGAACGGAAACCCATTTTGTAAGTACATTCTGGGCAAAAACAAGACGGGGTAAGAATAATCCTACCCCGATAAATATCATTATTTTGACGTACTTTTCGAGCATTTACAATTAGAATAAAATCTGCCCGAAATTTAGTCAGAGATGATTAATATGCCGTCAACAATACTGATTTTTTTTCCAAAATGAATTTGAAGCTCTTCAATCACTTCTTCTAACGGTTGCTTATTAAAGATAGTTGTCACTTTAATCGTACTCCTCTTTGATCGATTATCGACACTCTGTATTTCAATAAAATGATCATCTAAAGCAGAAACTATCTCATCTAATCCTGCATTTTCAAATTTTAATACTCCACTACGCCAAGACTGAAAATGATCATTCTCAATTTTTCCTTTGATCAAATTCCCTTCCGCGAGAACACCTACATCCCCTTTTACCAAAATAACTTCCTGATTATCCGATGAAAACCGCACACGCCCTTCAACTACATGAATTCTAACCCTATTCCCACTTTCGGACGTTTCAAGATTAAACTCAGTTCCCAATACTTCTACCTTAGCGTTTCCGGCCTGAATAACAAATGGTCTTTCAGGATTTTTTGCCACCTTAAAATAACCCTCACCAGCAAGTCTCACTTCTCTTCTTTTTCCAGACAGATTCCTCTGAAAAATCAACTTACTATTTTCATTCAAAATAACCTGAGACTTATCTGGCAATACCAACGAATCTTTTTGAAAATCTGTATCAAAAGAAGCCAAATAACCAAGGCCTGGCACATTAAAATATGAAACAACAGAAGCTCCGACAATAAAAGCAAGGATCAAAACAGCCGCAATTCTCCTAAATACATTAAGAGTAATACTCTTTCCCTTTTTATTCTGCTTACAAAAAGTCACTCGTTGTTTTACCTTTTGCCAATCATCCCTGGCACAGATTTCCCTGAACGCCTTCACTCCTTCACTTTTCTCCCAAGTGGATAAAAAAGAATCAAAGTATGCTTTATGGTCTGGATCTTCTTCCACCCATTTCCTCAGCATCACCTCCTCTCCGGCGTCAAGCGATTGAGTCAACCACTTTACAATGACTATATCTAACTCTGAATACTTTTCCATCTTACTAATTAATGAAATTCCATCATTCTAAAAAGATTCGGCTCCCCTTCCATCTCCACTACCTCTTCTTTCGCAATTGCTTTTTCATTTTCTTCAACGATAACCTGTCTTGCTTCTACATGATTTTTTTCTTCATCAGATGAAACAAATAATTGTGCAAGTAATTGAAAGATAAATTCCATTTTGAACCGTTTAATATTTCTTTTCTACTTATTTTTTCTCTAACTCATCCTTTAGACAAACAACCTTCCTTACACACGTATCCTTTCCCAATTTTTTTTCAACCAAATTCCCTACTTCATCCAATAAAGTACTAACAAAACCACAACAGCGATATATTCTTTCAGATTTGCACGCATCACTTTTAACGCTTTACTAATTTGTGTTTCTACAGTACGCTTGGAAAGTGATAATTTATCGGCAATTTCCTGATTCGTGATGCCATCAAATCGACTCATCTCAAATATCCGCCGACATTGATCAGGCAAAGAGTGTACAATGGCAAAAATCTTTGCCTCCAATTCTGTCTCCTGCAACTTATCTTCAACAAAAGCCTCATCATTTTTTTTATCATCAAATATATTAGCATGATGATCTCGCCTAATCTGATTGCGTTTAATCTGATTCAGACATCTGTTTTTAACAGACTGATACAAATGGGATCTAAGAGAGGAATGTATATTCAATTTCTCCCGTTTCTCATAAAACATTACAAAAACATCCTGCACAGTTTCTTTCGCCAAATCTTCATCCACCAGAATTTTTTGAGCAAAAACCACTAAAGGAGTATAGTATTTCATAAAAAGCGTCTCAAAGGCCTCTTCTTTCCCCTCTTCAATTCCTTTGATCAACCAGTTGTCATCATTAAATTGTGCCATGTGTATTTATCAGGGTATACGGCCACAAAAATAAAAATTACAAAATATAATACCGTCCAATAAACGAATATTTTGCACCCTTTCATCAAATTAAAAACCAACCATCAAATCAACAATATATTATACATCCCTCGACAAATCTTTTAATTTTTCCTCGACAATAGTTGTCAAAATGCCCATTTTACTTATCTTTGCAGCGTCTTTAAAAAAGGACAATAACATTTCGGGATGTAGCTCAGTCCGGTTAGAGTACTCGTCTGGGGGGCGAGGGGTCGCTAGTTCGAATCTAGTCATCCCGACAAAATGGATTTTAAAGAAAATCAAAAGCCTGTAAATCGTATGATTTACAGGCTTTTCTGTTTTTTAGTGAATCAAGTCAAACCAGTTTAAACCGTATTTCTGGTGTGACATTCGGGAGTCAATTTTAATTCTTAAATTGTCTCACTGGAAACACTGTAGGAATCTATAAGACTGCCACTTATAATTTCATAATTCCATTTATACCACCGTTTATTGATTGATTTTGATTGTGTTTAGACTCATTTCCAGTGAGTCATTGGGGAGTTTTTTACCATAACCACACAATTAAAACCAACAGCCATGACCACACAAACATTTAGCGTTCAGTTCCTGGTTAGACCAGTGAGAAAGGACAAAGAAAGAGGAACCATATACGTGCGAATCACCGCCAGCGGCCAGCGTACGGAATTCTCTCTCAAGACAAAGGTTCAAATCGAGGCTTGGAATAATAACAAAGAAAGACTTGTAGCCAGATCAGGTCAGTCTCAAAAAATGAACCACTTCCTCGACAATGTAAAAGGCCAATTGTTAGCCATTTACAGGGAGTTAGTTCTCAAAAAACAACTCATCACGCCGGAAATCATTAAAAACCATTTTCATGGCTTTACCAATGAGGAGTATACCCTGATGAACCTGGTTGACTACCATGCTAAATCCCAAAAGAATATCCTTAGTTGGGGCACCTTGAAAAACTACAACACCACCGCCAGGTACCTCTCCGAATTTCTTTTAGAAAACAAAAAGACCTCTGACATCTACCTGCAGCAATTAAGCTATCGGTTCATCACCGAATTTGAATCCTTCCTTCGAACCTATCATCCTGTCGACCACCAACGCCCCCTCTCTAACAATGGTGTAATGAAACACCTGGAACGATTGCGAAAGTTGGTAAATATGGCCGTTAAACTGGAATGGCTCGAAAAAAATCCCTTTGAAAAATACCGGCTGTCCTTTAAAAAAACAGAACGTCATTACCTGTCTCAGGAAGAATTAAACCTCATCCAGGAGAAAGACTTTTCAATTGAACGCCTTCAATTTGCCAAAGACCTGTTCGTTTTCTCCTGTTACACCGGATTAGCCTACATTGATGTATCCACCCTAACCCCCGACAACCTGGTTTTAGGGATCGATGGCTACCAGTGGATCCATACCAAAAGAAAGAAAACAGACATACCGGTTCACATACCCCTTCTACCGGTTGCATTGGAAATTATAGAAAAGTACAAGGAACACCCCAGGGCCCTGCATAAGGGCACCCTCCTCCCCATCGTTTCCAATCAAAAACTCAATAGCTACCTGAAAGAAATTGCCGATTTGTGCAACATCACTAAAAACCTGACCTTTCATGTAGCCCGGCACACCTTTGCCACCACTGTCACACTGAGCAATGGAGTACCCATGGAAACCGTCAGTAAAATACTCGGTCACTCCAAACTGGCAACCACCCAAATATACGCCAGGGTACTGGAAAACAAGATCAGCGTCGACATGGCTGATTTACGCAATAAACTGACACCTCAAAATCAACAGAATTTAAAAACCAACAATTATTAACCAGTTTGCATCCTCAAAAAATCAAACACACATAACCTCATCAGCAAACAATGATTTAATCGCTACTCATTTCCGCCCATGTGGGCGGAAATGAGTGCAATAATAATTAAGCCCACCTGACGTTTTTAAAAATAAAAGCTCATCATCAGGGAGCCAGACAAGACATAGATACCCGCGCCTTCCTCCCGCTTTGTTCAAGATATTCAAACAGGTGTATTCTGTATTAAGAAACCCTTAACGCAAAAAAGGCATTTGTTTTGGAGGTAATTGGGTGTAAATGATATTGTCATAAAACACTTAAACAACCTGAATACATGGAAAACCTCCTGAAACAATTAGAGAAGGTGGTGAGTCAGGTCCAACACCTTCCCTCAGATCATCAGTGTGACGATCGTACACCTGGCAGTAAAAACGGTATTTTAAATCCACATTACACCATCCTAACCAGTCATAAAGGATACCTTTTAAGCATCGCCGTTTTTTACCAATCAAAAGAAAAACTAAAGTACTGTATTCGGCTCTACCAATCTACGCTCACCCGGCTTTTGGACAAACTGCACCAGTTAAAGGATCATTGCTCCCGGGAATATTCTAAGATCAACTGTCTCAAGCAGTCTGCCATTCAAATGCTCTCCGAATTACTTTCCTTTTTACGAAAACAGTTTCCTGCTTACTTCGACTGCAACCTGAAGGTACCGGAAGTACGCTACTTGCACCACCGGTTAAAATTCGGTCAGATACAAAAAGAAATTGAACACAAACTTATTCTCAAAAACATCAATCCAGCGCTTTTAGCTACAATCACACACCCCTTTGCAGACTTTCAGCAAAAAAAAAAAAGATACTACACCTTCCGGGATATCAGCTACCTGTACGGATGGGCAGAAAAACTGGATGTCATTGCCCGCCAACCACATGTTGAACGCGACTTGGATAAGGAAGTGAGCTGTTCAGCCATTGGTTACAACCTTAACTCCGAAACCTGCATCCGCTATTTTCTCCAATTCATTGGTAAAAGCTATCGAAGTAAAACCAGCAGTAGTGACCAGCTTCAAAAGCTACACTTCTATACCAAGTGTGTAAAACAGGTATTCATTACCTCTCCGGAAGGCTACAATCCCAAGTATGAATCACTGCATATCATCCTGTCCAGGTGGCTCAAGCAGGAGATTAAATACACCCGCAAAAGCAGCCGGGACAACCACTCTTTATCCGGTATAACAGCTACACCGCAGGAATCTCCTGGCAAACAGAAAACCTCCATGTCCGTCTCCCAGCTGGCCTGTTTTGTCAAGAACCTGATCGACACTGGGCTTATTGCGACCAACAACAAGGAAGAAACACTTCGTTTCTTCTCCAACCATTTCTCTACCCAAAACACAGAAAACATATCAATCTTCAGCCTGCGTTCCAAATTTTTCAAACCCGACAACAACTCCATCTCAACCACAAAAGAGAATATTTTGAAACTGCTTAATTCGATTCAAAAAAACTAATATACAATTTTTTTTATGGCGTAACTCTCTGAATAACAGGTGGGGTTACTGGGGGTACCGGTACCCCAGGGACTGGTTTAGTATTTCCTGATGTTCTTCCTTTGTATCACATCAAAATCAATCAAATGCGATGGCAGCCGCATTCAAGTAATTTATTCATTTTAAAATAGAAATTATGGCAGCAGAAATTATCACAACCGACGACTTAAGAGAGTTTAAAATGGACCTGCTTTCAGAAATTGAGAAACTACTGAAAAGCCATGCCGGTAACCAAACCAAGAAATGGCTCAAATCCTACGAGGTACGCAAACTGCTTAACATCTCACCGGGCACCTTACAAAACCTGAGAGTCAATGGCACGTTGCCTTTTACTAAAATTGGCGGTGTCATTTACTACGATTACGCCGACATTCATGACATGATTGAAAGCAACAAAATCAAGCTTTAACCGCATCAGGTCCCGGTGCTTTGCGGCTCTCCTGTGAGACACAAAAAAACAACAGAAAAGGCTCACCGCTAATCACTGCTGAGTATCCGGGATCATTAAAACAAATTATCAATGAAATCTAGAGCCCCATGAACTACATCCATCATCAGCTAATCGTATTTACTAAGATGGACCAGATTCCAGAGTTTAAAGCCTTTCACCTGACACTCTACATGGCACTCTTCAGACTCTGGAATCAAAACCGGTTTGAGAACCCCATCTTAGTAGTCCGCAAAGAACTGATGCAGATGGCCAGGATAGGTTCCAAAACCACCTATTTCAAAACATTGAAAGACCTGGAGAAACACAATTTCATCCGCTACTGCCCATCATTCGATCCCATGGTAGCCAGCCAGGTTCACCTGACCATCTATTGGACAGGTACCTGTCCACGACCTGTCCCAAAAATGGACCGTATATATAAACATACAAACAATATACACTCTATAAGGGAACTTGAAGAATATGTTAATCAGAAAGAAAAATTTAAGGATCACAATAAGCAAACTGACATGAAAAAGAAAAGTAAATTCACACCCCCGCCACTGGAACACATCCAAATCTATTTCCAGCAAAAAAACTTTTCCATAACCGAAGCCGAACGCTTTTTCAACTACTACGAATCCAACGGCTGGCTGGTAGGCGGCCGCTCCCCCATGAAAGACTGGAAAGCCGCTGCTCGCAATTGGATGCTCAACATTCCCAAATTCAGCGCCGAAAAAAGCAAACCCGCCAAAAATCCACATCCCGGCACCAAAAAATCAACCCCCAATTACAATGAGCCCCTCTAATCCGTACGGACGTAGCAAGCTACGTCCCAATCTCCAATTCTCATTTTTTAAGCTTTCACAAAAAAATCAAACCCAATTACCCATGAAAAACCCACTATACAACAAACTAAAATGTCTTTTCAACATTAACGACTTCGATCAAATCTTTGACAAAATCGACAGCCTTCCGGATAAATTCTTCGAGCAAAACCTGTTCATTGATAAATATTCCTACATCTGCGAAATCATCGATCTGCATGACAGGATTCAATTCGTTTGCCATCATTTATCGGGTAAAACATACAGCTTCGTTTTTGACCCGCCCTACAATCCTTTCAGTAAAGAAGAATGCATTGTGCACTACTATTCCAACATTCATACTTTCGTCAAACACATGGCTTTCTTTTTCCAATTCGTCGCTTATCCGGGAATTATTCAAAATGAATATTCACTCAATTAATCATTACTCCCCCAAGCGAGTAGAGATCCCGGCTTACCGACAGAGGGGTACAATTGCTTCCCTAAGCTAGAGGAAATGCCGCTGATAGAGGGGTAAAGGGTACTCAATCACTGATGACTGCTAACTGCAATAGTTCGTTAAACTTCTGTAAGTAATTGAAAAACAGTTTGTATTTATCTAGTAGACAAACCTATTAATGATCTAAAAATGAGAGTAATGTAAATCAATCTCATGTCTATTATCTAAAATCTAATGATCTATTTTAAACTGCTAACTGAAAAAATCATGCACTACCAAATAATCAACAACACCATCGTCTACGATTTTCAAAAAGGTATCGATTTTATCGCTCAAAAAGGAAAACAGATACATGGGCCCCACTTTAATCTTTTAGATGAAGATATGGGTATTATTCGTAAGCTTTTCGCGTATACGATTGGCGATCATGACATCATACTTCAGTGCGGTCTCGATCCGCGGAAAGGAATCATGCTCTGTGGCCCCATTGGGTGCGGTAAAACATCCCTGATGCAGCTGATGCAGTTTTTGGTGCCACCCCAATACCGTTTCCCGGTGAAGCCCTGCCGTGATGTCAGCTTCGAATTTCAAAAAGACGGCTTCGATGTCATCCACCGCTACAGCAAACGCAGCTTCACCATCAAGCCCGGGATCAAGACACCCAAAACCATCTGCTTCGACGACCTGGGTGCCGAACAAAACCTCAAGCACTTCGGCAGCGAGTGTAACGTCATGGCCGAGATCCTCCTCAGTCGCTACGAACTCTTCACCTCTGATAAGCTCATAACTCACATCACCACCAACCTCAACGCCACAGAAATTGAAGAGCTCTATGACAAACGCGTTCGCAGCCGACTCCGTGAAATGGTTAATGTGATATCCTTTCCAGAAGAAGCAGCAGATAAACGAAAATAAAGCAAGGCCGTAGCAAGCTACGGCTTCATTTACGCATGGTAAATCATACGTACATCAATTTGTTTCAATGAATTTCCATCATATTTCCTTTCATACATCCAATAACCCAAACCTCCAATCATCAAATATCTAACATCTGGATTCTAGCCTCTATCTCCCAACATCGAACATCCCAAATATTTTTCCATATTGTTCGAACCGCCCGTAGCACATATTTACTATATTAGCACTTCCAAAATCTACAACACAATGCCCATTCCCGATTATCAATCCATCATGCTTCCCTTGCTAAAGGTGGTGGCCGATGGTAAAGAATATCGAATCAGAGAATTAGTAAAATTATTATCTGTTAAATTCAAACTGTCACCCGAAGAAAACCGCGAATTACTTCCAAGTGGTAACCAACCTCTCTTCGACAATCGCGTCAACTGGGCCAATACCTACCTGAAAAAAGCAGGCCTTTTACAATCTGAAAAACGAGGACATGTACAAATCACCCAATCCGGACTGGAGGTATTAAAGTCCAATCCGGAGACGATCAACGTAGTCTATCTTCGCCAGTTCGAATCCTTTAGAGACTTTGTAAACAACTCCAACAATGTAAGTATTCAGGAAACAAGCCAGCCGGAACAATCTGCACAAACACCCGAAGAAGAATTAGAAGGAGCCTGGAAAAGTCTCAACAAAACCCTCGCCTCCGACTTACTCCAAAAGATAAAAACAATGGATCCCGGTAAATTTGAGAAACTGGTCGTTGATTTATTACTCGCCATGGGCTATGGTGGTTCCCGGCAGGAAGCCGGGAACATCGTTGGTAAATCAGGCGACGGCGGCATCGATGGCATCATCAACGAAGACCGTCTGGGGCTGGATAAAATATACATACAAGCCAAACGCTGGGAAAACACCGTGCCCATTAAAGAAATAAGAGACTTTGCCGGTGCCCTATTGGCTCAAAAAGCCCGGAAAGGTATCTTCATCTCCACATCTGACTACCCTAAATCAGCCCATGAGTATGTGCAAAACATCGACCGCACCATCGTACTCATCAATGGGTTTCGCCTGGCCGAACTAATGATTGAATTCAAAATGGGAGTGTCGGTAAAAGAAACTTACCAGGTGAAGGAAATTGATTCGGATTATTTCGATAACTAATTCATCATATAAACAATAGACATTTAATTTTAGTGATCATGGACATCAAAGCATTAGGAAAACAATTAAACAAACAATATTCTGAAGCAGAGGAAAATGAGATGGTGGCTCAAATTCATTTGTTTGGTATAAAGTATGGCAAGCTAATAAAGGGAAAAGGGTATAACCTGAATGACATTATCCAAATTGCTGAGATAAAAGATTCCTATATCACAGAATTAAGAAAAGGTATAAAGCTATCCGCTTATGTTCATTTTACAGAAGAACAGTCTGATGTAGAGGTGTTGGCAGAAATTCTAAAAGACAGATACAACAATACCGTGAACAACGATTCGGTAGCACAAATCCATTTGTTCGGTATAAAATATGGACCATTAATCCGTCGTGAAAATATTTCGGTAGCAAAGTTGATTGAATTATCAGGTCTAAATGACTCTTATGTAACCGAACTGAATAAGGGCATAAGATTATCCAAGTATGTTTCAGAGTCCACAATTAAGATATAATGTAAGCGTCTAATCTTTTGGTGAATCATTGTTATGAACAGCAATTTCAATTTCCTCAATCCAACATTCCCCGACCTGGCCAAACTAGGTCACTTGGCAGAACGTAACTTATACGATGATCCTCAAACTACCATGGGCAAGCTGAGGCTCATGTGTGAATTTATTGTGTCCGACATTTGTCAAATAGAATCTGTTAATATCAAATCAGATAGACAAGTGGATCGGCTCAATGAGTTAGATAAAGAAGGAATCATGCCATTGAGAGTGAAAGAACACTTCCATTCGATTCGCATTTCTGGAAATAAAGCTGTTCACAATAACCAGGGAAATGAAGCCGAGGCGTTATTGCGTTTAAAGCAAGCACGCAACATCTGTGTTTGGTATTATCAAACGTATGCAGATCAATTGGATTTTATGCCTGGTGATTTCACAAAACCTCTTTCACAGAAATCATTACAGGATACAACCAAGCTGCTTGAATCAGAAATTGAAAAATTAAGGTTGGAGAATGAACAACTGCTGATTGATAAACAAAAAGCGATTCTGGCAGAATCTCAAGCTGAAAAAGCAAACCGCAGGGAACGGGCCATAAAATCATCTGATAAGCTAGATATCTCCGAGGAAGAAGCCAGGCTAATTGTTGATGAGGCACTCAAGAAGAATGGTTGGGCAATAATCAGATACAATAAACAACTGGATCCATCTTCATTAATCAACCACGCGGTTGAAGAATACCCAACCGAAACTGGTCCGGTAGACTATGCATTTTTCGTTGAAGGAAAACTGCTAGGTATGTTGGAAGCCAAAAGACCAGCCGTGAATCCTCGTAATGTATTAGATCAACAAACCAAAAGATACGCTAAATCGGCCATGAATGGTGTTGGTAATTGGAAGGGCTATAAAGTACCTTTTCTGTATGCTTCCAACAGTGAACAAATTTTTCATCTGGACGTCCGAAACAGCACGAATACCGACAGGGAGATTTTTGGTTATCATTCTCCGGCAGCGCTTAAGGAAAAATTTGAACGCGATGAAGCCTCTGCTGAAGAATGGTTGGTCAAGAAAAAAATTCAACACCCGTGGATCAGGGATTACCAGGAAAGAGCCATTAAAGCCATTGAAGACAATATCATTAGAGGTAAGTACAAAATGATGCTGGCCATGGCCACTGGTACCGGAAAAACCTTTACGGCAGCAAACATCATCTATCGACTATTAAAATCGAAGAAGGCCAAGCGTATACTCTTTCTGGTTGATCGTAAATCATTAGCCTCTCAAACAGTGAGAAGTTTCTCCTCATTTGATACCCCTCGTGGAAATAAGCTACACAAAGAATATGAAATCTACAGTCAAAAATTCCAAAAGAAAGAATTTGAAGAAGATGGTTTTGATAATGAGATATTACCCAATGAATACCTGACCGATCCCGACGAATCAATAACTTTCGTTTATGTGGCTACCATTCAGCGAATGTCCATCAACCTGTTCGGTAAAGCCGGTAAATTCTCAAACAGCAATGATTTTGATAAGGAAGAGGATGAAAATGCCATCAATATTCCCATTCATGCGTTTGATGTTATTATTGCCGATGAGTGCCACAGAGGTTATACCTCAAAAGAAACCAACCTTTGGCGAAGTGTCCTGAACCATTTTGATGCCATAAAAATTGGTTTAACAGCCACTCCAGCTGCGCATACCGTAGCATTCTTTGGTATGCCGGTGTATGAATACCCCTTTGAGCAAGCTGTTCTTGACGGATACCTATGTGATTACGATCCCATTCCAATACATTCAAATGTAAAAATAAATGGTGCTTTTCTAAAAGAAGGCGAGCTGGTGGGGCAAATTGATACCAAATCTGGCAAAGAGCAAATGCATAACCTCGAAGCTGAACGAGAATATAATTCCAGTGATATTGAAGTAAAAATAACAGTCCCCGACACAAACCGTAAGATATTACTAGAGCTTAAAAAACACTGTGAAGAATTTGAAAAAGAGCACAGCCGCTTTCCTAAAACACTCATCTTTGCTGTAAATGACATCAATCACCGGTCACATGCCGATGAATTGGTGAACATGGCCAAAGAGATATTTGGCAGAGGAAACGATTTTGTGAAGAAGATAACAGGCAATAAGAATGTGGACAGACCACTGCAAAGGATAAAAGAATTTAGAAACAGACAAGAACCCAAAATGGTGGTGACCGTCGACATGTTAAGTACAGGAGTTGACATTCCACCTTTAGAATTTATTGTATTTTTGCGCCCGGTTAAATCACGTATTCTTTGGGAGCAAATGCTGGGACGAGGCACAAGGAAAGCGGATGATTTCAATATTGATAAAGATCGGTTTTATGTGTTCGATTGTTTTGGTGGTGATTTATTCCGTTACTTTAAGAATGCCAGTAAGATGTCGGAGAAGATAAAACCCGATACCGTTCCACTTAAAGAAGTGATCGAACGAATATTCAGAAATGAGGAAAGAGAGTATAACCAAAAAAGACTGATAAAACGCTTGCGCCGTATTGAAAAAAGCATGAGTGGTGAAGCCTACGAGCAATTTGAACCATTTATAACCAACGGAAATATTGGGAAATTTGCAGACGAATTACCAAATAAAATCAAAAACGATTTTATCACCACCATGAAATTGTTGAGAAACGAGCAATTTCAATACCTGCTTCAAAACTACAAAAGACCTAAGAAATCCTTTGTAAAAGCATATGAAGTGCAAGATGAGGTGCATTCCGAACGTCTTTTTAAGGTAAACGACCTGGCGGATCTTTTAAAACCGGAAGATTACCTGTCACAGTTCCGAACCTATATAGAAACCAATCAACAGGAAGTGGAAGCCTTGAAAATCATTTTGGAACGTCCTGGCGCTTGGAACACCAGTGCACTGAAAGAATTGCGATCAAACCTGGCTACCAATGGGTATCCGGTAACGCAATTACGTGATGCACACAAATTGATCTATGATAAAGAGTTGGTCGACGTTATTTCCATGGTAAAACATGCTGTAAGTGAGGAAGAGCCTCTTCTTTCCATTGAAGAAAGGGTAATCAGGGGTGTGAACCGGATCTTTATTGATATGGAGCTAACGGAAGAACAAGAAAAATGGGTCGAATACATTAAACAACACCTCATTGAAAACCTGACTATTGAAGAGGATGATTTCAGAGACATGCCCGTTTTTACATCACATGGTGGATGGCGTAAATTCAAAAAGCTCTTTGGTCAGGACTGTAAAACGATAGTAAAAGAATTAAACAGAGCAATAGCTATTTAAGAGCAATACATGAACAATCTGGCGAATAAATTGTGGGGATTTTGCAACACACTACGGCACGATGGTGTGGACTATGGTGATTACATTGAACAGCTTACATACTTGCTGTTCTTTAAAATGGCAGAAGAAAAAGAAATTGATTTGCCGGCCATCGATAATTACAAGACAGAAGAGGGGACAGAACTTGCCAATCAACCCACCAATTGGGGGGAGCTGAAAAAGCAAAGTGGTACAGAGCTAACGCATCTCTATGGTGAAATGCTTCGCCATTTACGAAGGCAGGATGGGATTATCGGGGACATGTATTTCCAGGCCATGCCCAGGTTAAATAACCCGGTGAACCTGAAAAAGCTGATTAACCTGATTGATGAAGACGATTGGACGGAGATGGAGGTGGACGTAAAAGGTGAGGCCTTTGAGGGGCTTTTGGAGAAATCAGCATCTGAAGGTAAAAAAGGAGCTGGCCAATACTTTACCCCGCGTCCATTGATTGATTGTATGGTGCGATTAACTAAACCGGATCCACGGAGTAAAAAAGACTTTAAAATATACGACCCTTCTTGTGGTACTGGAGGTTTCCTGGTACGTGCCTATGAATGGCTTTTGAAAGAATGTGGTGGTGCTTTCGAGCGGGATGATGTAAAACGCATTCAAAAAGAGACTTTTTATGGTCAGGAGTTGGTGCCACGCCCACGCCGGTTGGCATTGATGAACTTGTACCTTCATGGAGTAGAACCCCAGATTTACCTGGGCGACACCATATATGAAGCACCTAAACCCGAACGCTTCGATGTGATATTGGCCAATCCGCCATTTGGAACCAAAGGAGCCAGTGATATACCGCAACGAGAAGACTTTACGGTTGAAACAACCAACAAACAGCTCAATTTCCTGCAACACATCATAACCGTATTGAAGCCAGGAGGTAGAGCGGCGGTGGTATTGCCCGACAATTGTCTGTTTGAAGATAAAGCAGGGGATGTCTTCAAAATTCTAATGGAGGATTGCAACTTGCACACCATCTTGCGCTTACCCAATGGTACCTTTGTACCTTATGCCAATGCCAAAGCAAACGTGATCTTCTTTGAAAAAGGTAAACGAACCGAAAATGTGTGGATATACGACAATCGAACCAACATAGAAAACCTCACCAAGAAGGACCGGCCTTTAGGGCAGCAACACTTTTGGGATTTTGAAGAAGAATTTGGTAAAAACATCTTTGGCGATGCGCCTCGAAAAGAATCCGAACGTTTCCGTTCCTTCCATATTTCTGAAATAGAAAAAAGAGGTTATAAATTAGATATCACCTGGATGAAAGAAGAGAATGGAGAAAATGGAAACGGTTATAAAGATCCAAGTAAGCTAGTAAAAGATATTAAGACTGAGCTTGAGGAAGTAATAACCGATTTGGAGAACCTTTTTAATTTGTTGAAGAATGAATAAAGTTTTTCCTGAAAATTGGTTGACTGTAAAACTTGGAGATATTACGACTAAACCTCAATATGGCTGGACAACAAAATCAGCTACAAATGGTCAGATTAAATATGTACGAACAACAGACCTTAGTAAAGGGGATATTGAGTGGGATAAAGTTCCATTTTGTATTGATGCTCCTGGTGAAATAGAAAAATACAAACTATATGAGAATGATATATTAATTTCTCGAGCAGGTTCTGTAGGTCTAAGCTATCGTGTGACCAATGTAATAGAGAATGCTGTTTTTGCATCATATTTAATTAGGTTTAGAAGTATTCTTAATGAACCGCGGTATATTGAATATTTCTTAAATTCACCTCTTTATTGGAGGTTTGTTAATAGCAATTCAGCTGGGATTGCTGTTCAAAATATAAACGCCACTAAGCTATCACAAATTCCAATCCCTCTCCCTCCCCTCAACGAACAAAAACGAATAGCCGATAAATTAGATCAAGCCTTTGAATACATTGACTCCGTTAAAGCTCGCATGGATAAAATACCAGAACTGCTAAAGGAGTTACGTGAAAAAAACATTCAACTAGCTGTTAATGATTCAGGTATTTCCAAGTGGATAACTTTAGGAGACATAGACATAAAAATACAAACTGGACCATTTGGTAGTGCTTTGCACAAGCATGATTATATAGAAAATGGCATTGGTATCGTTAATCCTATACATATTAAAGGAGGTAAAATCTATCCTTCCAAAGATGTTTCAATTTCTAAAGAAAAGTACGATGAGTTGTCAAAGTACAGTTTGCAAATTGGAGATGTTATATTAGGCCGGAGAGGTGAAATGGGAAGAGCTGCTAATGTTGAAAGTGAAGGTATGATATGTGGAACAGGTTGTCTTGTTCTAAGGAGAAATAATAGCTTTGACTCAAAATATTTAACATACGTTCTTCGTAGTTCACAAAGTGTTGATCACTTAACTAATAATTCTGTAGGCTCAACAATGGTGAACTTAAATCAGAAGATACTTAAGTCCCTAAAAGTTCCACAACTTGATATTAAAACTCAGCAAAGAATTGTTCAAAAAATTGAGTCATTCATTACTTATATAGATTCAGTCGAAAAGAAACTTAAAAGCTTAAAAGAAAAGCTGGATGATTTACCACAGCAGCTTCTAACCAAAGCCTTCAGAGGTGATTTAGTCCCTCAAGATCCCAATGATGAACCAGCTGAAGTGTTATTGGAAGAAATAAAGGCTGAAATTGAAAACCTCAAACCCACCAAACGTAAGCCAAAATGAAAATCAAATCCCTTTACATCAAGAAGTACAAAATACTGAAAGAATTTGACATCAATTTTGATGAAGGCATCAATACTCACGTCATCATTGGTAAAAATGGCTCTGGTAAAACAACTTTATTCGAGGCGATCATACATATTTTTCTTGGTCCAACTATAGCTAGTTATAAAAAGGTATTATCTAACTATTATTTAGAGAACAAGTTGGAGTTTACAATTGAATATGAATGTAATAAAGCGAATGTCAGATTTAGTAATATTGACGGCTTATCGTTTGTTGTTGAGGGGAATGATATACTAACAAATGAAAACTTGTTTTCATTCCGTGAGTTTGTTGATGATGCTTCACTTGAGCCCAAAGGAATAGCAAAATATCTGCCAGACCATATTGTCACCTATTACTCCGGGGAAAGTAAAAGGGTTACTTCACTCTTTAAGGATGAACTGTCAAAGGCATCTAAGTATTTACAACAAGGGAAAAACATTCCCTTGCGTCAATTTATTAACATCAATACGAATGATATTCAAAATGTCTTATTATCTCTTCTTCCATTTAACAACAGTAATGAAATATTACAATTAGATCAGATTCACACCTTTGATGTTCATTTTAAAAAGCCTATATGGTTTACAGGGGCAAGAAAAAGGTTTAATAAACTTGAAAAAGAAAATTCCGAAGAGGCCATTAAACAATATAATCAAAGCTTCTATTATGCAGAAGGTGATATTGGTCGATTTTTGGAAACATTAAGGGAAGTTGCATATACTGGTGATTTTGATCACGAGACAGATAATGATGAATTGCAAATATCATCTTTATATGTAAAAAATGAAGATTACCGTATGTTAACTAGCAATTTATCATTTAAGAAGAATTCAACTCCTTTGGATCTTTTTAAATTTTTTGACCATACCGGTCATTCGGATTTAATTGATAAAATAGTATTAAATATCAAAGAGGAAAATGAAAGCAAGCTGATTGAATTTGAAAACCTTAGTGAAGGTGAGCATCAGATCAGATTAATCACCGGACTCAAAGAACTGTTCAAAAATACAGAAACTCTCTTCCTTTTCGATGAACCAGATACCTACCTACACCCGGAATGGCAGATTAAGTTGATGGAAGAATTAGCTAAGCCAACCGAAACTAACATCATTGCCACAACTCACTCAACGGTAGCATTAACTGCTATTCACAGCAATTACATTAGCAGAATGGTGGATGGTGATATTAAAACAATTGATCACTATAAAACTTTTGCGGCTGACATCGAAGTGGTATTAAACAACATCCAAAATGTAGTTAATCCAATTCTGAAATTCCTGGAGCCGAATATTAATGAAATAAGAACAAGTATAAGTAATAAGGATTTCGAAAAAGCTTATTTGCTCATTGATAAATTAGAAGAAGAGAATAATATTGATCCAATCTCTTCCCTGATTTCTGATCTTAAAATGGAAGTTAAAAAGAAAAAAATATTTGGCCGATGATATATATTAAGAAATCAACCGAACCTCAATCTTATCGTGCTTTCCTTAATGATAACAGAAAATTAATTAAGACTAAAATAAATAATCATCGTCAGACAGGAGTTAAAATTTGGAATTGGTTTAAACAAAGAGCTAATGGAGTTTTGGATGATCTTAGGTTAAAACTTCTTGAAGACCAAGGTTACGTGTGTTGTTATTGTGGTGAAAAAATTACTAATTCATCAATGGCAATAGAACATCTCGAGCCAAAGAATATAAAAAGCAATATATTTCCTTTTTCTAATCTTTATGCATCATGCATAGGAGGCAAGGAGAAAACACACAATATTGGTCGAAATGAAAGTTTGGCAACTTTAAGTACAAGGTTCAATATTTCTATATCCAAATTACAAAAGTTAAATCCAGGAAAAAGTTTTGTTCATAAGGATTGCATAAAAATATATAAATCTGATACCAACGGAAGTCACTGTGATAACAAAAAAAATGGTGATTTTCTCATAAATAAGCCAGATCAACTTGATATCTTTGATAAGATTAAGTATCAATTTGATGCCAGTAAAAAAGAAGTAAGTGTATTACCTGTTAATCTTTTGGATATTGACCTTGAAAATGACATTAATACAGTGCTTCAGTTAAATCAAAAAACACTTAAAAAACGAAGAGCAATTGTTCTTAATCAGGTAAATTCCATACTAGATGATATTATTGATCAAGCTGGTTCTGATGAGGATATCGTAACAGGTGTTGTTAATCTTTTTGAAGATTATGAAACCAAAAAAAATGGGAAATTTGATCCATTCTACTTCGTTTGCATGTCTTACATCAATGAACTTGATTTAAGTCATTTTAATTAACTTAATGGAAGCTAACTCCAAAGAGTTCTTTCATCTTCAAAAAAGGAATATTTCCTTAAAAACTACTATGGCCATGTACTTGAAGGAATAAAAGCTTCAAATGCAAAAGCCTGTAGGTTTCTTTCTCTTACCAACTTAGCTTATCTATTGAAACTGTACATTCTAATCATTTAAGTAAATCCGGACAATAAAGCCGCACCTGTAGCTCAGTTAAAGCTTCTGCAACACCAACCAAAGCATCAATTTTCTGATCTGATAAGGAAGTCAGATTGGTACCAACATTCTTTGCCTGTTCCAGTACTTCCCGGGATGGAAAACTTTTCTCCAAATCTGAATAGCCAATACGATCCTTTATATAGCTTTTTAAGTATTCCTTATCCATTTTTGATACATCTTTTTCCGTTAAGTCATGTGAATGGATAACACTTGTTATTATCTTCCCATCTTTTAGATAATCAACGAAATAGTTGATGCAGGATATAGGCTCATAACCCAGTGAAAAATAGGCAATAGCCTTATTCCCCAAATATTTATTCAAAATAACATTACCCATGAATTGAATATTTTTGATTCGATTCATAAATAAATTACTAGTCTGTATTAAAAGCACCAAGGTATTATTCATCTTCGTTACAGGCTTAAAACCCGTTCCGGCATCACTTACAATGATGGTTCCACACTCATAGCTCGATCCTGGATGCGACAGTTTATGGATACCTTGATTATCATATACCCCGCCATCAATTAAAGTTGGATCAATCTTTCCAATGTCCTTTTTATCCTTAAAATATTGTTTACCAATTTTAACCGGTGTAAAAGCAAAAGGGACACAGGTAGAGGCCATGACAGCTCTACTTACTGGGAACAATTTATGCTTGAATAGTATCGGCTTTTTGCCTGCTCCAGGGTACTCATAAAATGAATCATTCATTTTTTCCCTGGAAAAAGTAAATGGTCGTCCCGTCTCCACATTTGTAGAGTTGATGGCCAATAGTGGCTTATCCGGTAAATCCTGCAATTCATTCTTACCATAAAAAGTGGTACCATACCGTTTTTCAATTAGTTTGCCCAAAGGAAGAATATTAAACTGATACTTTATAAACAAAAGAATAATAGGTATATAAAAGATTAAAGCCCACCAGGCCCAATAAGCCAGGAAAAAGGGTAGTACTAGTAGTATTGGCCCAACGAGTCCAACCAACAACCAACTCGTCGTAAGCATACTCTTTTTTAAGCCGGTTCGTAGTTTCTTCTCAAATTCAGTAAAGTTATCTATATTGAGAGCATATAAGGCCCCTGTAATCGAACCTCCGGAAATGGTTGATAACACTTCAACTTTGTCCAATATCCCCAAGGTCTGTAACTTTCTTAATGTGCCTAAGTGAAAGGCAGCAGCCCGAAAACCACCGCCCGATAATGCAAGTCCTAACTTTTTCATATATTAATTGTTAATGTGCATACTCTGGACCAGGCCATATACCAGTCTTTAACCACTCGTTGTAATAAATCTGCCACATAAAGGTCCACGGTATAATGTATTGATCAAGATATGGATGATTTGCCCAATTAAATTCTGTCGGATGATAAAGACACAAACTTAAATCCCAGTTGATATGACTATGTCCTCCTTTTGGTACCCGATAGGGGATAGGATAAACATGGGGGCCATCGTTTCTAAAAATAAGCTTATAAGAGTACTTCGACATATCCGTATACAATCTAACACCGTTAATTTCTTTTAGCTTCCCTAAGTTAAAATAAAATCCTGGCAACAGAGGATGACAGGAGAGAAGGGATATGACTCCCCTCTCTGCCAGTCCCCGCATTTGCTGTTCAAAAACACTAAAATGTTCTGCTCGCATAATATCTCGTTTTAGGTACACCAAGCCCCCCGGATAATGCCCCAACTTTATGAGCTGCTCCCAATTTTTGAGCATTTTTTGATTGTGCTTTCTGAAGACTCCAGTCATTATCTAATTTCCAATTTTTCCCATCTTTTTCAAGACAGATATTTCCATCACTCGTATAATGCCAACTCTTGGGATGAGGATCTACCTTCTTATTCTTCACATTTCGATTATCCTCATACCATTGATGATACCATTTGTAAGCAGCATAATGAGGTGGTTGATCACCACTTTGATCGCGACTGGTTGGAAATTTAGAATTTGCAGATACAATCAATTCTTTTGATTGTATTTTATCCAGGGCCTCATAATTATCAGGATATGGATCGGCCTCTCTCACTTCATCTCTGTCTTCGCCAAAGAAACTATAGGAGCCATGGTGAGAAGCCAAGAGATACTTCGATTCAGCAGCACCTTCAGTCAAATGAGGGATGATCTTCTCTTGCCAATATTTCGAGCTTGAATCACCGGCAAATAACAATCCGTCCAGATGGTCAAAGTCCAGTCGAAATACCAGTGATACATCGTTTACATCATATTCCGAGTCTTCATCATCTCCATCCACAGGACTTAACACATCAAATAACATATCAGAAGGATACGTCAATCCTCTCATTACTTCTACCACTTTATCACCTGCTTTAGGCTCGCCAACTAAATCTCCAAATGTGGGATCTTTAACTTTCTCACGGCTATTGATCTCCTTTTGGAGACACTCATAATCATCTGAACAAGATTCATCATCTTCGTCATTAGTTCGGTCGTACCCTTGGTGAATAATCTTTCCGATAACAAGTTCTCCCTTGTCCATAGCATCTTGGAAATCTTTGTATCCACCACAATGATCACGATCTCCATGAGTCACCACCAAAACATCCAGGCAATCTTTGTCATCTTTCTTTCTGAAATGAGAGGATACAAGTTCAAATGAACTTTCCTCACCATTTCCATGTAAATCCACGGCCATCACAAAATCAGAGGCCTCCACAACGCAACAGTTTCCGTTGCCAACTTTAAAATGTACTATTTTCATAAATACAGTTTTTAATTACCCTTTGGGAGGAAAAGGGTCGTTCCCAAATGAATTCTTCTGGCGGATCCTCCCGTTCCTACCATGCACCAGCATTTCAGATTGATTATTTTGCGCTATCTCTCTGGCTCGATCAATAGCCTCTTGTTGTGTAGAAGTCACCTTTGCTGGTCGGCTTGCTCCTGCACTCTTTACTGCCCAACTACCATCTTTGGGCACCACGTGTACATTTCGTTTTTTCATGATCTTTTCAAATTTTATAATTCAACAATGTGTTAGTAGTTCTCATTTTTGTATTCATTTTGATCTACTGTTGCAAACTTATTAGGTATCTGTGCAACCTATTTGCGCACTTTGAAATAACTTGTGCTAAATTTTTTTATCTCTAATATTTTTTGCATTTAATTACTTACATTTGATATATGCGAAACCGTGACATAAAAGAGAACGTCACGGTTTCGCATACACTAATAGTGTGAGCATCATGAATAAACCTAAACCAGAATCCCTCAGCATCTCGTATTCGCTATCTGATTTATTCCTGGCAATGGCCATGAAAGATGATGATCGAAAAGCAGCAGAGGAAGCCTTTGCAATTATCTATGGTCACTACAAGAATTTCTTGTATACAGTAATCAAGAAAGCATGTAGTGCCTGGTCCATGTATGGAGAGGAACTAGAGAAAAGTGTGTTCCAAAATACATTCACCACGATTTTCCTAAAGGCAGATCAGTTTTTTGAGCTGGACGAATTGCCGCCTGATAAACAAGTGAAAAGATTGAAAGCATGGATTTCCAAAATTGCTTGTAATGAAATGCAGATGTTATTGCGTCAATTAAGAGAAGAAAAAGAAAAGATGGTATGTAGCGATAACCTCTCATTTATCGGTGATACACCAACAAGTGATAAGGCCCCTGATTCGACCAAGATAAAACTGATAAAAAAAGCCCTTGAATCTTTGAGTGAAAAAGATCGAGATGTATTGATTACTTACATATCTTATCAGGATGGTAACAAAAAGCTTCCCAGTGCAGAAATACAAAGGCTGTCGAAGATTTGGAAAGTACATCCCGATTCATTGCGACAAATTAGGAAACGGGCATTGGATAAAGTAAAAAAATTCGTTGAAACTTATAATACCTTGGGTCATGACAAATAGCGAAATGCATAAGAGAGATGAATTCGAAGATACATTCGAACAATCATTACGTGCCCTGGGCCATCTTTTTCCAATATCAGAGGAAGAGGTAGAATTATTTGAGACGTTCAATGAAATTGAAAAAGTACCAGATCACTTCCCAAAAGCAGATGAAATGCTTTCGGGAGCATACATCGAATCTGTACCTCGTCAAAATAAACCGATAATCAATCAGGCAGTTGGGCATATGAACAGGGCTGCCAGGAAAGGTAATGGTATTCCGGATGATATACTCAGAAAAATGAAGCAAGATCGAAATCAAGCAGAGAATGAAAACGAATAAGTTTGACCTTTCCGATCATCGCAAAAAGCAGTTATCCGAATATGCCGAGTTTATTGCTGATGAATATTTCAAAAATACCTTAGTCGATCCACATAGATTAGCAGAAATCTATGGCATTACCTCCTCATTTGGCGACTATGGCAACGCCTTTGATGGTATGCTTGAGTATGATAACGGACAATTTCATGTATACCTGAATAGCAATAAATTCAAACACAAGTACACACCTCGTGGTCGTTTCACAATGGCACATGAGCTGGGCCATTTCTTAATTGATGAGCATCGTAATGCACTTGAAGAAGGGCTGGCACCTTCGCACCCCTCATTCATTGATTTCTCCTCAGATAATGAAGTAGAACTGGAAGCCGATTATTTTGCAGCAAGTTTATTATTGCCCACTTCAAGATTGATAAAAGATATTAATCGGAGGAAATTCACATTTAACCTAATTGAAGAGTTGACAGCTAAGTATCAAACAAGCATCACCGCAACGCTCTTAAAATTCGCCGCAGTAGGCAACCATCCAATAATGATCGTTTGTTCCGTGAATAGCGTCATTAAATGGTTCAAGTACAGCTCCGATTTTCCCTTTAAATACATCGAAACACGTCCCGGTTTCAAAGTACCTGTCAATACATGTGCCGGACAATATTTCTATGAGAACCGAACGAAATACCAGGAAAGTGAAATCGTTTTCGCCGAGGATTGGTTTCGCCTCAACTACGATCAAGATTATGGACGACAATTTTTCGAACATTGCATCTACGCCGACGCTTACAACTTTGTACTGAGTGTTATTTGGGAGAAATAATACTTCTTGAAACAAAGATACTGGGTCAAAGATCTTTCGGTTAGTATTATTTATCACTATCTTACATTTCCAATTTTTAACCAATACCATTCCTATCATGAATATTTGCCTTGTTCCGGTTATTACAGATGTAGTAAGAGAAATTGACGGTATTATAATGATGCGATGTTCTTACTTTTCTATTAATTCTTATGATTCCTTGTTCGGATGGAATCTTCAAATCCGACAACTTAGGTTGCCAATCCTGCTTTTGAACCTGGAAGCTATTATAATTGGAGGGCCACATGGCAACGGTTTTAATAATCCGAATGATATTTCTGCAATGTATGATTCTATTGAAGAAGAAGGAAATCTTTTTGTAGATATCAACGACATTTGGATTCCTTTGACATGGTTTTCAGAAGAGGAAATGCCAGAAGAGATTATTCCTCAAGGTAGAGTATACCGCATACCTTCAAATCTCTTTAACCTTTGTTGGCAATTCCGTAATGATAGAATTGATGTGAATGAATTACCTGAACTTACACCTGAAGAACAATTGAGGCATTCCGACGAAGAAACTCAGTTTTTTGCAGAATGGACAAATACCCAAGTTGAGGAATCAAGGACAGCTTACCAACAAAATAGAGAAGACGGACTAACCTTAAATATAAGAAACGATGAGTAAGCTCAAAATAATTCTTATTGATGTCGGTTGGGGGGACTCAATATTTTTGGAATCTACTTATAGCGATCAACGTGGTAATGAAAAACATTCTTACGCCCTTATCGATTCCAACGATACAGTCAATTACAAATCCAGCCTTATTTTTCTAAGGAAGTACTTCCAGCGTAAATTTGGAACAAGTAAAATTAACAAACCACTATTCGATTGGGTAATGCTTTCCCATGCGCATCTCGATCATGGAGAAGGGCTTAAAGAAATAATGCAAACCTTTGGTACAAAAAGGTTTTTCTATCCTAAAAGTAAAAACAACACTTGTCTTGCACACCTTCAAAATTATGTAAACAGAGTTCGCTATGCTGATGGTTCTACAATAATTCATCAGGCGATCGATGATCAATCTATAATTCCAGCTTTTGGGAATGCAAGTGTAAACATTCTTTGGCCTCCCAAAAACTACCATAAGAATAATACGAATGAAAATAACAATTCCATTGTTTTCAGTCTGACCCAAGATAATCAGTCATGCATTTTCACAGGGGATGCCGAGGAAGAGGTATGGGACAAAATCAAACACAATATTCCCCAGGACACCGTTTTCCTGAAAATTCCACATCATGGATCACGTAATGGTTCTATAGATAATAATGATGAATTAGCATGGTCAACTCCAAATACAATAAGTGCTTTCATTGGCATAAGTACACACAATCGGCCCTATAATCATCCAGATGATGATGTTCTTGATAAGCTAGATGATAACGATTATGTTTACGCTCGTACAGATAAAAACTACCACATCGAAATAACCATTGATGCTAGTGGTCGGAAAACAAAATATTCCAAAGAGTTTTAAGTCTAATCGAACTACCATTATAGTTAATGTATAAATGACTTTGTGATAAAAAACAACATTGATTTGATTATTCAAAAGATGTTTATATCCTTAAAAACAACAGCTTTTACATTGGTTAAAATATCTACTCTAATTCTTTGGTAGAATTTGTGTCATTAGGTTCAAGCCTTCATTTTTTAGGGCGTTCCCTTCGATCAGGCTTTCCGCACTCGCTCTTTTACTAGCATCAATCCACCTCATCTTTTGCCCAAGTAATACCATTTGAATCATCATCAACCGTGCAAAGATGATCCCGTAAAAGGAGCTCAAACAATTGCTCCAATCCTTAACGCATCATTCCCCAATCAATCCTTATTTCCATATCCCCACATCCAAACGTCTAGCATCCAAACACATTCCAATTCCCTTGATCAATTTTTCAAATTCTCACTTTCTCAAATTTTCAACCGTCCCCTCATTTTCAAGGAGGGGTGGCTGATCATGAGGAACGAATAATCAGACGGGGTGGTTATAATCTCTAGCTATTTCCATCTATTTCCTCTAATTTCTATCCTCTAACAATCCAGTCTTTCCTATATCCAAACATCGCAAATCGTACATCTCACATCCAACATCCCAATCCCCAAATCAACTTTTCAAATTCTCAACTTCTCATTTTTTATACCGGGTGATTTGTGCATCCTATCAATTAGCCTTCAAAAGCTACACCCAGCCGTCAAAAAATCAAGGTCAAGCCCTCCGGGTTTTTAAGGATTTTTTTACGAAATTATTGTTCCAATAGGCATAAAAAAATCCTTAAAAAACCTTGACTAAAATTGCCGCCTGGCTGAAATGGTTTGGTTCCGCCAATAAAAAGGCAAATAAAAAATTCAACTAAAACTTTATCACCATGAAAAATAAACGTAAACAAGAAATCGAAAACTACCTTAAAGAAGTTCGCATTTGTAATCACGCAATGTTAAAAGCATTACATAGAGATGATGCCATAAGTGAAACTATGAGCCTTGAACAAATGCAAAGCGCACTAAAGGTAGTAGCAGCCCTGCACAAAGAATTACAACGTCTTAGGGGTTCATAGCCCCTGTCTTTTTCTTTTGATGAGATTATAACTCCTGATTCCTTCAATTAACCTCATCCCAATAATTTATTTATATGAATTTCTTCTTACATCAATTATTCAACTTCTCAATATTTCCCCTCATTTTCAAGGAGGGGTGGCTGATCGTGAGGTACGATCGATCAGACGGGGTGGTTATTATTTCTATCTATTTCCACCATATTTCTAATGATCCAAAACCTCATTACCTCTCCAATCTCCAGCCTCTAACCTCTAATTTCCTATATCCACCAACATCCAAACATCGTACATCCAATCACATCTCCACCTCCTCTAAATATTTCTATCTATTTCAACTTTTTTCCAATTACATCCCCACATCCAATCATCGTAAATCGAACATTCTAAAGTTCTAACAAAGCCTCCCGTATCAAATTTTCAGATTCTCAACTGCTCAAATCCTCACCTTTTCCCCTCATTTTCAAGGAGGGGTGGCTATTTTCATCATAAAGTATAAATACCCTGTCAAATTAAATCTGCACGGGGAAATTTTTTATAATATCTCTTTTAATTCCAACAGATCTTTAATCTCATACTTCTGTAAACCGGTAGTATTTATTTGATTAGGGTTGAAATAAACCGTATCTATCCCAAAATTACTTGCTCCTTCTATATCCCTTTCCGGATCATCACCAACCATTAATGATTCTTCCGGCTTGGCCTCGGCTTTCGAAAGGGCGCTAGCAAAAATTGCCGGATGAGGTTTATGATACCCTACAGCCTCCGAAGTTATCAAATGTGTAAAAAATGAATACAATTCACTATTTCTCAATTTTACACGCTGTGCTTCTAGGAAACCATTGCTGATAATATGCAGTTGATAACCTTTCTCTTTTAGATAGTTTAATGTTTCATGAGCATGAGGAAAAGTTGCTGTTTGTTTAGGATTCAATTCATTGAAACTATCAGACATCTTTTTAGCCAGTTCCAGATTATCTACACCCACCTCCTTTAGACATAAATCAAATCTGCGATATAACAACTCATCCTTTGTGATGAGATCCTTAAAGTAGTCTCTCCAAAGAATGACATTATGGTGATCAAATATCGATTTAAAACACTGATAGTCCCTAAAATAATCACTCAACTTAAATAAGTTGAAAATCTCTTCCATGGTTATTTCTAAATTTCTATCAAAATCCCAAAGGGTACGATCCAAATCAAAAAAAAGGTGACTATATTTTTTAGAATTCATAAAGTTGTATTAATATAAAGCAATATTACATAAATTTTTTAACTCAAAATCTCACCAATAACCAGATTCATCCCCAAAAACCAAAATGCTTTATAGCAACACTTTAACAAAAAAGGATCGACTCACAGGATATAATATTTTCCCAAAACACTATCCCGTTCATCAATCCTTTAAAGAATAAACCTGATACAAAATCAATTAACAGTTCTGCTAAACTTTTAAGCAAAAAACATTAATTGGTCGCACTTATAAATTTCGTTTCCTGACAATTACCCGTCAATCATTCTCCCAATTATTAAAATACATTCACGCCCTCATTAGCTTATCAAATTTTCGTAATTAACTAAATAGCAACCTATAGCCTTTTGATAATTAAACCCCTTAGGCGCTTAGGGAGCAACTATTATCAAAATGTTGTTCAAATGTATTGCTGTCTACGCTGTAAATCGTTCATTAAGCATTAGTAATTACATGAGATTACCAATGACCTTGATATAAGTAGGTCTAATGTCTATTATCTAACAATCTATTGTCTTGTCAAAACAATCAGTTAAAAGCAACATCCCTCGAAGAGGCCTTTTTTCAGGGTACGCCTGAAAATAAATAGGTATCTTATCAGTGATATTCGTTTTTTTTCCTGACAAGCTATTTTTGGCTAGCAATAAATCATCTTGATACTCTGTACTTGATACTTTATACTATTCCGACTTATCCAGGTTAAGGATCTGAAATCGAGATTGAAGTAAAAAACTAACAATCTATTGACCTTAATACGTAAATCTATCCGTATCTCCATACTGCTCTTGCAATTGCCTTAGCTCCTTTTTCAATTGCTGAACAAGTGGTTGCTTATCCGCATGATTATACAAATTATTCATTTCATCCGGATCATTAACCAAATCATATAGCTCCCATTCATTAATATCCTCATAAAAATGAATAAGCTTATATCGTCCCGTACGAATACCGTAATGCCGCTTGACCATATGCTCATTAGGATATTCATAATAGTGGTAATAGATAGCTTTTCGCCAATTTGAATCCGAATCCCTAAACAATGGAACCATTGATCTTCCTTGCATAGCTTCAGGTATTTCAACACCGGCTAAATCCAGTAAAGTTGGAGCATAATCAATGTTCTGAACAAGCTTAGTAATTTCACTCTTCTCCTTTATTACTTTTGGATAACGCATAACCAATGGCGTACGCAACGATTGTTCATACATAAAACGCTTATCAAACCAGCCATGCTCACCCATATAAAACCCTTGATCCGAAGTATACACAACAATAGTATTTTCCAATAGATTGTTTTCTTCTAAATAGTCCAATAAACGTCCAACATTTAAATCCACCGAGGCAACACAACGCAAGTAATCCTGCATATACCTTTGATATTTATAGTTAGCCAGCTCTTTCCCTTTTAGCTTTTTACCTTTGAAATCACGTATTATAGGCTCATACTCCTTATCCCAGGCTGCGCGCTGGGCCTGTGTCATTTTTGCTAATTTAGCCTCATAAAGTTCCCGGTATTTAGTCTGTATTTCTCCCTCTTTATCACACAATTTTAGATCATACGCCAAATCCATATCCTCCTGGATACTCATCTTTTGAGCAGAAGCCGCCTTTCGCCCTTTATAATCGTCAAAAAAATTATCCGGCAACTCAAATTCGGCATCCTTAAACAATTCAAATAATGCAGTATCTGGTTGCCAAATCCGATGCGTCGCTTTATGATGAACCAACATACAAAATGGCTTCGACTTATCCCGATGATCCAACCAGTCCACAGCCTTATCGGTGATCACATTGGTAACATAACCTTCTGATGGTACCGTATCACCGTTGGCAATGAAATCTGTGTTATAATACTCTCCTTGATCAACTAAAACCTCGTAATTATCAAATCCGGTAGGCAAACTACGCAAATGCCATTTACCTATTAAACTCGTTTGATATCCATTTTTTCGTAACAATTTTGGATAGGTATCCTGGCTACCATCAAACGAAACGCTATTATTTATTTGCCCGTTCTTATGACTATGTTTTCCCGTTAACATCACTGCCCGGCTAGGCGCACAGATGGAATTAGACACGAAACTATTCCTAAACACAACTCCCTCGTTACCGATACGGTCTAAATTAGGCGTCTGAATAAACCGATTATCATAGGCACTAAATGTTTGCAGCGAATGATCATCAGTCATTATAAATAAAATATTGGGCTTTTCCTTTTTTTCTTCTTTCTGTGTACAATTACTCAAAAATGATACACTTGCTATTCCCCATATTAAGGGTTGAAAAAGTGATTTCATATATGCTATTATTAATCTTTAATTCCAAATACTCGTTTGCTATTTACTGTATTTCAACTTACACCAACCTGTCAGTCACAACTTATACAACGCCACAAATAATCTGTCATCCCAGTGTTTTCCATAAAACCAGTCATTCCTGACAATTTTCACTTAAAACCATAAAATCCCATTTGTAAAAACCCTCACCTTTAAGGAGATGACCGGGAAGAGGTGAATTATAACAAGCCGCTATCTATTGGCTTACACATCATCCTCCCCATTCATCGGGATCTCCTCAAAAGGCGAAGGAACAGCTAACTTCAGATGGTTCAGTTGGTATAATGAAAACAATTTGCGAGGCGTCTTGAATTATCCAACAACCTACAATTGTCACATTGACATTAATCCGGGCAAACCAGCAGTATAAATGACTAACAGGCCGTCTTCATTCTATTATGAAGCACTAAAACAACATTAATTACCTCGTATATTTTTAAAAGTTTTTATCATATCTTTTAACGTTTCCTTGTTTTTATCTGCTAGATTATTCTGCTGGCCAATATCTTCTTTCAAATTATAAAGTTGATAATCCCCGGAATTACCTAATTCAATATTTACATTTTTATTAACCTCTGCTCCATAATGAGGGGGTATCATAACCCAATCTCCTTTCCGTATTGCAGTGCGTCCCCCGGCTTCAATTATTAATGACGCTCTGCCTCTATCGCTCTTTCCCAGGAACACATCCATTAACGCCTGACTATCCGGCCCACGTAAATCACTTCCGACAAATGCCGATAAAGATGAAAACAAATCAACTTGGCTTACAAGCGCCTGGGATTTTACCGGTTGAATCTTGTCTTTCCAATAAACAATAAACGGCACGTGTGTTCCCGCTTCAAACAGACTGTATTTTCCGCCTCGAAACGGCCCGCCTGGCTTATGGTCACCCAGTTTTTCTACCGCATCATCATAGTAACCATCATTTAAAACAGGTCCGTTGTCACTGGTAAAGACGATAAGCGTATTTTCCATCAAACCCTCTTTTTCCAATGTCTTTAGAAATTCACCAATACACCAATCGGCTTCAAGAATCACATCACCCCTGGGGCCTAGACCTGATTTACCCACAAAACGAGGATGGGGAGTACGTGGCACATGCGGTTGTTGCATGGCATAATACAAGAAAAAGCGTTCATCCTTGTGCGTTTTAACATACTGCTGAGCCTGGTCAAGAAAAGTATCAGCCATATCTTCATCCACCCAACGCGCCGATTTACCACCATGCATATAACCAATACGCGAAATACCATTAATGATACTGCAATTATGCCCGTGATGCCACTTCATTTTTAGCAATTCAGGATTATCCCTTCCGGTAGGATCTCCCTTAAAATTTTTATTATAATCCACTTCAATAGGATCATTGGAATCAACACCAACCACATCTCCGTTTTCAATAAATACGGTTGGAACCCTATCCTGGGTAGCTGCCATAATGAAGGAATAATCAAAACCAACTTCATTAGGCCCTGGTGTTATAGTTTCAATCCAGTTTACATTGCCGGCGCCAAGTCCCAGATGCCATTTCCCAACAATTCCGGTATAATAGCCTTCCTTCCTCAACATGGCAGGTAGTGTCTTCTGGTCCAGTTGAATAAGTAAAGGAGCCGTCCCCGGTAAAATCTTTACATCCTTATCTCGCCAGGGATAACCTCCGGTTAATAAGCCATATCGGCTAGGGGTGCAGGTCGCCGAAGTTGAATAACCATTTTCAAAACACACACCTCCCGTAGCTAATCGATCAATATTAGGTGTCTTTATTGAACTAAACCCATTGGCACTTATATCACCATACCCCAAATCATCCATATATATTATAACAATATTGGGTCGATCATCTTTCCCTTTCATTTCCTTTTGCTGACACCAGTTACAGGCAGAAACAATAGGTAATACACTCAATGAAAGCCGAACAAACTTTTTCATGATTATACTAATTATATACACCACAATACCATATAGAGATTAAAACAGCAGCCATTAAAACACCTCCTGTAATCATCTATTTGTATTATAAATGCATCATTATATCTAATGATTTAAAAACTGTTTGAATTTTACGCAATTACTATTCTAACTCTTCTTTTTATCGCTTTTCAAAAAAGGCCGCCCCATTCTGGCAGAAGAATCTATATTTTTTCAGGAGAAGCCTGAAAAAAAGCCTCTTCGAGGGATGTTGTTTTGACAGGACAAACAAGATTCATCAAATTCCGCGGAAAAACTGAGCCTCAGAGATTTTTCATCAATTTGGAGTTGAGATAATTCTTTGAGGTCAACAATAGTAAGTACAGTTTACTTCAAATTATTTCCATCTGTTTCAAGATATCTCCACCTATCTCCAAATGTTTCTATCATTTCCCCCCTCTAACTTCTGAACTCTATCCTCTCTAAATACTTCCATCCAATTTATACAACATGTCGGTAAAGTTGCTACCTAAGCACCTAAACAAAATGTTTACACACTCCCTCGCCTCGAACAAAACCCTGGGGTAAAGTGATTCTAATATCCTTGATTCTGATCATCCACCGATATCTCATTATTGGTACTAATTTCCGATTGAGGTATAGGCATCAAAAAAGCCTTTTCAATTTCTGCCTTTGATTCAGGTAACCGGTGATCAGACCATGGACTGGTACTATCAAATCCAGGTGCTGCATCAGGATCGCTATTGTGTCTATCTATAATAGGTCGGAAAAATTCATACCCCCTTCTGCGGGTCTCAATAAAAGAGTGCCCCTCCTCTACTAATTCAAACAAACGCTCATCAAAAATAAATTGACGCAACACATCTTGAGTAATACTGGCATCCAGATCAGCTGGTTCAAGAGCCGCCGGCACCACCGATTCACGTGCTCGCTTTAACACCTTATTGACATACTCTACGGCTTTAGTAGTATTTCCCAATTCATTTTCCACATCGGCCATCAACAGCAAAAAGTCAGCAAAACGATATACAAAAAAAGTCTTAGCAGCCGTCTGTCCCGACTGACGCGAATCAAAATGCTTTTTATAAAATGCCCAACTCATCTGATTCCCAACCCTATTAATGGTAGGATAACATTTTTGTGTGGTTGCTTTCCATACACCTGCAATTTTCTTATAACGCGTATAGAAGCTATGGAAGAAGGAAACATCAAGACGTGGATCCCCCGGATGTTTAACGGTAAAATACTTGAAAAAACTCTTGGAAACACGACGGTTAGGATAATGAATACCTCCTTTTGTACTACCATAAGGTGAATACATCCAACTATTTTTATTATAGGACAAGCTTACACCCGCCATAGAATAATTAAGCTTAAAAATTGACTCCACAGATTCGGTGGTATTTTCTGAAAACAAATCTTCAAAAACAGGCTCCAACGGGAGATCGTTGCCTGCCAACTTAAATACCTCATCTCCATACTGCTTAGCCTTAACCCAATTTTTAGACCCTGCTCCTTCCGCACTTCCCATCAAAAAATACACCTTAGCCAACATAGCATAGGCCGACACTTTGGATGGAACAGATGTATCTGCCTCTGTATCTTTTAATGACTGCGTCGCATCCACGAAATCTGAAATCACTTGCTCCAACACCTTTGCTTTAGGAGTACGGGACATATGAATATTATCTGCGGTTGAAGCGCCTATTCTCAATGGCACATCTCCGTACACAAAAACCAGGTTATAATAGGCCAAACCTCTTATAAATTTGGCTTGTCCAATCATATATTCTTTTCGCTCTAAAGAACTTTTACTGGCATCAGCGATAAATGCATTACATTCACCAATGGTTTTATAAGCGCCCTTCCAAAACAATCTATTATAATTATCATCAGGCATATAACGCAAACTAGCAAAATGACTTAATGCATCACTCCCTTTACGCGACCAGGCCAAACCTGAGGCTACTTCCTCTACAGCAATAACATTTTGACCATACATGCTATGACCGGCTAAATAACCATAGCAGGCATTCAAAGCCAATTGGGCACTTTGTTCTTCTGCAAAAACACTTTTCCCGTTTAAAGTATATTCAGGACTCTCTTCGAGCGTCGAATCACAGGCAGATAACATCCCCGATAACAACAAAGTAATAATGATATATAATTTATTCATGTCCTTTAAAATTAAAATGTAACATTGAAACCGAATGTATAGGCACGTGCTGCAGGAAATCCACTCCAGTCAATACCTTGTCGCAATCCATCAAAGGCAAAAGTATTCACCTCCGGATCATACCCTTTATAATTCGTAAGGACGAATAAATTTTGTCCGGTAGCAAAAAAACTCACGTTTTGCATTGACATTTTATCAACCCAGGCTTTAGGTAATTCATAGGTCAGGGTTATATCTCGGCAACGCAAAAAACTTCCATCCTCTATGATTAAATCACTAATCGTTCTCACCCTTTCACTCAAAACAGATGGATACATATTACTCGGTTTATCCGCTCGCCATGCATTATTAAATACCTCCTGACGAATATTTCGACTACCTCTCCCTGGCTGAAATTCACTAAATCTATTTGCATTCAGAATATCTTTCCCGTGTACACCATTAAATGACATGGACAAGGAAAGATTTTTATAGGTCACATGAGCTTGAAAGCCATAAGTGAAATCCGGATTAGGATTCCCGATGAACGTTTTATCCTTTTCATTTACAATCCCATCGCCATTTAAATCCTGAAATTTCACATCTCCAGCCTTTGGGGCATTTCCCCCTGCTATGATAGCATACTTGGTATACTGTTTATCACCATTTTCATCAAGGTAGGCGATATCTTCCACATCTTGAATAATACCATCTGTTTTATAGCCCCAAAATAAAGCTGGTTCATAACCCACTGCAAATAGATTCGCCGGATCTACATAATACGACTGGCCAAGGTTATTCCCGGCAAACGCTTTTAGATTATGAATCCCCCACTCACTTTCCGGTAAACCAAAATCAAGCACTTCTCCTTTATTAAAGGCTATATTACCCCCCAATTCAACCGTAAAGTCTTTTGTTTTAACAATTTCACCCCTCAATAAAAACTCAACACCTTGATTACGTAAGGAACCTTGATTAACAATCAACTTTTGAAATCCCGTAGACGAAGGAATGTTTTTCTCAATCAGTAAATCACGCGTTGTTTTCCGATATACATCAAAACTACCCGAAACCCTTTGTCTTAAAAACGAAAAATCTATTCCCGCATTATAAGCCTCTGTGGTTTCCCAGGTTAAATCTTCATTCGCCAAACGCACCATACTGGTAGACAAAACCTTTTCTCCAAATGAATTAGCATAAGTATTATCGGTTATACCGTAATCATTGATCGTACTATAAGGCGCAATACTCTGATTACCGGTAATACCCCAACCAACACGTACTTTTAATTGATTAATGAAATCAATGTTTTTTATAAACGATTCTTCCTCCATTCGCCATGCAAGGGCGGTAGACGGAAAATAACCCCATTTATCTTTTTTAAATTTACTCGAACCATCTGCTCGAAAGTTTACGGTGGCCATATAACGCCCATTAAAAAAGATCATATTACTTCGTCCAAGAAAGGATAACAATTGATAATCACGTTGAATAGGTGCTTTCACTACCGCATTATTGGCCAGATGCAACCCCTTGGTACGCAAAGCATAAATATCAAAATCATTCCCTGCATAAAGTTTATTAAGAGTATTATAATCATCAAAAGTAGTACCAACAACACCGTTAATTCGAAAGTTCTTATGAAATGTCTTATGATAATTCAGGAGATTCTCTATGGTATAGTTGTTATTTTCTAACTCGGTAATTCCTAAACTCCCATTTTCATTTGCCCCCTTAAACAACTCTAAACCATACCAACGAGCCCGGTCCAGAAAACGCATATTGGCTCCTGCACGTAAATTATAAGTAAATATTTTAGATAACTTATAACGCATATTAGCTGAGCCCCTGAATGTCTTTTCCTTGGTCAAATCATCGTAATCATCCAACCAACTCCAAACGGTTGTCCTATTCTCAAATTCAGTCCCCCAATCGTCTTCTGGTATGAGATGAGGGGCTGCGTCAATAGCTGTCCGGGTGATGGAGCCGGCAGCCGTTCCTTTTAGCAAATCCGCTCCTTGCATCATATCATTGGAACGAATCGATGCATTTAAATTCAATGACAACGATAATCGATCATTCAAGTCGGCATCCAGGTTGGTACGAATAGTTCCTTGTTGCATCCCCGTACGTTTAACCAGCCCTTCAATATCTTTGTATCCTGCAGATATGTAATATTTTATCTTTTCCTTTCCGCCACTAATCGTTAGTCCGTAGTTTTTCGAAAAGGCCGTGCGATAAATGTTATCCTGCCAATTCTCGGCTGCTAAAACCATATAGGTTTCCGAATCATTAGGATCATAATTATCACCCTCCCCCAAATACACATAACGCACCTCATCGCCTTCTATAAAATATTGAGTATCGGCCAATGAATTCGCTTGCTCATTCTTATACAAGGCATAATCTTTCATGCCTAACATTGAATGCAGATTAGCTGGCGAAGCCAGAGAAAAATTAGCATTAAAATTAATTTTAGCCTTCCCTTCTTTTCCTTTTTTAGTGGTAATAATGATTACTCCATTAGCACCTCGTGATCCATATATCGCGGTGGCAGAAGCATCTTTTAACACTTCTACACTGGCTATATCCTGGGGGTTCAAGCTTAATAACGGATTCTGTGCTATTTGTACATCCCCACTATTAAAAGCACTCGCAGCGTCTTCTGCCGCTGAAGAAACCGGGATGTTATCGATAATGTATAAAGGTTGATTATCACCCCGTAAACTATTAGCACCTCGTATGGTCACTGAAACAGCGGCCCCGGGAGTAGAGGTAGTGTTACTGATATTAACACCAGCCATCTTGCCTTGTAGCATTTTATCCACTGATGTAAATTTTGAAGCTTCTTTTTCATCCGGTTTCAAAGAAACTACAGAACCGGTCAAATCCTTTTTACGTACCTCACCATAGCCGATTACAACCACTTCTTCCAATCCCTTGGATTCGGTTACCAACTCAATTTTTAAATTACTTTCCTCCTTAACAACAGGCACTTCATAACTCTCATACCCGATAAAGGAGAACCGAACAACTTGGCCGGTACCGACCTCCAGATCAAACTGGCCATCTATATTTGTAATAGTACCTTGGGTAGTACCTTTTATTAATACATTAACACCTGGAATGGGTTCCTTCAGCTCATCTACTACCACTCCCCTAATATTCACTGTTCTATCTTGGGCCCATAACCCCGTCCCGATCACAAAAAATAGGACCAGAAGCAACAACTTGCTTTTCATCTTTGCAAAATAACACATTGTGTACGATTTTTTTCTTTGAATTAGTTTAACTACTTACTACTTGTTTTACCCTTATATACTGGTTCCATAAAAAATGAATATCTATAATTACCTGCCTTTAAGCGATACGGCTCTATTGGCATTGATTTTTCTGTCCAACTATCTGCACCACCTACACCAACTTGTAACAAATCAATATTAACCGTTAAATTACGGGACCTTTCCAACTGATTAATGTGGGTAGCTTTCTCAAGTGTTTCAGCACTCCAGGGCCAAACTGACACACTTAATGGAAGGGTTCCCCTTATACATAGCCCATTTCCCTGGTCATCCTTCAATTGCAACCACCGTACTGCTGTATGATTACTGCACTCCTGGGGCATGACATACATATTTATAAAATCATCAACAGAACCCTTATACACACCTACTTCTGCGGAAAAAGCCCTGTCTGAATAATTCTCCCACGGCCCTTTTCCATAAAATGACATGTGGTTAAAACGATTAGGAACGCTTAATTCTGATCCGATTCTTAATGGCATCGGAAGATCTGAGCTCATGGTAATAGAATAATCTGTTTTAATACGTGCATCCCCGGAAATCACATATTCCAACGAAACAGTTACTTCTGATTGATAAGATTTTATAAAAGTAATCTTTACCTGCGTTTCAGTATCAGACTGCGTATCGATTCCACAAACAGGTATATTTCCTGACAAATCCTTCCAGTACCCGGATTTTATATGTGATTTCCATCCTCGAAAATCATTATCCGTCTGGGGGCGCCAAAAATTAGGTACCGGTCCTCCCGCTAGTAACTCAACTCCCTTATAATTAAAAGAATTTATTTCTCCGCTTTGCTTTGAAAATTGAATGACAAATGTCTTCCCTTTTACAATAATAATAGAATCATTTTCTTCTGTGGTAACATTTGGTAAAACTCTGTCTTTGTCTCTTTTTAATTTAACTACTGGCAATAAGAATTGCTCTTTGCCAACTTCATAACCAGCAGTACTATATGCCGCAGCTTGACGTCGATGCATACTCACTCGCAACCAATACTCCTTACCTGGCTTGAAACCTTTTCTTTTAATAGGCAATTGAACCTTTACATTGGAACCTGCTGCTATAACTATATCTGATAATTCTCCTTGTTGAATAACCTCGCCCTCCTCAGAAAGCGTCCATTTAAAGAAATAATCTTTTGTAGAAGAAAAAACTTGCCGATTAATGATTCGTACTTGCCCTTTTGACAGGTTAACCGCCTCAAAACAAACGGGCTGAAAAACATACTTACACTCTTCCAATTGAGGTTTCACCGTGCGATCAGAACCAACTATTCCATTAATACAGAAATTTCCTAGATGAGGTGTATCTCCAAAATCACCACCATATTTCCAGTAAACAACTCCTTTTTCATCGTTACTCCTTATACCTTGATCAATCCAATCCCATATAAATCCACCGGCTACATTGCTATTGGCATAAACTAAATCCCAATACTCCTTAAAATTACCCATTGAATTTCCCATCGCATGGGCATATTCACACATAATGATAGGTCTTTTGATTGCTTTATTATTAATTAAAGAAGTTAATTGTGCCAAACTTGGATACATCCTACTAATAACGTCCACGTAGTAAGGATCCGTAGGATTAGCCATGGTGGAGAGATAATTGCGCTGCCATTCCGGAGATCCTGCTTTAATATAATTGGCTGCTGCTGGCAATCCCTGTGCTCCTTCGTAATGTAAAACACGTGTAGGATCAAAATCTTTTACCCAGCCTGCAGCGGCCGCATGATTGGGGCCACAACCTGATTCATTCCCCAACGACCACGAAAAAATACTGGCATGGTTCTTATCTCTTTCAACCATTCGTATCACACGATCCATAAATGCACCATTCCAGCTTGGATCATTGGATAATAACCCGTTAACGCCATGGGTCTCTAAATTGGCTTCATCCATCACATATAAACCATATTCATCACACAACTCATAAACAAAGGGATCATTGGGATAATGAGACGTGCGTATGGCATTGATATTGTATTGCTTCATCAACTCCACGTCACGCCGCATCTCATCACGTGTGACTGTTTTCCCTCCGGTATCACTATGATCATGCCGGTTAACACCCCTTAACTTTACCGCTCGTCCATTAACGGTAAAAACGCCATTTGGAGTTATATCATATTCCCTGAAACCAATTCGTGTACTGCGCGATTCAACAACTTGCCCCTTATTATTTCTTAGAGTTAAAACCACTGTATATAAATAAGGTGTTTCATCGCTCCATAGATGAGGTTCGTTAACTTTACATTCCATCAAACCAAAATAAACGTTATCACGGTTTGGATAAGCCTCCCGTAGGATACGGTCTACTTTCTCAACAATAGGTGAGTCCAATACACTTTTCTGCTCTGCATCAAACAGATCCACTTCCAAACACCAGTTATCCGGTAGACTTTCTAAAAGATGACTAATTTCCGGTCGTATTTGAACAAGTGCCTGGCGATAATTATCACCCAATTTTGTCCGTACAAAAAAATCATTGATACAGGTTTTTGGTTGGGCCATGATAAAAACTTCACGGTGGATACCACTCATCCGCCAATGATCCTGATCTTCCAGGTAACTTCCATCACTCCATCGGAAAACCTGAACAGCCAATCGATTTTTTCCGCGATGAACTTTTTTTGTAATATCAAATTCTGCTGGTAACCTGCTATCCTGACTATATCCAATATATTCTCCGTTAAGCCAACAATAAAAAGCTGAAGAAACGCCTCCAAAATGAAGTATAATTTGTTGATCTTTCCAATTTTCAGGCAATTCAAACTCCTTTATATAAGATCCAACAGGATTAGTTCGATCAATAAAAGGGGGACGCGGTGTAAAAGGATAAACCACATTTGTATAAATTGGAATACCATAACCTTTCATCTCCCAACAAGATGGTACTTCTATTTGATCCCATTGATTAAAATCATAACTCAATTGATAGAAATCAGTAGGGCGTTGTTGACTATCCGAGGTAAATAAAAAATGCCAACGACCATTTAAAGATCGTATTTCGGCCTTTTCCCGTCGACCTGTTTTGGCAGCTTCTAATGAACGATAGGAATAAGATGTAGCCCTTGCCGGCAATCTATTTTCATGCAACTTATAATGATTCTCCCAGTCATGCTGTTGACTCATTCCAACCCGGGGAAGAAACATTAAAAAAATAAAAACAACCTTCTTTATCATGATGGTACTTACTTACTGTTTTAATGTCACGATTCAATAAATTCTTTCACCTTACAAATCTATCACCCGCCTCCTCCCATTATTTGGTGCAATATGTTCGCTTATAAATAAATTATCATTCATAAAAGGGGTGAATCATTGATCAGATCGCAGGTGTTTTTTATTCACTTTAGCTTCTTTTCCTTTGATCTACAAGTGTTAACATTTTTCCTACGCAACACCTTGCACCACCTGGTCAACCTCTTCAATTGATAGCTTTTTCGTAATTTTGATAAGACTAACAAGGGGGGAAATTAAAATGAAAACCAGGAGAGCTATCCTTTTCTGCATACTTGCATTAATTACATATTTCAATAGTCAGGCCAACCAATATGAAATAAGCGTGGAGTACATCACAATTCAACAAGGTCTGTCTGATAATAATGTCAACACCATTTTGAAAGATCAATTGGGGTTTATTTGGTTTGGCACCAATGATGGCCTGAATCGATACGACGGTTTTTCTATCAAACAATTCTCACCAAACCATAAAATTCTACACATTTTGGCCATATATCAATCTCCGGATGGCCGCATATGGATCGGCTCTACAGATGGTTTATTTGTGTTTGATCCCAAATCAGAAACATTCGTATTACATCTCAAACAAGGCCAAGATGAAAAGGTCAATCTTTTATCTTCTCGTATTACCGGTATTGCAGGTAATCTTACCGATGGGATTATTATTACTTCCTCCAATGGATTGGGAATTTTAAATTTTGAAAAGAAGGAAATAAACCCCCAAAAAATCACCCTCAAATGGAAACTAAAATCGGGTTCTCTGCCTCACAACAAATTAACTTGCATAACCGCCGGCAAAAAGAACAATTATTGGCTCGGTACCAACAGAAACATGATCATACGATATAATTCCGCTACCGATTCCTTTTCTTCTTATAAAATCAATAATCAACAAAACTCCTACCCGATTAAATATATCAATGCCATTTATAATGATGATGACAATTTATTCATTACTACCATTGGGGGCGGCATAATAAAATTTAACAAAACATCTCAAACAACTCTTCCGGTGATTAATGCGGTTAACTTGAGCCATCCGGATGTATACGCAATGCAATTCGATAACCATGGAGAAATGTGGGCCGGCACCTGGGATGGTCTGGATCATCTCACCAATTCCTTCAAAAAAAAGGCCATTCATCATTACAATTGGGACCATCCGTTATTCATCGAAAAATTTGAAAATAGGATTATTGCAATGTTAGCGGACTCTTCTGGCGTTTTATGGCTAGGAACTCATGGTGGAGGGGCTGTAAAGATAAATCTCGAAAAACGTTTTTATAAACGAGTCCCCCTTAACAGCCTTTACGAAGTGAAAGGTTTTACTGTTGATGCGATGAAACACCTCTACCTGGCTACTTATCATGGTGGTTTTAAGAAAACTAAAAAACCAATAAATCCTGTTAAGCCTTATGAGTTTACAAACTATATGACATCCGAAAAGGGAAATAGGCAGATTCCTACCAACATTATCCTTTCAACAACGACTGATGAAAAGGGGAATATCTGGTTTGGCACAATCGAATCCAATCTTATCAAATATGACCCAATAAAGGACAAAACTTCAATCATTCAAATTAAACCTTACCAAACTGATAATTGGAAAGGACGCATTTTATCCTTACACATTGATTCCCGTGGCCGTTTCTGGCTGGGAACCTCTAATGGTTTGATATACTTTAACCGCAAAACCAATACCTTTTACCTGGCCAAAGGAGCTCCACAAAAAAAATATAGTTTATACAACAATTACGTACGGGCAATTCTGGAAGATTCTAAAGGTAATTTATGGATAGGTACAAACAGAGGCCTCAACAAACTCATATATCATCAAGTGGATTCCTTTCGTTTCAATCAGTTCAACGACCTGTATACATCCCCGGAAATCCTGGACAACAAAGAAGTTTGGGCCCTCCATGAAATGCCCGATGGAAAATTGTGGATCGGATATAGAAGCGCATTAGGTTGTTTTGAAGAAAAAGATGGCACGATCCGATTTCTGAACAAACGTGATGGCCTTTGCAATAACTTCATAACCTGTCTGACCGATAATGGAGCTCAAGACTTGTGGATAGGAACAAATTCAGGTATTTCAAAACTTGAAACAAAATCAATGACCTTTACAAACTATTACATTGCCAATAATAACCGTGCTGCCTTTAGAGATCACACAGGCCATCTCTATTTTGGAAATAATAAAGGATTCCTGTATTTCCATCCGGATAGTATTATCATTGATTCGTACCATACACCTGCCTTGATTACTGACATTCGCCTGCAAAACAAAACCGTAAAAGTAGGAAATACCAGTAATGGAAACATCATTTTAAGTCAGGCAGCCCCTTTTACCTCTTCAATTGAATTGCATTATCCCCACAATAGCTTTACCATTGAATACAATGGTTTATCCTACCTGCTTCAACAGGCCAATCAGTATATGTATAAATTAGAAAACCACAATAATGAGTGGACAACAGTAGATGGATCACAACGCTCAGTTACCTATAACAATTTACCTGCAGGTGATTATATATTCAAAGTTAAAGCTGCCAACAAAGATGGTATCTGGAATCCCAAAGAAACATCACTTGCAGTGACAATCTATCCGCCTTGGTATAAAACATGGTGGGCAAAAATCCTGCTCCTTCTCATCATATTCTCATTAATAAGCGCGATTTATTTTATACGCATCAAACAGATATATAAAAAACAATTAGTAGAAAATTCCCGGAAAGATCTCAAACATCAATTAGCCATTGCTCAAATTGAGCAAGAAAAACAACAAGAAATAAGCGAAATGAAGTTCCGGTTTTTCATGAACATTTCTCACGAACTCCGTACCCCTTTGACATTGATTATGGCACCCATACAAGAAGTTATGGAGTCAAAACAGTTACCCGATAAAATCAAAAAGAAACTGGCCACCGCTAATAAAAATGCCGGACAGCTACACCGGCTCATTTCACAACTACTTGATTTGCGGAAGATAGAAACAGGACGTATGCAATTACAAGCTACAAAAGGGGATATTGTTCAGTTTGCACACTCTATCTTTGAATCGTTTGAACAGTATGCCCGATTTCAACAAATCAATTTAAACTTTGAATCACAACAAAAATCTATCTCTTTGTGGTTTGACAAATCAAAACTCGAAACAATCATTACAAATCTACTTTCAAACGCTCTGAAATTCACCCCTGAAAAAGGGGTGATATCCCTTACCATTTTGAAAGACAGCGATCACAATAATTGTATTATTTCAATAAAAGATAGTGGCCCTGGAATCCCGACAGAGGAACAAAAACACATTTTTGATCGCTTCTACCAGGGATCAATACCGACTGCCTCTTTGGTATCTGGTACTGGTATTGGTTTATCCTTGGTAAAAAACCTGGTTGATCTGCACAAAGGAACAATAACAGTGAAAAGTTCAAAGGGCAAAGGAGCCACGTTTAACGTTTACCTTCCCATGGGTAAAGCGCATCTTAAAAACAATGAAATAACTTCGGAACAGACACATACTGCCTTATCCGTTGCACCAATCATCCAAATCGATGAGAATCAACTCGACATAAAACAAAAACGGCAGCATCCGTCAAAAAGCCAACAAATTCTTATAGTAGAAGACAATAAGGAAATACGCGAATACATCCGATCTATATTAGAAGAGAACTATAAAATAATGGAGGCAACCAATGGTCGTGAAGGCTTAAAAATGACGGAAAAACACCTCCCCTCCCTAATCATCTCTGATATCATGATGCCAATAATGAACGGTATGGAATTATGCTCCGAAATAAAAAAAGATGAAGCAACCTGCCATATCCCACTAATTCTATTGACGGCAAAAATAACCGATCAGGAACAACTGGCTGGATTGGAAACTGGTGCAGATGATTACATTACAAAACCTTTTAGCCCAAAAATCCTAAAAGCAAGGGTAAACAACCTTCTGGCTTCCCGACAGAGACTACGCACCTATTACAGCAATAAAGTCACCCTGACACCGACCAACCTCAACCTGGAACCAAAAGATGAAAAATTCATCCGCCAAGCCATTCAATTTGTAGAAAACAACCTGACGAATCCCCTATTTAATGCCAAAATACTGGCCCAGGAACTTAACATGAGTCAACCCACACTCTATAGACGCATCAAGACTTTTACCGGTGAAAACATTGCTGAATTCATCCGATCCATTCGCTTAAAAAGAGCAGCACAACTAATAGTCTCCAAACAATACAACATCTCTGAAGTAGCTGATATGGTTGGCTTCAGTGACCCTTCTTATTTCAGAAAATGCTTTACCAAACAATTTAGTGTAACACCATCTAAATACAGAGAAAACAACCCTGAAGTGGAATAAAAGCAGTTGCCTCTTTTCTAAATAATAGATGATTTGAATTAATCCCCAATAGAATCAAGGATTGAACCCCTCAGATTTTATTTACATATCATTGATATCAATCCCTAAAATCGGGATATTTATCCAAGTTTAATCCCTCGGGATAATACAGATTATCAAGTCTTAACATCCAAACAAAAGGTGAGTCAGAAATGCCCGTTGCCCATATTGACAACTGTACAACCCGTTCCTACTCTGGTTTTGACACCTCCAATACAAATCAACAAAATAACGCAAAAATCCAATCGACGGGCTGGACCATGATGATCCGAAGCGCGTAAGCACGTCAAATAAGCGGGCCGGCGCAGGCGCGACGCAGATGAATGCGGGAATTCAGGCCAGTGGGTTAGCAAAATGCATCAAGGAGGCGGGTGGAAGCCATTTATTTGACTAGAGTTTTTTGGTTCCTTTTTGGGGCGATGCCAAAAAGGAACTAGGGTCCGGGACAACGTCCCGATTAAAATACAGAGTCTTCAAGTCTTAACATCCTAACAAAAGGGAGATAACTCTAAACTGATGCTACCAGTACCTTTGTTCTAATTCAATTTCCTGCAGAACCAAAAAAATGCAGAGAGCATTGTTCTACAAATCTGCTAAATACTCGTGATTCATTTTATTGTCGCCCGGTCACTCTTTTCCCCTCCTAAAAGATTTAGGAGGGGGCGGGGGTGGTTTGAAAATCGGGGTGGTTTGATTGTAACATAACCAGTGATTAAAAGAGTTATATAGTAGTCAGAGATGGCCGTTGTCCATATTGACGACTGTATAACCGGATCCTACCTCTAGTTTTGACACCTCCAATACAAATCAACAGAATAACGCAAAAATCCAATCGACGAGCTGAACCGTGATGATCCGAAGCGCGTGAGCCCGTCAAATAAGCGGGCCGGCGCATGCGCGACGCAGATGAATGCGGGAATTCCGGCCAGTGGGTTAGCAAAAATTCATCAAGGAGGCGGGCGGAAGCGTTTATTTGACTAGAGTTTTTTGGTTCCTTTTTGGGGCG
>RHGE01000171.1 GCA_004296775.1 Marinilabiliaceae bacterium JC017
GAAAAGATAGAGATGATTCTCACTACCTGGAAAAATATACCCTTGAATGCCTTAAAAACAAACTAATACACCTTGAACAAGCCACATCCAAGACAAAAGTACTAATCCCTGGAAATGAGACACTTTGCAAGCTTGTTATATGATAGACACAGAGTTACTATACACAATAATGACAACAACCTCGAGTTATTCAGCATACTACAGCAAAAAATTCCCCATCACTCAACCATAAAACCCAAGAATTGAGTAAGAACCCAATAACATAGGTTGACACGATCGTTCAACCACACTTTATCCTTCTTAAGCAATCGCTATTTTTATTCCTGCATTTAACGGTAATGATCCGGCTTTTTGTTATTTTAGTTGGAGCGAAGAATAAAATACTAATAAACTGTGCAACAACACCAACAACCATGAAGCTAACAGAAACAAATAAAAAAACTTTAATGATCACTTTACATCAGAAAATAGAAGAATACGCTGATGTAACTTCAGACCTGGTATTAAATGGAGAGATTGCTGAAAACCTGACCTATCCTCCTAACAATGGATTAACGCAAAGCGAATTAAAAGAACTTGAAAAACTAAAAAACAATAAAATTCTTAAAAGCGCATTGAGAAAGGTGTTTGCCGACAACTCGGCAGGGGTTTTATTTGAATTAATGAATTTGATTGATCAAACTACTGATCCGGATGAAGACTTGGGGGAATGGGCTGGTTTGTCGTTAATAGATTTCGATGAAGAAATAGAAGAAAATGACGAAATGTTACACGACACTTTCTCTGAAAGCTATTGGGACTGGAAAGAAAAAAGACAAAATAATGATTGGCAATTAGACCGTAATTAACAGTTGATCATACCGCATAACACGGCCTGTTTAAAAGAAAGCGGCACAATGCCAACCCCGCGAAACACAGACAGTAATTCAAGCGATTAAGAATAGGAATAACTTCAAGATTTATGGCAAGAATATATTATACAGAAGAGAAGTTAAGTGGAGAACCAATTGAAAGTGATTTCATAAATATTGAACTATTTGATTTCATCTTTAACAACACAGATAGAAATAATTTTGAATTTCAGAGCACTAAAAACTCTTTTTTTTCAGGATTAATAAAGACTGAACCCAAAGCATTTAAGAAGGTGCAATTAACAAGAGATGGAATTTACTATAAAGCAAAAGGAAAATCATTTTTCTTGCCAAGTTCAATAATTTTTTATGATGTATTTGATTACAATTTTCCAACTGAATTTTATTTTATTGCTAAAATCGGAAACAGTCTTGAACTGAGGAAATGCAATGGCGGTCAAGGTATAGAGTGGTTCCAAATTCCGGAACTTCATGAGCCTGCAAATGATTTGAAAATTTGGGAAAGAGTGGAAAAAACACTGTCAGAACTTAAAAAACTGGCAGAAGACAACCTTAACAAAGCCATCAACACTGAACTAAAGCAAAAAGAACTTGAAGAAACGCCAATAAATAACAAGGACACTCTTTCTTTGAACAAGGATCAAAAAAAAGGTTATCAAGAATTGATGGAGTTGTGTATTAAAAATGATTCTTGTAAAGAGGAGATTAACAAATTCTTAGAGAACCTTAACACTGAAGACGAAGAAATTATCCTGATGGATCTTATATGCTTTTTAGAGGAAAAAGAATATAATTTCATAATGCGTATGGATTGGAAAGCTGAAATTGAAGATTTAGAATGGTTATTATACAGAAACATAGAGAATAACTACGATCTGAAAATCAATTTACCAAAACCGAAAAGCTACAGTAAGGAGGCAACAGTATCATTTGATAATGTTTTCGAAGATTTTGATAAACCATTGCGGGAAAATAGCTTACAATTAGGGTTTATCGATACAGAATCAGATGAATACATTGTACTTCTACATAAAATTCAAGACAAAGAAAGGGTTAAACAAGCTGTCAATAAAATAGGATTTGATTATTATGAAAAATAATAAAAACTCCCGCCAATCAAGTAACCAGCCGCCAGGCCAATAGCCTGGCGGAAAACATTTCACTCCACCCAAGTGTACGCGGGCTTTGCCCCTACCCCGTAATCCCAAATGCCCGGTGGGTTTTTAAATCTCAGGCACCTATACGGCGGTTCTCTGTAGCATGAGGGATGATGGTTTACAGTTAGCCCCATTACCTCAGCTCCAGCAACATAGCAAAACACTGCATCAATGGCTTTGATTTGGTTAACAAACTTGTTAACTTAATCAAATGGCTCGAGAGATACGATTTTATGAGAAATATTTCATTGAATTCTATTTGTCGCTGGATTCGACCGTTCAAGAAAAGCTTTAATCTGTATTTAAAGTGATTAAACCAGTTGATAGGATTCCGCAAAAGTTCTTGAAACACATTGAAAACACCGACGGATTATATGAGATTCGGATTAAAGTCAGAAACGATATTTACAGGGTGTTTTGCTGTTTTGACGAAGGAAAGATTGTAATACTATTCAACGGGTTTCAAAAAAAGAGTCAAAAGACACCCAGAAAGGAGATTAATAAAGCATTAAAGCTAAAACGAGAGTACTTTAATAAAAAGAAAGGGGAATAATTATGAAAAAGATCAGTGATACAAAAACGTTCGATGAACTTCTCGATATTAAGTATGGTAAACCAGGAACTGAAGAGAGAAATGAATTTGAAGTAAAAGCAAAAGCCTTCGTTATAGGAGAAATGATTAAAGAGGCAAGAAAAGAAGCCCATATGACTCAAGAGGAATTGGCTGCAAAAACAGGAACGAAAAAAAGTTATATTTCCAGACTTGAAAATGGAAAAATTGACATTCAGATCTCTACTTTATTCAAGATTTTTGAAGAGGGATTAGGAAAAGAACTTGGATTCACAATACTATAATAAACTACGACAATCCAATCAAGCAGCCAGCCTGACGGAAAAGCTCTCACACCACCCATCGCACGAGGACTTCGCCCCTACCCTTTGATCCAAATTGCCCGATGGGCCTTTAAATCACAGCTAAGAATATAACAAAAATTTAACACCCCCTCTCTAATTTCTTATTACCACTATTAATTAAAGAATTTGTAATTCTTATAGTCCATACCTGAAAAAACTATAGGTTTTCCGTCCATGTTTTTTCACTTCAATTGGCTTGACGTTTTCATGTTTGTCGATATTAGAAAACCGATTCAAAAAGATCTGGATATTTTACAAAAACAACTGCTCATTATCCACTTACGCGAACAAGCATTTTAACAGACAAAACTCACGTCCATCGACTATAATTTGTTCAGACTTGTTGGCTAATTAAAAAAATATACCTTTGCAGCGCATGAGTAAAAATTTAGCACATAATTCTCAAAGACATTTGGTGTCGGCATAAAGGACAGGTAATTCTTGAATTCTTTCCCAAAGAAAATATCAACGGGAATTTATCTTACCTGTCAATCTATCCTGTAAAGTATTGAAAGACTAAACAATTCTACTCACAGTCTTTCCCAATACTTGAATTTTCATACACATATATTAACTCAGCAGTTCTTAATGAAGGAATGTAAATATCCCTCATTAATCAATTGCACACATAATCCATATGCTTCGCCTCGCTCATAAATGAAGCAATGGGATTATGCTGTTTATTTCATTAAACATGCATCAACTGATTAATCGTATCGAATCAACTGTAAAACTTGATTCAGAAGTTCTTGAGAAGCTAAATAATTACGCCAAAGTCGAAACCTATTTAAAAAATCAACACCTTCTCGAATCCGGTAAGCGTTGCAATAAAATCTGGTTTTTGAAATCCGGTATGGTTAGAAAATACCATGTTCACAACGGAAAAGAAATTACCATTTGGATATACACTGAAAAGGAAATATTTACCGCTCTGCAAAGTTTTTCTCAAAACACTTGTGCCAATGAATATTTACAAGCATGCGAAAACTCGGAGGTTATTTATATATCAAAAAGCAACTATGAAAAACTCAACCAATTTCCACAGTTTTTATTCTTCAGCCTTTCATTAATAAAAAGAGCCTTTGTGAATAATGACATCCGAACCCGGAACCTGAATAAAAAAGATGCAAAAGGGAAATATGAATATTTAAAGGCAATAGCCCCCGAGATAATCAAAAGAGCTAAACTTGGTCATATTGCTTCAATGATAGGTATTACCCAGGAAACACTAAGTCGTATTCGGAAAGGATAAGCGTTTTTGACATACATCAAAGAAAAGGATATTGGTTTGCTTTTTCTTTGCAAACGAAATCACAATGAAATAATGGCAATCTCTAAAAATTAACATACATCAGGTCAATATATTATGAGAATAATTAGTATCTTAGGAACAATAATATTATTGATATTTCATGTATAAAAAAACAGGAACAAACCATTTATTTGGCGAAGAATTTCGATTAGAAAAGATAAG